>DAIDJN010000041.1:0-173366 GCA_027451365.1 Phycisphaerales bacterium | reverse complement strand
GGCAAGGAAGCAGTTAATGCCATCGGTGCAACGGGCGACCACACCATCCGCCTCCAACACGTCACCCGCAAGCTGCATGTCACGGACCTCGCCGGCAAAGGGCAATAACTGCAGAAGCAGGTCCCCAGTCGCCCCGCCGGCCGTGGTGACAAAGCAAAACAAAAAGGTACTACCAAATAATACGAGTCGCTTGCACTGTAAGGTATTACTTTGTATAACCTCTGGCCATGGGTTCGGTGCCTGCGGCCTCCGGCCTCCGTTGGTGCGGAGATGCCGTGAGTGCATAGAGATCGATCCGCAATGTCAAACCAAACCACAAGGAGAATTCATCATGTTCCAAGTTCCGCGCCCCGTATCTATCGTTCGATCACCACGGAATGTGGCCGGATTTCTGACCTTATTAACGGCAGTCGCATCCGCGGCGGCCTGCGGTTCCGCAGGTGCCCAAAGCGTGGTGGATCCGACCACCGGGCCGGCGGCAACCCAGGCCGGACCGCAACCGGCAACCGCTACCGCCGCGCCCGATTATTCCGGTGATTTAACCGAAGACTGGTTTGGCCTCAGGCCCGAGTTCCAGGAGGCCGGGGTTACCTTTGGCGGGACGATGATCATGGATGGATCATGGAACCTGTCCGGTGGCCTGGCCACGCGGAATCAAGCATGGCGAACACTGGTGAATTTGGATGTCAGCCTTGATACCAAAAAAATGTTTGGTCTGCCGGGCGGGACTATTTACGCCGATTACGCTGGATTCTGGGGCCAAAGCGGTAATTCGACGCAGGTGGGGGCTTTGCAGGATTTCGATTATATAGATGCGGCACCATTCAGTACGCTCTACGAGCTTTATTACAATCAAATGTTCGGCGATCTACTTCAGATTCGCGCAGGTCGCCAAGATGCAGCGGATTTTTTTGCCCAACCGCCCGACGCTGCCGATTTCATAAACAATTCGCCGACCGCCTTTCCCGCCATCAACGGATTGCTGCTGTATCCGATATCCGCACCGGGAATTGTTGCGGTGGTTGATCCGAATGGATCTCTGACGTTTAAGTTCGGAGCCTATTATTTTGACCGTTTTCATTCATCAGCCTTTGATCAGTCGCTTAACACTTTAGAGCCAACGAGTCTACCCGTCGGCCCTTCCCTGATTGGTGAGCTGGATTACTCCTGGCACCTTGGGAACAATATGCCGGGAGTGGTGGCGGCGGGCGGAAATTGGCGTACCGGTCATCTGCCGACGCCCGACGGGGCGGTGCATTCTGGGGGAGCGGCCGTTTACTCTTACTTGGACCAGACCCTCTGGGCTGGAGGAGGTGGCGAACACATTGCCGCATTCATTGCTCTCGGCGGCGGCAGCCCGCAGGTTTCCGACAGCGCCAGTGTCGACTCGTGGTCCTCGGCAGGTTTGACAGGAAATGGACTGATACCGGCCAGGCCTCAGGATCAGTTCGGACTCGGCTATAATTGGGTGCACATCAGTTCGCAGGCGAATTTACCCAAACCGTATGAACTGAATTTCGAAAGCTTTTACGCCTTGAGTTTTGGCAATGGCATCACGCTGCAACCCGACCTACAATACTTTATTCACACCGGAGGCGGAGCGTATCCTGATACCTTAGTGGCGACAGTGCGATTAAGCCTGGCGTTCTGAGCGGAAACGGTCAATTTGAAAGTCCGTTGGCAGCGCGTGCAGCGGTACGCAGGCTTAATTCAAGCAATTATAACCATTATTGCCCGAGGAGTGGAGAATTCGCTTATTCACATTCTATAGTCTTGTATACGTGTATACGTTTGCACGCACAACAAATCGACGATCATTTCATCCAGACCTGGCCCCGAAAGGCCTGGTCATTCTTGACGGGTTGTTGCGATTACTGGAAACAAATCGGGGCCGACGCGTCAGAGGCTTGCGACATTTCCGAATAAAATGCATAGCCTAGGACTTTCGGGTGAAACCAATGCACCGCGCTACGCCGGGCCGGCGGACGAGGTGAATGGCGGCGAGCACAGTGAATGTCAAATGCTTCCGGATTTCCAGCGACTGCAAATAAATCGCAATATCCGCGCGGCTGAAAAATAGCGCGACTTTATGTAATCCATGAAGAATCCGCTGCCAACGGTTTTAAGCATGTTCACGGTGGCCACCATGTGCGGTGGTCACGGCATATATGTTCTTCTGCAATCGGGAAGTGATCATCGACACGAAATAGCGCATCGGTTAGGTCCGGCCAAACGCGGGGTCTCCACAAACGGGATGACGAGTAACTTATTGCGGCCAACGGTTATACCAGCGTATGAAGCAGCGTCGTCACGCTGGATCGATCCGTGCCGCGTATCGCTCGACGGCGGCGCTGGAGATGCGCACTTGGCTCTTGGCGCTACGATTGAGCCAAGATGACCGCTGGGATAACTTCCTGCTCCATCGGAAACTTAGACCTGCCGCGTAATGTGTCAGGCACCCTTGCCATAGAACAATTTTGCATGTAAAAAGCAGAGAGAATTGCGATTAACTGGATGAAACAACTATGAAAACGGGCCGATTTAAGGTTTTGGCGATAGCCGCACTAATTCTGGACCTGGGCGCATTTGCAGCCGGGTGCAGGCATTACAAGCACGTATCATCTGGTGCCAGCGCAACGCGGTCGCATACAGATGTCTACATCGTGCGCGGCATCATTGAACAACTGCCCGCAGCGGATACCGCGAGTCGCGAGATTTCAATTAAAACACAGGCGATCAAAAACTTTATGGGACCAGACGGTCAGCCATCGCCCATGCCAGCGATGGTGATGAATTATACGGCGGCACAATCGGTGGCTTTAACCAGCTTGCGTCCACATGAAATGATTGAATTTACTTATCGCGTAAACTGGCAGAAAGGGATCAACCTTATCAGCAATATTCGCGAATTGCCGGCGGACACGACATTGAATTTCCATTCTGATGCGACCCATGCCGCAACTGGCAAAGTGGAGAATACACCAAACGCGAATTAATTGATTCCAATGGCAGATATTCTTCGGACCAGCGTTGCGGATCCAATCCCGACTTTCCACTTCCGCGGTACCGGGGATGCCGATTGAGTCGGCCTGGCGAGCCACTCCGGAGAACAGGGGATCCCGCAGGATTTGAATTATGTCAGCCGCGGCCAGGTCGGGGCAGCAAGCCTGACTTGCTTTTTCCGCAGCCGGACTGTCTTATTGCGGACTATGTTTGATCTGGTAAAAACAATCGACGGGGTGGAATATTTTCAATCCAGTCTGCTGCGGCTATTGGGCGCACCACATGCGTTTTCCACGCGCATTGGCGGCGTTTCAGGCGGCCCGTTTGCGTCGCTGAATCTGGGCAATGCGCAGGGCACGACACCACAGGATTCCGCGGCCAATATTCTGACGAACCAGCGGCGGCTGGCCGCGGCGATTCAATCAGCCGATACACCCGTAGCCTGGGTTCGTCAGGTGCATGGAAACCAGACTGCGGTTCTGCGCACCAGCGAACTGACCCAACAGCCCGATATACTTTTGAGGCAATTTTCCGGGCAGACCGAGGCCGACGTCATTGTGTCAAATGCCGCCGGCGTCCTGCTTGCCATGCGCGTCGCGGATTGCGTGCCGATTTTGCTGGCCACACTGGATGGAACAATGGTGGCGGCGATCCATGCGGGCTGGCGCGGCGCGGCGGCCAATGCCGCAGCGCAAGCGATTTTGGAATTAGGCAAACTCGGCGCAAAGCCGGAACACATTGTTGCGGCCATAGGACCGGCGATAGGTCCCGAGGCATTTGAGGTGGGACACGAAGTGGCCGCAGAATTTGTACGCGCCGGATTGAGCGCGGCCGTCAAAACAGGTGCCCGTGGCAAGCCGCATATCGATCTTCCGCAAGCGATAGAAAGCCAATTACGCCGCGCCGGTCTGAAGGAAATTGATACATGCAGATTATGCACATATGCCAACACACAGTGGTTTTTCTCGCATCGACGGGACAATGGAATAACCGGTCGGATGGCCGCGATGATTCGACGTCCCCTCTAGCCCCCGCTTTGATAGTAAAAAGCAATCTGATTGGAACCGCAATTGCGCGAACCGCATGCATGGGACACCGACCGGTCAGTGGCTTAATGCGGATTGACCCTTTTTATTGGCAGAGTCGGCGGCAAAGCGTCGGCGGCGGCGGAGTCCAACATAAAACAAAGCGTTCCGTGCGCCGGGCGTATGCCAGCCGCCGGCACTTCGTTCACCTGCGCGGCGGGATCCAGCACGCGAGCCATTGTGCGAGCTTTGTTCGCCCCCCCCACTAGAAACAGTACGGCGCGAGCCGCATTAAGAAGCGGAAATGTGAAGGTGACGCGATCCACCGGTGGCGGCAGCACCCCCGGCGGGCTGCTGGTTACCAGATCGGCCGTGCAGGAAAGCGCTGGGGCATGGGGAAAAAGGGAGGCGGTGTGACCATCATCGCCAAGGCCAAGAAGAATCAGATCAAACACCGGGGGCGCCGTGCCGAAGAATTGACGCAATGTACGGTCGTATTCGCTCGCGGAGCGCTGAACCGGTTGAATTTCAGTTGGGATGGGAAACAGTTGATTGGCGGGAATTGGCACGTGGTGAAGCAGCGTCCGCATGGCCATGCCAAAATTACTGCGGGAATCTTCCAATGGGACGTGTCGGTCGTCCCCCATGAACACAAACCAGCGTACCCAGTCAGCCTTTTGTTTAAGGCCAAGACTGACAATTTCCTTATAAGTTTTTTCTGGCGTGCTGCCGCCCGTAAGAGCAATCACAAACCGGCCATGGTCGGAGATGGCTCGTCGCGCATGATTTAGAATTTCGCCGGCGGCAGCAACCGCCAAAGCTTCGGGGGATGGAAGCACAATGATCGTCGGTTGCATCAGATGACTCCAGCCTGCGGATATATGACCATACACGGCGCGATGGATTAAGAAATCCCACCACGTTGCCACTTCGTGGAGTATACGTGAAGCACACCGCCGATGCTATCGATTTAATGCATGCGGAGGTTAACATCACCCCCCTGCCACGGCTGACGAAACGATGCAGGGTGCGCGGTCGGTGCGCACGATTTTATGGCGGCGGCAACTGGCGAATTGCGGCCATGCGCGACGCGGGTTTACCAAAGGCGATGCAGTGTATTGCCCGGATAATAAACATCCAGAATATAACGTGCTGTGGAACCTTCGCGGGCAAGCGCCTGCGCCCCCCACTGGGACAGACCCACTCCGTGGCCATCTCCGTGGCCATGGGTCAATTGAATGAACTGACCTTCGCTTTGAATATCAAAAAAGCTGCTGGGTGGCGCGCGCACGGTCGGGTCCGGATCAAACAGAAGCGCAAGACGAAATTCTTCGGCCCGAAGTTTTCCGACATGTCCATTCACATCCGTAACGGTAATCACCATAGGACGACCGGTGAGAGAATCCCGACGGGTAATGCGAACCGTCGCCAGCGGGCCAAGTTCTGAAAGATAGTCCAGGTGGTTGATCAGTCCCCAGTGCTGGATAGCGCCGGTAATCTGGGCGAGTGAATACGTCCTGACAGGCCAGTTGAATTCAGGACAGTTCGCGTCCAGATCGCCAAAGACCCGGCCCTGAAGAGTGCAAACCGCATGGTCGCCCCAGGCAGCTTTGGCACTTTGCGAAGCGCCGCCATTACAGGCGGAAAAATAGGCGCAGAATATTCCCGTCAGGCCGTCGGATTCTCCGTACATAACCAGTCCGCGTGTGGCCCGTACGGCCCGCCAGGCGACGCGGGTTTCGGCCTTTTTTCCGCCATAAACCTGGGAGCTTTGCGTTCCAGTAACATCCCACGGATGCGTCAGGCCGAAGGTTTCGATCTGGTAAAGCGCGTAAGTGCGGGCCGCAATTGCCTGGGCGCGGTAAGTTGCGGGCAGCCAACTGCGGTAGAGTTCCCGCGAAAGCACACCTGCCAGATAATCTTCCATTGGGAGTATGTTCAGAGCGATAAATTTGCCGTCCGCCAGGTGCAGAATTTTTATTTTCCCGCGGTAAAGCCACGCGCGAATGTGCGGCGGAACCGGCAATTCGGCTGTTATTTTCACGCGAATCATTGGCTGAGGCATGTGCGCTGGCAGAATGATTACTGGCGCATAAGCCGCGCCAAGAATCGCGGGCTTGGGCAAAATCGATGGCACTGCCGGAAATATGGGGGTAATTGGTTGTACCGGCGGCGCGGCGGAAATATGAAAGCCCGTGGGTGGCGGAGCTGCGGGCAACGTGGCAATGCGATTGGAATTTTGCCGGCAACCGCTGACCAAACTGACGAATGCGATCGCAAAAATGACTGGAAAAATCCGCGAATGGCCGCAAGACCGCAGTCTGGGCGAGGCCGAAGAATCCCCCAGATGCCGTTGGACGTGATTGAAGAAATATTGCCGGATCATCCATGATCCTCCAAAGGACGTTTATATTCCACCGGCCGCACGCCGGAAGCGTACGCTTACGTTACCAGACCGCGGGCGGGAAACAAGCGGCGCGTGCCGAATTTATAAACCAGGTGCCAGAGGTCTAAAATGTGCAAGGCCATTTGGCCGATTCACTGACGTCATTTTCAATACGGCTGCATGGCATTTAATGCACGTGGCGGATGATCTGACCGCGGACCAGAAACACAACTTCCTCGGCAATGTTGGTGCAATGATCGGCAATGCGTTCGAGATTTTTGGCAACCATAATCAGGGCCAGATCGGCCGGAACGCGCTGCGTATCGGCCACCATTCCGGCCTGCAGGTCCTGATAAATCTGGTGGTACAGGGCATCCACCAGGTCATCGCCGCGACAAACTTCATTGGCCAGGCTGAAATCATTGATTCCCAGACAGCGGGTGGTGTCGCTGACCTGCTTAAGGGTGGCCTCGACCATGTTTTTAAGATCGGGCGGCAGTTCACCTGCGCGACCGGCGAACGAAGGCACCATCTGGGCTATGTTGTAAGCGCAGTCACCAATACGTTCCAGATCGCTGTTGATTTTGACAATGGCAAAGACGGTCCGAAGGTCGGTTGGCGTGGGCTGGTGAATTGCCAGAAGGTCAATGGCGGCCCGCTCAATTTCAACCTCTTCGGCATCTATTTGTGCTTCGTTATCCAGCACCGCATTGGCCACTTCCGGACGGCGACTAAGAACCGCCTGTGTGGCCTGCTCGACTGCGCCCTGCACCAGCGCGGCCATATTGACACAGCGATTATGCAGTTGTTCCAATTTTTCCACAAATCGTATTGACACGGTGCTTTCCTGGCTCGATCAAAAACTCGAAGGGAGTATACCAGCGACGGGCCGCCGGGGCCACCGGCCATAAAACAACAGATGACACGGCACATACAGACAAAGAATAAATAACCGGAGCGGGCTGTACAGGAGCGATGTTCCGCCACTCCGTCGGGCGGTGGGCTTTTGGAAGCCACCACTCTGTCACGCCATCAGGTCGGTGTACGCAGCCAGGTTAAGCGGCAGGCGTTGACTGAATTAAGGGCGACCCACCCCAAAATTTAAGCGTAACAGATCGCTAAATACATTTCGCGGCAAGCCGGTTTCCAGTATTGTGATGCGAGCTTGCTCTGGACAGGAAAAAGCCGCAAAATTGCGAAAGGGAGGAAAAGTTCCGTCCCGACGCTGAACGCAGGAGTATTTTATGGCAACCAAACCACCCGGCGAGCCTCTGGTGGGCGTGATCATGGGAAGTAAAAGCGACTTTTCCACGATGCGCCACGCGGCGGAAATTCTTGTGGAACTTGGTATACCGCATGAAATTAAGGTTGTGTCCGCGCATCGCACACCGCTAAAAATGTTGCGCTATGGACAAGAAGCTCGCGAACGGGGCATTCGCGTGATTATCGCCGGAGCGGGCGGCGCGGCACACCTTCCGGGAATGGTGGCCGCGGTAACAACCGTTCCCGTACTTGGCGTACCTGTGCAAAGCAAGGCATTGCGCGGTATAGATTCACTTCTCTCTATTGCGCAAATGCCCGGCGGCGTGCCCGTGGGCACCATGGCCATCGGCAAAGCCGGTGCAACCAATGCGGGCCTCCTGGCGGCGGCCATTCTGGCCACAACCGACCCGGAATTACATGAACGCTACCAAGCCTGGCGGCAGCACAATACGACTAAAACAGAACAGGATACCGTCGCTCTCTGAGCCGTTTCGGACCGGTCATCAATGGAAACTTCACACATGGACAATTCTTCCAATTTACCATTAAAACCCGGTGCCACAATTGCTATTCTGGGCGGCGGACAACTGGGGTCTATGCTTTGTGCAGCCGCCAAACAGATGGGATACCGCACGCTGGGAGTATCGAATCATGAAAGCGACCCGATCGCGCGCTGGGCGGACCATCATCTTGTGGCCGACCCCTCCGACCCGGCGACGGCGGCACGGCTGGCCCGGCAGGTGGAAGTGATCACGGTGGAAGCCGAAAGTATAAATCCCGATGCGCTGGGTGCCGCGGAACGGGCCGGTGCGAGGGTAGCGCCCGGATCGCAAATACAGCGTGTGGTGCGCGATCGGAGACTTGAAAAAAGCTTCTTGGCCAATCTCAAATTACCCGATGGCCAGCGTGCGGTGGGCGACTTTCGCATCGCGGAAAGTGCCGATCAGGCAACCCGCGGTGCGGATGAACTTTTTGCCGCTGGTGCCACAAAAGTCGTCTGCAAAACCGCGCAGGGAGGTTATGACGGAAAAGGGCAACGATGGCTTCAAGACTTCCGGCAGGCTTCCGCTGCTTTTACCGCTCTAGGTGGTGTGCCACTTGTGTTGGAGGCTGGAATAACATTTTCCGCCGAGGCCTCAGTCATTGTGGCCCGCAGCGCCGACGACCGTCTGGCGCATTTCCCCGTTTTTTGCAATGAACACCGCCGTGGAATTCTGCATCAGACGCTCATGCCCGGCGGATTTTCAGATTCGATAACCCGCCGCGCCATTGAACTGGCCGAGGCGGTAGCACGGCAATTGAATGTGGTGGGATTGCTGGCGGTCGAAGAATTTGTTTTGCCCGACGGTCGGGTGTTGGTCAATGAGCTTGCGGCTCGGCCACACAATTCGGGACATGTAACGTTACGGGCAGCCAGCCGCAGCCAGTTTGAAATGCACGTGGCGGCAATTTGTGGGCTGCCGCTTCCGGAAATTGAAATACTTTGCCCCGGCGTCATGACGAATTTGCTGGGAGATTTATGGGCCAACGGCGAACCGGACTTTCCAGCCATTCTGGCGGATGGCAGGTCCACATTGCATTTGTACGGAAAATCACCGCGCGCTGGCCGAAAAATGGGCCACATCATTCACACCGGGCGTACTTTAGCCGACGCGTTGGTAGCGGCAAATTCCGCCTATCAATTGCTCGGTGGCCGGTAAAACCGTAGCAAGCACGGGCTGCGGCCGAATTGGTAAATTGGACAACGAATGGTCACTGCGAGCAATCGCAGGTCATCGCCATCATGACAGCGGTCATGTCGCATGCCGCCAATGTTATGCGATCCGGGATTCTTTATCCGAGGTTTTGATTTCCGCGCCAGTCAACGGACCGATGACATCTTCAACCGGCCTAAAACCGGTGTAACCTCTTGAAAGTTGGGTATCCATCCACGCAGCGGGCAGTTGAGTTCGGCTGCTATTTCCTCCGGTTCCCGCTGTACTTTCCGCCGTTTGGCCATCTGGCTGATGGCCAAACGGATTGGCGCTGCAGAATGTAAAAATGGTTGCTTGCCTATCTACGCCCGAAAATATGAAGTTGTTAGACTCATTTCTGACCAATCTCCTTTGCGCCCCGCGCTATATATTGCGGCCCGTCAGTTCGCGGGCCGCCTAACGCGACCTGTCCATCGGGAGTTTCCCCAGCGTTGATACCACCGCCACCGTCCTGATTTCCACCGGCTGGAACGATTACCATGCCGGGCGGCCATATCCTGGCCGTAAATCAACGCCTTATCGCGGCGAACCGTCGTCCGGTCGTAATCCCGTGCGTACAGGCATTTTATAGACTCCCGCTCTTGTTGCCCGTGAATCCGGATCATCGGCGAAATCCGCGGTTTTGTCCTGTTACCTTGGAATGCCAGAGCCAACTGGCGGATTATTTGCCCAAAACAAGGTCATCGCCGAACTCATTTGCGAAAATTTAACCGGGGGATCCGTCGCCGATCACCTGATGTCCCCCCTCACCTGCCAATTCGGCCAAATCCGCGGTTTGTCCTGTTAAACCTGTTTGCATGGCCAAGACCGGGTTGCGCAGGGTGGCACATCATCAGGCTGGACTCCGGCCGCGTTGTGGGATAGATTCTTGCCATGGAAAATGAATCGCAAAGCAATGTCACAACAGAGGCCTCCGGAGAACTGGTCGGCGGAAGCGCCAATGTTGCGCCGGAAACTCTGGCAGCCGCACCGACAGATGCGCCGTCCGCGACCAATGAGGTTTCGATTGTGGCTGTTTCGGAAGAAATATTGCCCGGCGATCAGATGCCGCTGCAGCAGGTTCTGGAAGCTATTTTATTTTCCAGTGATGTACCCCTTTCCGGCGGCAAACTTGCGCAGACCGTCGGGTTGGATTCCACCAAACCGGTCAAACAGGCGATAGAAGAGTTGAACGCCATTTACCAGCAGCGGGAGGCGGCTTATCGGATTGAAGAACGCGCCGGGGGCTACCAGATTCTGACACTGCCGCAATACGCTGAATATGTGCAGCGGCTCATGCGTAAACGGGACGAAGGCAAACTGACCCCGGCGGCCCTTGAAGCGCTGGCGATTGTCGCGTACAAGCAACCGATTCTGCGGGTGGATGTGGAAACGATCCGCGGCGTGGCATGCGGCGAAGTTCTGCGGACGCTTATGGAATACAATCTGGTAAAAATTGTGGGTCGCGCCGAAGAAGTCGGGCGCCCGATGTTGTATGGCACCACGAAGCATTTTCTTGAAGTCTTCGGCCTTGCCAGCTTAAAAGATCTGCCCAAAGCGGAGACGCTTAAAGAACCGGTGTGAGCCGACATGGGCCTGGGCGTTGATTGAATACCGGCGGCAGTCGCATTTTATCCAGGCTTGCATGGATAAATGGGCCTAACGCAATGGTCGACGAAATTCTTAAAGTCCTGATATGACCAGTGTCCGCTCCGGAGGCCGGACAACAAAGGGAAAGTACGGCAATGGAGGGTCCCTGCCGAGATATTGGAAAGCACAGGCTCCGGACGTATGATAGTGGGCATGAAACCAACAATTTACCATCCAATTCGTATGCGCCGATTGCGCCATTCTGATTTATTGCGCGACATGGTGGCGGAAACCACGCTGTCCCCGGCCAATTTTGTCGCACCGCTTTTTGTGCGCCGTGGCGAAAATATTCGGCGTCCGATTCTTTCCATGCCGGGCCAGTTTCAATTGTCTCCGGACCTGGCGCTGGATGAACTGGGCGAAATGGCCTCGCGCGGGCTGAAGGCCTACATCCTTTTCGGCGTTGTGGATCCGACCGACAAAGACGCTGATGGCAGTCATGCGTGCGACCCGAACAATGCCGTTTGCACCACCCTGCGTCTGGCGCGTGACGCGGGTATTCAAATGCTGGCGATTACGGACCTTTGCTTTTGTGAATACACAAACCACGGGCATTGCGGCATTCTGAGCCATGCGCTGGAAAACCATCCGGAACCCAAGCGCAGCGCCCAGAGCCGGCGGCGAAAGACCGCCACGGCCCGCGCCAGTACACGGAATCCCACCGTGGCAAATGATGCCACCAATGAGAACCTGGCGCAGCAGGCGATCCTGCATGCCCAGGCGGGAGCGGATATCATCGCGCCGTCAGGCATGATGGACCACTGCATCGGCACCGTACGCGCCGCGCTGGATGGCGCGGGATTTATGGATAAGTCGCTGCTAAGTTACGCGGTTAAATATGCCAGCAGCTTTTACGGCCCGTTTCGCGAGGCGGCGGAATCTCCGCCGCAGTTTGGCGACCGCCGTGGGTATCAGATGGATTTCCGCCGCAGCGCCCGCGAGGCGGTGCGCGAGGCCCGACTGGATGTAAGCGAGGGTGCGGACATTATTATGGTCAAGCCGGCAATGCCGTATCTGGACATTCTTCACGCCGTTGCAAATGTGGTGGATGTGCCTTGTGCGGCGTATCAGGTCAGCGGTGAATATGCGATGTTCAAAGCGGCGGCGTCCGCTGGCTGGATTGATGAAAAACAATGTGTCCTGGAAACCATGCACGCCATCAGACGAGCAGGTGCCAGTTTCATTATCACCTATTACGCATCAGAAATAGTCGACTGGCTGGCTTGACCGATCGCCGCAATTCGGCGGCATCCGCAGACAATTGGAATTTGATTTACAACTGTCCGCTGGCGGCTGCGGTTCGCCGCTGGCGCAAGGCATCCACGGCGTTGGAATACAACAACTGCTGTTCCCGTTTGATCAGCATTTTCACATCGTAATCTCCCATGCCATATTTCTGCCCGACCCGGCCGAAGAATTCAATTTCGTGCGGCGTCAGGCGTCCTGAACCCAGCGCGGCGGAAATCATGGTTCCAAGCCATTCCTGGGCCTGCGCGACGGATACAGGTTCGTGCGTATCCAGCGCATTTCCCCGCGCGGCGTGAAGCATGACGTTGAGTTGCTCCGCTGACACATTCTGGCGGGACGCGACCGCCTGAAGCATAGCCTGTTCATCGGCGTCTATCGGGCCATCGGCCAGCACAGAGCCAATCATCCATGCCAGCAGACCGCTGGGGGGAGGCGGCGCAATTTGCTGCAATCCGGGTTGCACAGCGGCCTGCTGGGCCTGAATGATGTCTGGCAATATCTGATTGCTGGTCGCCAGACGAAGGGTTAATTCGCGTGCCGCGTCACCGGACATCGGCAGCATGTTCACCAGCACCCAACCCCGCGATCCATCGTTCAGAACGGCATGGCAATACGAACAGGCGTCGGAAATATCATCGGTCACTGGCGCGCCACAATTAGGGCAATGGGCGGAAGAAATGGCTGATTTGGCATCGGTTTTTAATCCGGCTTTACGGCCCAGCACCATCAGGTTGTGCGCGACAATGGCATCTTGGGTAGCGCGCGGGGGGTTGTTGTGCAAAATCTGCCAGCGTTTGCCGGACCAGTGAATTTCCACCAGGGCCTGATCCATAAGCGCGGCCGGGCCGGCGGGTGGCGGCAGATCGGTGGAGGGTGCGGGTGGTGCGGCCTCGGAGGCGGCAATGATACCGAGCGTTTGAACCGATCCGATTGCGCAATTACCCCAGAAGGCGCGCTCGCCTGCGGGGGCATTCAGCAATTTGCTGTAGCCATCGCAGAAATGATTAATTGCGACTTTCCGCAATGGGTCAATTTTCCCAATTCTGTCCGCCCGCACTTTCCGCCAGAAGATCACGGAAACGCGGTCCTCAAGGTCCGCCAAAGTAAAGTTCGGGTCCTGGCGCTGAATCTCCGGCACGCCTGGCAGGGCGCGATCAAATTCCGCGCGCCATTCAGATTCCTGGGTAATTTCCACCAGCACCCAGTCATATTGGCCGCTGCGGAGCTGGGCATGACAGCTTTGGCACTCGGCACCGGCATTGAGTTCGACCGGTGCGCCGCAATTCGGGCAATTGCCCTCAAGCAGGCCATTTTTGTCGAGTGTTTTAGCTCCGCGTGCCCGCAGAAACGACCAGTATTCCGCGAATTCACTGCTTTCGCCGGAACCGGAAATCACGCGACCATCCACACTTGAAATGGTTTGATCTACCGCGGCCGCGTCAATCCGAACCACCGCGGTATCAAACAGATTATCCGAAGAAACCTGCACCAGTTGAATTTGTTCTATCGCGATGCCGGACATGCGGTCGCGCGTTCCTTCGGCCTGCTGTTCCAGAAACTGCAGACGAAAGCGTTCGTGCACACCATCGGAAATAAAGGGGCGCACTGCCGCAACATTCTGGGCGCACCAGGCTTCCTGAATTTTCATAAATGCGCCGCTGACCCGCTGATAAAACTGCTCTGGCTTAAAATCCGGATCGGTTTGTTGAAGCGCCAACACTCCAACAGATTCGGCGTTTTGATCCTGCGCAGCAAGCCCGCGGGTTTGCCTTGAATTGCGCACCGCGCCAGCGACCGTGGTATGTGTGAAATAATAAATGACGCAGGCGGCAATCAGAACCGGAATGCCTATGGCCGGGTGCACAATCAGCAGCCAGATAATCAACTGCACAAACGCGGAGCCGCCATTGCCACTGCCGCCACCCCCACCGCCGCCGCCGAATCCGCCGCCACCAAAACCTTCGCCTCCGCCGGCGCGAGCCAGCAGGACCGCCGGGGCCGAAGCGATCCCCGCGGCGACCGCCGAAAGAGCCAGGAATTTCAGCCATCGGATTTTTTTCAGGTATTGCATGAAAGAATTGTACCGCGGCGGCTGAAATTGAAAACTGCAGGCCACATGGCGCATCCCGCCAAGCGCGCCATTTATTGCCCCGTGCTGCCGAACCCGCCGGTGCCGCGCCGGGTTGTTGAAAGATCAGCCGGGTCCTCCACCACGGTCCAGGAGGCCCGTGTCACCGGGGCGATCACCATCTGGGCAATACGCATGCCGCGCGCGATAGTAAAGGGCTGGCGGCTGAAGTTAATCAGAATCACCATTAATTCACCCCGGTAGTCGGCATCTATCGTGCCGGGACTGTTGGGCATGCCTATGCCATGCTTCAACGCCAACCCGGAACGCGCGCGTACCTGTGCCTCGTAGCCGGCGGGCAATGCCATAACAAAGCCGCAGGGTATCGCCTTGCGATCCAATGGCTCCAGCACGACCGGTTCGCCGATCGCGGCCTGCAGGTCCATACCGGCGGAAAGCAGTGTCTGATAAGCGGGAACGTCCAACCCGCGGCCATGCGGAAGCCACGCGAGTTCTATTGCCAGATCACGGGTTGTTTCAACGATTGCGGCCATGGGAATCCTCGCGTTTAATTTTTCTGCCATCGGCGGACTATCCGCAGCGGGAATCATACCGCAACCGAAGCCGCTCCACGAGACCCGTTTTAAGCCGGCACACCCGATTATATGAAGCAATATTTTTCCTTACCGTTAAAAGCGGCTAGACGGCAGTTGCCGGCCGCGACGGGCAATATTTGAAAGTCCGCCTCGTTACAATTAAGATTCGCGCAGGCTGGCCGACAGGCTATGTCATGACAGTTCCAGAAAAAGGCCTATTTCAGGAGACGATTTCTCATGCCCAAAGTTTCAAAATCCGAACGTGGTTTAAATCTTAATCGGCGTGATTTTCTGGCTCTGGCCGCAGCGGCCGGATCAGCCGCAGCGGTGGCGGGCTGCCAGACCCCCGGCGACCTGACGGCGGGGACCCGCACCGCGGATGGCGTTGACTTTCCGGGCGAAGCGTCATCCACCGCGCTGGACACGGGCGGAATATCCTTGGCCAATTTCCAAAGCGCCCGCCGCAAAGCTGCTTCGCTGGTATCCCGCATGACACTGGCGGAAAAGATCAGCCAATTCGGCAATGGAGTACCGGCGATACCACGACTGGGCATGCCGGCGTTTAATTATTACGCCAGTGAAGCGCTGCACGGCCTGATTCATGGCGGCCCGATTACCAGTTTTCCCCTGCCGCTGGCGATGGGCTGTTCCTTTAACCGGGCGCTGGTCAAGCGGGTCTTCACGGCGGTCAGCGATGAAGTGTGGGCGTGGCACAAGAAGAACGGCCAGGGTCTGGCGATGTTTTCGCCACCCACTGTCAATATGGGCACGCGCGACCCCCGCTGGGGCCGCATTGGCGAAAATTACAGTGAAGACCCGTGCCTGGTGGCTGAAATGGCGGTGCAAACAATCCATGGCATGCAGGGAGATAACGATAAATATCTTAAGACGATCGCCTGTGCCAAGCATTTTATTCTGAATGATACGGATTCAGACCGCGAGGAAGTATCTGAAAGCGTGGACCCACGCAGTTTCTGGGAATATTACTCCCGCGGCTTTCATGCCTGCGTCACGCGGGGTAAAGTTTTCACGTTCATGAGTTCCTATAACTCGATGAACGGCGTTCCCACCACAGGCAACCCGTTTCTACTGACCGACCTGCTGCGCGGACGCTGGGGATTCCGCGGCTATGTGGTGTCGGATTGCGATGCTGTGGGGGATATTCACCGGACACACCATTTTGTGGCCACCGATGCGGAGGCGGCCGCCATGGCCGTGAACGCGGGTTGCGACATTAACTGCGGCGGGACCATGCCGGGACACCTGATGGAGGCGGTGAACAAGGAACTGATTGGCGAGGAAACACTGGACCATTCGCTGGTCCGCAGTATCACCGGCCGCATTCTGCTGGGGAACTTTGACCCGCAGGATCAGATTCCGTACAGCAACATCCCGATTTCCTGCCTGGAAAGTCCGGCCCACAGGGAACTGGCCCGTGACATAGCGCGACAGTCGATTGTGCTGTTTAAAAACGACAACGGAATGTTGCCTCTGAAGAAATCTCAGATCAGAAAACTCGCAGTCATCGGACCGATGGCGGATACCTGTCATCTGGGAAATTACAGTGGCCAACCGAGTTTCAGAGTTTCACCACTGCGCGGAATTTACGAGCATTTCGGCATCGCCTCCGGACCATCCTACAGCAAGCGGGCCGCGGATTTCTTACAGATTTCCGGGACCCCGCAAACCGAACCATGTGTTGAAGGCGGCCAGGATATTGGCTATATCAACAACGGTTCGTGGGTCAGTTATGGCAACGTGCTGTTCACCGGTGCCGACACCTTCACCGCACGGGTGGCCAGCGCGACAAGTGGCGGCACGATGGAAGTGCGACTCGACAGCCTGACCGGACCGCTGGTCTGCAAACTGTCCATCAAAGGCACCGGCCACTGGCAGAAATGGGTGAATGTATCCGCGCCAATTTCTCCGATACAGGGGGAACATAATGTGTATCTGCGGTTTGCGGGCAACCACCCGAATCTGTTTAATGTGCAGTCTTTCAGCCTGACGCCGGCATCGCCCGTACCGCAGCCGGCGCATCCGGGTGTGGATGTGATATACGCCAGAGGCTGCACTGTAACGGGGCCGGAAAATGCGGATGAATTTGCCGCCGAGGTGAAAGCCGCGAAGGATGCGGATGCGGTTCTGCTGTTTGTGGGTGCCGACCAGCAGGTGGGCGCGGAAGCCCACGACCGCACGGATATCGGCCTGCCGGGCGCGCAACATGCCCTGGCACGGGCGGTTTTCGCGGCCAATCCAAAGACTGTTCTGGTTATTTCGTCCAACGCGCCTGTGGCGGTGAACTGGGAACAGGAAAATCTGCCGGCGATTGTGGGCGGCCTTTTTCTGGGAGAACAGCAGGGCCATGCGTTGGCGGATGTGATTTTCGGGGCGTATAACCCCGGCGGGAAACTTTCCACCACCTGGTTCAAATCCGTCAAGCAGTTGCCGCGATTCCACGATTTCAATATTAGACATGGACGAACATACATGTATTTTAAGGGCCGACCCCTTTACGCCTTTGGCCATGGCTTGAGCTACACCACATTTGATTTCACAAACTTAAACATCAGCGCCAACACGCTGAAGCCCGGCGGCACCGTGCAGATTGCCTGCGATATCACCAACACCGGTATGGTCGCCGGCGATGCGGTCGCCCAGCTTTATATTCATGTCCGAGACGGCAAAGTTCAGCGGCCGAGGCTGCAACTGGTGAATTTTGACCGCGTTCATCTGAAGCCCGGTCAGACCCGGACCGTCAGCATGGCACTTGCGCACAGCGATGAGGCACTTCGGTACTGGGATGTAGCTGATCACGATTTTGTTCTGCGGCCGGCCACTGTGGATATTATGCTCGGCAGTTCGTCGGATCAGATTCACCTGCGGGGCAGTATCCGTGTCGCTGGCGAAGCGGCCGCCGCGGCCAACTGATGATCGCAGCCACGGACCGGAAGCGGACCGTGGTGAATATGGAAAATCATCCATGGCTGATAGCACCGGCCGAATTACAGAGGATCAGGTCCCGCACCGCGGCGCGTGGCCCGCCGCATCGCTGCCGGGCGGTTGTCTGGAATCGGCAATTTACTGGGCGGGTGGAATCAGTATTTTAACAGGTCAGAGTTTCCGCTGGATCGATCTGCGTTTTGCCGGACCACTGGCCACACCACTGCTGATAGGATGGCTGATTTCACTGGTAGGTCTGGGCGTAAGCCGCAATTTGGACATCCCCGCCAAACGGATCGTTACGCAGCATATCGTGCAGCGACGTATCTGGCTGAATCGGCTGTGGCTGATACCCTCCTGGTTGGTTCTGCTGACACTGCTGGCCAATACGTTCTGGTATTACCGCCTTCTGCACCAGCGGCATGGGGACCTGCAAATAGGCCCGCCGATGTGCCTGCTGGTGCTGCTGGCCATGGCCGCGTGGCTGGGATTTGACCCGGCCCGCATGTTCATTTCACCTGACCACCTGCTGCCGGCACCGGCAAAGGGACAACGGCTGATTCGCCAAACGGGGCCTGGTCGCGCATTTGGCGTGCTGTTTGTGATGCTGATGATATGGGTATTTGGCTTTGAATTCCGTGCTAATCCGCCACCGGCCGGAGTAAAAGCTGACCTTGGCGTGGTACTCGGACACGCGGTACTGCCTGGAGATATTTGCGACAGATCCATGCGCAACCGCACCCTGACGGGGGTGACATTATTTAAGGAACATCGTATTGGCTATCTCATGTTAAGCGGATCGGCTTCGGATGGCCCGAAGGTTTCCCGCAACAATCAGCCGGACGCCATGCTGAAAATCGCATTGGCGGGCGGGGTACCGCGCGACCGGATCATTCTGGATTTTCATGGCGACAATACCCGGTTCACGGCGTTTAATACGAAAAAAGTCATGCGGCAGCGCGGATTTACAACCGTTGTGGCCATCAGTTCAGATTACCACCTGCCGCGCACCCGACTGGCCTTTGCACAAATCGGCATTCAGGCCTGGACGGTGGCCAGTGTGAATCACCAGTGGCGGCAGACCGATCCATTTTCCATGCTGCGTGAATTAATCGCTTATCCGGTTTATTATTTTGATCAGCGGTATCACCACCCGGAAGGTAAGCCATGACCTTGCGAAACGATATTCAATTGCGTGTGACCAAATCACAACATATGCTGGAAGTGATCAGCGCAGGGTGCACGATTGCCCGCTATGCCTGCATTACCGGCAGTTGTGTCGGGGACAAGGAAGTGGAGGGTGATCGGAAAACGCCACTGGGTCATTTCCGTGTGGTGTTTCGCAATCCGGAAAGCCGGTTTTTTCTTTCGCTGGGCTTGAATTATCCGAATGAATCAGACGCCATACGCGGCCTGGAAACCGGACTTTTAACGTTAGATCAATTCACCCGTCTGATACGGGACCTGGCCGAAGGGGATTTAACCGATCCAGTCGTGCAGGACCGAGTCTGGAAAACACCATTGGGCGGCGAAATATTTATTCATGGCTGCGCCGAGGGCCGAACCGGCACTGCCGGCTGCGTGGCATTATGCAATCCGGACATGGCGGAGCTTTTCGCGATTTGTGCAGTGGGCACGCCGGTGGACATTCTGCCATAACCATGCTTGTGCATGGCCATGGCGGATTGCGGGCGCGAGCCTATGGCCCGGCGGCGGTGCCAGGAATTCAGACCGGGCGATCGTTGGGTAGAATATCCTAACGGAGGGCGAATCAGCCCGATTTTCTCCGAACTATTCCTTTACGGCCGTCGTTATGCGCGGCTTGACACTGGCAATGTAGGTGTAGGCCACGGGAATAATATAAAGTGAAAACAGACAACCAATGGAAAGCCCCGAGGCAATCATCAGGCCCATGTCGAAACGGCTGACCGCGCCGGCACCGCTGGCAATAAGCAGAGGCACTACGCCAAAAACCATGGCCCCGGTGGTCATCAGAATCGGCCGCAGTCGCACACTGGAGGCTTTAATAACCGCCGCCTTACGGTCCAGACCTTCTTCTTCCTGCACGCGATTGGCAAATTCAACAATCAGGATTCCCTGCTTGGTAATAAGGCCGATCAGGGTAATCAGACCGACTTCTGTATAAATATTGAGCGTGCTGATACCCAGAAACAGGAATGTAATGGCTCCGAAAATGGACATGGGAACCGTAAACAGAACGATCAGAGGATCACGGAAGCTTTCAAACTGTGCAGCCATCAGCAGAAATACCAGCACCACAGCCAGCAGGAAGGTAATATAAATACCGCTGCCTTCCTGAATGAATTGCCGGGAAGCCGCACCGTAATCAATTCCGTAGCCGGTGGGGTAAAGTTTCTGCTTTTCATTTTTCAGAAAGGTCAGCGCCTGTCCCATGCTTACACCAGGCTTGGGCAAAGCCTGAATCGTGACGGCATTCTGCTGTTGAAACTGTGGCAGAAATTCGGGGCGCACCACATGGTCAATGGTAATGAATGTCGAAAATGGCACCATGGCACCGGACGCGGTGCGGGCGTAATAGTTGTTCAGCATTTGAGATGTGGCCCGTCGCGGATCGGCAAGTTGTGGAATGACCTTGTAACTTCGGCCCTGAAGGTCAAAACGGTTGACAAAGTTTCCCCCCAGCAGCGGTTCCAGGTTCAGGCCGATTTGCGTCATGTTTAAGCCCAGGGCGGCGGCGATATTGCGATGGATAATCAGTTTAATCTGCGGATTATCGTAACGCAGATCTTTGGTCACAAAAAGGAACTGACCACTTTTATAAGCGCTCGCTATTAAATGATTGGCCGCCAGATCGAGGTCTTTGTAGCCTTTGGTGGAAGTAAGCACAAACTGAATCGGCAATCCCAAAGGCGTCCCCGGCAGTGAAGGCAGCGCAAAAGAGGTGACCTGCAATCCGGCCACACCGGCGAGTTTCTTCTGCAGTTCGGGCTGAAGCTGCATCTGAGTCATTGTGCGCTGGTCCCAGGGTTTGAGCAACATGCCGCCGATCAGGGCATTTTGCCCCGGCCCGATGGGCGAAAAGCCGTTGACCTGAAATATGTTATCCGACTGCGGAAAGCTGCGGCAGATATTTCGAATCTGTTTGGCATACGCGTTCATATAATGCAGTGTCGCCGTGGGTGGGCCGGTGGCGGTGAAGAAGAGAATGCCCTGGTCTTCCGTGGGTGCCAGTTCGCTTTTTGCGCCCATCACCAGGAACGGAATGCTGACGAAAATCGCGACGGCGATAAGCAGAACCACGGGGCGAATTTCCAGAACAAGTTCAAGCGAGGCGTCGTACATGCGGCGCAGCCCGGCGAACAGCATGTCCAAGGTGTGCACCAGCCCGTGGTCCTTGCTGGGTCTAAGCAGTTTGCTGCCCATCATGGGAGAAAGCGTCAGCGCCACGACCATGGAAACCAGCACGGTGAAAACCAGCGTGAAGGCAAATTCCGTAAACAGACTGCCGGTCAAACCGCCCATAAAGCCAATGGGCGCAAACACCGCCGCCAAAGTGGTGGACATAACCACAATAGGACCGGCCAGTTCACGAGCGCCCTTGATGGCCGCATTAAATGGAGTCAGTCCTTCATCTATATGCCTGTGAATGTTTTCCACCATGATAATCGCGTCATCCACCACCAGACCGATCGCCAGAATAACGGCCAGCATGGTCAGCAGGTTGACGGAAAACCCGGCGGCCACCATGAATATGCCGCCCCCCAACACCGACAGGGGTATGGCCACCATCGGAATCAACAGGGAGCGCAACGAGCCTAAAAACAGGAACACCACCAGCACCACAATGCCCAGCGTAATGCCCACGGTATGGTACACTTCCTGAATTGCCTTGGTAATGTAAATGCTGCCATCGTAACCAATCGTTGCGTGCATGCCGCTGGGAACGGATTTTTGAATATGGCGGAACAGCACATGGGCCAGGTGGGCCACGGTCAAGTCGTTGGCATCGGGCGTGGGAGTTATGCCGATGAAGGTTGCCGGAATGCCGTTAAGATAAACCGCGGAATTATAGCTTTGGGCACCAAGTTCCACACGGGCGACATCTTTGAGGTAAATCGGCGCGCCATTCACATAGCTGACAATCAGTTTCTGGAACTGGTCTATGTTATTCAGCGATGTTGTCGCGGTAATAACCTTGGCGATGTTTTTGCCTTTGATGCGGCCTACCGCGGAAATATAGTTGTTTTCGGCCAGGGCGGTTGAAACATCGGCGGCCGTAATGCCCAGCGCCGCCATTTTATTTGGATGCAGCCAGACGCGTACCGCATAGCTGTTGCCGCTGGAGCCGGTGCCGGGAGGCAGAATTTGCGCCTGGCTTACGCCCGGAATCGCCTGAACCTGTGGCTGAACCACACGCAGAAGATAATCCACAATCTGCTGCTGGTTCATGGTTTTGCTGTAAAACGCCAGATACATCAGAGCGCGGGAATCTCCCACGGTTTCGTTTATGACCGGTGACTGACTTTCCGGTGGCAACTGACTGGCCACCTGTTTAACCTTGGCCAGAATCTGCGCCACGGCGGAACTTGGATTGGTATTGAGCTTCATGTACACGCTTATCGCGGAGGTGCTTTCAGCGCTGGTCGCGGTCATGTAGTCAATGTCCGGCGCCTGCGCGATGGCCTGTTCCAGACGGGCGGTAATAAACCCCTGCACAATTTCCGGACTGGCTCCAGGATAAGACGTCGTGACGGTGACGACCGCATTGACGATATTC
Source organism: Phycisphaerales bacterium (assembly GCA_027451365.1). GTDB lineage: Bacteria > Planctomycetota > Phycisphaerae > WQYP01 > WQYP01 > JAJYPG01. The sequence goes on along the minus strand of DAIDJN010000041.1, from coordinate 150,692 downwards.
GGGTATTCCCGCACGGTCATGCCCAGCCACGACCGCACCCCCATGATGAGAATAATCAGATTAATGGCACTGGCCAGTACCCAGCGTTTGACAAATATATCGGTAAATTTCATGAAAACTGTTCCTGCTCAGGGCTTGACTGAATTATTAATTAAAATGACAGCGCCAGGATGAAGTTTGATCTGCCCGACGGTTATAACGGTCTGGCCGGCCTTAATGCCGGAAGTAATGGCCACCATATCTCCACGTTGCAATCCAGGATGCACGAGAATCTGTTTGGCGGTCAGGACAACCTTTTTTCCCTTGCCGGTCTTTTTTACCACATAGACATAATCCCCAAATGTGCTGTAGGCGACGGCAAGCGCCGGGACAACAGTCACGTGCAGCACCTTGCCCGTCGCCACGGAAATATCACCGAACATGCCGGGTTTAAGCAATTCCATTTTATTGGGAAACGTCGCCTGCACCTGAACATTCCGCGAATTCACATCCACCTGTGAAGAAATCGCTGATATGGTTCCCGTGAATACGCGTCCGGGAAAACTGTTGACGCGCAACGTCACTTTACGGCCCATTGCCAGAGCGGCAATATTATTCTGCGGAATAGAAAACACCGCGTAAATCGGCTGCCACGAATTCAGCGTCACAATGGATGTTCCCGGTGCGACAAACTGCCCCAGACTGACTTGCCGCAGCCCCAGATAGCCGGCAAACGGGGCGCGAATGGCCAGTTTGGCCAGAGTGGCATTGTCCGATTGAACCTGCGCCAACGCTGTAGCCACATTGGCCCGATAGGTATCAAGTTGTGATTGCGCAGCGGCGCGAACCTTGATCAGCTTAATCGTTCTGGCCAAATTGGTTCTTGCCAGGGCCAGATTCGCCTGGTCCACACGAAGTTGAGCCAATTGGGTTGAATTATCAATTTGCAGAAGCAATTGCCCCGGCTTGACTTCCTTGCCGGAATGAAAATAGATTCCCGTCACATTGCCCGATATTTGTGCGGTTAAATCCACACTTTGCACCGCGGTTAGTGAACCTACCGCAGACAGATTCACCGGCCAGGAAGCATTACCGGCCTTGGCGGTGGAAACCGTCACGGGGGGCACCGGCAGATGCGCCATGACGTTGGCTATTTTCCGGTTTATAAATGCCTTAAAACCAAAAATAGCCACCAGCAATCCGCCAATTATAACCAGCAGAAATATGGCAAGAAACAGACGTTTGAACATGATGACAAATCCTTAAATGGGTGAGGCTTTATGGAATCGCATTCACTTGATTGGACTTATTCGTCGGCTTTGCCGCTGCGGGGCGGGTCCGCGCCGGCGCAACGGCCTGCTTTTGGCGGGAATATTGCTTCGGCCACCAGCCACCGCCCAACGCCACAAACAGCGCGGCGGTATCCCGATAGCGCTGAGCTTCGGCGGTTACAACGCCAAGTTCGGACTGTTGGAATTGCGTCTGGGTGTTAAGCAGGGAAAGATAATCAATGGCACCGGCGCGGTATTGTCTGCGGGCCAGAACGAATGCCTGGCCCGCGCTGATATATGCGGACTGATTGAACTTCAGCGACGTTGCATCATTCTGTATCGCCCGCAGCGCATCGGCAACCTGTTGAAAAGCGGCCAGGACAGTGGATTGATAGGCGGCAATCTGCGCCCGAAGGGCCGCCTGGGCCGCCCGCTTGTTGGCAATAAGTGTGCCGCCGTCAAACAGCGTCACGCTGGCATTGGCGGCAACATCCCAGATCAGGCTTGAGGCATTGAAAAAGTCGGGAATGCGTCCATTTTCAAACCCCAGGTCGCCGGTGAGTTGAACGGTGGGGTACATTTTGGCAATGGCCACGCCGATGGAGGCGTTGTCAGCGCGAAGCTCGGCCTCGGCAAGTTTAATATCCGGCCGATTGCGCGTCAGAACCGACGGCAGCGAGACGGGGATCATCATCGGCAGTTTCAATGATTTCAGGCGAATGGAGGGCAATCCGGCCTGGGAAGGGATCGTTCCCACCAGAACCGCCAGAGCATGGCGCACTGCGGCAAGCGATTGTTTCAACGGGGGCAACCTGGCTTTTGTGGTTTCCAGCAATGTCCGTTGATTTAACACGTCTAAATATGTTACTGCGCCAAGCTTGTACTGTTGCGCAATCAACTTGAGAATATTCCGCTGAATCGTAACAAGCTTGCGGGTGGTCCGTATTTGCGCTTCATACGAGGCCATTAATATGGCATCGGAAACAGTGTTTCCCTCCAGCGTTAGATATGCCTCCTGCAGATTAAACCGCTGGGCATCCTCCAGGGCGCGGGTCTGATGACGGGCAAGTTTGTTCAAACCGAACAGGTCCGGCGTGTAACTGACATTCACCTGCCCGGTGTACAGACTGAAGCTGCGGGTCGGACCACCGAATTGCGCGCCGCTGAATCGCTGACGGTCGCCGCCTCCGGTCAGCGACACCTGCGGCCAGCCTTCACCATCAATGGCTTTCGTGTTCTGGTGCGCCTCTTGCAGGGTGGCCAGTGCCTGAGTGATGGTGGGGCTGTGGGCGACCGCCCGTTTGATTAATGCGTTTATCTGTTTTGATTTCAGAAGTCTCCACCAGGTGCGCCGGATTTTTTTTCCATAGGCGAACCGCTGCCCCGCACCGGCCTGGCCCACGCCCTTGACCGCGACAGTTCCGCGGACGGGTTTGCCGGCGGTATAGGCATGCACTTGCGGCGCGGGGGGGACATGCAATGGCGGTTCAAAGGAACAACCGGCCATCCCCAGACCAATCAGCAGGGCGCAGGGAACCAAGCCCCGCCAAAAGGCGCGGCCCGGTTGACGATCCGGATTTTCTGGTCGGCATTGGGGCGATAGGGAAACATTTTCCATAACTGTCCTGATCTCGGGGACAACATGTCGGGGTCGGGTTCAACACCCCGCCAGGCAATCCGGTTGGGCATCGCCGTAACCGGATTGATCGACGCAGCCGGCAAACACATTTCACGGCTTTCCGCGACGACCATCCTTGTTGACACTGTCAAGATAGGCTACAATTTAGACTATGTCAAGATTAACAGTTATGCCTAAGCACTCCCGGCGATCCAAGGCCCGCAAATCGCCGGAAATTGCCCGCGGCTATCACCATGGAAACCTGCGCGCCGAGCTGGTTTCAGCCGCGATTAAAATCGTGGACAAACGCGGTCCGGATGGCCTGACCATTCGCCGTGTGGCCCAGCAGGCGGGAGTAAGCCACAACGCGCCATACCACCATTTCCGCGACAAAGGCGCGATTCTGGAAGCCGCCACTGTTTCCTGCATCACCGCGATGATAGACGCAATGCGCCTTCAGCAGCATAAAACGCGCGGCAATTCTCTGGATAAATTAATTGCCATGGGGGTGGAATTTGTTCGCTTTGCGATTGAACACCCGGCGGAATTCCGTCTGATGCACCGGCCGGAATTGCGGAAATCCCGCGATGGCTGCTGTGGCGGAACGCCGACGTCCCCGGTGGAGGCGGCATCCGCCAATGGCCGTATGCTGCTTCTGGAAACCGTCCGGCAGGGCCAGAAGGCCGGCGAAATCCGTGCGGGAGACTCCGATATGCTGGTGCTGGCCTGGTGGTGCCTGGTGAATGGTTATGCCAACAAGGTGCTGAACTTTTCGCACGGCCGGCCCTGCGCCGGGGAGCGCGATCCACTGGAAATTGCCCGCGACATCGTGCAAACGCTAGTGGACGGAATAGGAAAAAAATAATTTGACGCCTGCGGCGATTTGATCAGCCGTTTTGCGCGGCAGCCTCTTATTTGCCATACGACCCGGCTTGTGCAATTTCTGGAGCGGCCACTGGCGGCGGACTTATAAATCAGCCTGCCCTTTGATGTATCGGGCATTGCTTCTCTTTTCGCAGCGCGTCGCCTGACGTTTGCATATAATTTCTTGCCGGTCCGCGGAAAATCAGCGACTGGTGCGAAAATTGGTCCTCTATGGTATATTTCAATCAAGTCATACAATGGAGCGGTTCGTATTATGACGCCTACACTCTTCTCTTCGTACGACCATAACCCCTCCGCCGATTCCCTGAAATTAGGCGACGCAACCATCGCCTGTCAGGATAACCTTAAATTTATGGCGACTCTGCCCGATGCCCTGGCACAGTTAATCATTACCTCACCACCGTATAATATTGGCAAAGAATATGAGCGGCGCAACAGTCTGGGCGGCTATATTCAATCGCAGGAACAAGTTATCGCGGAATGCGTTCGCCTCCTGCGTCCGAATGGCTCAATTTGCTGGCAGGTCGGCAATCACATCAGTCTGGAACGCGAAGTTGTTCCGCTGGACGTTGTGCTATACCCAATTTTCAAAAAACATGGCCTGATGCTGCGAAATCGCATTGTCTGGCATTTTGCGCACGGATTGCATTGCACCAAGCGATTTTCCGGACGCTACGAAGTGATCCTGTGGTTCACCAAATCGGATGATTATGTATTCGATCTGGATCCGATTCGGGTACCGTCGAAATATCCGGGAAAGAAATATTTCAAAGGTCCGCGGGCCGGGCAGTTCTCCTGCAATCCGTTGGGTAAAAATCCGGGAGATGTGTGGTTGATACCAAATGTAAAGGCAAACCATGTGGAAAAAACCGCACACCCGTGCCAATTTCCGGTTGAACTGGTGGAACGATTGGTGCTTTCCATGACCAGGGCGGGCCAAACGGTCTTCGACCCTTATATGGGCGCGGGAACCAGCGTAATAGCGGCAATTAAAAACGGCCGCGATGGCGTGGGGTGCGATATTGATCCGCGTTATGTTCAAATTGCCCAGAACCGCGTTGAGTCTCTGCGTGCCGGTCTGCTTAAAACTCGTCCGATGGACAGGCCGATTTACGACCCCACCTTGCCCAGCGGGGGCCAATCGTGAAGATTCACGCGCTTTATTCGCATCTTAACGGTCATGAACATATCTTGGTTCACAAACCGGAATTGTGGAAAGAAGTTGAAGAGGTCATCGAAGGTATTGACGCCGAGAAATGCCGTACGAAAATCTCCCGTGAGAAAACCATGAGAGGGCGAACGCTTTACAGCCCCGTCGCCATGAACAGCGCTTTTACAAGAGCACTCGGCCCGCTTGGCTGGAAGGAATCCCGCACTTATTATTGGGTCACATCTGATCATCAGCTTATTCGCCGGACGTTGACTTTACAGCCGGATCAGCAAAAACACGAGATCGAGAAGGCCAGCAAAACACCTATTAAATCCTACAATCAGACCGATTTCGTGAAGGATCGCATCGCCCTGGAAATACAATTTGGCAAATATTCTTTTGTGGCTTACGACATGTTTGTAAAGCATATGGCTTTTTTCGTGGGCGACGTCATTGATGTAGGCATCGAAATACTTCCAATAAAACACTTTCAATCACAGATGTCCTCGGGCGTCGGATATTACGAAGGCGGCCTTTACGATCTTATTCGTCAGGGGAGAAGCAGTCCGGCGGTACCGATGGTGGTCGTCGGCATAGGCATTTAAAGGTGGTCGGGCCAGGGGCCGAAAACAGGGGTCGCATTTGCTGAAGCGTTCCTAAACATGGGCATTCCTTTTCCGTCGGACATGGGCCGCCTTCACGCTATCGTGGCAATCCTGTCAATCCTGCACCACAGATTCCGCTCCACCCTCCCCCAGGCCGGATTCAAGCCCCCTCGCCAAATAACATGCCCAGCGCATCGGCGTGAGTTGCATATGCGCGTGCCTTCTGCCCGGCGGCCAGGACGGCGACAATTTCTTTACCAGACCCGGTCAGCAACGAAGGGGAATCGGGCACGACAGAGCGGACGGGATTGGCTTGGCTCGCAAGGTCATGCGCATTGGCGGCCGCGGTCGCGCGGCAGCGGCATGGGACTGGCCCGATTTTGGTTTGCTTTACCAGGCGCATACCGCTATCCTTAGTTGTGGTTAAGAACAGGCTGGCAGGTGGCAAATTCTGCGATGGGGGGGCACAGTTGGCCGACTCCCAGGAAATAAGTGGGCGCTGGCGTCCGGATTTGGAGCCATTGGAATGACTTCTCAAAAAAGTGATCAAACTGATCAATATGAAATACTGGTGATTGAAGACAATCCGAGCCAGCGTGCCGCGCTGGAACAGTTGCTGACCAACGCGGGTTATGTTGTCAAAACCACGGATTCCGCGGAAAAGGCGCTGAGTTTTGTGGGCGAGGGCATTGATTGCGTTGTGGCTGGGGTTATATCCGGAGACATATCGCGTCTGGACCTGATTAAGCACTGGCGAAATTATTTTCCGAACACACCTTTGCCGGTTATTCATGAAACCGAATCCGTGAAATCCCTGATTGAAACCATTAACACGGGCACATTTGATGATCTGCAAAATGTAACCGATGCAAAGCTGATGCTGTCCCGCCTGATGGACCTGATTCATGCGTGCCAGAACGAACAGAAGCCCCCCACGCCGGAAATTGGCGATGGTGTCAATGACCATATCATTGGTCAATCCCAGCTCATGCGGGATGTTTTTGATTTGATTGCCCGGTCTTCACGGGCGTTCAGCACAGTCCTTATTCTTGGCGAATCGGGCACAGGTAAGGACCTGGTGGCGCAGGCCATTCACCGGAATTCGCAGAGAAAAACGGGACCGTTTATTGCTTTAAACTGTGCGGCCATGCCGGAAACGCTGGTGGAAAGTGAATTATTCGGATACGACAAGGGGGCCTTTTCCGGATCGGTCGGTTCGCGAATCGGGCGGTTTGAGGCGGCCAGCGGCGGCACACTTTTTATTGATGAGATTGGCGATTGCGCATTGTCTCTTCAGGCGAAGCTTCTGCGAATTCTGGAAAATAGAATTGTCACCCCGCTGGGCGGCCATCGCGAGATCAAGGTAAATACGCGCGTGATTGCGGCCACGAGCCGAGATTTGCCAAATATGGTACGGGAAGGCTTATTTCGTGAAGATTTATATTATCGCCTGAACATCATCACCATCCGTGTACCGCCCCTGCGGGCTCGCCTTGATGATATACCACTGCTGGTGCGCTATTTTATTGAGCATGTGAATCTGCGGAATATCGCCACACCGATTGATTCCATCTCCATCCCGGCGATGGAGGCCCTGCAACGCTATCACTGGCCCGGAAACGTAAGAGAACTGCTGAACGTGATAGAGCGCGCAATGGTGCTGTCAGACCGCGACAATACGGTCATCAGTCTGAAGGACCTGCCGCCGGCCATACAAGACGCATCCGGGGCGCTGGCGATAGCCCCGACACAGCGGGGCCTTGCACCGGTTGTCCCGCCGACGATAATTTCCAGTTATATTTCCACGAACGAAGATGAGCCACTTCTGACACTGGCGCAACTTGAACAATTGGCCATACAAGCGGCCATGCAGCGGCACCACAATAATAAAACGCGCGCGGCCCACGCAATTGGCATCAGCGTGCGAACGTTGCAGCGCAAGCTGGGACGCCAGGAAACACCTTCGTTGGTGCTGCTTCGCACGGATATAAACCGTGCCACCGCCGCAGATTCCCGAACGCCGCATTCCCCCGCATAACCGGACTTATTGACTGAACAATTTCATGGCAAAGCGCACTGGGTTTGATCACCAGACGTGTCATATCACAAACCACTTGCTGACGGCAAATATTCTTGACGGGCGGCCATTCGTAGCCGCCGGAGTTGATGCCTGGCCAATTGAATTGCAACCGTCGGGGAAGGCGTAGGTTAATGTGTGAACGCTGTTGAGCTGGTGGCGCGTCTTGTCATTATTTGCTTGCGGGTTGTAAACAGTCTTGACGGGAGCGGCCATCCTGGCCGCCGGTGGGAACAATTCGTCGGGCCAGACGCCCGACACCCGGTTTGCGCATGAGCCGTTTTTCGCGCGGGCCACCCTTAATTTACGCCAGTCTGCATAATTGAGCCTGGAATGGGGTTGGCGGTTTGCGGGCGGCTATTGGCGGGGCGCAATTTTTGCGGACGTTCAGCCGGGATTCCTGAACCAAGAGTGCGCAGTGCTTTATCGGCGCGAAAAAAAGGCGGGGAGCCCCACAGTGGCCACCCCGCCTTGGGGAAGAGACAGTTTGTTTAACAGGGCCTAAGAGGCTTAGACCTTCAGGCGGCGACGGATCGCCACTCCGCCAATCATGGCGATTCCCCCCACCAGGGTCAGAAGACCGGTCGCGGGCAGTGGCGCGGCGCCTGCCGAAAGCGGCTCGGTATTGGAGACGGTGACTGTGGATGACGGATTGTTATAAATATCACCCACGTAAAAGCTGGTAAAATCCAATGTGGTGGTCAGCGAATAGCCCGTGGAATTAATGCTTGGATTCGGCACAGGGTCAATTCCAAAACTGGAACTTTCGGTTCCTGAAGAGGTGGAACCAGCGAATACAAACGGACTCCCGACCGGGTTGGATGTGGTGGTGAAGGTAAAGAGATTATTACCCGTGTCCGACCCACCCTTAAGTGAAAGGGAATCGCCAGTGGATGACGCCACATGAAGCAGGGTGGCCGAACCCGCTGATTCCAGGAAATTCACGCCGACGGGATCATAAGTGAATCCGGTAGCGCTGGCCTGGAACAGAATATTGACATTGCTGACGGTTGAACCAGGAGTGGCGGCAAAACTGATGCTGGCCATTCCGAGATTCAAATTAGCAAGACTGCTGTTGTTCACCGCCAGGGCCGAAAGACTGGTGACGGTAAATGCGCCGATCGAACCATCCACGATGGTGTTGATGGCGCTGGGATTAGCCAGACTGGTGAAGGTGGCGCCATTGTTCAGGCTGTACTCAATAACCGGCTGAGCCTGCACCGCGGAAACGGCGCCGGATAAGGCCAGCGAAGCGACAGCTCCGGCGGACAACCACGTTGTGATGTTTTTACGAAACATTTTCATGTCTCCTTAAATACTATTTGATATCGCGGCAGGTCAGATTAATCTGAAGGCCACGCACATCAAACCACTTTGGAAAATTCGCCCGTTATTGGACAGACCAATTGAAACCGGGCAATTTTCCGGGAAATTCGCCGACATCCAGCCCATGTGCGCGGGGTGCACCGCCCGCCCGCATGAGAGAAACCTCGGGAATATTTTGTTCCACACTCCGCGCTTTTTAATGCGTTCCGACACTAAATACGGCTATTTCTTGAAGGCGACGCGCGATGATATTTAAAATCTACCGGGAATAACACCCATTAATACCAGCACAATGACGATTAGAAGAATGACACCCAGACCACCAGTCGGGCCATAACCCCATTGACGACTGTAACCCCACGTGGGAAGCACACTAAGCATGATCAGGACCAATACAACAAGCAAAATCAAACCCATGAGTACACGCCTTTCAGTTTTGTTCCCCACCCGTGGTCAATTTAAAACCACGCCAGTATATTAAGCAATTCATGTGCCACATATTTTTTGGGCCAAAGCGGCGTTTTTTGTTAAGCGGCGGGCCGCGCCTGACGGCCGGGCCATAATGGCCGGGTCAAAGTGGCGACTTGCGACGCGATGACGCTTTTTATCGCGCTTTGCTTGCGGATTGTAAACAGTCTTCGTGGGGGGCGGCCATCCTGGCCGCCGGTGGGGATGACATGTCGGGCGAGGTGTCCATCTTGGCGTGGGTGAGGGCGATCTGGTGGCGCGACTTGTCGCCATTTGCTTGCGGATTGTAAACAGTCTTCCTGGGGGGCGGCCATCCTGGCCGCCGGTGGGGATGACATGTCGGGCGAGACGCCCGACCCCCAGCTTAAGCACATCAGCTTAAACACATCAGCTTAAGAACATCAGCTTAAACACATCCGCTTAGGCACATCAGTTTAAGGACCTCAAATTAACGTCTCATTATTCAATTGCGATATCGGACGAGATGTACATCTTGGCGTGGGTGAGGTCGATCTGGTGGCGCGACTTGTCGCCATTTGCTTGCGGATTGTAAACAGTCTTCCTGGGGGGCGGCCATCCTGGCCGCCGGTGGGGATGACGTGTCGGGCGAGACGCCCGACCCCCAGATTAAACACATCAGTTTAAGCATATCAGTTTACGCACATCAGTTTAGACATATCAGTTTAAGGACCTCAAATTAACGTCTCCTTATTCAATTGCGATATCGGGCGAGACTTCATCTTGGCGTGGGTGAGGGCGATCTGGTGGCGCGACTTGTCGCCATTTGCTTGCGGATTGTAAACAGTCTTCGTGGGGGGCGGCCATCCTGGCCGCCGGTGAGGATGACGTGTCGGGCGAGACGCACGACCCCCAATTTAAACACATCCGCTTAAACACATCAGCTTAAGAACATCAGCTTAAACACATCCGCTTAGGCACATCAGTTTAAGGTCCTCAAATTAACGTCTCATTATTCAATTGCGATATCGGGCGAGAGGTAAATCTTGGCGTGGGTGAGGGCGATCTGGTGGCGCGCCTTGTCGCCATTTGCTTGCGGATTGTAAACAGTCTTCGTGGGGGGCGGCCATCCTGGCCGCCGGTGGGGATGACATGTCGGGCGAGACGCCCGACCCCCAGCTTAAGCACATCAGCTTCAACACATCAGTTTAAACATATCAGTTTAAACATATCAGTTTAAGGACCTCAAATTAAGGTCTCCTTATTCAATTGCGATATCGGGCGAGACGCCCGACCCCCAGTTTATGCACGTCAGCTTACGCACATCAGTTTAAGGACCGCAGTTTGGGCGCCCCGGCTTTTCAACAGCGATAACTTGTGGGCATTCTCATGGCTGACGAAGAGATGGAGTTGTCCTTCCATGTGTTATCAATATCCGCGGCATGGTCATCACAAAAGGCCAGGCCTGTCCCGGCCCTCTTAGCGCGGTACATGGCCTTGTCGGCGTTTCGCAAAAGGATTTCGGGGGTTACGCCATCCAGCGGGCACATGGCACAGCCAACACTGAGTTTCACCGCGATATTAAAGCCAACGGTACCCGCAGCCTGGGCGATTTGGGCGAACATGCACTCGGCGACAGATTTTACCGCGTCTTGGTTTTTGACTTCCATCAGGAGGCAGAGAAATTCATCCCCGCCGGCGCGGCTTACGGTGTCCTCGGTTCGCATACAGCCCCGCAGCTTGTCGGCAATCAGCCGCAGAATGGTATCGCCGGCGGCATGTCCGAACGTATCATTTATATATTTGAATTTATCAATGTCTATAAATAGAACCGCAAACGAACGTTTATGTCGCCTGGCCTGGGCCAGGGCGATATCCAGCCGGTCGTGCAGCAGAATGCGGTTGGGCAACGCGGTCACCGGATCATGAAAGGCCATCTGCCGATATTGCTCGGCAACGGTCTGGGTGGCCAGCAACTGCTGTTCAAGAGCCGCGCGTTGCGCGAGTTCTCCCGCCATGGAATGCGTCAGGGATTGCAGGTCATGAACACATTTGCGGATAATGCGGTCCAGCGTCTCGCCGAAAGGCGGCCCTTCCCGGCCGCGGGCCGGCATGGATATGCGGTGCACATTTTCCTCCAGATGTTGTGCGACAAGCAACATATACCGGTGCAGCGATTCAAGCGTTTTCACGGCGTGATCACCAGTCGGAGATAAAATAGCCGGGACGGCCGACCCGCTTTCCGATTGCCGCATTGGTTCAGGCATATTGAATCCCCGATAAGTCATTCGACAAATGCCAGCATGGCCTTCCGCGCCCCAGCGCAAAGCAAGGCAACATACCTGCCACCTGCAGGCGCACTATTGTTATTGCAATTGCAATGCCGACGGGAAAATGGCCTGTTTATCAGCCAAACAGGCCATTTTTCGGCTTTCTTAATCCAAAACGCGCCGGCAATGCCAAAATGTCCGCGACATTTTGGCGAGTTGTTCGGTCAGAACGGGCTGACAGGCAACGGCAGCATGTGATCTGCTACAGGCGAACTGCCCAACGGCACAATCGGGCATAAATATGCCATGCGATCGTTTGCGGCCAGATTTATGCACCACATGAGCCATTTCGCGCCGCCAGCATGCCATGAAAATTGGCCTTGGTACGCACTTGATTTGAAAAGCGGCACACCAATTGCATACAACAACCGGCATGAGGAAGTTTCCCGAAATTTCTTCAGTGAATTCTGTGTTGCTGCACTAGGCGGGCAGCCAATGGATATGCCGCAGGAATGATTGGAGAAGTCGAACCATGACGCTGCATGATGTCAATTTTGAGAGAGCCATTCCGAAATTCAGTTCAGCCGATCCGCTATCAGTACCTAAGACAACCGACGAGGCGCAACATCCAAACCGAGGCGGTGACCAGATGAACGAAGACCCGATAAATGAACTTGACCCGGTCGTAGAACATGGGTTCTGGCGGTCGACATATTACTCACGTCCATACGTCAGGGCCGGTGTGTCGTACGAAGAATACGCCCCGGCCTACCAATATGGCTGGGAAGCGCGGGTGTTTTATGATCCCCGCCTATTCGCGGAAGTTGAACTGATTTTGATACGGGACTGGGCGGCACATAGGGGTAAATCCACATTAAACTGGGATACGGCCAGACAGGCCGTGCGCGATTCCTGGAATCGCATAGATCGTAGATACCTGTTAAAAAAGTGGTAAAGTGTCCGTGGTGTGGGGCGGCAAATGCCAGTGGGGCAGCACGAGTGGGGCACAGGTGTAAACGGGGACGTTCCGACCGAAAGGGCGGAACGTCCCTGTCCCTTTTTTGGCCAACCGAGCCGCGGTCAATCTTGTCTTTTTGCACCTACAAGCAAGCCAATGAGACTTGGCGAACGCGGCTGACGCCCAACCCGAACGCTCTGCGCAGGTAAAAAATGGGACGCAATTAATAAAATCGTGAACAACCCCACGTACTACCATGCAATATCCATACCTTTGGCAATAATATTATTTGGCCAGCAATTTTCTGCCTGTTTACGCAATTCGCCAACCGACTGGGACAAAATGTCCGCGACATTATGTCCGGCGGCGGCGTTATTGCCGCCCCCTCTGCGTCGCATCTGTAACTGAATCTCGGCAAGCAGCCCCAAGATCGCAAGAACTTTTATGAATTCAGTCAACTTAATGATTTACCCAACACGGCACATGGTTTGCATACACATAGTAATCGAGATTAGTCATCATTTCGGCAATCTCAACGGGATGGCTGGGACATATAAAAGCGGGGCGGGCTAATTATAGGGCTTCCAGCTTTTTATTTAAATGCGACCTTTTGGTATCGCCACCCGGCGACAAAAGTAAATGGAGGCGACCAATGTTTACCAAGACTATCATTTTTTCCGCGTTGGTGATATTAACAGTTTCCCCGGCGGCGGTACCAGCCGCCGTGGTGCTGGGCACGGCGGGAAATTTCGCGGTATTGGCCGGATCAACCGTGACCAATACAGGTAACACGGTTATAGATGGGGGAAATGTGGGAGTAAGTCCGGGCACGGCGATTACCGGCTTTCCGCCGGGAAGTGTGACATCTCCATACACACTGGACTCCGCCAATGCAGTCGCCAGTCAGGCTCAGAGTGATTTAACAACGGCCTACAATGCATGCGCAGGTTTAGCCCCCACGCAGAATCTGACAGGAACGAACCTGGGCGGATTAACACTAACGGCGGGCACCTACTTTTTCTCTTCGTCTGCGGGCCTTACTGGAACACTGACGCTTAATGACCAGGGCAATTCGGCCGCGCAGTTTGTTTTTCAGATAGGCAGCACGCTGACCACGGCCAGCAACGCTTCGGTTGTGGTTCTGAATTCCGGTTCAACACCAGATTGCAATGTGTTCTGGCAGGTGGGTAGTTCCGCCACGCTGGGCACAGGAACCGCATTTGAAGGACATATTCTTGCGCTAACCAGCATTACGTTGAATACTGGTGCCACAATTACCGACGGCAGCGCTCTGGCACGCAATGGCGCGGTAACACTGGATGCCAACACCATCAGTAACTGCGCCAGCAGCAATATCAATACCGGGCCGGCGGCAGTTGGCCAGCCAGCCACAGCAACACTTGTGTTGGCCGGGGCGGGCCTGGTGGGAATTTACACACTTACGACACGCTGGCGCAGCCGCCGGACATAATTCGAATGAATTGGGCAAAATTGACGATTCCCGGACAATAAGCACCCCGGCTTTGCAGAAACTAAAGTCAGGTATATCCGGACTTTCCTGATATTGACCGGTTTATGTGTCCGGCTGTGTGATAGCCGCCCGCCTATCTTTAAAAATAATTAACCAAATCCACCACGGTACGCCAATTGCTGCTATACTGATAATTCAAGTGTGCTAGAGCATGGCCGCTTGAAGTCGCACGGCTCGCGCGGGTTGGTTTAGAAACCTTGGCATGAGTCGCCCCGACGCCCACCCGGAATCCAGCTTTCCTTTAGCTCGTTCTCCACGATGCCCAACCGAAGATCAGTCGCGCCATATTCGCACATCCCCACGCGGCGGTGTGTGAAAAAGGAGAATTGGCCATGGTAAATAAAACACTTGTTATGCTGGTGGTTGCACCGTTGGGCACGCTTCCGCTGCACGCGCCGGTTCAATTTATTTTAGATTCCGCCGCCAATTTTGCGGTGTTGGGCGGTACCGCGGTCACGAATACCGGCGATACCGCGGTGCATGGAGGCCATGTGGGAACCAGTCACAGCGAGGATATCACCGGCTTCCCGCCGGGTATTGTCTTATCGCCCCATGCCAAGCGAATGGCCGATGATGTCGCCCGCAAAGCGCATATTGATCTTACCGCCGCTTACAAAGCGGTTCAGGGGATGAAACCGACCCACGATTTAAGCGGCCAGGACCTGGGCGGGTTAACGCTGCTGCCCGGGGTATATTATTTTTCGTCGTTGGCAACTCTCAACGGGATACTCACACTTGACTGCCAAGGCAATAAAAAAGCCCAGTTTGTATTTCAGATCGGGACAACTCTGACCACCGGCACCAAATCAGCCGTTATTTCCATTAACCGTGGCAATGGATCTGAGCCAAGGAATTTTGTGTTCTGGCAGGTGGGAAGTTCGGCCACCCTTGGGGCGGACAGCGCATTTGAAGGCACCATTCTTGCCACCACGGATATTATCATAATGAACAGTGCGTCAATTCAGGATGGCGGCGCCCTGGCCCGGCATGGCGCGGTCACACTTGATACGAATAAGATTAAATCCAATCCACCGCGCCCATAAGCCGCACAACTCAGACAGAGGCCAGTGTTCCTTTGGAGATGCCCTACCGCCCGAATTGGGCGGCTTATGGCAGGTAAAATGCCAAGCGCCAATTGCTCACGAATTCAAGACCGCGCCAGCCACATTTAATGCGAGCCGCGGCGGCTGGCGGCCTTTTTGCGGTGCCCGATATTGGGAGAAGTCGCGGTCTTTACTGCGCTCGCCGGCCTGCTGGCGACCCCGGCTGGAACGTTGCCCGCCACGGCCAGCAGTTCACGGGCCTGGGCCAGCGATGTTTCCGTGATCTGCTTGCCGGAAATCATTTCCGCGAGTTCATGAATGCGGTCTTCTCCCTCCAAGGGTTCAACAGTGGTGAAGCTTTCTCCATTTTCAACAATTTTACGAATACGGATATGTCGGTCGGCAAATGCAGCAATTTGCGGTAAATGGGTGATGCACAATACCTGATGATGCCGGGCCAAGGCCCGCAGTTTCTCACCAAGCACGGTGCCCATGCGGCCGCCGACATTGGCGTCAATTTCGTCAAAGACCAGCACACTGACGCGGTCGGGCTGGGCCATAATGGATTTAATGGCAAGCATGACGCGGGAAAGCTCACCGCCGCTGGCTATTTTACGCAGCGGCCTTGGCTCCTGGCCAGGGTTGGGAGCAATAAGAATATCCACAATTTCCAAGCCGGTGGGCAGGGGAAAACTGTCCAGAACGCCATCGCTCGCCGCGAGCCGCGCGGCATCGTTTGCCGCAGGCTGGAAATGCAGTTGCAGGCGGGCTTCCTTCATACCCAATTCGGTCAGGTGGCCCTGCACCAGCCCGACAAGCTTGTCCGCACCGGCACGCCTTTTGGCGGCAAGCCGCGCCCCCACTGCGCTTAGTTGGTGTTCCAGTTCGACCACCTGCTGGCGATTCTGGGTCGAATCCTGATCGGCGGCCTGCAGGCGGGAAATATCTTCGCCGATCGCGACACGATACTGCATCAGGTCGGTCAGGGACCCGCCGGAACCGCAGTATTTATTCAGAAGCCGATTCAGCAGATTCAACCGCTCAGCCACCCGTGCCAGTTCATCAGGATCCAGTTCCAGACGGTCCATCATGTGCCGAAGGGCGAAGGCGGCGTCGTCCAGGCTTACGGCGGCATCACGCACCTGCGCGGCGATGGGAGAAATTTCGCCGGCTAGCTCGGCAGCGTCCAGCAGAATGCCGGTTATTGCCTTTAACCGCCCCACCACAGCGCCTTCCTGATCGTACAGGGCTTCATAGGCGGCAGCGGCCTGTCGCTTTATTTTTTCCATGTTGGACAAAAGCCGGTGTCGATTCTCCAGATTCTCCTGTTCGCCAATGGTGAATGCGGCTTCATCAATTTCGGCCGCCTGAAATTCAAAAAGATCCAACTGCTGACGACGCAGAGATTCCGAAGCGGCCAATTGATGCAACCGGTCCTGAATTTCCCGGCGCTGGCGGTGAAGCGCGCGGAAGTTATCCGCCAAATCAGAGCAGCCGGCAAAATCATCGAGCATGGCCAACTGATTGCCCGGCTTCAACAGATACTGCGCATCGTGCTGGCCGTGGATGTCCGCGAGTGTTTCGCCAATGCTTTTAAGCATCGCCCCGTTTAATGGATGCCCATTGACCGATGCGCTGGTGCGGCCGCTGTCATGAATTCGGCGTGCGAGAATCATGTCCGGTTCATCGGCCAGAGGAAGATCAGTAAGATCGGCCACGGTCTGACGTAATTTCGGGCTGGCCAGATGGAACACGCCGGTCACGCGAGCCTCCTGGCTGCCGCTGCGCAGCATATTCTGTGGCGAACGCAAGGCCAGCAGCAATTCCAATGCGCCCAGAACCAGGGATTTTCCCGCGCCGGTCTGGCCGGTGAAACAATTCAATCCGGGACTTAATTCCACATTGGCATCGGCAATAACGGCCAGATTGGAAATATGGAGTTCACGCAGCATGGCGCACCATGGAACACGTTTCACAGCCGGACAAAGCCGCCCCTTGCCCGGGAAGGGTATTCTACCGGGGTTTGACCAAACGCATAGGGCCGCTTAGCCGGGAACATTGGAACTGAAGAAAAATTAACGGCTTTGGCCGCCCGTCAGCCAGCGCATGGCATTGCGGGCGTAGGGCGTCCCACGCCGCCGCCGCAGGTTTCTTTCCACAGCGCTCCAGGTCAGCGTCTTGCGCAGACCATTGGCGGCAATGTACCGGATGCCGCGCGAACTGGTGCGGAAAAACACGGGCTTAAGTATATTCTTGCGCAACAGGCTCAGGTACAATTTGGCCACATGTTCGCCGTTCAGCCGGCAGATATAAACCTGCCCGGGGTGGCGGAAATCATAGCCAAACAGATTACCGCGGACATCTGAATGCCACATTGCGCCGCCGGTATATTGCGTGCCGGGCTTCCAAGGAATCCGCCGACCGGATTTCCCCACCAGCACAATAACCGAATGGGCCGGCACCGATCGCGACTCGCCCTTTGGGCGCACCAAAGTTGTAACAAGGCGTTTCCCGCCAGGCATATTGATGGCCACAGGTCGCGGATTGACCGACACCATGGAACGCGGCTTTGGCGGCCGGGGATTACCCCCACGCGGAACAGCGGACCGGCCAGGATGCCGGCGTAAATGCTTTTTGGCAAATAGTTTGGGCACGCAAATGATCCTTGCCGGACGCCGCACGCAGGTGCCTATGGGCGTCGGGCCTCAGGCAGTGGCGGCCTCACGGGCCTCAAGTTTTTTCAGATGACGCCGGATGAAGGTCATGTCAATCAGGCCGCCAAGGGTACTGGCACAAATATACAGGTTAAGGCCTGACGGAGCGTTATACAGAAACAGAGGGAACACCAGCACCATGAATTGCGACATTTTCTGCATCTGTTTCTGCTGCGGATCTGTCGGCGTTGGCGAAAGCCGCATTTGAAACTGCATTTGCAGATAGAACACAACCCCCAGCAGCAGGGGCAGAAGATTAAAGGCGATAAAATCTTGCCCATGATGGGAATAGCCGATTATCGGAACCTGAAACGATGTATGAAACCGCGCCAGGGTATCCGGACTGGAAAGATCCGTAATCCAGCCGGGAATGAAACTCGCCTGCCGCAGATCAATATCCACCTGCAGTCCGGAATACAGAGCGATCCAGATGGGCATTTGCAGCAGCATGGGGAGACAACCGAGAATGCCGGCGGCCGGATTGACATTTTTTTCCTTATAAAGCTGCATGGTTTCCTGCTGCTGGCGCTGTTTGTCTTTGGCATATTTGGTTTTAATGCGCTCAATATCAGGCTGAAGTTTGGCCATTTTACGCTGCATCGTGCTCATATTCACCTGTCCCCAGCGCGTAAGCGGGTGAAGCAGCAGGCGCACAAACAGAACAAGAATCATGATGGCCACGCCATAATTTCCGACCACCGCGTGGATCCAGTCCAACAGTTTTAGAATTGCCAGCGAAAGCCAGGAGAACGTGATAAACGAACACCAGCTTCCCTGGTTAAACTGAATGACGGACAGATAGTTATAGACGCGGTAATCCCAGGCGGCAGAGCCAGGCTTGGCGTGGCTGGAACCGGCCAGGATGGCTCTCTTTTTCGGGCCGCAATAGACGGTAAAAGGCATATCCGCCTGACCATGGGCGGGAATATCCAACGTCTGGCCGGCAAGCTCCACCGCCAGAACGCCGCGCGGGTCGGCTTGGGCGGCTTTTTCCCCGACCCTTTTAACTGTGGCATTGCCCAGATAATTGATCCGGGGAATTTTCACGCCGCTGTCCAGCATTTCATATTCGGGCGGACCCGCCGGCAGCGGTCGGAAAATGGTAACGAAAAACCGATTGGAGGAGGCAATCCAGAGAAGTCTGTTTTTGCCGGCAAAACTTCCCAGAATCACCGGAGCGGTATCGGCCCCCAGCATTTTGGCCTGATAGGCTTCGGGCGATCCGCTGATGTCCAGATATTTGCTGGCACTGTGGTAGGTCGCACTTTGAACCGTGCGAAGGTCCGTTTCTTCGTGGCCCAGTGGCAAGCTGGTGCTGCCAAAAAGGTTCAAGGCAATCCGCAATGGATGAGCAGTCTCATTGATGATGCGCTGCGTGACATGCAAATTCCACGTGTTTGGATTCAACTGGTAAATTTTTTCCAGCAGCGCCAGCGGCTTTTCTTTGGTATCCAGCAATTGCCACTTCAGAATGGCTGTGGTGTGATCTATTACCCGGGTCACCGTCCACGGGGTTTTGAGATTAAACATGCCTTGGCCGGGAATAATGGCCGAACGCGAAGCAAACGCCAGCGGAAATCCCTTGCGATGCTTCAGCAGCACCAGCGGTTTGGATGAATCCAGCGCGGCCCGATACAGCGACGAATTAATTTCCACCTTCGCCACGCCCGCCCCGACGTTGCTAAGCACCACCTCCAGATGAAACGGAGAACCGGCTTTGCTGTCTCCAAGCGTCACATGCTTCACCGCCGATGGGTTAATCACGACCATCGGCAAATGACCGGCCGATGCCTTCGGGGCGGCGGTGCTACCAACCGCGGGCTTCGCTTTGGGCGCAAAGAACTCTTTCATGACCAGATTCGTGCCCAGCACCGCAATAAGCACAATGAGCATCAGTCGAAATAATTTTTTTAAGTCCATGATTTTCCTGTTTTAAGCGGGCTGGCGGCTGGCGCAAACCTCATCTGGAATATTTTTCTGGAACCACACGGGCATCTGCGGCAGCTGGGTGGAAACCGATTTTCCGCCAGCCCAACACCCCGCTGGCCGTCCGCCGAACAAGGTCCGCATCAGAAATTCGTCGTTGTAATCCGGCTTCATCAGTGTGACACCGAATTGTTACGTTCCCTCCAGCAGGCGCTGCCCGAGAAAATTATCCAATGCGTCGATAGACCGTACTTTATCCACTGTTGTATTGATATCGTAAGCGACCCGCAGAAATTCCACGCGATCAGAATGCAGAATCGCAAAACTGGCGCGCGGATCGTGGTCGCGCGGCTGACCCACCGACCCGACATTGATGATCGCCTTTTCATCGCTTATGCGATATTCATTGTTTAAGTCTTCCGGCGAATAGAAATCCGGCTGCTGCACAAAAACGCCCGGCACGTGCGTATGGCCGACAAAGCAAAGGTGCGTAATACGGTCAAAAATGCTTTGAATTTTGACCGTGGCCGAATAAATATCGTCAGGGAAAATGTATTCATTTATCGGGCGCCGCGGCGAACCGTGCACCGCAAGGAATCGCTTGTGGTTCATGCGCGTCTGCATATTTCCGAGATAACGCCAACGACGGTTGCGACGGGCACGGTCGGCGTCGGCTTCAAACTGGCCGCGGGTCCAATACGCGGCGTTTTCCGCCGCCGTATTGAAATTGAATGGCTCGTAAAAAATGGCGAAATCATGGTTGCCCATAATCGTGAATTCACAATT
Organism: Phycisphaerales bacterium; assembly: GCA_027451365.1. Lineage (GTDB taxonomy): Bacteria > Planctomycetota > Phycisphaerae > WQYP01 > WQYP01 > JAJYPG01. Next base: position 130,127 of record DAIDJN010000041.1, on the reverse strand, counting down.
TTCAATGACGGCATCCAGGCATTCCAGTGGATTGGGGCCATAGCCGATCACATCCCCCAGGCAGCAGATGTGTTCAATATTCCTGGACCGAATTTCCGCCATGACCGCCTGCAGCGCTTCGTAATTGGCGTGAATATCGGAAATAATTGCCAAGGGCACGTCCTGGGGATTTGATTCCTCCGACTGCGATTCCTGGGCAACGGGGTCCGTCGGCTCGGCCGCAGCCACAGTTGCCGCCTGATGGGCGTTGCGCACACTGGACAAAGGAACAATACCGTCCGCGTCGTCGTGTGGTGTGGGGTTATGCGTATCTGCCATGCTGATTCCAGTTAAATACCAGTTTAAAAATCGCCAAAATCCGCGACGGAGCGGGCCTGTAAATCCGGCCCAGGCCCCTCCCTTTTTCCGTCAACGTATGCTAGTTGCCGTCCATGAATGCGTCAATCATGCCACAGGCCCCCACCAAACGGTGCAACAGACGGCAGCCCGCCTTGGCGGACAGTACCCTACCAGCCAACGGCTGTGGCAAGCACAGCTGGAGAGCCTGCATTGACGACGATCGCCAAAGCCTGCATGCCCCCCCGCCGGTAAGGCCGACCCGCAAGCAGGCCAATCAATCCCCATTTGCGGGCGCCAGAAGGCGCTGGCACATTTGACCCGGTTTGGCCTGCAGCCGGCCTGCAATTATGATTCCCATTAACGAATTGGATTTCCCCTGATTTGGGTTAAGGATATCCGGCCCATGGCGGACAAGCAGATTGAAAATATGCCCGAGAATCCAGCACCCACGCCTCCCCGGCAGGGTGCCGAACGGTTCGTGCGCCATGCCAATCTAATGTCCAAGTTGACATTTTTGTCACGGTTGTCGGGCCTGGCCCGCGACAAAGCCTGCAGCTATTTCCTGGGCGTCGGAACCACCTGGTCCGCGTTCTGGATAGGTTTTCAGTTTCCCAATCTGTTCCGCCGAATTTTTGGCGAAGGCGCGCTGACCGCCATATTTCTACCCGTTTACACGCGGGTACGTGCCGAATCCGGCCCCGATGCGGCCAATGCGCTGGCCAGTCGGGTGCTGGCAATTCTTTCGCTGGTGCTGCTGGTGCTTGTCGTCGCTGGTGAGGCCGTGGCCATCCCCATTGCCCTGTCCCATGCAGTGCTGGCAAACAATCGCCTGGCGGCGGCTATGGTGGCCATTATGCTCCCCTATTGCATTGCGATCTGCCTGGTGGCGTTGCTTAGCGCGATGGCAGCGGCCCATGAACGATTCGCCGCACAGTCACTGATGCCAATTGTGGCCAATGGTGCCATGATTCTGGCGGCGGCAATTCCGGTCGCGATCTGGACGCGCCATTATCCGCTGGACTGCCGAATTGTATGGGTTGCTGGGGCGGTTCTGGCGTCCGGCATCGTGCAATTGGCGATTATGCTGTTGAATGTGCGGCGCGCGGGCGTGCATCTGAACGGCATGCGAAATGCCACACATGCGGTCCACGCGGAAATTGTCGGCCCGGCGGTGCGGCTGATTACCCGCCGCATGATGCCGATGGTGCTGGGCCTTTCCGCAGTGCAGCTAAACACTTTTCTGGATTCTCAGATAGCTTGGTGGCTTTCGCCGGATGGTCATGGTGGTGTGCCGCATTTTCATCTACTCGGTCATTTGATAGCAACTCCCATGCTGGCCGGAGCGCTGGGCAAGCTTTCAGTAGCGCAGCGCATTTATTTATTGCCGGTGGGCATTTTCGGCGTGGCCACGGCCACTGCGGTTTTTCCGCAGCTTTCGCGGGCCGCGGTGGCCAACGATATGCCGGAAATTAAACGCCTGACCCGCGCGGCCATCGCCAAAAGCCTTTTTTTGAGCCTGCCCGCGGCAGTCGGCATGATTATCATCTGCCATATGCTGATCTGCGCCATTTACCTTGGCGGCCGTGTGAACGCGGCCGATGTGGTCCGTGCCGTCTGGGCGGCACGCTGGTTTTGTGCCGGGATATGGGCCTTTGAACTTCAGATGATTCTGGTGCGGGTTTTTTACGCCCTGGACGACGCGATAACCCCCATGAAAATTGCCGCCGCCATGGTCGCGTTGAACGTGACCCTGAATCTTATTTTGATCTGGCCGATGCAGGAAGGGGGAATTGCCGCAAGCACCAGCATATCGGCGGCGATTCAATGCCTCATTCTTTTACAGTTGCTGCGCCGGCGCGTCGGCCTGCTTGGACTAAAACAGTTGTCGACCCATATTTTCAAAACGCTGGTGGTAACAGCCGCCATGGCCGCCGCGGCGCTGCTCATGAATTTTGCCGTTGGCGGTATCACCCTGCTTGGACCGGTTTACAGCCTGCCGGCGGTCGCCGTGCGGCTGCCGCTGGTGCTGCTGGCCGCAGTACTTGTGTTCGCCGTAACTGCCCGTATGCTGAATATGGAAGAACTGCGGCAGGCTCCTGTCATTGGCCGGTTTGCCCGGCGATGAACGCGCGTATGGAGTGGGCAAAATATCTTCGCCGGACAGACCGGACCGCGTGTCATAGGAAAACGGGAAACAGACATGGTAGATGCCACAACCAATTCCTCGAACCGATCCGGTGCGACTTTTCCGCGTCCTGAACCGTTATGGGTGCCGGTAAGTGCGACACTTTTTGCATGTGGCATTTACATGCTGCTGCCGCCGAACCTCCTGCTGGGTGCCAAATGGCTGTTGCCGACTATTTTAATGCCGCTTCTGGTGTTATGGATCGTTTTATACTACCGCCAGTTGTACGGACCCACACATATCGTCGGTCATTTTGTAACCGGCGTCTTAACGGCGTTTGTGGCATCCGCACTGGCGGTATTGGTGTATTCAATTCCCAAACATTCGCAATCCGCGGGCGTTATGCTGGCGTCGGCGGCGATACTCTGGGCGACGAATATCGTGGTTTTCGCACTCTGGTACTGGCGGCTGGATGCCGGGGGTCCGCACGCGCGGTCCCTCCGCGGCAGTCATGATGAAGGCTGCTTTCTGTTTCCGCAAATGCTGCTGCCTACCGCCAAAAGACAGGCCTGGTCGCCGCGGTTTTTAGATTATTTATTTCTGGCGTTCAACACCAGCACGGCATTTTCACCCACCGACACCGCCATACTTTCGCGCTGGGCAAAAGTACTAATTATGCTCCAATCAATGATTTCATTGGGACTTGTGGCGCTGGTGGCCAGTCGGGCGATTAACATCATCTAAAAACGCCGCGGCTTCAACACATTCTCCGCCGGCGGTGTCCCCAACGCCCGCTCCAACTGCGCTATACGCTTTTTGTACTCCTGTATCCGATCTTGTTCGCCTGGCTTTTCCACTCGTACCACCTTCGCCATCTAATGATTCCTTCCATATTTTTTTAACCAGGTCTGAATCGTCGTTCCGCCCGTAATCCCGTGGTGCAGTCGCGCCTCCGTAATCGACCCGGATCTTCCCTGCTCAAACTCCTCCACCACACCCAGTTTGAAATACTCACTAAACCGCTTTATTACCCGTCCACGCATACCATAATTCCTGATATTTCCATTGCCAACAGTGACAACCTATATCAGGACGTGACAGCGCCGCAGGCTTTCGCTGGCCTGTATTCCCCATTTCCCTATAATAAGGATTGGAAGCCTGTTGCGGCGGAACTGTTTTGGAGTATTCAGTGATTATTGACAGCACCGTTGAACCTATTTTGCCGCTTTTCCGAGCGGTTGGTAAAATTCCCAGTGGTATTTTTATTCTCACCACCGGCCACGGACCCGACGCCTCGGCCATGCTGGTTTCATTCGTTCAGCAGCTCAGCCGCGAGCCGATCTGTATTGGGGTCGCCATTCACCGCGATCGCGAAATTGCGGATGTTATTCAACACACAGGTGGATTCGCGTTAAACGTCTGTCATGCCGGGGATAAAAGCCTGATGCGAAAATATGCCCGACAGCGCCTGACCGGTGATTCCGCGTTTGAAGGTGTTAAAACGCGCCGACTGGACAACGGCGGAATGATTTTGACCGAAGCCTGCGCCTGGATATGGTGCGACATGCACCAGCGTGTGAATTTCAAAACCGACCATGAGCTGATAATCGGCACCGCCATACAGGGCGGCCTGTGTGATGACGACAACGCCCGCCCCGTGGTGCATATTCGTCATGATGGTTCCAATTATTAAGGTAGAATGGCGGCAATCGCGCCGCCGGTATTTTTTGGGTGCTTCCATGACCAGTTCAACCATTCCATCGCCGGCCTCTGAGGCGCAGATTCCCATCGACATTCACGATGCGATCAATGCCCGAATCCTTGCCGTTTCAGAGGACAAAATCCAGGGCTTTCAAACCGACCCGATCAGCGCAATCGCCAACATGGCTGGGTTGGAAACCAATACGGTTATCGAGCGCATTACCGCCATGCTGCGCGGCGGCGTGGTGCGCCGCGTGCGACAGACGCTGCTGGCCACCAGCCTTGCGGAAGGCTGCCTGGTGGCGTGGGAAGTGCCGGCGGAAAAACTCAACGCGGCTTTTGATTACCTTTTTCAACAGGACCCGTTTTCCGGTCATGTGGTCATTCGCAGTACCGATGGCCAGACCACAGGATCAAAATACCGGCTCTGGACAACACTGAAGGTTCCGCAGGGATATTCACTGGAAAAGCATTGCCGTTACCTGCAGCAGCGAATCGGCGCGGTTTCCTTCAAGTTAATGCCGGCCAAACGGCTGTTCGCGCTGGGCGTGGGCCATGTCCGCCGGCGCGGGCTTGAACCCGGCAGCAAAGCGGACGTTCCGGCCGAAGCCATCCCCACGACGGTGGTCACATTGACCGATGAACAATGGCAGGTGCTGGTGGCATTGAAGCGTGAATTTGCGCCGGCTGAAATTTGTCAAAATATCTGGCTGCCGCGCGCCGCTGAAATCGGCATGTCATTGGATCATTTTTTTCAAGTCGCGGCCGACCTCCATACGCTCGGCGTGATTGGCCGCTTTTCCACATTTCTGGAACATGTCAAAACGCTTCCCACCGGCGACAAGGTCACGCAATACAACGCTCTGTTTCACTGGGCGGTTCCCGCCGGACGGGAAATTGAAGCTGGATGCGAAGTGGGACGTTTCCATATAATGACACATGCCTACTGGCGTGAAGGCGGACCGGAATTCGGAAATGTCAACGTCATGGGAGTCGCCCATGGCAAAGACAAAAACCTTATCCTGGCCCACAAGGCGGCCATTGACCGGCACCTTGAATCCACGGGCATTCCAATCGCATACACCAATGTGTTCTGGGGCGGGCGAAGCGAAATAAAACCCAGCGAAATTGCCCCCGCGGCCTACCAGGAATGGTGCCGCGGCGTGGGTCTGAACCCGGATGACATGCGTGCCCCGGACAACGCCTCTCCATAACTGGCTTTTGTCCGCAATATTCGGAATCTAACATTTGTAACCGATAAGCATGAAGGCATTATTCTTATGGCATTCTGTGTGGTTGTAACGGAAGGACTCGAAGCAATTCCCTTCGCCTGGCTGAAAGGCCAGGTGGACGTCATTGAATCAAGCTGGAAAAATCCACAACAGTTGCGCAAGGACCTGGCGTTGGCCGATGGCCTGATTGTGCGTACCTACACCCAGGTAAACGATGAGCTGCTTTCCGCGGCCCCCAAACTCCGCGTGGTCGGACGGGCCGGCGTGGGCCTGGAAAATATTGATCAAGCCGCCTGCGCCCGCCGGGGCGTCGCGGTTATTTCCACTCCGGGCGCCAACATGCACGCAGTATGTGAATATGTATTTAATATGATATTTCATTTGGGGCGGCCGCTGGTGCACGTTCCGGATTCGATTTCCGCCGAGGCGTTTCACGCCTACCGGAAAACCATACGCGGGCTGGAACTGCACGGCAAAACCATGGGCATTCTGGGCATGGGGCGAATCGGCCGGGCGGTGGGGCGGGTGGCCTACGCGTTCGGCATGAGGGTCATTTACAACGACCTTCTGGACGTGGCGGCACATGTGGATTTTCCCGCCCGAAGCGTAACCAAACCCGAGCTTTACGCGGAATCGGATATCCTGACGGTGCACGTCAGCCATGTGGAAGGCAACCGGAATTTAATTTCCGCCGCCGCCCTTGAGCGCATGCGTCAGACCGCATATTTAATTAACACTTCCCGTGGGGAAGTCATTGACGCGGCGGCACTGGCAGTCGCCCTGCAAGGCGGTCGTCTGGCCGGCGCGGCTTTGGATGTGCACGAGCCCGAACCCCCACCGGCGGAATATCCGCTTTGGGGTGTCAAGAACCTGATTCTGGCCCCCCATCTGGCCGCGCGCACGCAAGGTGCCATGGACGCCATGAGCTGGGTCGCCCGTGATGTGGTGGATCGACTTAAAACCGACGGCTGGCGTCCGCCAGGTTAACATTCACATAACCATATATATATATATTATACCTATATTCCGCATTGGAACGTGGCTTTTTCAAATATCCGATCCTTATATATCAGACGCGATCAGGGCCTGAATCCTGAACAACTGTCGCCGACAAAAAGTAAAAACTGGATATGCGAAAAGCAACCATCGCCATTCGCCATGTCGACGAAGCCCGGCTGGCAACAAATAGCGCGATGGATTATCAGACGCTGCATATCCTGATATTTTTCTTGTAAATCATTTTTTTTCCATTATGATCCGTTCACTGCGGATCGGGAGAGATTTTGAGTGAGTAGCTCTCCCATTTATTACGGCAATTGCGCGGCGGATAACTTTCCGGCCTGAGCCGCGCCCTTATGGAGAGCACCTCATGAAAATTCATTCCCGTCGGCTTGCACATATTACCGCCTCGGCGGCCTTTCTTGGCGCGATGACCATTGGCCTTAACATGTCTTCAACCGCCCATGCCGCGCAATACAGCCTTACTATTATTCCCAATTCCTCCAGCGCAAATGGCATTAACGATTCCGGCACAGTGGTGGGTTCAAATGATGCTGCGTTCAGTTACAACGGCGGCACCACAATAAATATCGGGGCGAATAATTCGGTTGGCTTCAGCTCGGCCGACGGCATTAACAGCGGTGGCACAGTGGTGGGTCAGGCCTCGAATGGAACCTTGGCGCAGGCAGCTATTTTTACTCCATCCACGACCACATTTTTGGGCACCGGTACATACAACAGCGAAGCGGCAGCCATTAATTCCGGCGGGGAAATCGTCGGCACCACGGGAAATTCCACCGGCGGCTATAACGCGGCGATTTTTTCCGCCACGCCGGGAACGAGTCCTATCATTATTGACACTGCAAACAGCTCGGCCAGGGCAATTAACATTGGCGGGACGATTGTGGGTTATACCTCCGTTTCAAATTCAAACGCAACCCATGCATTCAGTTATACATCTTCTGGTGGCCTGATAGACCTGGGAACGTTTGGCGGCGTCAGCGGCTATGCCAACGCCATCAACGATTCCGGTGTTATTGTAGGGGATTACACCGATTCAAATGGATACGCGCATGCCATAAGTGACGCCAACGGAACCATAACCTCCCTGGACAGTTCCCAGGCCTATGCGATGAGCGTCGCCACGGCCATTAACAACAGCGGCACGATTGTGGGCTACGCCGGTGCGGGACCAATCAGCGGTACATTGCCGATTGCTTTTGTTTACTCAAATGGCGTACTTTCCAATTTAAATTCGCTGGTATCGGGTCTGCCTTCAGGCGACTCGCTGGTGCAAGCCAACGCGATCAACAACAATGGGGATATTGTGGGATTCGGCAATTCAGGTCCGGATTCATCGGGGTTTGGATTTCTGCTGACACCGATTCCAGCCGGGGACGCGGCACCGCTGCCCGGATCGCTGCCGCTTTTGTTTACCGGAACGGCCGGTCTGGCACTCGCACTGCTGACCGCCAATCGCAGGAAAGTACGCTAACGCCAGCAGGGCCGATCGTTTGCCGCCGCGCCGCCAGGCGGAGGCTCAGAATCTGAAGGCTGATTACTCCCCCGGCGATACTGGCGGCCACGGTTGACCTAAAGCCTGCGGGCCCGGGCGATTGCGGGATAAAACCGCAAGCGCCACCAGAGCCGCCAGATAAGGCAGCATTTGAAATAGTTGAAATGGAATATGCCGCAGCGACTCAATCAGCGGGTTGTGGGCTGTATAGCGAGCGGTTTGCAGCACTTGTTGAATGGCGTTTATCAGACCGAAGAAAAGGCATCCGACGGTCAGACCGGCAAGGCTCCATCTGCCGAAAATGACCAGCGCCAGCACCACGAAGCCCTGACCTCCGGTCATATCTGAGGCGAAAGCATGGGTTCGCATGATACTTAAATAGGCACCTGCGGCACCGGCACAGCCGCCAGCGAACAGAACCGCCCCCCACCGCCAGGTACGCACCCGGATGCCGGCGGCCTGGCACGCTTCCGGCGATTCACCAAGTGAACGGATAATCAATCCCATGCGGGTAAAACGCAACATGAACCAGACTGCAAACCCCAGCAGCACACCGCCGTAAAAAAGGGAATACTGGTCGAAAATAACTCTGCCGAAAAACGGCAGATGCGCCAGATACGGCAACGGCCATTTATCAAAGCCCGCGCCGTGCGGCAGTGAAACAGACATATCATGGCTGCCGCGCCAGTGCCGGTAAACAGTCCAGACGGTGCCGCTGGCACCCAGGGCAAAAATATTAATTGCCGCCCCGCAGACAATCTGATCCGCCCGGCCGGAAATGGAAACAAATGCGAATATCGCCGCCATGCCCATGCCAGCGAGCACACCGGCCGCCAACCCGACGCTTCCGTTGCCGCCGCCGGCACCCACATACGCGGCAATACAGCCAATCAGCATCAACCCTTCTATGCCAATATTAATGACACCCGCAAGTTCGGCTATAAGTTCGCCCATTCCGGCAATGACCAGCGGCACGGCGGCGGCCACCATCTGCTGGGCAAGAAATGTCACGATATTTTCGGCTGATCCGTTCATGTGTCAGTCAGCCCCTTTCGCGGACGGCCCCGGCGAATCCAATGGGGCTGGCAAGGTAGTGGCGGTTTCATTGGAAACTGCCGCCGATTCCGGAAGGTTTCCCGCCCCGCGCGATGTGCCACCGCTGTCCGACACAATTGAGGCCAGCCGCCGGCGCTGCATAAATGCAATCAGCAGCAGCATTACCAGCACCACCACGCCCTTGACCACATTGGCGATGTTGTGCGGCAGGCCAAGGGAGCTTTCTTCCACGCGCAAAGCGCCGGTATCCAGCAGTCCGAAAAACAGGGCGGAAAAGGCGATACCGATCGGGTTCAGCCGGCCCAACAAAGCCACGGCGATTCCGGCGTAACCGTAATTGCCGAAATCGGCGGTCATGAAATGCGTAACCCCCAACACTTGAAATGCCCCGCCCAGACCGGCGAAACAGCCGCTGAGAAACATGGTCATAAACTGCCGTGATTCCACGGGTATACCGGCGCGTTTGGCGGCCCGTGGGTTTAAGCCGCTGACCAGTGTCTGGAATCCGAAAGGCGTCTGTCGATTGACAACATACATGAGGATGGCCAGGGCAAAGGCAAAAATAATTCCAATGTGCAGGCTGGAAAATTTAATCAGCACCGGCAGCCAGAACGCCCCCTGAACTTCCGGACTTTGCGGCGCGGAAGTGCCATGAGCCTGCAACGGTCCGTCAAGGATGGTCTGAACCGCATATAACGCGATGAAATTCAGCAGAATGGTGGACAGAACAATTGGCACACCGCGCCGACGGTCCATCAGGCTTGCCAACGCCGCCCAAAGCCCCCCCGCCAGGATTCCGCCGAACACCGCAAGCATCATGACGGCCCACGGCGCGCTGACAATGCGCCAACGCGTCGCCAGACCGGTGGCGACCATAGCGCCAACCAGAAACTGCCCCTGAGCACCAATGTTCAGCACACCGCAGCGGAACGCGATGCCCGCGGCCAGACCGGTCAGCAGCAGCGGGCAGGTTTCCGCCAGGGAATTGCTGATATAGTACATGCGTCCAACCGACCCGATGATCCAGCGATGCAAAATGCCCAGGGGCGGGTACCCGGCCAGCCGGAGCGCCAGCAGCACCAGCCCCAATGCCGCGGCGCACGCCATAACAGTTGTAGTTATCGACACTATTGCATTTTTAATTTGCCTTATCAATATCGGATTCATGAGCGCACCCCCAGCATAAGACGGCCGATTTGTTCGCGCGAAGTCGCGGGCCAGGCGGTGGGCGTAAGGCCGCCGGCATAAATAACGGACACGCGGTCGCTGACGGCAAGAAGTTCATCCAGGTCGGCGTGCACCAGCAAGATGGCCGATCCTCCGGCCCGCGCCCGCAGCAACTGATTCATCACAAATGCCGTCGCGCCAATATCCAGACCACGGGTTGGATTAACCGCGAGAATAAATTCCGGAGATCCGGTAAGTTCCCGCGCCAGAACAACTTTTTGCTGATTGCCGCCCGACAGCGCGCCCACGGGGGTTTGAATATCCGGGCAGCGGATGTCAAACTCGTGTACGCGGTCGAGCGTCCATTTCCGCCAGCGGGCAAAACGCAGCAGACCCCAGCGCACAAACGGCGAATGCCGATGGGCTTTAAGCATGATATTCGCCTCCACTGAAAGCGACATGACGAGCCCTTCGGTGCGACGGTCTTCAGGAATGCAGGCAAATTGTGTCGCGGGGCGGCGCCAAGTCCGCTGATTCCATTTTTTTCCGGCGATCGGATCGACGGAAAGACGCAAACCACCGGCCGCGGATTTCACGGACCGCGCGCTGGAAATACATTCGACCAGTGCGGACTGGCCATTCCCTTCCAGGCCGGCAATTCCCAGGATTTCCCCAGCGTGCACCCGAAGTGAAACATTGGAAAGAACCGCGACGCCGTTGCGCACAATGTTCAAGTTGGAAATTTCCAGTCGCACCGGACCGGGCGATGATTTGCCAACCTCGGGCTGCCGCGCCACGATTCCGCCGCCCATCATTTTATCCGCCAGCATCGGCAGCGTTGTGCCGACAAGCGAATCCGAATAGACCACTTCACCGAGGCGCAGGATGGTCACGCGGCTGCATAGCGCGGCGACTTGGGCCAATTTGTGACTTATAAACACAACGGTCATTCCTCTGCCAGCCAAGGCACGGACCGCGGAAAAAAGGTCCTCTACTTCAGCGGGAGCCAGCGACGCGGTTGGTTCATCCAGAATCAGGACCTTGCCCCCCGCGCACAACGCCTTAATGATTTCCACCCGCTGGCGCTGGCCCACGCTTAGATCCGAAATGGTCGCGGAAAGTGGAATTTCCCAGTGAAGTGTGCGCAGCCACTGGTCTACCTGATGAATCAGTCCGGTACGCTGGCCGGCAAGATATCCGGAACCGATCGCCAGAACAATATTTTCCAGAACGGTCAACGTCGGCGTAAGCTTAAAATGCTGATGCACCATGCCGATGCCCAACTGCCGCGCGATTCTTGGCGAGGCAATGCGCACAGCGCGTTCATGAATGCGGATCGTGCCGGAATCGGGCTGCTGGAGTCCGAATAAGATATTCATCAGGGTGGTTTTGCCCGCCCCATTTTCCCCCAGGACAGCATGAATTTCGCCCGGACCGACGCGCATGGAGACATTTTTCAATGCCTGGAACGCACCAAAGTGTTTGCTGATATTTTGAATGTCAATCATGCCGGACAATATCCCTGAAAGGAACTGCGGCCAACCAGGCCGCCCAGATACATGCGGACCGCATCCTTGGCCGCGCGTACGGCATCCGATTGTTCAACGAGGTGACACGACGATCTTTCCGGCGATCAGCCGCCGACCTGCGCGGGCCACGGCGGCCCGCATTTTCGGAGTTATGACCCGGCCGAACAATTTAGAATTCAGAACCACGACACAAACACCGTTGTCCAGGTTTTCCAGTTTAACGCCGGCCTTGAAATGTCCTTTTTTAACCGCCAGTGCCACCCGCATAAACGCCCGGTCCAGGCGGATCACGGCACTGGCCGGCGTGTACATGCCACAGGTGGAATTGTTGTTCTGATTCCGATTGGCACCAAACACGTAAACCGCAGGGCCACCGGCTTTCACGTGCCGGTCGGCCTGGGCAACGGCTTCAAATACGCCGCGACTGGCGGCATCCACATTCTGATAAATCACATCGATTCCCTGCTGGATAAATGCCTCCGCCTGACTTTTGGAAAGTGCGGGCTGGTCCCAACTTGTATAGGCCTGGGCAACTTTAATATGCGGCCGGATACTGCGGGCACCGGCACGAAAGCCCTTGTAACAGGCTACCACGGAGGGAATTTTTTCGCCGCCTATAAAGCCGATTTTTCCTGATTTGGACAGCATAGCGGCCAGCACGCCGAGTTGGTAAGAGGGTTCGGAAAGGTCGAAATTCAGAGTGGCGATGTGCGGCTTCGCCAGGTCCGCACCGCTTATGGCAAAATGGGTTTTGACACCTTGTGCGGCCACCTGGGTGGCGGGCACGAGAAATTCATAACCGTGGCCGATGACCAACTGATAACCGCGCATGGCATAATCGCGCATCACATTAACAGCCCGCACAGGTGAAACATGTTCCACCACGGAAACATGGGCATGGAGCTTTTTGCCGACCCGCAGAATCGCATCGCGGCCCTCCTGGTTCCAGCCGCCATCGGTAATGGAACCGGAACAAACAAGCGCTATTTTCATTTTGGCACTGGCATGAGCCGGCCAGAGCAAAGAACCAGCCTGGGAGGTAGCCAGAAAAAGAAGAAGCAGAATCCAACGTGGCAGAAACAGTACAGGCGATTTACACAACATGGCAGCTCCTTAACAATTTCATTGGCGGCTCGACAAGCTGAATTATTGGCCAATGTGATGGGAAAAGCCAGTCGGGAAGGTCACATTGTCGCCATGGTCACCTATTGTAAACGCAAAATCGCAGGTCCAGTTGCCGGGTGTCCGCCAATGAGGCTGCTCCGCGTGGAAATAGTGCAATGCACGGCGGATTGGGCCGATCGGTGCGTGGCCGGTGATTTGGGGAGCGGGGACCAACTCGCCCGCCGACCCGGACTATTTGCCTGGCCAGGCCCCCGAACCCAAACTTAACCGGAAGCCTTGTGGAAAAATTTGGCGGACGGGTTGGCGAATCGTTCATTTGCAAGTCGGTTCGCGGTAGCAATTTGCGTCTATTTGGTACCTAATCCCGACATCAGATCGCGATCGTGTTAAAAGAGCGAATTAATGACGTCCTATATTCCTGTCTTTGGTTATATTGCCAGCCACATTATTTACGCTTTCTCGCTACTTTTGTGACGGGACAGATAAGGTGAAAACAATCGGACGACTTTCCATACATTGCAATATCCGGCGTGGTCCGGTTATATCAATCGGATTGTTACGCCAAAGGGTTATTCCGCCAAGCCTGCCCAACCGGAAACGGTCAGGGAAACAACCGACAGCGGCGTCCACCCAGATTTGCGGCAGGTGCCAAAGGAGAAAATGAATAATGCTGTATGGAAATAATCTGACCGCCAAAAGTCTGATGGTCCGTTCTTTTTGCGTTATAGCGCTGCCTTCCGTCAGTCTGGCGGTGAATCTGCTGGCAGGAGGCCCGGCATTTGTTGCAGCGGCGATAACGGGAAATCCACCTCCGTCAACATGGAATATTGTTCAGCACATTTCCGGCGTGCGCACGCAAGTTCCCACGCATGCGCCGGCGAACAATTTTCCCGACGGCGCGCTGCTGGGCAATGGCAGCCTGGGCGTCGCGATTCAGGGGCGCAATACTGATCATATTTCACTGTTTCTTGGGCGAGAAGATTTCTGGAGTCTGTTTCGCGGCCGCATAATGCCTTTCGGCCGAGTCGTGCTTTCCATTCCCGCTTTACATGATGGGAGTTATAAAACAGTTGAACGTATTGGCCGCGCTGAAGTCACGGGACATTTTACGTCGCATGATGGCCACGCGCTGCGGTTTACAGCGTGGGTAGCCAAACCGCAAAATCTGCTGGTGGTGAAGCTGCGGAACGCCGGGCAAGGAACTCTGACGATAAGTTCAGCACTTCTGGACGGCTGGGGCACGCCGGGTTCAAAAGGCATGGGAGGCAATACTGGCGGCATTTCGTGGCTGAAGGTATCACCGGATACGGTGCAGGCGCGCATTGGGCAGCCGACGGGACGCGAAAATTCCAAACATTTTTCGGGTCCCATAAAGAATATGCGGATTTACGCCTCCGCCGCGCCGCGGCACGCGGCCAAGCCACGGTTTTCGTTCCTGATCCAGCGGAGCGATTCGAAATCTGCCGCAGCTGGCCCAACTTCATTTGACTGCGGCTTTTTGCGGCTGCCGCAAAGGGCCTTTGACATTCAGACCTCGGTCAATCCAAAATCCGCGGCAGGCACCCAAGCTATTTTCAGCGCCATGACCACCAAGCGATGGACCCACTGGCCCGGCGGGGGCCAGCCGCGAATTCCGTACGGCTTTTCTCTGTCACTGGCAAATGGCAAGGTCACGGCCATGCTCAATCGTGTGCGTATTATCGACCCGCAACCATTGCCGCTGAACGCCTGGTCGCAACTTGCGGTGCGTTACAACGGCCGATCTCTTGGCTTATACGTGGGGGGAAAGTTGGTGGCGACAAGCCGCGCGTTTCCCACAACGGCGCAGGTGGCCGGGCCTGTGTGGGACTGGAACGCCATTCACCCCGGAGATTCACAACTGGCATTCGACGGGTGCGGCCCAAAGGGGTTGCTGGCGGTACGGATTATCGGACAGATTGCCCGTGTGAACAAAGGGGTGGGAACCATTTCCCTGGGTGCCGGGGAATCCGCCACAGTGCTGATTTCGGCCCTGGATGATCACGATACACTTCACTACCGCGCCGCCACGCTGCGCCTGCTGGGCCAAATGCGGCTTGAATCGCTTTCTGTTCTAAGGCACAAAGAACTCATGTGGTGGAAGCATTTCTGGAATAAATCCACCGTTGAAATTCCGGACAAACGGATTGAGGCGTTTTATTATGGATCTTTATATCTATTTGCGTGCTGCAGTGCGCCGGGACACATTGCGCCGGGGTTATGGGGCAATTTTATTACCAGTCCGTGGATGGCCTGGAACGGCGATTATACTTTGGACTACAATTATGAAGCCCCCTGCTGGGCGGCCTATCCCACCAATCACATTGGACTGGCCGACAATTATGACCTGCCGCTTCTGGCCTGGATGGCGCGCGGCCGCGGACTGGCGAAGCTGCGCGGCTTTAAAGGGCTTTATTACCATTGCCACCTAAGTCCGCCACCGGGGTGGTCGGCCGACGGCGCCAGGGCATTGCAGCAGAAATCTGATGCGCTGTTCGGCGCTGTGGATTGCCTGATGCGATGGCGTTACACGCGCAGCCCCCAATACGCACGGATGATCTATCCATTCTTACGCGGCACTGCGGCATTCTGGGATCATTATCTGGTGCTTAAGAATGGCGTCTATGTCGATGAAAACGACGCGGCGGATGAATTAAGCCGCGCCCATGACGAAAACCCCGCGACAAGCATCGCGTTTCTGCGGATGCTGTATGCGGGCCTGCTGGATATGAATCGGACACTTCAATTGCGCGACCCGGCGGCCACCACCTGGCGGCGAATATTGCGGCATCTGGCACCGCTTCCGATATTTCCGGCGGCGAAGGTTTTCGGCCCGGCGGGCATGCACAACAAGCTGGTGATTCGTTACACACAGAAGGGCACCGCCTGGAGTGGGCCGGTTATTCGCAGCCATTGGGGACATCCCGGCTGGCATGGCATTCATGGATCCAGTGCCGGCATGAATCCGTCGCAGGCCATTTTTCCGGGCTGGGCCATTGGCCTGGAAAGTTCCCCCCGGCTTTTGAAAGCCGGGCTTAATACAGTTCAGATTTTTCAGATATGGTATGACTACAACAACGATTCGAGCTATTATCCGGCGGCGGCCTGCGTGGGCTACAACCCGGATAAAATTCTGCATCACCTGCACACGCTGATCGACCATTGTTCATATCCCAATTTCGTATTTCAGATGGGCGGAGGTGGAACAGAGAATTTTGCCATTGTGCCGACTACCATTTGCGCGATGTTTCTACAGAGTTATCAACATGATATTCATATTTTTCCGGATTGGCCGCGGAATCAGGATGCGGCATTCCGGAATTTGCTGGCCTGCGGAGATTTTCTCGTTTCCAGCCGGTTAAAGGCGGGCCAAATTGACTTTGTAAACATTGTCAGTCAGCGCGGCGGCATTTGTCGCGTGGCCAATCCGTGGCCGGGAAAAAGCGTACTGGTGCGATTAAACAACGGTCCGACGCGGCAGATTTCCGGAAAGGTCCTCCAATGGACAACTCGTAAAGGGTCGATGCTGCGGCTGCGAGCACAATGAGCGTCAATCTTTCACTGGCTAAAAACGGTTCCGTTAAAAGGAGAATTGCGTGATGCCTGTATTTTTGCGATGCTTTAATTTCGGTGCCGCCGCGGCGCTGCTGATGGGATTTCTAGTGAGCACCGGCACGGCAGTGGCGGCAACCATCGCCCCAGTTGCTCGGGGCACGCCGATCGATCTGTATCTGGTGGCGGGGCAATCCAACATGACCGGCCAGGGATATATGCAAAATCTGCCGAAAAACTTCCATATTGACACCCGCGTCCTGCTGTACCATTCGGCGGGCGATATTCATGACAACTGCTCGCCGGACACATGGGTTCCTTTGCAGCAGGCTTCAGAAAGTCCAGATCGGTTTGGACCGGAGCTTACCTTCGGCAACCGGATGCAGATGTTTTACCCGACTCATCATATTGCACTGATTAAAGATGCCTGGTCGGGAACTGACCTTGCGCGGCAGTGGAACCCGGGTGCCAATGCCCAGGATACATCGCATTGGGGACAACAGTTTCGGGAGTTTGTCAAAACGGTGGATGGCGGCATGGCCGCGCTGCGCAAGCTGGGTTACCAGCCGCGAATTCGCGGAATTATCTGGCAACAGGGTGAAAATGATGCGTTTGAAGGCCTGAAAATCGCGGAGGAATACGCCGGTAATTTGCGGCATTTTATTCACCGCGTGCGGCAACAGTTTAACTGCCCGAATATTCCCTTTGTTTATGGGCTGGTCATGCCGCCACCGGATTCCGGCATGTTCAAGAACAATGAACGGTGGCGGGATCTGGTACGTCTTGGGCAGCGTGAGGTGGCATGGAATTCCGGCAGTCCGCTGGCGGTGCGCGGTGCCTATCTGGTACATACCAATGATCTGGAGCAGCGCGCGGAAGATCCGCTCACGCCATTGCCCACGGATCACCTGCATTTTGGCACTTTTGGGCAGATGGACCTGGGACGATTGATGGCGGATACCATGTATTGCCACCTGCATTTGCTGCCCGTGCCCAAGACGCGGCCAGTTTTCAGCGGCCGGCGGTAATCCGGATTAATATCGAAACACGCCCCGACACCTTTTATGGAGAATGCGATGATCAATCGTGGACCTATTGTGTGGCTATTTCTTTTTGTTGTGGCATCGGCCGGGGCATTGGCCCCTATTTTCCCGACTGTTTCCGGGGCGACTTCCGACGGACCACCGGATCCGACGACGATTCCAAGTGCGGCGCATTCGCGGCAATTCGCATCATGGTACGCACTTTGTGCAAGGCGGGTAGCGCGGGCGCATGGTAAGTGTAATATTATTTTTATCGGGGATTCCATCACACAGAATTTTGAGTCCAGACCGAGTGGCGGCTGGTATTCGGTCGGATACAAGGTGTGGGACAAATATTACGCGCCGCGCCATGCAATCGACTTTGGCGTAGGAGCCGACGGCACGGAGCATGTTCTGTGGCGGCTGATTCATTTTCATATCCATCATCTGCATCCGAAGGTGGCGGTTATTTTGATCGGCACCAACGATACACAATACGCGCCACGGCAAATTGCCGCCGGTGTGCGGGCCGTGATTATTAAAACCAGGCAGGTTTTTCATGGTGTAAAAATCATCCTGGTAAGCCTGACTCCGACATCACGCAACACCGCCACCATCATCGCCACGAATCGTATCATCCGCCATTTTGCCAATGGTCGGAGCATATTTTATTTCAATCTGTTCGCGCTTATGCCGCGTGTTGGAAACAGTTGGAAGGGGCTGGGACCGGATCAATTGCATCTGACCGAAGCCGGTTACACCATTTGGGCAACCCATATGCAGCCTTTGCTGAATCGGCTGCTGCGCCGCGGGCAATAGAAGCGTTGCTGGGCGCCCAAAGCCGCCAAAGTGTCTGAAATCGTATGTATCCGTGTGCGCCAGAAATCGGCAGCTTTTCGCGTTATTTCTGCCCGCAGAATTAAACAGGCAACGATGGATTATTGCAATGCCGGGGCACAGAAATTGCTGCTTGATTTAAACCAAAGCCGTAATTACAATGTACTCACATTGGGTGAATGTTCGCCTTATGCAAGGAGTTGAGTCATGAGTCTGGTCAAAAAAATCCGCAAAGTCGGCAACGGCAGTTGCATTCCGCTGGACAACACACTCCTGAGCCTTACCGGCTGGAAGGTTGGCGACCAGGTGCAGATAACGGTGGACGGATCGCGACTGATTATCACGCCGGCGAAGACGGGAATCGGAAAGGAACGGCTGCTCAAATCGCTGGCCAAGTTTCGTACGCGCTATAGTCGCGCCCTGGCGGAACTGGCCAAATGAGCGCGACTGAACCTTTATTTCTTTCGGTCGATGAAGTTGTGGCGATCCATGACGATGCCTTGGGCGGCCACGGCGGACTGGCGGGCATCCGCGATCCTGGCCTGCTTGAATCTGCCGTTATGATGCCACAGGCATCCTTCGGTAGCCAGTATCTGCATTCGGATATTCCGGCCATGGCTGCGGCTTATCTGTTTCATATCTGCCAGGCGCGCGCCTTTCATGATGGAAACAAGCGTTGTGCAGTACTGGCGGCAATGATATTCCTGGACAACAACGGGTTCGACATCATCGCCACTGATGACGATGTCATCGCCATTGGTCTTGGCGTCGCGGACGGCCAATTGAACAAAGCGGACGCAACGGCATGGATGCACACGTTCGCCAAGCCAGCATCCCGTCGGCGGAAAAAGTTGTGACGGTGCGAGACTACTTCAGTCTGTGCGCGGGCCGGACTTGAAGGTTTAATACGAACGGGCCTTGTTCAGTTCCAATTCGGCTAAGGTAGATTCAGGCCAAACCGGATTTACCATGAGATTCCATGCGACGCCAAATATTGAGCATATCTATTGCGAGCATTTGTTCGGTGCTCGCCGCCGGAGTCCGGCCGCAATGCCCATCCCGGCAAGGGTCAAAGCTGCAGGCCAAAACGCGGCGGGAAGCGGCGTCACGTAAGTCAATTGCACATTATCAATGCCAATCGTGTTTCCAGCAAAGCCGTTTATCCAGCCCTCAAACCAAGTCCCATAGTTGTTTCCACCGAGCAAGTTGTTAGGCAACAAAGATGTCGCGGTATATGACCCGAGTTGTGAACCGGAAAGGGTCGATACAGAAAAGGTATTCTGCACGTAGCCGCCCGAGCCCTTGGCAAAATCGACCGCGAAATTGTACCAACCGGATTGACCGATGGTCGCAATCGATCCGCCGTTCGACGCATTAATTTCACCCGAAACGTTTACTTGGGCGGTAGCACCTGTACCCGTGGCGTTTACATAAAATTGTGTCTCATCGCCCTGATTAGGGCCGTTCGGGGTGGAGGAATAGGTGTTGTATGCGGCGCTTCCGGTTAGATTATTGCTCGGGGATGCATCCAACTGGAATCCTTGGCTCGCCCCAGTGCTCGCAGCCCAGCCAGCAACATTTACATAAATATCCACCGACTCGGTAAAGCTGCCAGTGTAGTTCTGCTGGTATCCACCGAAGGAGGTAGCGATTGACTGGCCATAGCCCGGTTGGTATGTGTCGGGGACATTTGTGATTTCCGCATAATAGTTGCCCGACGCGGCGGTAAGGCCAAGCGATCCACCTCCGGATTGTACGCGACTAATGTCGGCGCCGGGGGTATAGTTATTCGAGCCTGGCACGAACCCCGGACCTGGTCCGGAGAAATCCGTGCTGGTGCTGCCAGAGGACTCAAATCCATTGAAATAGTTAGCCCGAGCGACGCTCCGTCCGGAAAGCCCGACAATTCCGCCCGCAACCAGCAACAGCCCAACCTGAAGAAATGGATTTTTTTTCACGATTGCCACTCCATCCCAAGAATTAGTTCCCCAGCCCGGACCGCTTGAAAATGGCGGTCTGCAAACAGGCTCGGGCGACAATGTTCCCGCTTATCCGGCCGACTAACCTAAATCCGTCCGTGAAATGACAAATTCGATCTCGACCAAATGGTCGCCAAATATCACGGCCCCACTTTTGCGCAATATCTGCTCAATCGAACAGCTCCATCCTGCTTTGAGCCAATAGTTGTATACAACATGAATCAGTTGCTGTCAAATAAAAGCCGCCTTTTTAGCAGCATTTATTACGTCGTACGGCTCGCCGGCCGTGCCAATCCACTTCGCGAAGGGCCGATAAAGTCGTGAAAATGCGGACCTGCTGCTGTCAGTTGCCGCGTCCGGCCATGCCACAGAGTCGCATGGCTCCGCATTCTAGAAAGCCACAATCTGCACCATTCAGCCAAACAGAGCTTTGCCTGTCATGCACCAGGATTGCCATTAATCCCCGATGCCAAAGTTGAAATATTGTGGACTGTATGGTTTAAAGCATCGCGAAATAGAGGAGGCACCGGCTCGCTTCCCAATCGCCGAGAATAGCTCAGTCCCGCACCAGTGCCACGGCTGCACATTCCTGGGGCTGGCGCGGGGAAATTTCTTCATCGGTTAAATAGCAGCCCGGATCAAAGCCGAGCCAATCGCCGGTGGCAGCCTCGGCGCGGGTACGCAAATTTCCATTGCACACCGAAAGAAATCTGCACGCCTGACAGCGCATTGGAAGATGGGTATGGCGGTTTCGCAACACTGCCAGACGCGGGTCCTTTGCGTCGGACCAGATTTTGCTGAATGGTTCAGTTCGAATGTTGCCGCAATTGTAATGCCAACTGAACTGGTCGTAATGCACATTTCCAACCGGATCAATGGCCGCGATATTGCAGCCGGAACGATTGCCACCGGTACCGACCAGCCGCTGGCGAGCTTTCTGCGCACGGTGGGGATCGGTCTGCTCCAACTGCAGCAGCAAATAAGCGGCGTCGGCATGGTTGTCGACAGTCAAAACTTCAAGGGGAATGCCGGCCTTGTGCAATTCCCTGCTGCGGGCAAATATTCGATCCACCACATGGCGGGTTTGCGCAGCGGAAAGATCCACCTTCTGCATGTTGCCGCCACGGCCACTGTAAGCCAGGTGATAAATGCACAACCGCTGCACGTCGTACTGAACACATATATCAAACACCGCGCCCAAATCCTGCATGTTCAGGCTGTGCACTGTGAAGCGCAAACCGACTTTTATGCCGCGTGCCCGACAGTGAGTGATGGCGCGAAGCACGCCGTCAAAGGCACCCGCGTGCCCGCGCAGCTTGTCGTGCCGTTCACGAAGTCCATCCATGCTTATACCTATATATTTTAATCCCGAGTCAGCCAGACGCTCCGCCATCGAGTCATCTATGAGCAGACCATTGGTGGAAAGTGTACATGCCAGGCCGCCAGCACGGGCATAGCGGATAAATTCCAGCGCCTCCGGACGCACCAGCGGCTCGCCACCGCTGAAAAGCACCGCGGGAACCTTGAACTTTATCAGATCATCCAGAAGGTTTAAGCCTTCCGTCAGGGTGAGTTCATTGGGCGCGGGCCGCGCATTGGCCGAGGCGTAACAATGGACACATCGCAGATTACAGGCTTTGGTAAGGGCCCAGACCACCACAGGCCGCGGCACCTCCTGACTTTCGCCGACGGAATTGCGGTGACCATACCGCAGACGTTCATTGCCGCCATCGAAATCACAAAGCAGGTTGGTTACACTAAGCATAATTAAACACTCCTTAGAGATGGCGCGTTTGGCGAAACGTACACACAGTCTGGCTCGGCGGCAAGCGGATTGCCGGTAACCCCAAAGGCACGGGCGCGGCTGCCGCCACAAATATCGCGGTATTGGCAGAAGCCGCATTTGCCCTGCAGTTTATTGGGGTTGCGCAGGTCCTTGAACAAGGGAGAATTCCGGTAAACGTCCACGGGGGAATGTGCCGGGAAGCGGCCGCATTCAATGGGCAGAAAGCCGGTGGGGAATATTTGACCGAGGTGGCTGATGAACATGACACCTTTGCCGTCATTTGTGCCGACGATATTGGCCGCCAGCCCCTGACCACCAGGCGCGGAAGTGCCGCCCAGCCGCTGCTTTTCAAGCACAAAGCGGCGATAATGGGGCGCTTCAGTGGTTTTGACGGCGTAGGGATGCCGGCCCGCAAAATTATGCAACTTTTCAAATACCTGTTCATATTGTTCAGGGGCGATGCGCTGACTGATATCCGCCCGGCCCGTGGGAACTAAAAAAAATACCGACCAGAGCGCGATGCCAAAGCCGTCCAACAGATCGGCCATTTCATCAATCTGATCCACATTGTGCCGCGTGATGGTAGTGTTGATCTGCATGGAAAGACCGCAACTGCGGGCATCATTCATAATCTCCAGTGTGCGGGCAAAGCTGCCCGGCACACGGCGGAAATCGTCATGACGCGCCGCATCGGCACCATCCAGGCTTACAGCCAGACGGTGCAGTCCCGCGACCTTCAGACGGCCCACCGCATCGGTCGTGACCAGCTTGGTGGCGGAGGGCGTCATGGCCATTTTCAGGCCAAGGGAAACACCATGGGTCACAATATCAAATATATCAGCACGCTTGATCGGGTCACCGCCCGTAAGCACCACCAGCGGCGGCTTGGAAAACGTGGCCAGCGCATCAAGCAACCGCAACGATGCGGCGGGCGCAAGTTCCTCCGGATGCCGGTGTGGCTGAGCTTCGGCGCGACAATGGCGGCAAAGTAGATTGCAGGCTCGGGTGACCTCATAAAATACCACCAGCGGTGAGTGGGCAAAATCGGCGGAGCTATAATTCAGGCCGCCGGGGCTGATTGTCGTGCGATCCGTTTTAAGCATTACCATGATGCGACTCCTGCGGACTCCACGTGGCGGCATTGACACCGGCTGCGCCGGATTCTAAACTCGCATTCTGCTTCCAGACAAAATTTTTAAGGGATAAAATTTTATGATTCCCATGAGTCACGACCAGATCGCCGACATGCTGAATAACACCCTTATCGGCAGGCTGGCCTTGGCGCATCCCGATGGCCGGCCATACGCCATTCCACTTCCGTTCTGTTTTGTAAATGGGTGCCTGTATCTTCGGGTACCCATGACCGGACGTAAAGGGGACATTCTTTCGGTCAATAATCAGGTCTGTTTTGAAATTGACAGCTACAGCGACCAACTTGACGACTATGCGTCCATTCTTATGGAAGGGCGGCTGGTCGCTGTGACCGACATTGGCGAAAAAGCTCTGGTGCGAGCGGCCAATGACGCTAAATACAACCGGCTGCGGCATTCGCACCGGCCGGGCCACGGTCGGCGCACGCCGCTGGCAGATTTGCCGACCCGCAAACTGATACCGGAAATCATCAGTGGAAGAAGAA
Organism: Phycisphaerales bacterium; assembly: GCA_027451365.1. GTDB lineage: Bacteria > Planctomycetota > Phycisphaerae > WQYP01 > WQYP01 > JAJYPG01. The sequence goes on along the minus strand of DAIDJN010000041.1, from coordinate 106,508 downwards.
TGGATCCAGCTTTGCGAGCCGGCGTCGCATCGGCAGCCGGAGCGGTGTGGTCCGGGTCCGATCTGGACACAGATCAAAGAATATAACAATGGCTGGCGCATGATTGCCCTCGAAAACAAACATCTCCAAAACCTTATTTTGCGGCTTCAGCTTTCACACTCGGTTTTTGCCGCTTATCCGAAGGCACCGGAAAACTGCAGAACACCCGGCCAGACCAGTCTGCCGGAATAAAAAATCGTGGCCGACCACGGAAGCTGCAATCCGCAGCCGGCCACGGGAGGGCAAGACTGTTTGCAAATGCTTAAGCTCCGGATTGACTAACCGGATACGGCTTAAGCACGCGGGCGTTAATGCGCACTGGCACTTTGCAAAAAGGCCAGCACCTTTTTGGCCTGTTCACCGGTAAGGCCAGCCTTTAGCCGCATGTACTGGACAATGACACCCCATTGAGCGGGCGTGTATTGAGCCGGAGAGCGAAGTTGATGGCATCGCATACAGTTTTGCGACCATATCTGGGCACCGGATTCATTGTCAGCCGGATCCTTGAACGTGAACATAGGGTGAGGCGGTAACGGTTTTTTGGCGGCGGTGGTCTGCTTGGGTGAAGATCCGCTGCAACCCGCCAGACTTACCGCGGTCGCGACTGCAAGACCGATTGTGGCGGCCTTTACGAAATGAAATGCCGGGAACATCTTCATGATGAACTCCTAATATTGATCATGTCAAAATCAACTGATTCAGATACCAACCGCAAACTGCATAAATACGGCGTCAGCACCGTGCTGGCCACCGGACAGGTTATCAAATTCATACTCGCATTTGAGAACCGCGTTGGAATGCAACCAGTAATCCAGGCCGAAGGTGTAACGCTGTTCGTGGTCTGAACCGCTAAGCGCCTGAGAAACAGGACCATCAATCCTGTCGTAACGGAACGCCGCCATGACACGATTGAGATATTTAATACCGCACATGGACGGCTGATAGGCAAATTCGATCTGGCCGCCGTTGGAATCGCCGCCAAGACTGCTGAATCCGCCCGAAGCATTGGCCACGACCAGGCCTTGACCGACCTGATCCCAGGTCCAGCCACCCCGTACGCGGAACAGCCCGTCAATTTTTTTGTTGACATAATAGGCGTTGAAATCCACGGCCTGTACCAGCGAGTTAATGGTAACCGGACTGCCATCGGCACTGGGACGGGCATATTCAAAAGAATATCCGACTTCGATATTGGGAATGGGCAGATAGCTGACGCGGCCACCAATGGCCTTGCCGTTTTGTGCCGCCGGATTCCAATTGCCGTAATTAAGTCCAGTATAAGAGTTGTACGAACCGGCGCTATTGGCGGTTCCGTTGGTCGAGGTAGATGCCGGCCCGTTGCTGGCAAATAGAAAATAAGTCAGATAGCCGAGATTGTTGGGAGCCGGAACACCGCCTCGAGCCCAGACGCCGAGTTCATTTGGGGGAAGCAGATTGTCTTCCAAGGAGCCATCCACAACCCACCTGTTCCACGGTGCGGGATTATATATACCCACAATCCCGCCGATGGGGCTGCTGATGAGACCACCGCCAAGGGTTATATTATCATTTAATTCATAATTCAGGTTCGCGGCACCAATGTCGGAATTGACGCCGCCGGCACCGCCGGACTGGGTATAGAAATCGAACGCGGTGTTGATAAAAATATTCTTATCCACACGAACTTGAATCATCGGGCTGGAATCGGCGTAAAAGGTAGAGGCATGGCCCTGCTGATGCTGAAACTGAAAATTCACATCGCCGGCAATGAGCACCTGAATGTTTCCAGGTTCCAAAGCGCTAATCTTCTGACTTTCCTTCATGACCTTTTTGTAGAGCCTGCGAACAGATCGATCTATGGCTTTCTGATCGGTGGATTGAGTGGAAGCGGCCATTGCGGCCTGCTGCTTTTTCATCGCGGCCATTTGCTTCTGCATGGAAGCCATCTGCCGGGCCATGGCGGCCATCTGAGCTTTCAGGGCATCGTACTTCTGCTGGGTGGTCGGGTCCGCACGCAGACCGGCAACTGGCAATGCCGCCAGTCCCAGTGCGAGGCACATCGCGACTCGGGTACTACGTCTCATGGTGGTTCCTTTCCCTGGAAAATGGACATTCAGTCAAAACGGGTTACTTCCCCGCCCCGGCTGGATCAAAATTTTTCTTCAGATAATTGATGACATTCCAGCGCTGTTTGCGGCTTAATGAATCGGCAAATTCCGGCATCGGGCTGTGTCCATGGCTGATTTTCCAGAAAATGGCACCTTCGCCTTGCGCCCAGAAGCTGGCTTTGGTCAAATTGGCCGGGTGCGGCGATAAAAACGCCCCAGTCGGCCCGTCTCCCTGTGCATTGGCCCCGTGGCATGCGACACAATTTTGCGTGTACACCACTTCGCCGGCCTGTACCGAGGCCGGAGTAAGGGGGATTGGATTGGTGATTTTTTTCGCCCTGGCGGGCGCTCGCCAAGAATCAAAATGAAAAATGCCCGTCACACGCCCCGTTGCGGCGATCTGATAAGCCGCCTCCAGCGAACCTGTGATACCACAGGTTACCGCGGCAATGCCCAGAACAAGAAGGCATGATTTCACGCAGCTTCGACCAAACATGGTTTCTCCTTAAGCAGCTTCTTTGCCGTACACAACGACAAAACAGAAAGTTCCGGGTTTTATGCGGATATTGTGAAACTATTCACAAAACCGTCCGCTTCTCGCATTCCCGGCTTCCATGATGGTTATTATTCCAGTTTGGAGCGATCCACGCCATTGGAATTTTCTCGATAAAAGCCCTACGAATTCCTGCCTGACGCCGACTCCGAATATTGCCATCCTGGCATTAGGCTTTTCACCTATCGGCTACGGTATTTGCAGCCTGTGGCAACGAAGTGCAAAACGAACTTCAATGCCTGATAAACGCGGCCTGTATTATGCCTTTGCGGCCCCACAGATGGCTTTGCCCGCAGTTGTTTATAACGCCAAACGCAGTTAAATACCATTGTTGTTGGCGCTTCGTAGTTTCAACTATGGGGATCGCCAATTCTTTGGCCAATTGGAAAACCGGCCGCTTATGCAACCCATTTTCAACATTTGGCCAAAGAATAATAATCGCGAATAATCAAAAGCCGCCAATTATGGCAACGAACGAAAACCAAATGTAAACAGAAGTGATTGCCAATACCGTGCCACGAAAGGGAATAATGCGAGCGAATACACTTGGCGATCCTGCGATAATCCCCGATCCGTCAGAACACAAATGACTAACGCAATGGCAAGCATTTATGGCCGCCCGTCGCGGAACAGGCGACCTGCCGCTACGGTACAAATATCAGGAACACTTTATACGAGTCTGCGATTTCCGCGTCAGCAGAACCAAAGTTCCAAATCCCATCAGCCAGATGGAAGCTGGCACTGGAGCGGCCACTTCGGCGGCGGCTCCGTCTCCATAAGCCTGGTTATTGGAAAGCGGGCTGTAGGTAGTGCCGACAGGAAACGGATCGAATCCGTTGAGCGTTTCCTGATTTCCACTGAACGCCATCCCATTGGCGATGGCGTTGTCGACGGCCTGATTTATTTCCGCGATTTCCTGGGCGGTAGTTGTAAAGGCCGGCAGGGAATTGAGAAACGATTGCGGAAGTGTAATTTCCTTAAGCGCCAGCGGATTAAGCTCGAAATCAATCTCCAGTTTCGCCAGCGAACCGGCGCTGGTCACTGGCCCCGCCTCCCCCACCGTGACATACCACAGCGTTTGGGACAGGGGCATGCCGTCAAGCCCGAAATTGTCCAGCGAATCGGACGTGAACGTGGATGCATCAACCGCATAAGTCTGCGCCACAGCCTCATCGCCGGAAGTGTTGTCGGTTATTGAGCAACTAATTGTGGGGTTGTAATTGTAGGTACCTGTTGGGATGGAAATCGGATCGCCAGCAAGCGCGCCGGCATCACCCGGAGGAACCTCACCATCGGGCACGCTGGCCTCGGCGATCACGGCATTACGGGGAGTAACCTGGCCGGTTAAAGGGTTGGTGACATTTTCGACCTGCGCAAAACCGGTGTAACCCTCCGTTTCCGAGGTGATGGAAACCTGATCGCCGGGGAAACTCAGTAAACTTTTGTTCACAGGTTTAATCTGGGCAACGGGCTTCTGAAATGTATAGCTTTGCCGCAAATATCCGAACTGGTTTACTTTCATCGGGCCGGGAACTGCTATTGCCTGGCTCGTAATGCCGACGCCGTAAGAAGAACTTGCCACTGGAACTGTGGCACCGCCAAGCGTTTCCGACGGCGTAACCGAGGCATTCATAATTCCCGCGGCTTCGCTATAAGCGGCCACATTGACCACTCCGCCGGAATTGTTGGAAAATGCCGCATCGCTCGGCCCCGCGGTTGTTGCCTTTGCAGTTACCGCCAAGGTCGGTTGAGCGCCCCAGACAGCCAAAGTCAGACCGGAAAATACACACCAACGCATTTCCATACCGCACCTCCGCACGCCAAAACATATACTAGAAACTAGATAAGACGTTGATAAGTGTACCCAAATTCTATTGGTTCTGTCAATGCATTCAACTAGACTTTTTTCTGGTTGCGGTCAACGCGCGGGCGGCGACGAGGCGAGCTTAAAATCCACTTTGTCTTATGCCGAAAGGCAGAAAGGGCTATTTGCAGACACCGGTCGCGATCCATTTCCTACACTGTCAATCAATGATACCTCGACCGCAGGCCACCCACGTATTACGATTCTTCGCGAGAACCATTTAAATATTTCGTAATTCCGGCAATATTGTTCCACTTGCACAAACCCTTTGATTTAATCATGTATTGTCTATTTGTCAGGTGATTCCGCGAAGGTCCGCGGACCAGCGTCGCGGTGTTATTCATAGGCAATCCGCGTTCGTCCGCCACCAGCCATAAAAGTCATCCGCTAAAGCCAGACAAGTGACTGATTTATTTATCCGCCCCGCAAACCCGTTTGCGAATCGCGGTTGCGTGCCGCCTGATCGCGATCGGGTAGAAGGCTCCATAAGGCGCGAATACACCGGCGCATTTCCGTCTGCTCTCCTGCTTTCTCCGCCGCGTTGGCTTTGCCCAGCCATTGGTCCGCCTCGCGTCGCGAAATAAAATTAAACCGCCCCGGCGAATTAAGCGCCTCAAGCCACTCTGTCCAGTATTCGGGCATGCGTTCGAGTATCGGATTTTGCAATTGGCGCAGTTCTATTTCAATCCAGCGAACGCCACGGGAATCTCCGGTAGATTTGTAGCCGTTAAAGCGCCGCCGCAAGTCCGCACATTGCTTTTGTTCGTCGGCATCGCCGTGGTCATGGCATATTTGCTCTGTAAATCGCATGATGCCTTGAATTCTAACCAGCAGCACATGATCAATTTCTGAAACCAACTGTTCTTCCACGTGCGTCAGTTTTATGCGTATCCCGCGCAGCAGCCCGGCCTGACGCAACAATACATCCGGGTCGATGCGGCGCGATGCCCCTATGACCGATCCGGTCTGCAAAGCCATTTCGTCAAGCTCCTCCTGAATCCGGGTTAACGTTGGTTTCAAATCATCTTTGCCGGAGGAATAGATTCGCTGCCAGGCGCTTCGTAAACGGTCAAAACAGGAATCAAGCTGTGTTTGCAAATGAGAACTTGCCGATGGCGGATCCGGCAGATAGACATCTTCCGCAAAGGTCTGATGAATCGAGGGAATATGGGCATTGACATGAATCTTGCGGGATGCATCGATACGGATTTTCAATTGTATTTCCGCACCTTCGGAAACAGGACGGCTTAAATTCGTGGCGGAAATTTCCACACAGCCGCACCACCAGCGCTCTGACGTATCTTCCGATACATCTATTTCCCAGAATTTAATCGGCAAACGACCTTCCGGCTCACTGGGCCGCAGCGACGCCTCCGCCCTATAGCTGCGGGTGACTTCCGCGGGCAGCGCACTGTCACGTTGAAAAATCGGCTCATACACAGTATTTCCATGCACGTCGGTTAATTCCACCGCGATGGTATGCGGAAGCGGGGCGGCGGCCAGCGGCATGGCCAACGCGACTGAAAAGCCGGAAGGATCAACGGGAATAGCCTGACCCTGTTTGCCAAAGGCCTCAATAACAAACCGCGTGACGGCCGCTTTTTCATCCAATTTTAAAGTGGTGGAAAACTGGCCGCTGACAATAGGAATCAAGCCGCTGTTCCATTCGACTTTTCCACCACGCCTTTTCAACCGGATAGTTGCAATGCCCGCGGATAACGGGACCGTGCCACCTACCGGCGATAAGACCGTGGCACTGGACCGTTCATGCGAAATTGAAATAGGAACTTTTATGGAAGCACTTTCACTGGTCGCTGGTTGATCCGTTTCGGATAATCCAGTCGCGCCCAGGCAATCGCTGGCGGCGGCAAATCGGGCCGCACCCTGGGAAACCACTGTCATTGGATCAAGGTCGCAGCGCATTGCAATGCCCATGCTGGACTCCAGCATGTCCCGAATGCAGGGCATGCGGGCAGGCCCACCGACACCAATGACACTCGTCAGGCCACTGGCGGTCATACGCGCCTTGGTGAGTGCCAGTTGCGCCAGGCTAAGGCAGCGATCCAGGAGTGGCTGAATTGCGGCGGTCATCTGAGATCGTGTCACCGTAAGCGACATCTGCATGGGGCGCCCTTGCTTGTCCACGCCCAGATCAAGCAGGGAAATATTCGCGGAATCGGTTGTGGAAAGCACTTTTTTTGCTATCTCTGCGTGCCGCACCAACCGGCGAAATAATTGATTAAAGGCCGCTGGCTGCTTTTGTTGATCCGGCAGTGTAAAGCCGCCGGCAAGTGCGGGAATAAAAATATCCGACGCAATCGCGCGATCCATATCTTTTCCACCAAGGCGGTTATCGCCGCAGTGTTCCAGCACCGCCAGTCGCCCGTTGCGCGTGGAGACTATGGCAATATCCAACGTGCCGCCACCAAGATCAAACACCATCCAACGCTGATCACCAGCGGTTGGATCCGCCCCATAGGCGATCGCTGTGGCAATGGGTTCCTGAAGCAGTGGTGCAATCTTAAGTCCCGCACGGGCGGCGGCACGGGTGGTGGCTTCACATTGCAACTGTCCGAAGGCGGCGGGAACGGTTACCACAGAAGACTCGGGCCGCACTCCGGTGTGCCGCTGGGCATCAGCCAAAAGAGATTTAAGGACCTCGGCGGAAAGTTCCTCCGCGGAAATGCTGCGCCCGGATGCGGGAAAAGCAAGCTCATCGGAGAAGCCCATCCAACGTTTGAATTCAGCCTGGGTATTGGCCGGATCCACCGCCCAAGATTCATACGCCTGACGTCCGATGCGAATAACGCCAAGTTCATCCACATGGACCACCGAAGGTGTGATTTGATCACCGTCCATGTTGGGCAATACCCGCACTTGCCCGTCCAGACAAAGCGAAATACTGGAATTGGTGGTGCCTAAGTCTATGCCAAAATAATATTCACTTCCGCTCACTTCGAACAGCCTTTCAAAAATCCGATGGTGATTATCTGGCACCAGGTCGTGATATACCAGCCGGTGCCCAGCCGCCCATTGGCGGCAGGTGATATTGGGATGTATCGCCAGAGTAAACCGGTGGATGATAAATGTCAGGTGGTGAGGCGCGTGGCCGGATGTAAGATGGCAATGCAGCCTTATTGCCATCCGAGACCGCAGGCTGAGGCGCATTGCCAGAGAGCATGTTTTGACGAGCCGGCGCATGGGGCAGGGCCGGATTGTAATAGGGCCGGGGCGGAAAATAAGTGTCGCGTGGCGATTGATTAAACAGATTCGATGCAACGCCCAGGATGATGACACCTAACACTGTCCACGATACTCGATTTGACCGCAGACTCATCAACAAGCGTCGTCCCACGGTGAGAGGTTGTCGCGATTCCGACTGTAATAAGGCACCCCAGCGGCGCGCATTGGCAGTGGCGCCTACGTGCGACCAGCCCACGGCCATATTGCGTACCATCGCGTTAAATGCGATTTGTACAGCTCGCGTGTCGTGATACTCCGGTGCCTGAAGCTTGATGAAGGCCCGATACAAAGGTAAAAGCGTCTGCTCAATCTCCTGCTCCGCCTGGCGACATATCTGGCGGGATTTTCGCCCAACAAAAATTTTTTCCCACCGTTTCCATGGAATCCCGTGGTATATAAAATTCTGTACGCGCGGGCAATTGATTAGCAAATTGCGCTCCATAAGTTCCAGCATGGTGCTCCGCAAATGCATGGCTTCCGGATGGTCGCGACTCGTCTGTTGGGCCAGACGGATAAATGCAACCGACTGATCAAACGCGCTGGCATCGTACGCGTTGTGACAGAAGTTGCGCAGTTTGGGCAACAGTGCCAACGCCCATGACTGGGGTATATCCATTATTTCCTGTGGACTGGCGGCCTTTTCAAAACCTTCGGCGGCTCCGGTCACCTCAACGCCTGCCGACCAGCGCAGATAATCTTCCGCACGCAGGCTTACGCCCAAAGTGGCCAATGCCGCACACCAGGATAAATGGTTGCGGGAAACATCCGGCGATTTTTTTGCCAGATCAAATAAACACGTCAACGCCTTGTCATGGGCCTGCAAGGCACGCAATGATACGCCGGCCGCCGGGGCGGTTTTAGCCGCGACCGTATTTAACTCACCTGGCAGTGCGGTAAACCACCAGGCTCGCGCCACCAGCCGCGTTGCCGGATTCATCAGCAATCCGACCGCCCGCTCCAAATCCGCCTTTTCGCGGGGAACAGGACCGAATTGGGGAAAATCCCATGGGGTGGGTGGAATGTCCGCGGGGCTTTTCCATATTCGCATCCGCCGCACGGCAAGGTCGATATCATTCTGTCCGGCACCCGCGGGCAAACCGATCACTCGGTAAGGATTCGCCAGCATATCTTCAGACAGCGACAATAACATTTATCAACTCCCTGGCCATGAATATCGCTCCAGCGAATCTTAAGAAGTATACTTCAACGCGGACAAAAAATGAATGGTGGGGAAGCGGAAATGCCATGCAAATTCAGGGCCGCCAGTCCATTGCATCATCGCGTTTCCGGGCAGATGGACCGACTTTATTTGCAGCGCGGCGCAGCTGCGATCAATCGTTCCGCCAGCGGACCGAATCACACATCCTTTCCTGCTTTGCGGAGTTGGCGTATATTTTGGCCTGCGGCAAAAAAAAGGGAACGGCGAGGTTGGCTTGCATAGCTCCACGGCGTTCGCCACCCCGCCATTGGCTTTGCCACCCCGCTTCGTTTACATTTTAAGCAGCCGAAGCGCTCGTAGCTCAACTGGATAGAGCATCCGCCTTCTAAGCGGACGGTTGTGGGTTCGACTCCCGCCGGGCGCAATTGCTGAAAAGCTGAATTTAACCGTTGAAATTAGCGGGTTGCCGGTTCCAACCGATTTATTCGACCGTGCGGCGAGATTAAGCCTAAGATGACGCGCTGAACGTCGGGCATCAGATTGGCAGGCGGTCGGCCAGAGCGGCCAGCCGCCGATTAGAAATACCAATCGCCGCCAATCAGCTGCGCCAGGCGTTCCTGCGGGGTAAGCACCCGCGGTTGATAAGCCAGCCGCATGCCGACATCCGCGAAGCCTCTTCGCGTCCGCCGCAGGTGCCAGTTAATCGGGATCGGCTTGTCCGGCGCGGTTTTTCCCAGCGGTGAAAGGCATGACCCGCCAATCACATAAACCATTTTGAGAGCGGCAGGTGTGAAAAGTGCCTGAACAGCACCGCTGTTGAGGGCTTTGGGCGTTTTGATCCAGCCCTTGAACGCTTTGGAATATGCCTGGGTATCGTCAAACACCCATTCAGCCACATTGCCGGTCAAATGTATAAACGCAGGCGACCGGGCCGCGCCGCTGACCGGTTCAAACCAGAGAATCGGGTTGGCCGAAGGACCGTATGAGTGAAGCGATGCGGCCAGGTCCGGGGCGGAATAATTATAAAGGTCCCAGTAACGGGGAGTGGGCAATCGGGCATCCTTCGATGAATTGACACGTTTAAGATACTGCACATAACCGGCCAATGTTTTGCCGGCCAGATGCGGCCGGGAGCCAGAGCCTTTTTCCCGCCACGCATACCGCCATTCAGCGGACGTTGGCAATCGACAACCGAGCAGCGCCGCGACATAAACCGCCGCCTGCGGCGGCAGATAATTAACCGGATCGTCAGACCGGGGCGGACCACCGGCGGCGGGGCTTAAACGCTTGCCATCGGCGGCTTGCAGCGCCGAACTATAGCGCGGCGCGTTGTAAATCTGATTGGTGTTCGTAAACCAGGACTTGGCCATTTCAACCTGTCCGACGCTTTGATGGTATACCCAGGTATGCGGACCGAAATAATTGCCGTTCGGCTTGATCAGATTATAAAATGAATTGGATGGCCGATGGATTAAACTGGAACTGGAATTCAACACCGAAAGAAATATTCCCACGCTTAGTTCTGTGGTACATAAATAAAATCGTTTATGTCCTGGTGGCGTCAGCAAAACAAAGGTCAACTTCCGGTGGCCGGACGGACTGGTAAACAGACGGGCATGGTTGGGAAGTTTCTGCTGTTTCCATCCGGCAAGAGCCGGCCCGGCCGGCTGGCGGGCTTGCGCCGGATTCGCCTTTAAGATGCCTTCGAGGGCCTCCTGAAATTGGATCAATCGCGGACTGGATGAAAGTTTCGCCCAGCCGGGTCTGGAAAAAGCGCCCGTTAGCACCTCCTGCATGTGCGCGGCGGCAGCCCTGGCCCCGGCCGGCGTGGTAATGCCTTGGGCCCCTGCGGCAAACTGCCGCACCAGAATATTCAATTGCGCCCGCGGACGAAGTTCCGACAGAGTGGAGAATTCCGTCAGACCGGGAGCTTTCGACAGAGTAATCTGATAATCCGCGGCGGCGACAAGAGTTCGATTCACCTGGCTTGCACCCACCGCAGCGTTCATCCGCTGTTGCCAGCGCAAACGATATTGATCGGCCAGCAGGTGCTGAAGGGCCGCTTTGCGCGCAGCGGAAATTTGAGAATCGGCGGCAATTGCGGCTTTCAATCGGTCCGGCAGAGAATGCTCCAGGTTCATCAAATTCGCGGTCGGCTGGGGAGCCACCAATCCAAGCCGCTGCCAGATTGCCCGGATCAGCAAAGGCTGGACCGGATGGGCGGCAATGATACGGTTCCAGGCGACGGAAAGCGCTGGTATTGCGGCGGAATGAATCTGTTCCAAACGCCGCAAAAGCGCGATCTGAGGGGCCAAGGCTCGCGCGGTTGCCGCATTGGTCCACCAAATATTAGCGCGTGCCTGGGCATACAGTCGGGCGATGGATCCGCCCCCAGGCAGCGATGCGTTAAGCAGACGACATTCATTCAACGCATCCTGTATACGGTTAAAGTTAATGACCAGCGATTCGAAGGCCTTGTGACGCGATAACCAGCTTTGGACGGCGCTGCTTTGTATTTGGGGCGTCAGGTCATTCCAGTGAAGCGTCCGCATGGCCTGCCTGACGGCTGAAGCACGGGCGGGCAGAATCGCCGCCTGCAACAACTGCTGGTTCCATGGACGGGAAAGTTGAGCGGCGGAATCTGACAGACCGGCTGGAAAATCCTTCCTGAGGATGTGTGTGAGGGCATTGCGAACAGCGGTGATGCGCGCGGTTAAAATCGGAATGCGCCAGCGGCGCGGCCGCAGGGAGCTGACCAGAAGATTATAACTTTGCACATTCGCTTCTAAAGCCATGGCGGGAGGCGGGGCCGGCGCAAAAAGAATCCGTCGCACTTTGGCCAGGTAGGCAGCGTTAATTGCCGGAATCGTGGAAATGACCAGTGCGTTCGGATTAACCGGATAGTTTTGCGATGCCAGATGCAATCCAAGCAATTGCGCCACCCATTTCCGCACATTGATCTGGGAATTGATAAATGCGGTCACGGACTGATGCAGATTTTGCACCCGCTGAATTGCCGATTGGGCTTGTTTGTCCAATATCGCACGGTTTTTCCATATCCAGAGATTATGGTCGGAAAGGCGGCTGAAATTCCTTTCCGCCACCCGCAATCCGGCTAGGTAATTGACAGTGGGCGGCTTGGGCAGGCGCATGGCATGGGCAATTCCGCTGCGGACCAGCGCCGCATCGGCAGTAAATTGCGGCTTAAGTCGCAGGTAGGCGTTGTCGTTGCCGGCCAAAACCCGATAGTCGGCCAGATTCGGAAAATACTTATCAGGCGGAAGTTGCATGTTGCGCGGCGGGAGCGCAGCGACAAGGTCCCAGCGTATAGAACCGCCATAGCGGGCCAGCGCTGTGGCCTGACGCCGGGCAACCCGCAGCAACTGCCGCTGTCGCATCAGCAGAATATCCGGGGTTGACGCAGACGCCAGATACCGGCTCGCGTAAGGATCAAATGAAGCGACAGATCGGTGCGAGTCGGCGGCAAAGCTCTTGAGAACAGGCGATAATTGTGACCAGATTCCGGACACCTGGCCGGCGGCGGCAATTTGCCTGAACCATTGCGCAGCCGAAACGCCGTCCGGCGTAAGCTGAAGCTTCCGCAGGTCTGGATTGACAGCCCAAGCCGCGCTGTGCAGCCGCAAAAATGGAACCATGGACTGATCCGGCAGGACCGGGGCCGCACCGCGTGCGTAAAGGTCCGCGGAGGCCCGCCGCCAGCCGCGGGAATTCCACTGATTTTGCTGATGGATCAATTTTCCGTGGATATTGCCGAGAATTCGTTCGGTGCGCATAAGCAGCACCACAGCCAGCCCCAGTCGCTGGGCTTCATGTGGATGGCTGGCCAGATCCTTTTGAATCTGGGCGGGCGAAAGAAGTCCGGTGAATTCGTGAAGAATATTATTCGGGCTTAAGACAATACCACCTTTAAGTGCGGCACTCACCTGCGAAAATTCCGGCACGCTGGCCAGAAGTTTTTTGTTTTGGGTAAAGGCTTTAAACCAGCCGTGCCAGGCAGTGTTATAAGCGGAATAAGCCCCGTTAAAACGGGACATTTCTTCAAGTGTCCGCCGGTGGTGAATATAACCGGCCACGACCGCCGCGATAAGCATCAATGCCGCCGTAATCCCGATTCCCATCGGCGCGCGACTTTTTCGTGGTTTAAGTTTTGCGGCCATGGTCAGCGCTGAAAAGATAGAACGCTGATCCGCGTGAATATCGGTATTCAGCAGAAAGCGGCAGAATTCAGTCCAGCGCCGGCCGATCGCCCCAAGCTGGCGAAATTCCGCCATTCCCGGATCAAGCGGCGTGGTGGGAGTCCAGCGGCGGGAAGCCACAAGTTCGCAGATGATGCGGCCAAGCTGGGCCAGATCATCTGATGCGGCTTTAGTGGAATTGAAAACCGACGCACGCGGCGCGACCAGCACAATGCGAGCTTCGGCCAATGTGCCGCTGGACGCAAAAATATTTTCCGCCCGCAGATTTCCGTGGCTTCGGCCCACCAGATTCTGCGCGTCATGAAGCGCTTCAAGAACTTCCGTGACCAACCGGTAAAGGTCCGCCGGTGACGGTGCGACCCGCAGACGGATCAGCCGCACGAGCGGCCAATCAAGCCTTTCCATAACACAAAATGCGCCGGAAGGCTCCAGCGGCTCAAGATCGAACACTTTTGCCCAACGGGTCGAACCTTCAGCGACGGTACGCTGCAAATCAAACCGCGCAATAAAGTTTGACTGGGCGGCGTGAAGCCGGACCGGCGAAAGTAAATCAGCGGGCGGTTCAAAGGCCAGCAAGCACTGGGAAGGGTCGGGCAAAGTGTGCAGTGATCCGTCGGCCCGTCGGCCTGTCACGCGATCGGTCTGATATGAACCGAAGTTGGGCACCAGGTCATTCCCGCCCCGGCGCGATGAAGCGCCGTTACGTTCTTTGAGGGTTAATTCTTGGATTTTGGCGGGGTTTCACACACCACGCCGCTGTTTTTTATCAAAATTCGGATTGGATTGGCGGAATCCGGCCAGCGGGATTTTTTCAGTGGCAGAATCAGGCGGCGAGGGTCCTGCGGGCCGGGCATATCCTGTCGGATACCGGGCAACTGGGCCAGCACAAAAATATAAGTGTCTCCATCAGCTCTCCACTGTTTCCAGACCGGATTATCCTTGGAAAGCACAATAGTGGCAGCCGATCCAGGGGTGAAATTAAGCGTAATTTTGTCAGCCCCCGCGCGTAAAAGGTCGCCCGCGGTGAAATAGGCGGTCATGGAATAGTTGAACCAGCGCTGGTAATCGGTGGCATTCACGCCGACCAGATCCACCGCAATGGTGCTGGTGGATTGCTGATTGGCCCGCAGACTTTTTCCGAGCATAAGACTCATGTTGCGGTCAATTGGGCCGTGGGAACAGCCGGCGAGCAGCAGCATAAATGCCGCCGTCGGCGCGAACACAAGTTTGTTGACGCTAAAAAGTGACTTCATAGTGCAGACCTTTCAATTTATGGATGGCCGCGGGATCAAGCGGGATTTCCGCGACGGGCTACAATCCCAACTGAAATCGGCGAATCACGGCGTGTACCTCACGGTTCACCTGCCAGTCAATTACAATCAGGCTTCTGGTCTGAATCAAGAGCCGAGATAACACATCGACCACGGGATCCAGCGCGCCGGCCATTCCGGCGGGCGGCATTATACCGTATGCGCGGCAAAAACTGTCAGGGCCGGCCGCAGGCACCATGCGCACAAGAAGTGCCAGGACATGCGTCCAAAGCACGGCGGGAATCAATTCGCCGGCGGAATCGTCGCCGGGCAGTCCGGGAAAAACGTTCTGGGCACCAAGAGACTTGTTCCACCGTTCATCAGCCAGAAGCAGTTCGGCAATGCGCTGGGGCAGCGACTTGTCCGCGGAAAAGTCACGGGCAATCTGGGCGACAAAGCCGCGCAGCTCATCCACCGCAACCGGCAGCGGATTGCCGGGATGCACGACGAGTGCCCGCAAAGCCAGGACCGTCAGGGCGTAAAGATCACTGGCGCTGTCCTTCCGCGGAAGGCATTGCAATCGCACCGGCTGAAGCGCCGTGCCCTGCGCGGCCTGCATGGCAGTTAATTGTTCGCCTGACAACGGGAAACGATTGGATCTAAAGCGCACTTCGCCGGCAGCCAGGGCGGATTGCGTTTCCGCTGAGCCGGTCAGCAGAATACGCTGGTCGGCCAAGGCCACGCGGACGCACACCAGATCGGACGGCTGCGGCACGATTCCTTCAAGGTTGGCCAATGTGCCATCCACGATGCAGGTTCCATCAGGTTCGCCGGTCACCGACCTAAGGCGAAGCACCGCGCTTTCTGTAGCCAGCGGCCGAGTATCGAAGGCGGGTTTGTAAACGTCCGGCAACGCAAGAGTTCCTTCGGTAAACACGCTGCCTGAACCGGGAATGTCCAGTTCAATGGCATGACCAAAATCAACCAGTTCAAGGCTTGCCGTCCAGAGAAATGGCAGCGCAACGGAGGGCGCGGCCAGATGCGTTTGAAAGCTTTCCGCCCGCAGATTCAACAGTGGCCGGTGAGCGCTGCGTGTAAAGCGGCGGACGCAATCGACGGCGTCGGCCAGAAATTTAAGTTTCAGGTGCAGGCTTTCGATAATACGCCCGCGCTGACCATGGCGGCCAAGAAAAACAGTGCCCGCGGAGAGCGTTTCGCCCGTGTCCTTAAGAATGCGGCCCAGATTGTCAAAATCCGCGGGAACTTTGCCGGCTGACTTCGCGGAGTAAGGCAATCCGGCGAGCACATCCAGAAACGCTTCGGTCACCATGCTGTTCCATCGCCTGACGCGCATCAAACCGCCAGCAGGGTTCCACGGCCGGCGGCCGGCAGCGGTCATTATATCGCGCAAAAGCGCGACGGATTCATTCTGCGGGGCGTCGTCCTGAACCGCAAGAAAGCGGGATTGGCCATCATTGAATGTGACATATAAATATCTGAACATGGATGTTGCATACGGTGGCAGGCCGCAAGAGGCAAGAAGGGCATCATTCGTGCAAAGCCGCCAGGTCTGCCCGGAATCTGCATCCACAAGGGTGGTGAGCCTGCGGGTCGCCGTATCAAAGAATAAGGGCAGCGGATGAACGGATTCCCATTGGCCGCGAAGGGCCAGCGAATCGGCACCGGCATTGCAGTCATTTTGCCAGCGCAGGTCCAGACGATGATTGGACCAGAGTTCACCGGCGGTTTCCGGCCCCTGATGGGCGATATCTGTGGTTTGCAGGCAAATTTGTATCCATTGAAGCACGGCGCCGCGCTGGTCGGTCAGGCAGCCGAGAAAGGTACGCGAATCGAATGATTCACCTAATGGAAGAAACCAGCCGGCGACCGTATCCGCCCTGGTTCGGACAACCAAACAGAAGCGCACGCTCGAATCTGTTTCCGGACTCAACGGGCAGGCTTCAAAGCCGTCCGGCATGGCGGGGGAAAGTTCCGAAGCGGCCATAAGTTACTTCCAAAAGTCAAACACCGTTCTGGACGGATTTTACGCCCCCTGCGGGTCAGTGGGCAACCGGCCAGAGCAGCGGCAATTCTTCGCGGCAACGTGCCAAAGAATGGAACGCCGCCCGACCACCAAGCCCAAACCGGTACAACATATCCCGATTCCATCTGACCGGGCTGGTTAAACACCTTTAACCGCGGGCAGCGCGGTATCTTTCAATTTATAACTGCCGTGGTCGCTGATACCAAGCTTGTTGTCATCCAGGTCGACAGCCCAAACCGTGAGCGGACCGGATTTAAAGGGATTCTGCTTAAATCCGGCGGCAACCCGTCCGCCACCGCCCGGCATGAACCGGACCTGTTTGGTTCCAGGATTAATAATATTGGTAACGGTGCCCTTTACCTCACCCGGCTTGCCATATTCGCCCGTATCCGTTACAGCGACCAAATCACTGGAATGGGTGGAGGAATGGAACGTAACGGGTGCCGTGTTGCGCTGTTTGAAGGAAACGAAAGATGACACAATAAGCTGAACATGCACCTGCCCCTGGGAGGGAACTGTGGTTTGGAGCGCTCCGAGTGCATGATCCATGCAGATTTCCAGGCCGTATTTGATTCCGCCAACGCTGAACCGGCCGGCGATACTGCCTGGCGCGAAATAAATATCGCCTTTCTCGTTTTCCACTTCCTTGTAATTGCCGACCTTCTGATACTTGATCATTTGTGAACCAAGGCAGACATAGGCGATGTTCTGGGCAATTTTGACGTCCGGGGACAGCATATTGCCGGTATAACTCCAGCCTTGTGTCAAGATGGTGGTTTTAAAGCGCTTATTGGCCAGCTCGCTTCGTTTAATGGCATTTTCGATGCGCTTTACGTTGGGTTTCTTTTTGCCGTCAATCTGAGTATCCGCTGCGTCCTTGGTCCAGAGTACGGTGCCCGGAACGATCAGCAGTTTGGGATATTTTTTGGCCAGGCTGGCCAGTCCTTGAAGAATAAAGCGTTTGACATCATGCGAATAAAATCGATCGTTCAAATTCCGCTGATTGGAAAAATAATATTCTGGCGCAAGAAAAACGGCTTGCCAGCCGACCACGGGGTGGGCTTCGCGCATGGCGGTAATGCGCTGCCATGCCTCGGCCACATATTTTTCTATTGCTTCAAGATCTACACGGGCCTTGCCTAGACCGTTGAGCTGGTAGCTGCGCGGAACAGCAGTCGGCTCCCGAAGGATCGCCGCAAAAATACGCATGGTAAATCTCCTTAAAACTTAAAAGCGATTCAATTACAAGCGGCGGCATTCCGGCAGCCGCTGACCAGCGCCGGCAACCTACCCAAGGCTCCGGCGTTTCCATTAAAACTGCTCGTCAGACACCGGCACCGACAGCCGGGCCGAAATCAAACACGAATTCCCCGCCGGTGGCGCTTACGGCAATACGATCGACCTGCCGGCCCTCCATCATGCGGGTCAGGAATTCATGGCCAATTTTCGGGAGCAGAACATTGGTGATCATTGCGTCCACCATGCGGGCACCACGTTCAAGTTCAGTGCATCGTTCAGCGATAAGTTTGGGTACGGATTCATCGTATTCAAACGGAATTTTATGGATATGCCGGACGCGCTTTTCCACACGCGAAAGCTGCAATTGAATAATCTGACGAAGCATGGACGAAGAGATCGGATAATAGGGCACCACGACGAGCCGGTTTAGAAGCGCGTCGGGAAAAACTTTGACCAGCGGGCCGCGGAGAGCTTTTTCAAGACCTTCGGCATCTGGCATAAGGTCCGGATCTTTGCACATGTTCACAACCAGGTCCTGACCAGCGTTGGTGGTCAAAATAATGATGGTATTTTTAAAATCAATCATTCGGCCTTCGCCATCCTCCATCCAGCCTTTGTCAAAAACCTGGAAGAATATTTCATGCACATCCTTGTGGGCCTTTTCCACCTCATCCAGCAGGACCACAGAATAGGGCCGTCGGCGAACCGCTTCGGTCAGCACGCCACCTTCGCCATAGCCGACATAACCCGGAGGCGAACCCTTGAGGGTACTGACGGTATGGGATTCCTGAAATTCGCTCATGTTAATGGTGATAAGGTTGTGTTCGCCGCCGTAGAGCGTTTCAGCCAGAGCCAGCGCGGTTTCGGTTTTACCGACTCCGGAAGGCCCGGCAAGCATGAATACGCCAATGGGACGGTTCGGGTTGTCCAGCCTGGCCCGGGACGTCTGCACGCGACGAGCGATAATTTCCAACCCGTGGCGCTGGCCGATAACGCGCTTTTCAAGATGGTCAGCGAGTTTGAGAATCTGTTCAATTTCATTTTTTACCATGCGCCCAACCGGTATGCCGGTCCAGTCGGCCACCACCGCGGCCACGGCCTGCTGATCGACGGTGGGGAAAATAAGCGGCGATTCACCCTGCAATCCGGCCAGTTCCAACTGCATTTTATGAAGGTCCGCAAGCAGTGCATCGCGCTGCTCGGCGGATAGCCCGGCTGATGCGCGCGGCATGGCACCCTCGGCGGGAGCCTGCGCCACGGCCTGACCGGCAGATTTTGCATTCTTTTTTTCAGCCGGAGGCGGTTCGGCAGCCGCCGATGGAGCATCCTCTATGGGTTCGGCGGCGGCACGTAATTTCTGGCGGATATCCAGAATCTTATCCACCAACTGCTTTTCCTGCTTCCACTTGGCATCCAAGCCGACAAAGCGCCGCCTTTCTGTTTCCAGCAGGGCATTAACCTCCGCGAGACGCAGGGTGTGATTAAGCCCGACGGCGGATTCGCGATTGATAATCTGAATTTCCACCTCCAGCGCCTCCAGGCGGCGTTTGGAATCTTCAAGTTCCGCAGGCAACGCATGCTGGCTCACGCCAACGCGCGCAGCGGCGGTATCAATCAGGCTTACGGCCTTGTCCGGCAACTGACGTGATGGGATGTAGCGATGGGACAGACGCACGGCCGCATCAATGGCTTCATCCAGTATCTGCACGCGATGGTGCTTTTCCAGCGGAGCTATCAGGCCGCGAAGCATCAGAACAGCCTTGTGTTCAGAGGGTTCTTCAACTTTTACAACCTGAAACCGGCGCGTCAGAGCGGGGTCCTTTTCAATATGTTTTTTGTATTCGTCCCACGTGGTCGCAGCGATGGTGCGCAGCGTGCCGCGGGCCAGCGCGGGCTTGAGCAGATTGGCCGCATCACCGGTGCCCGCTGCACCGCCAGCGCCGATAAGCGTATGGGCTTCATCAATGAAAAGAATAATGGGTTTGGCGGAGGCCTGAACTTCTTCAATAACGGAACGCAGTCGCTGTTCAAATTCCCCTTTCATGCTGGCACCGGCCTGCAACAGACCGATATCCAGCGTGCGCACGGAAACGTCCTTCAGCGCCGGGGGCACTTCACCGGCGGCAACACGCTGGGCGAACCCTTCCACGACAGCGGTTTTTCCCACGCCGGCTTCACCGGTAAGAATGGGATTGTTCTGGCGGCGTCGCATGAGAATATCCACAACCTGGCGAATTTCCTCGTCGCGGCCGACGATCGGGTCAAGCTCGCCTGATTTGGCCCGCAGAGTCAGATCCACTGAAAATTTCGCCAGCGCCTCCTGTTTGCCCATGGCGGCAGGTGCGATGGCTCCGCTGGCTTCACCAGGTGAGGACTGAGTCTGGGCCGGAGCGAGAAGCTCTTCAATGGAACCGGCGGTAATTCTGGCGAATTCATCGCCAAGCTGTTCAGGCTTTATCTTTTCAAATTCACGCGAAACCGCAGCTAAGCTGCGTTGCAGACCGGGAGTTTTGGTCATCCCCAGAATCAGGTGGCCAGTACGGATATGGGAACTGTTAAAGAGCAGAGAACCATAAACCCAGGCACGTTCCACCGCTTCATCAATATGTGATGACAAGTCGGTAATGCTGGTTGACCCGCGGGGAAGCCGATCGAGCGACGCCGTGATATCGGCCGCGAGTTTGGACGGGTTTAAGTTGAAATGTCGTATGATTTTATGAAGATCAGTATCATCCAACTGGAGAATCTGGTTGATCCAGTGCACAATTTCAACGTACGGGTTGCCGCGCATTTTGCAGAACACCGTGGCGCTTTCAATAGCCTTATAAGCCACCGGGTTGAGCTTTCCAAAAAGTGCGGATCGACTGATTTCAGCCATGGGCTTCCTTTCAATAACCGGATTGGGAGGCGTTTCAGGCGGCCTCATCAAAAACAAGCTGGAATTCATCTGCATCGCGGGTCAGTGGTGCGGTACGCAGCCAGGTGGTATAGCCCAGTCGGCCAGACCGCCCCAACTCGACGCGAGGAACCGCGGCGGCGGCCAGCACCAGACGCAGCGACCAGGCCATTTCAGGGCCCGCGTACAGGCGAACCCAGTCGCGCAAGCAGCGGTGACCGGGCGAGCCAGGCAGAAGACTTTCAAACTCGGACAGATTCATGGGTCCAAGAACCACAGTGAATGTGCCCTGCACATCCCATATACGCGAGCCGCAGACCATGGTCTGGCCCAGACTCGCGGTATTTGCGGATTCACCAAGCCGACATTGATACTGGCGGGGCAGGGAAATCCAGCGGCCGGTAAATTCTTCGATGGCGCAAGGCGCGGAAAAAAAGTGCGAAAGAATATTGCGTAATCCATCGGGATGTCGCGGCGCGCCGGTAAGCCACGCGGCGTAGTGGATTTTGGATAAAGGGGGCGTGGCATCGGCGGACAGAATGGCGTCGGTACCGCAGCCGACAAGGCAGGCGCTGTAAAATGTAAATGCATCATCAAGCGGCGCGGATTTTCCCGGTTCATAGCGATCGAAACTGACGGTTTGCTGATTGCCCGCCCAGGCGCGGTAAAACAGACTGATAAGCCGGTGATGAAACATGTCCAGAAAATGCGCAAAGGTCGGATCGTTGTGGTGAATGATTCGCTGTCGCGCGTAGTCGGTCAGGTGTACCGGCAGCGGTCCATTAGGTCCCAGGAGCCCAAGAAACCGCACCACCAGACGCGGTGCCGATCCATCAACAGTCGGATCGACGCGTTCAAATGTTGTGGGCGCAAACGCGAGGGACGGTTCCTGGGCGAATCGGATGGCATCCTGACCGGGGAGCGACGCGGCACCGATGCGCGGCATGGCGCGCAGCGTGGACTCCAGTCGCCGGAGGCAAGCGAAAAAATCAAGTCCGCGGATATTGTCCGCCAGATCGGGTGTTAAATGACCCGACGCCGGCCCGGCTGGGGTCTCCATTCCATGATCCTTCCATTTTCAACGGTGTTCACGACCGTCTGGGTAAATGAATTAATGGTGGTGTAGCGGGAAAAAAACTGCTCAAGAACTGCGCCCATCAGGAATGCGCCGGTGCCTTCAAAAGCCTGGTCCTCGAGCAGGACACTGACTTCCAGCCCGCGGACAAACGCTGACGGGAAACCGTCGCTTAGCCGCCTCATGATAGGCTTACAGGAAATGGCGCGCACGCCCTGAACCTGTTTGCGATATGCCATATCCGATGGATCGGCGTAAAGTTCCAGCATGGAACGAAGGGCGGCGGCCCCTTCCCGTTCTCCGCTGTCAATAAGGGAAAGGTAATTAACGGACAGATGGCTGATGAGCCGCCAGGCGGCTTGTGCACCGGCCAGGGGATTGCGCGGCGCAGTGGGGACGCCGCCAATACATCGGATGGATTTTACCGGCGCGCCGATTTGCAGCGTAAAGTCAGTCGGTCCTTTGCCAACCGGTATAAACAGCGGCAAATCCCGGTTGGAACAGAGTGTTTCCACCCCCAGTTGCTTGATTGCGGAGCTGTAAGGCGCGCTGGCCGCATCCACCAGTGAAAGAAAAACTTCCGTCCCGGCATACTGCGACCGGGCACCGACGCGGCGATCGCGTTCGGAAAGCATTCTGGGGCGGCGATTTGCGGTAAAAAAGGCGGCGTCCTGCTGACGCTGCATATCGGAAACGCAATAGAACGGAAGAAAGCTCTGTTGCTCATCGTTTCGTGCGCCATAGCCGGTCACGGCATTGACATGAACGACTTCAAAATCCCGGGCGCGGGTGCGGTCCGGCACAACATGAAATTCGCTGAACTGATCGGACACGGGAATGCGGTCACAGACCTTGGGGAAAAGATTAATTGCAGGTGTGCAGTGGGGCAGGAAATGGGCGGCATTTACCACGTTTTCCAGTCCGGCGTCCACTTCGCGCAGGGGAAGGAGAATGTCGATTTGCGGCTCGGCGATTCGGTTAACCGCCTGACGCAGGGCGTCGATGGCAAAAAATAGAAATCGCTGGGGAATGACCGAGTATTCATGCAAAAGCCGATAGCCGGAAAATCCACGGGGAGTAACCGGCAGCAGCGCTTCATCATCGCGGAAGCCGACGCGGGAAATATTTGTCGCTGGAATAAGCGACTGTCCAGAGGCCACCTGCGTGGTCGGCTGGACGATCACCGCGGCGGCATCGGCAAAAATCTGCTGGTAAAGCCGGGCCTGGACAGAGGAGGACCCGCCAAGGAACAGGCACAGGCGATCCATTTGTACTTTATCCCAGGTGATGCCGGCCCCACAGGCAAGGCGTATGCGAATCACAGCCTTTATTCGCTGCATATCGGGTAAAGAAAGGGAATGAATGTCCCGAACATGATACGCCGCCTGAACCACGGTAAAAGGCCAGAGGATTGTGTCCTGCGCGGTGCGATATTCACAAGCGGTCTGTTCGCCCGGGCCGATGAGACTGCGCATTGCCGCACCGCGCGGAATCTTGAAACCGGCGACCAGGCCCTTTTCGGCCGGGTCAGGATGGAACTGCGCAATAAGCATGGAAGGGGTCGGCGCGATATAGCCGGGGCAGACCGTTTCAAGCAGGGCACTTGTAAAACGGGGAAAGTGGGATTCCATTTTCATCTGGACGCGCGCGGTCAGAAACGCAACGCCTTCCAGTAAACGTTCGACATAAGGGTCAGGACATGGAATCTGGTCGAGTGTGAGCCGGCCGGCCACCTTGGGATAGGCCTGCGCGAATTCCCGGCCCATCTGACGCAGAAAGGTCAGTTCGCCTTCGTAATAGGAAAGAAATTCACGGTCCATCAGTTTTTTTCCTGCAGGTGGCAATGGCCGGATTCCAAGTCCAGTTCGGTACGCACAAACAACCGGTCGGGCATGGGAACCGCCCAGATTTCCGCACGAATTTCAAAACTCATCAGATTGTGGCTGGAATTTGACGACACCGCTCGCACATTTAACGAATGCGGAATCACCCGCGGTTCGTAGGTTTGAATGGTGTCTATAATCATGCGTTCAATGGTCGGCATATCCATGGAATCGGCGGACAGGCCGGAAAGGCTCGGCATGCCGAAATTCAGCACAGATTTGGCGGCCATGGGAAAATCGTATATCTCCTCGTCAGGGGTATGACGGGGCGTATTAAGCAGCCATTCAAGATCCCGCAGCACGGCCTGATGCAATTGACGCAGAATCATGACGCGCTGATCACGCGTTTCATTCGGCTGGTCGCGCTGGTCGTCAGTTAAACGATCCAGCAGAAAGGGCTGAAGTCGATCGCGGGAAAGGTTTTCTTCCATCGGGTCTGCCCCCTGTCAGGTTGCGGTTACCGGGGCCGGTTGGTTCATGACAAGCGAACGAATTTCCAGAAGCGGATATTCAGCCGAATCGGTCACCAGTGTTCGCTGGCCAAGTCCCACAGCCGCACCCTCATGGTCCTGCCAGTCGGTCCGGCGCGCCAGTCGCACGGCGGGGTCGGCTGCAGCTTCCGATCCGGGATAGCGAACCGGTATAAATCCGATGGCGGTTCCACCATTGGTCCAGGTGAACTGGCCACCCAGCCAGACAATATCCCGTAAATCAATGGGCTTTTCGAGCGTAATCTGCGCAATATTGGCCATGGGTATCCAGTAGTACTTTCCGTCCACAACCGCTTCAAGCACCGGGCCAAGTCGGGAATCCGCGTCAGCGACCCATTCAAACGGCTGGTCGTTTATGGTGCCGGAAATTGCGGGTGCCGCGTCAAACGCCTTTGTTCGCACTTCAGCGGCGATCTGGTGTTTTCCGTCTGCAGTTAAAGCCGCAGCCTGAAATAGCCAGCCGATCCAGTCCGCAGGCTCGCCCATCACCAGAGGGGACCTTGTACCAGCAAAGACCTGCTGACGCAGCGCTTCGCACTGTAGAAGCGGGCGGCAGGTTTCGGCCATAAGCAGGTGAATCGGGTCTAAATCCGCGGCGATATTCAATTGGGCAAGAGCCTTGTCCCATTGGCCATCCACCAGCAGAAGCTGGAAAAGGAAGACCCGCAATTTAGCATCGGCGGGGCTGGCGCGAATCTGCGAACGCAGCGCATCAGACGCTTCGCTGATCTTTCCATTGCGGATTAATTCGACGGCATTCACACCATCACCTCACGGACAAGCCTGCGCCAAAAAGAGGCAGGCGTTCTGTGCAAACGCCCGCCCGCAAGGAATACAAACCGGGAATAAACACGGGGCGCATTGGTCGCGGCGGTACAGGCCGTCGCCAAGCCCGCATGGTGGATGCAAGCCCAAGGCGCGATCGCAGACCGGAATTACTTGGAGACCTTGGTGAGGTCCCACGTGGCGTTTCCAGCCTTGGACATCTTGCCCTTGTCATCCTGCGTCGAGTAATCGATCTGAATTTTTCCGAACGCAAGGGATACGGACTCGGTCGGGGTGTCATCACCCCCGGTTGAACCGCTCCATTGGACCGATTCAATCATGACGTCCGTAAATGTGTACACCAGGAAAGGCTGCTGACCGGCGTCACCACCGGCTTTGCGCAGCGTAACGGTGGCCGAATCGATATGCGTACCGCCGCAGCACGCTTGAAATAATGCGGTTGAGGATTTGTCGCATTTTTTCATAAAGTTAAATGATGAAATCGACACCCGACCGCCGGTCAGACCCGTGCTGCCGCTGCCGACCGTGGTCGGATTGCTGGCACCAAAAGAGAAGGAAAAGATTTCAATTGTGCCTTCCATTCCTTTGGAAGTTGACTCGCCTTTGATTTTGGCACCGTCGTCAAATTTAAGGTATGTATCAAACGCCATAGAACAACCCCTTTCCAGAAATATTGACCGGCTTATCACAGCCGCAGGTAAAAATGTCGGTCATCCCAACGCAGGTGACCGGAAAATAAGACAAAACGCCAAATTACTCCGCAAACGTTCACCGTTACGCATTCACGACCAAGCTCAAGGACCAGCTTTTGCGCCCGGGCAGGGCACCGGCGCTTCCTATTTTTGATTAAAACTCAGCCGCCCTTTATAGATGGCAGCTTGCTAACCAATCGCAGCGAAACGGTCAAGCCTTCCAACTGGTAGTGCGGACGCAGGAAGAACTTGGACCGGTAATAACCGGGATTGCCTTCAACTTCTTCGACAACGACTTCGGCGGCAGCGAGCGGATGGGTGGCCTTATATTCCTCACTGGAGGTGGATGGCGACCCATCGACATAGTTTTGAATCCATGAATTCAGCCATGTTTCCATGTCCGCCCGTTCCTTGAATGATCCGATCTTGTCGCGGACCATGCACTTGAGGAAGTGGGCAAACCGACAGGTGGCGAAAAGATAAGGAAGCCGCGCCGCCAGATTGGCATTGGCTGTGGCATCCGGATCGTCATAAGCTTCGGGCTGTTGCAGGGATTGCGCCCCGACAAACACGCCGTAATCAGTGTTTTTCCAATGAGACAAAGGCATAAAGCCATTCTTGGCTAGTTCGGCTTCGCGCCGGTCGGTAATGGCGATTTCGGTGGGGCATTTCATATCCACGCCGCCGTCGTCCGTCGGGAAGGTATGACAAGGCAGCCCTTCCACCATGCCGCCAGACTCCACGCCGCGAATGCGCGAACACCATCCATAAGACTTGAACGCACGGTTGATGTTCACACCCATGGCGTACGCGGAATTGGCCCATGTGTATTTATTGTGGTCAGCGCCGGTGGTGTCTTCTTCAAACGCGAATTCATCCACTGGGCTGGTTTTTGCGCCATAGGGCAGCCGTGCCAGGAATCGAGGCATGGTCAGGCCGATATAACGGGCATCATCGGATTTTCGAAGTGAACGCCAAGGCGCGTAATCAGGAGTCTGAAAGATTTTCGTAAGGTCGCGCGGATCACTAAGCTGCTGCCAGGAATCGAAATTCATGACTGTGGGCGACGCGGCCGAAATAAAGGGCGCGTGGGCGGCGGCGGCGATCTGGGCCATGCCCGCAAGAATTTCCACATCTGGCGGTGAGTGATCAAAATAATAATCGCCGATCAGGGCACCATACGGTTCGCCACCCGGCGTACCAAATTCATCTTCATACAACCGCTTGAAAAGCGGGCTTTGGTCCCACGCGGTTCCCTTGTACTTTTTGATGGTTTTTCCAACGTCCTTTTTGGAAATATTCAGGACGCGAATCTTGAGGGTTTCATCGGTTTCAGTATTGTTCACCAGATGATGCAAACCACGCCAGGTACCTTCCAGCGAACGGAATGCTTCGTGGTGCACAATTTCGTTGACCTGTGCGGTCAGTTTAGCGTCCAACGCCGCAATGATGGCCTGGATCGATTTGACGGCATCATCGGACACCAGCGAGGTGCCTTCCAGCGCCTGCTGGGCCAGCGTCCGCACCGCGACTTTAATATCTTCAGCAACCCCGTCGGTTTTCGGACGGAATTCCTTATTCAGAAGCGATTCAAAATCGGAAACTTCCTTCGTTGCGCCGGCAGTCTGTCCGGCGGCCTGTGATTGAAGGTTTTCGGCCATGGTTATTTAACCTCCGCGCTGGTTTTGGTTTCCTTGGGAGCCGACGCCAGAGCCTGAAGCAGCGACGGATCTTTGAGCGCCTTTGCCACCAGGTCTTCGGCATTGGACTTGCCATCCATATACGTCAGCAGGTTGGACAATTGAGTTCGAGCCTCCAGCAGCTTGCGAAGAGGTTCAACCTTGCGGGCGACGGCGGCAGGCGAAAAATCATCCATGCTTTCAAAAGTGAGTTCAACAGCGACATTCCCTTCCCCGGTGAGTTTGTTGGGGACCTGAAATGCGACGCGCGGCTTGGAGGCCTTCATGCGCTCGTCAAAGTTGTCCACATCAATTTCCAGGAATTTACGCTGGTCCACTGATGGAAGAGCTTCGGCTGGATTCCCGGAAAGATCAGCCATTACGCCCATGACAAATGGCAGATTAATTTTTTTCTGGGAACCATATAGTTCCAGATCATATTCAATCTGCACACGCGGCGCACGATTCCGAGCGATAAACTTTTGACTGCTGGACTTGCCCATCGGTATGACTCCGTGTAAGCGGCCAGGGGAAAACCTTCGGTGTTAAAACCTGCGACAAAGTCTAACACCGTCTATCGGATTTGCAACTCATTCGCGAAAATTATTCCTGCCTCTTTTTTCCTATTCGGACTTTCCTTCCTCTTCGCGGGCGCCGGTCGCAATTCGGACCTGGCTTTCCGCGTCCGCAGCAAGGTCCCGGATAATATCCATAAATGACATATTCGCCAGACGCGAAGCCCGCCGTAGCACAAGCTGCACCGGACTCGATGGCTCAAAAGTGTCAAAATAGGTGCAGACCTTTTCCAGCATGACCAGCGCATCCTGCCGCGTCCGCAACGGACCGCTGGCCATTGCCCCGGCCGACGCGGCCTCTGCGCCCGTTTCCCCAGTTGCCGGATTCGTGGTGGACGCCGCACCCTGGGCACCCCGCCGCGAAAGCTGGTTTTCCAAGGACCGAATAATGGCGGTTACAATTTTCTTTAAGGCTTCAAAATTTGCCGCCTTGCTGGCCCCCACATGTTCGGTCAGGCGTGTATCAATTTGGCCAAGATTTTCACGGATGGCGGCGACGGACGCACTCAGGGCCTGCAAGTCCTCCAGCGGGCTGTCGCCAAACGCCGCATCAATTGCAGCCGCTTCCCGCACCACCTGCGCGCCAACAGGCTTCAGTTCCCCGGTGGCCAGATAAATATCCCGCTGTGTCACCACACCAAGCTGACGCGATTTGCACAAAGGGGCATTCAGCAGCCGGTCCGTAAAGCGCAGTGAATCAGGTGCCGACTGCGCCGGCGAAAGGGCCGCAAGAATATTGACGCGCATCGTCGGGTCGTTGTTATCGTCAGGATCAAGCTTCGGATGAACCGGCGTCCAGAACTGATCCACATGCAGCACAATCGCGGCGAAGCCATCGGCCGCGCCGCGCAGGCCGCGCAATTCCAGTTCAGCCGTGGTCAACCAGACCAGCACACGCAAGTCACGGGTGCGTTTAAGCAGTTCCACCGATTGTTTTCGCACATCACGCCAGTTCGGTTCCTCGGCGGGGACCACGGTATCGCCTATCTGAGATTCGGGCTTCCCGCGAATGGCTTCCTCCAGCGCCAGAAACGCCGGATCGTAAGACAGATCATCCCCACAGGCTGAATCCGTCGAGATTGGCTGAAGCAGGAATTCCAGGTCAGAAGAATACATGGGACCTCTTTCGTTCTAAGTTTTTTTCCGGTGACGCAAATCATTTAACCATTTACCGGGCCGTACCGCGATATCCGCGCCGCGCGGCCAATCAGGCACATTGCGCCGTTGCCTGACCGGCGAACGTAATGGTGATGACCCCGCCCCAGTTACAGGTGCATTTACACGCATCGGTCAGCGCGGGCTGATCGCCTATCTGTACCGTTGCTGAACCGGGTGCCCACGGCGCGGCGGTGGCGGGCACACAGGGCATCGGCGTCAGTACACCAAGAGCCGCGGCGGTGGCTGCGGCTACCTCCGGATTGCTGGGCGAATTGCACATGCCAAAGGTCGGAATATTTTCCAGGGGAACATGATCCATAATGTTTGCCGCCGGCGAACCGGCGGTCACCTTATTGGCGGGCAGCACGGCCAAAGCGGCCGGTGCAACGCCAAAGGAACAGGTCATCATGGCTCCGGCAACAACAAGGTTGGGCACGGCAAAGTCTCCTGTCGCAAGCGGGCAAATTATACGAACAACGGCCATTCGGCGGCAAACCAACACGCACAATATCAGGAGGCATCAATATCTGTGGGAAGCGTGGCGTCGGTCGGCGCGATCGGATCAGCCGGCGAATCAGCGGATCCGGCACTTCCGGACTGCGCGGAGGAACCGGGGCCGGAGTTAATTTTCGTCATTCCGGACGCATTGATCGTAATCATCGAACCATTGACACTTACGCCGCTGGAGTCTATGACCAGGGAATTGCTTCCGCAGACGATGCTGACCCCCTGCTGAGCCTCAATGACAATCTGTGCCGCCTTGATGTAGTAATTTTTAGTGGTAGCCTCGGAATGGTTGCCGCTGAAAACTTCCACAACATCGCCAGTCACGCTAAGTGAAAGCTGCCCACCGATGGAAATGGGAGCCTTGCCTGACACATTCAGGTTATAGTCTCCGCCGATTTTCTCTTTGGCGTTGCCGCTGACGGCCAGATCGTAATCGCCCCCGAGCTTGTCCTTTGCATCCGAATCCACCGTCAGATGATTTTTACCCTTGATATGTTCAAATTTATCGGTTTTAGTGGTGACGTGGTGTTCCTTGCCATGTGATTCACTGAAGGTGTCCTCCACCACAAGATTCATCGTTTTCTGGGCATGTATATAGAGATCTTCGCTTCCGGCCTTGTCCTCAAAACGGATTTGATTCGACCCACCGCCACCGGTGCTCGAATTGGTTGTAATGCCGGATTGCGTGGCGTTATCGGGCAGCGTATAGGGAACTTTCTGATCCGCGTTGTAAACGCTGCCGGTAATCAGGGGCTTGTCCGGATCGCCCTCCAGAAACGCCACGACGACCTCCTGGCCGATGCGCGGTATGAAAATCGCCCCCCATTGTTTTCCGGCCCAGACCTGGGCCACCCGGATAAAACAGGAGGAATTTTCATCGGACGTACCGTAGCGGTCCCAGTGGAATTGCACCTTGACGCGACCGTAAGAATCAGTCGCGATTTCCTGTCCCGACGGCCCGACCACCACCGCGGTCTGCAGGCCACGAATAAAAGGACGCGGCGTTACCCGTGGCGGCCGAAACTGCTGGGATGCGGCAATGGCTGAAAACTGGCATTCAAACTTTTCGTCCGCCACACCCACCTGGCCCGTGAAATAGTTTCCAACAGAAAAAAACAGACGGGACTGCGTTGTCAGATATTCCTGATTCTGATCCGCTCGCGGATGATCCGCCAGCGTAAAAGTGCAGCCGGTGACCACGCCGCGGCAAACCGTCTGCCCGTGCATCAGTTCATACTGACATTGGCGTTCCTGCATGCGATATTTAACGTAATTATCGCCATCGTTGGTGTCCAGATAGCCGCCAGGATAATTAAATATTTCATTCTTGGATTGCGCCACCCCGCGCGTATTCTGCGAATTGCACGCCAGCGATTTGGAAGGCGCGGTGAAGTCGTAATCCGTCAGAGCAAAGGCTCCGGGCTGCACAAGCTGTTCCGTGCGCCAGTCGGTAACGCCATTTTCTTTCTGATTGCGCCCGGGCGACTGATAGCCGAGCTTCGCATGATTGGCAGCGGCCTGATGTGCGGAAATGCCATCGGCCAGAACCATGGTATGCTTGCCATCCTGATGTTGGAAGAAATAGTACATTCCTTCCTCTTCCATCAGCCGAGATATAAACGCAAAATCAGTCTCACGGTACTGCACGCAGAATTCACGCGTCCGGTAACTCCCGTTAAGCGACAACTGAAAATCGGAATAGCCGCGATCCGAAAATATCTGCTGAATGATGGCCGGAACCGTCATTTTCTGGAAAATGCGGCAATCCGCGTGTCCGTTAAGAAACCAGGTCCACGGCACGACAATCGCTTCATAATAATTGTTCGGACCGTCACTGAAAACCTGCTGAAAACTTGAAACATATCCATTAAAATAACGGATGTTGTTTCCCGTCTGTTTGAGGTTCACGGTAACTGGCTGACCAAGAATATCGCCGAACGCGACCGCCTGATTTGTACTGAACATCCGCAAACGATATTGAAACGGGCGGCTTAATTCTTCAGTTCCCTCGATCGATTCCAGCAGCAGAACATCCTTGCCCAGCGGAGTTTTTACCCCAATGCCGCGGTTATCCTGCGAGTAGCCTGCCATCGCAATAGCCTCGTAACAATGATCTCTTTCTTGAGCGCTTCCGGGTTAAGCGCCCGGCGAACTCAAGGGCCGAAGTATACCCGCCAGGAGGCGCAAAGTCTCGCCTGAAAATACGATATTCCAAATCCACCGCCGACAAGCCAGAGTGCCATCCATTCCCAATGGATTAAAGATGCGAAAGCCTGGTTGCGGTTACGGCTTCCTCAAACTGCCGCTCCGAAAGTGCTTCCGGATTAAGCTGGGCAAGTATCGTACTTGTGGAGAGACGCAGTTCCACGGCCGTCAAGCCAAGCCGGTGCGCCTGAATCAATAACTGATGCAGTTGTTTGAGCGTGTTTAAGGCGGCTGCCTGCGCCGGCGTCCGGGCCAGCCAGGTCCGATAGCCCAGCGCCGTTGCGTGAGTCGGGCCCACCGCCTTGACATAGGCCGCATAGGAATTTTTGAATAACAGGTGAAGCGCCGTCCGGCGGGACTGATACACCGGGTTCCCCGCCTTGTCCAGGACTGGCCGATGGGTTTTCGGATCTATTTTCGATTGCAGAAAAATGGAGCGATAAAGGGTGATGAAGTCTTTGGTCTGCTGATAGGGCAGACGGCTTGTCGTGACATAATAATCCAGCAGCGTCGGATGAATAATCACCACACCGTCACTGGTCGGAATATCATTGAAAACGGCGCGACCACCGTAAAGATCCAGCATATCGTCCAGCGGCGTATTGCGGGCGTTAATTCCCGCCTCGCGCAGAATTGTCCGCTCAGATTCTGACAGGACAACAATCGTGTTGATCTGTGGGGCCGGCGGCGGAATGATGGGTGAGACCGTAAAGAACACGTTGGATGTCGCCGGACCCGTGGCACGCAAGTCAAGATAATACGTCGCTGGAGTGCTGCTTGTTGTGTTGCTCGCGGAAAGAAGAGAGGCCGATATCGGCACGCCGAAATCATGCACCGGCTGCACATTGCTGCTTCCGCCAGATCCGATAGCAAACTGTGGCGCCAGACCGGTGGAATAGGACGAATCACCAACCGGTGTGCTGGACATGGATATGGAGTTGGCCACAATATCCACACCATCCTGCCCGGCTGTATCGGTATGCAAACCCAAAGCCCCCGTTCCGCCGGTGCCGGCAACCAGCAGCGAGCCGGCCGGACGAAGCCACATCGCAATGGATGGTGAGGAAATGGAAAGAGTTCCGGCCACATTCATATCTCCCAGGAACACCTGATTGGCGGTAAGGCCCAATGTTCCCAGTGATGTCCATTTCTGGTATGGCCCCATTTTTACAATCTGCCCCAGTACAGATAATCCACCCGGATTGGTCGTCACGATTGTCGCCGCGTCAGGCACAACACCAATCACCGCCCCCCCGCCGGTGGTAAAGGTGGTCGCCCCCTGATATGTCGGTTCCAAAAATGCCAGAGAAACGGTCCCAACCGGAGCACTGATGCTGCCATTGAGCGTCAGATAAGCCTGTGGGCGAAAATCGCCTTTGTCCGCGCCGCCAAGAATGGAGGTGGGAGCCACCAGCGCCCGCGTCGGCTGAAGCGCGATGCTTCCTGACAGGTCACTTATGCCACCATCCTCCTCAATGCCTCCTGCCGAACTGCTCAACGTGGTGGTCACATTGCCATTGCTGATACTCATCGCTCCGCGATACACCTGGCTTCCAACCGTGGTTATTGCGGTGGCGTTGTTCCCCAGCGTTGTGGTTCCCGCAACGGAAAGAGAGGCAAAATCTGTTGCGCTGGTCCCACCAACCGCGCCCTGCAATTGCAGATTTCCGCCTGAAGAACCGCCCGTCATAGGCCCAATCACCAGATTATCGTTGCCATTGCCTCCATCACTCAACGTGTTTTGAAATGAAAATGACGGGCCATCCAGATTTAAATTGGTACCGGCCGGATCGGTATTCCGGCCAAGCGTTACCGGCCCGGCAACCGTCAGCGGATAATTGATAGCCACGGACTGGGGAATGGTCAGCGCGCCGGTCGGGTTGTCCAGATACAGATTGCCCAACATGGACGAATTCACCAGGTCCAGATTCACAGATGTACTGAAATTCAGGGTCAGGTCCTGAGTACCGGTTCCCGTAAATGCCGCCGCTGCCGCGGGTGAAGCATTTAAAGTTGTGCCGGTCAGCGTAAGGCTCGCGCCGATGGACGCGCCCTTCGCGTAGGTTTGCCCGCCGGTGGTGCTGACATTGCCAGCCAAGGCCGCCGGTCCGTTTTGCACGTCTACTCCGGAAATATCCGCCGAAGCGGGCACCGGGCCGCCGACCACGCCGCCAAAATTCGTGGTTCCCGCGGTGTTGATGCTCAAAGCCGGAAGTCCGCCGGAACCGTCCACCGTGGATCCGAATGAAATATTGCCTGTACTGCCGCTGCCGGTACTGACAAGCGCGGCCGAATGTGCCAGCGTAAGAGCGCCATTAAACTCCTGCGTACCGGCAGTTGTGACATTGCCTCCCAATGTTGCCGCGCCGGTCACCAGCAAGGATGTCAGCGATGTATGGCCTCCAACGGTTCCGTCAAATTCGGCATTAGAGGTTAGAAAGGTTCCGGAATTGCCAATGGAAAGGGCGGAAGCACCATCCACCGTACCGCCGAATTTAACCAGAGCCGGCGCGAGGAAATTCGCCAATAAGCTGTCCGAGGTGCCGGTAAGCATGGCATTCCCAAGATAGGTTTGATTGCCGAATGTCGTTACATTTGCACCGATGGATACGCCGCCGTTAACGGTCAGAGAGGATAAAATATGGGTCCCGCCCACATTGCCGCCCAGAATCGCGCCGCTGGGCTGACCGCCACTGCCGATAACCACGGCTGAATCGCCAGCGGTCTGGCCGTCAAGTGTGCCATTGAACGAAACAGTATTGCTTCCCGCCAGGAACGTAAACGTGACAGGCAAACCGCCGTCGTTCAATGTCACGCCGTCGTTAAATGTTTGCGATCCGATGGTTGTCACGTTTCCACCAAGCGACACATTTCCCGTTACCGTCAACGATGCCAGAGGCGCTGCACCCCCGACAATACCGCCGAACGTTACAGTTCCCAGCGCTCCGCCGGTGCCCGTGGTACTGACCGTCAGTGGTTGATTTCCATTGATAGTGGCAGGCGATCCGGAAAATAAAATGCCCCCGGCATTGGAACTCGTAAGTATCACGGGCGCGGCAAGGTTGACTGGTCCGTCAAAAGTCTGACTGCCCAGTGTGCTGATATTGCCACCAAGAGTAAATGGGCCGCTGTTGGCCGCCATAAGCGTGTTCAGCCCCCCCAATGAACCCAGGTTAACAGCACCGGAAAGTTGCAGAGTTAGGCTATGTGCATTACCGGCCGACACTGCAAAACCCGCTGCGCCACTGTTAAGTGTGGTGCCGGTGAGGGTGGTATCACCATCTAGCGTTCCGGACCCCGTAATACTGATCGCCGCGCCCGACAGGGCTACGGAATTTCCGGTTCCGGCATTAAGCGTAAAACCATTCGCTCCATTGATCACAATATTGGCATTCGCCCCCGATGCGCCACTTGCCAATCCCGATCCGCCGACCGCACCGATTGCGGTGATATTGCCGGCGGACGCAACACCAGTTGAACTGGTGATAGTGACGCTGGCGGCGGCACCACCATTACCGCCGCTGCCCGGAAAGCCTGGCGTGCCAAAAGGCGCCAATCCGCCGGCCCCACCCGCGCCTCCTGTTCCGCCAATATCATTTATATTTCCGGCCGTTGCATCGTTGCCGCCAAGGATGGAAATTGTTCCGCCGCTGCCGCCGGCTCCGCCTGCGCCGCCGGTGCCGCCAATTCCTCCTGTCATAAAATTACTCAACCCCATTCCGCCAGCACCGCCGGCACCGCCATTTGAGGTCACATTTGCCAGACTGATTGCACCTGTTCCAGCAGATATATGAACCGCCCCGCCGTTGCCGCCTGCTCCGCCGCTACCGCCGCTCCCGGAAAAACCTGCTGCACCCGCGCCGCCGCTGACATCTATCAATCCGCTTGCGGTAATATTCCCACTGCCACCGGCTGTCGCCGTGAAACCGGTTCCGGTTCCAGTGACAGAAGCAAAGGTCAGACTCCCGGCGACGGTGGACGTGAATACTGCATTTGTGTGAAGCGTCATGGCGTTGAAGCTTTGATTTCCAGTTGTACTGAACGATCCACCGCTGGAACTTGTGCCAATCTGCACCGTTCCGGAAGCCGTTGGACCTGTATTTGAATATCCGCCAACGGCAAGACTGGTTAAGGGCGTCAGCGATCCGCTGCCGACATTATTATCAAATACCGTGCTCGCCGCCTCCACCGCCAGCGCGTCGCCCCCACTGATCGTGGACCCAAAGGTGATCGTTCCGGAACTTCCGCTGCTGGCCAAAGTCGCATTGCCGGCAAGGTTTACGGCATCATCCCAGGCCTGATTGCCGGCTGTGGTCACATTGCCGCCTAGCGTAATTGTGCCGACAGCTGTCGGACCGACAATCGAATAGCCGCCCGCCGCCAGGCTTGTCAGGGGCGTCAAACTGCTCCCGGACCCGACATTTCCCTGGAAAAGAATCGAATTCGCCTCCGTCACAAGGCTCTGAGCGCCGCTGATGGTGGAGGTAAAGGTGATCACTCCGGTCGCGCCCGTGCTGGCCAGCACAATCGAATTGCCCAGTGTCACCGGACCGCCGTAAGTCTGATTGCCACTCGTGGTGACGTTGTTGTTCAGCGTAATCGCGCCGGTGGAAACCGCGGTCGCGGTCAGGGCGCCAATAATTGGCAAACCAAAGGTTCCAATCGTAATGCTTCCCGCAGGGGCGGAAAGCGTCAGATTCGCGCCCGATACGGGCGCAGTGGCCAGTACACCAAGTGAAATGTTTCCGGCCAGCGAATCAATGGTGTAGTTCATTCCGGCCACCGTACTTCCTGGAAAGGCGGTCAGGGCCGGCAGATCAGAATCCGTGATGGAGCCTGTCTGGGTTAACGTAAGACTCGTCGGCGCGGCGGTGCCCGCCTGGTCCGCCACGTGCAGGCCGGACAGCAGAAGGTTAGGAAAGTTTAACGCCACACCCGCGCCGCTGACCGAATAACTCTGCGCATTGGCGTCTATGGTTACAGGGGCAAGCAGCGCAATCGGCGTGCCGGTGGTGGATGAGGATATCGCCAGCGAACCAGCCGAGATATTGCCCCCAAGATTCACCGTTCCGCTGGCCGTGACATTCAATGCACCAATGCTCGAAACCACCCCGTTCACGCTCACCGCTCCGGTTCCCTGTTCATTCATATTCAGCGTGGCGGAACCCGTTCCCGTGATGCCGTGTGTGGAAATGCCCGCAGAGCTGTTATCAGAAAGCGTGAATGTGCCGGCACCGATGGTCAGGGAATTCGCATACGTTTGACCACCCGTGGTGCTGACGTTCCCGGCCAGCGTGGTAACGCCCGTGCTGGTGGGTCCGCCGGCTGAATATCCCCCCGCGGACAAACTGGCCAACGCTGTCAATCCGGTTCCACTGCCGACATTGCCCTGGAAATCGGTTGTGGCGGATTCAACCGTTAACGCAAAAGCTCCGCTGATCGACGACCCGAATGTAATCGCGCCCGCGCCTCCTGTACTCGCCAGCGTTACAGCATTGCCCAGCGTTACCGCGCCGGAAAAGGTTTGATTGCCCGGCGTGGTAATTGAACCGATGTTAATCGCCGCCGATCCGGTGACATCAATTGAATTCGTGCCGGAAACAATCCCATTGAACACCGCATTGCCGTTATCCACCAGAGCGCCTACTCCGGAAACAGCGCCGAAGGTGCCTGTTCCGGTCACGGTCAGGTTATTTGCGCCGCCGGTCACGCCGCCGGACAGGCTCACGGCGGAGCCTGTCAGCACAGTCGCCGTGCCAAGCGTCAGCCCTCCGGAATAACTTTGTGTTCCTGTGGTGCCGATAGATGCGGTATTAATCAGCGTGCTTCCGGTCACGCTTATCGACGCGGTGGTGGCCACCGGGCTGTCAAACGTGGCATTGCCCGTGTCGGTTAAAGCGCCCACTCCGGCAACCGTGCCAAACGTTCCCGCGCCGACGACGGTCAGGTTGTGCGACGCTCCGGTCACGCCGCCAAGATCCACGGTTGATCCGGAAAGCGTCGCCGCGCTGCCAAGTGTCAGATTTCCGGAATAGGTCTGTGCTCCGGAGGTGGTGATGCTGGCGGCATTGAGCGCCGTTGTGCCGCTGACATCAACAGATGTAGTAGTAGATATATTTCCATTTATAATGGCATTGCCGGTTTCCTGCAAGGCTCCCACGCCGGATACCGTTGCGAATGTGCCCGCCCCGATGACCGTCAAATTATTTGTCGCGCCGGTCACGCCGCCGGCAAGGTCTACTCCGGAACCGCTTAGCACAATCCCGGCACCCAGCGTGACGGCACCGCTATAGGTCTGATTGCCGGATGTCGTCACATTGCCGGCAAGCGTGGCCGCCCCCGCCCCGGTCGGTCCCGAAGCCGAATACCCGCCGACAGAAAGACTCGCCAGCGAAGCCCCCGTGCCCACGTTGCCGGAAAATATTGCCGTTGCGGCCTCCACGGTCAATGCGTCGTTGCCATCCACGGTCGAATTCAATGTGATATTGCCCGTACCCCCGGTACTGGCCAGTGCGACGGTGCCGGTCAAATTCACCGCGCCCGCATAGGTCTGATTGCCGGCGGTCGTCACATTGGCCGCCAGCGATGTGGCCCCAAAGACCTGCAGACTTGCAAGGGATGTGGCTGTGCCGACATTGCCGCCAAAGGTCGCATCGGTCGCGCTGGTCGAACTGCCGATGGTCAGGGCCTGCCCGCCGTCCACCGTGGAACTGAACGTCACACCCGTTGTTGGCGTGGTTCCCGCCAGCAGCGTGGTGGCGCTGCTTAGCGTGACCGGACCCGTGTAGGTTTGCAATCCGGTGCCGGAATTGATGGCCGTGCCGCTGGCACCAAGGTTTATGCTTCCGCTGCCTCCGGTGCTCGCGGAAAATGTGCCCCCAAGCGTTGTGATATTGCCATCCATGACGATATTGGGCGATGCCCCCCCGCTGCCGTGATTGGCGATAAGCGCCACATTCAGCAGAAACGTGTTGGCACCGCTGTTGGTCGGCAGAATAACCGCACCGCTGGTCAGATCAATCGCGTTATTCGCCTGCAGCGTAAGCGTGACATTGCTGGTCAGCACCGGGTCGATGTTCACGGTGCCGTTGACCGTAATGTTTCCCGCACTGCCGCCGCTGGCACCGCTGTTGGTCGTTTCCACCAGCACATTGTCGCCTGTCGCCAGGCCGGTGGTAATGTCACTGTCGGATACCGTTCCGGTGGCCACCCCGGTTCCCGCCTGAAAAGTTTCCGGACTGGTTCCCGTTCCGGTAATGGTTCCCGAAGTTGTCGAATGTGTAATGGTTAAATTTGCCGGGTCCAGCAGCCAACTGCCGCCGGTTCCGCCGCCCGCACCGCCAACCAGTACCGCCGCTCCCGGATTTATCTGCAGCACCTGTCCCGAAGTGTCCACCAGCCCGCCATGACCCATGATTGTGGCCGATGCGTTCAATACCACATTTGACCCGACAAAATCATATTGGCTGGCGTCGCTGTAGCCCGTGGCGGATGCCGCGTCGGGTTTGACTCCGATCAGAATTTTTCCTCCGCCATCGGCCCCGGAGGCGTTGAGCAGCGCCGTCGCGGCATGGTATGCGCCTGCCGCATCGGCCGTCACGCCCACGCCGATCTGCCCGCCATTTATGCGAATGCTTCCCCCGGTGGAATCCGCCCCCTGATCCGCCGCATCTATTTTCCCGGAAACCAGAACGGTTGAATCCGCGCCCGCGGCCTGAATGCTCACATTTCCCGCGTGAATGGAGCCGGAAGTATCAATCGCAAGCGAATACATATCCCCTGCGCGAATTGCGACATCGCCGTTCTGGGCGTTTAGTGTTCCGCTGTTGTTCACCCCGGCGCCTTTGCCATCGCCTCCGGCGACCTTCACGACAAATGGCGAGCCAAGCTTGCTCACATATACATTTGTTCCAGCCGCCATCACAATCATGCCCCGTGGCGCCACAATCGTGCCCGTATTGCGGATATGCTGTGCCGCAAACGTCACATCACCAGCCCGGATCACGCCGGC
This sequence comes from Phycisphaerales bacterium, assembly GCA_027451365.1. Classification (GTDB taxonomy): domain Bacteria; phylum Planctomycetota; class Phycisphaerae; order WQYP01; family WQYP01; genus JAJYPG01. Next base: position 66,855 of record DAIDJN010000041.1, on the reverse strand, counting down.
ATTCGTCAGCGAACCCTGGGAATCCGTAAAGACATTGCCGCCCGCAAGAAAATCCGCATCCGAAAAATGTCCCGCCGCCGCGTACAACTGGCCGACATTCACCACCGCGCCCTGGCCGAACATGACCCCCGCCGGATTCACGAAATAGACGATACCGTTGGCATTCAAATTTCCGTCAATTTGCGTGGGCGACGGCCCGATTATCCGGTTAAGCACCCGCGCTGTTGCGGATGGCTGAATAAAATCGACCGTATTCCCATGCGGAATGTTAAAGCGTTCATAGTTGATAATCGTATTATTGGCGGCCGTAATGGTCGTGGTGCCGCCCGCCTGCGCAAACGTGGCCGCGCCCGCCACCACATGCGATACCTGAATCGGATTTCCCATCGGATTTCCCGCCGCGGCCATGCCGGCGGGCAACGCCGCGCCCGCCGCAAGCGCCAGCATCCAGGCGCGCTGTCTCAAACGGTTTAAGGCAATATTGCGGCCACCCGCAGAATTTTGGAAACGACAAGTCTTCGCAGCCATGATGCTCATCTCCGATTTTGGGCCACCCCTGTTCAGGGCCATTTTCATTTTCCCCGGTTCCCGCCCCGGCTGGCGGTCCGGCTAATAACTGACGGAAAACACAAAATTAAACTGACTGGAACCCGCGCTTACCCCGCCCTGGCCGGTGGCCACCGGACTCACGGAATGCAGGGCAATGCCCCAGTCAACTTCCGCGGTGATATTTTTTTCAAACACAACCTTGGCGCCCAGTCCGGTGCTAAGCAGGGTGGAACCGGTTTCATAGGACTGCTGCTGGCTTTGACCCACCACGCCGCCATCCACAAACGCGCTGACTACCAGGTCCCAGTCCGGCCGACCATAAGGGGTTTGCGGCGCAGCGCGGAAAATGTGGCCGAACAGGGTGGATTTCGGATTCGGATCCACCGGAAAAAGCCGCGGTATGTGCAGATTGTATTGCACGGTTCCATAAATTCCGTTGTCACCGGCGACAATCGACTGCGGGTAGCCCCGCACGGAATACAATCCGCCAATCACCACTTCCTGCTGCGGAATCAGACGCTGCCCGAACGCTTCCTGGCCGCTGGCCCGCAGCAGAATTTCATTGGCCAGCGTGCTTTGGCCGTCCACAAAATTCCGATGATCAAGAAATGGTTCCAGATAAAACGAATCCGTGAAATTACCCTGAAGAATCATCCAGGTCGGATCCGTGTTCAACCGGCCCAAATTATTAAGCGTCTGGCTGGAGGCGTTGGTATATTGCCCCAGCAACGTCAGCCCGCCTGTCTGATGCGACGTTTTCCCCGTTCGGTCCATCCGCAGTGAAAGATACGGCAACAACAGATTCGCTGCGCCCCCCTGTTGAAAGCTGATGTTATCCACCGTGACATGCTGGTATTGCGCCCCTAGAACACTGTAGAGAAAAATATTCCGGAACTGGGCGAAATTAAGAATCAGTTCGCCGCCGCCGAAACTGGTGCGCCCATTAAAATTCAGATTGCCCAGCCCGACATTCGAAGCATTGTACTGCTGATAGCCGCCGAAAATGCGGGCCTGCAGGCGGTCAATGCCGAAAATCGGAAACTGATACGAACCGTTCACATCCTGCGTGGAATCGAAGCCCGCGGTGTCGTAATTCAGATTCAGGATGTCATCATGGCCGGTTAATTCATTGTCAATAAAGCCGAACTGTTCCACCCAGTCGTTCGTTTGCGGCGTGCCCGTGTTGGAAATCTGCGCGTAGGCCATCCACGGTTTGGTTTCATGAACCAGATAATCCAGTATCACGGAATCCGGCATGCGGCCCGGCGAAAGCGCGATGCTGACCTGTCGCCCCGGCTGCTGGTTCAACCGCAGAATAAAATCATCCAATTGATTGCGCGCCAGAACATCCCGCGTGTCCGGACCCGCCTTGGCGGGCTGGGTGGCCGGCTGAATCGGCGATCCATTCCGGATAAAGGCAATCGCGGCGTTATCTATAGTCGGTTTGGTCGGCAGCCCCTGACCCGATGCGATGGTTCGCACCTCCTCCACAATGGCCTGGTGAATCACCAGGTGCAGCAGTTTGTCTCCGGACCGTCGGATATCGCGCAGGCCGCGGAAGTCTTTTGCGGATACCTGCACATACACCCCGATAAAGCCCGCCCGATTAATATCGCGTACCAGTTGCCGTTCCATGCTTGCCAGTGCACTGGAATGAAACCGTTGCATCCGATTTTCCGCATTGATTTCCGCCAGTGTCACGCGCACAACCGGATAACCGACCGCCTTGCCACCCTTTCGCCGCGCCACATAGCCGTCCCGGCTTTTTGCCAGAATCAGGGGTTTGTGCAACAGGCTTTCCAGCGACGGCAGTTGAGCACGCGGATGCTTATAGCTAAGCACAAAATGATTCACTTTATAATCCGGACCATCGGCCCGCGTGGCCGCGGGAAGCTGGGCTGAATTTGCCTTCTTTATTCCGGACGCAACCCTGGCGGTCGGCCTGGAGGTCGCCGCCGGCCGGTTTGCCGGCGCTTGGCGCACCGTTGGCATCGTGGCTGCCCGCTGCCGGGTTGCCGGTGCCGTGAAATTGGACGGATTGTGACCGGCCGCGCGCAACAGGTCCTCAACCGAATCCGCACGGGCCGTCTGCGCCCCCAGCCAGCCGGCGGCCACCATGGTCGCGGCGGCAAACAACGGTGAAACTATGGAAATATCTGTTTTCATTCCGCACATATTAACGAGGAATGCCGATTTCCGCAGCCGCCAGGAAATACTGGCCGAAAATTTTCTGACCGGAAGCTCCATCTGGCACATCTCCAGGGCATAAATCAGTGTAAAATTAAAACGGATACGGCTGGGGCAACGATCACATTGCCCAGAAAGTCCGGCATCCATTATACATCAGGAACACGGTTTGCGATCCTGTGTTTTGGCAGGTTCATGGCCAGAACCTGAATTTTCGCAATTATAAACGAAAAGCCGTCCGTTTTTCAAATATTATAACTGTCGAACCGAATTTCAGTTCGTCATACAGATAAGATGATTCCGTGGCTTGTGGTGCAGGCGTCCCGCCTGCCGGCGTTCCAAATCAAACCCTCTCGCAAAGAGGCAAATGAGTCTCACCTTGTGGTGCAGGCGTCCCCGCCTGCCGGCGTTCCAACTCGGCCACGGCAAGACATTGCAGATGACCCGTCGCCTGTGGTGCGGGCGTCCCCGCCTGCCGGCGTTCCAACTCGGCCACGGCAAGACATTGCGGATGACTAGCCGGATTCCGCTGGGGAGCCGACAAAGAAGGAGTTTCAATGGGGCCGCAGCCACGACGCTGCGGATGATCGCTTGTGGTGCAGGCGTCCCGCCTGCCGGCGTTTCAAATGGGCCGCACCCCAACGCCGCAGATTATGATTTGTCGGGCCAGAGTCCCGACCCCCAAGGGTTTGTTTCAATGGGGCCGCAGCCACGACGCTGCGGATGATCGCTTGTGGTGCGGGCGTCCCGCCTGCCGGCGTTTCAAATCAAACCATCTCGCAAAGAGGCAAAAGATTATCACCTTGTGGTGCAGGCGTCCCCGCCTGCCGGCGTTCCAAATTGGCCACGGCAAGACATTGCGGATGACCCGTCGCTTGTGGTGCGGGCGTCCCGCCTGCCGGCGTTTCAACTCGGCCACGGCAAGACATTGCGGATGACCCGTCGCTTGCGGTGCGGGCGTCCCGCCTGCCGGCGTTTCAAATTGGCCACGGCAAGACATTGCGGATGATCGCTTGTGGTGCAGGCGTCTCGCCTGCCGGCGTTTCAAAAGGGCCGCAGCCACGACGCTGCGGATGATCGCTTGTGGTGCGGGCGTCCCGCCCGCCGGCGTTTACTTAATATTTGTCTTTTCGATTTCTCGGCCAGTCGGCCAAAGCGATAGTGGCGGTTAGCCAGGGTCGGATAGTTTTGCTGATGCCAATCGGTGATATGACGGCGTGGCATCGCCGTATGGCCTGCCGGCCCTGATTGCAGGCCGCATCGTTGATAGATGATCACGTTAAGCCGGTGCTACCGCCCGCGTAAAGACCTCGGTTCATTCCGCGGGGAGCGTTCTGTTTGAACATGCAATTCCCGGGACCGGCTTCTATGCGCTGCAAATATCTGTATTCACCGGTGGCTAGTGTGATGGAGTTATCTGCAGGAGTCGTGAGCCGTGGGACGGCAGGGTTGCGCTAAAGCCGTGGGAAAGCGTGCCCATTTTTTTTCCATCCCAGAGGTCTTTGACGGCAGCGGTAGACTTGGCCAAGGCCAGTTGCCGCCAAGTTACGCCGACCCTGGCCGCTGTTTTGGCGAGGTTGAACAGGGCCACCGTGCAAGCACCGTCGGCGTGGTGAATAACCCACACCTGCTGCGGGGTTTTCTGGGAAAGTGGCCTGGCCACATGGCCGGCCTGGTCGATGGCAATAGCGGCTTTGTTGGTAATCATTTTGAAGCCACCGGGCGTAAGGCGCGTTAAATCGGTACCCAGGCAAAGCGGCGAGCAGTTGATGCACCAGAAAATCATGACGGTTTGACTTTCAACGGGCGTCAACCCATCGAGCTTTCCGTTGCCGATTTCCAGAGAGTCAAAATCGTTCCAGCCGCCGGGGCCGGCATAAGGAGCCCATCGGGCGTTCTTGTTAAAACGCACCATTACCCGGGTCCAGTTAGTCAGATCATGCTGATAACTTTCGATATCGCCGTTGGTGCGCCAACCATTGGCGTATTTGGCCCAGAAGGCGGCATATTTGAAACTGAGTCTGTTGGAAAGTTCCAGCCATATCGGTCGGCCGGAGCGACTTAGCGCCAGGGACAAATGAGCCATTTCCGAGCGGGTGTCAACCCGGCCGTAAGGCCAGTCGCCGCCACCGGGTCCCACGAAATCCAATTTGATATAATCCACTCCCCAGTGAGCGTACAAATCAGCGCAACTTTGCAGATAGGCCATAGCGCCCGGGGTGTGAAAATTCAATTTGTAACTTCTTGTAGAAAGCGTGTTGCCATGTTTATATCTTTTATAGACGATTTGCCGCGCGGTGTAATGGGTGCCAAAAATCGGATCGTTGGCCTGATAAACCGAATTGGGAAGTCCCGGCACCAGATAAATTCCCAGCTTTAATCCGCGATTGTGCATCCATTTGGCCAGAGTCGCAATTCCGCCTGGAAACTTTTTCAGATTGGGCTTCGGGCGTCCATAGCGGTCATAGCCCTGCTGCCAGCCGGCGTCGATGTTGATATAGTCGTATCCGAAACGTTTGAGCCGTTTGGCCATCAGGCGGGCCTGAGCCTTTACAATTTTCGCATCCACTCCGCCGCGAATTGAACTCCAACTGCTCCACCCCATAAATGGATGCGGGGCGGGGTTGGCCTTGGTAAACTGCGGCAGATTGGAAGGGCTTGCCAAAGGGGCCGCTGGGGCCGCAACCGCACCGCGCGGCGCAAAAACAAGCGACAACATGCACGCCATACTCAGGGCAGCCATACAGCCGAAAAATTTCATACGCATAAAATCACTCCACCAGTTTCCATCACAATCCCTGTGCCAACACATGGACGATGGCTGGTTTGGGCCATGAGGCCGGCCCAACATGCAGTGCAACACCAGTATCGGGCCATCAAGCCCATCGGCCGAGTTATTGTGGCACGGTAGGCTTCATAGCATCGTTGGTGTCAAACGGCAATGCCGGCAGGCCGGCTTTGTTCATCAAGTTGGGCATTGCGATTTGATTCCATGCAAATCGCACCACAGTGGGGTGAGGCACCGAAGGAGACTGCACCACCACGGTATCGCCGACAATGGCGGCCTGGGCCGTCACAAATTTCTTGTTTTTACCGGCAATTTGAAACCAGGTCAGTGGCTTGCCATCACGCGATACCAAGCCATCGCTGGCATAGTTAAAATGAATGACGGCTTTGCCATCGGAAATGGTCATGGATTTATACATCGGGCCGGCATATACAAAACCCTTTTGGCCGTAAGTTTTGGCCAAAGCCAACAGCGACAGGCGGTAGCCCACATCGCGTTTATCAAACGGGTGGACATTATTTAACAGGCCAATATCCTGGGTCCCGACAATACCGGTGTTGGGAACAGTACGCACCACATTTTCCTGGGCATTCCAGACCACGGGTTCACCCGTTATCGGATTGCCGTAATAAAACGGAGCAATTTCCACGAGATAAAACGGAAAATTCCCCTGATTCCAGGCCTTGCGCCAGGACCTGATCAGCGTTTTTAAGCGAACATAATACAAATTATCGTTGACGTTGCTTTCGCCCTGATACCAAATGTTACCCTTTACGGCAAAGGGAACCAAAGGGTTGATCATGCCATTGTAAAGGGAGGTATAGCCTGGGCCGGTTATGAAGTTCCACGGTTCTGCGGGTGGATTAGGTATATCGTGGCCCGCGTTCAGGGATACCCGTGCTTTAGGTAACCACGCGGCAATCGCTGTCATAAATGCCTTTTTCTGTGCCTGGTATTGCTTCTCCTGGTTTTTTATCCACAGGTAATCGCCATGCAATTGGGGCGTATCGCGAACCGCAGACAGCGGCGTCCAGGGTTGAATCTGCGTGCCGGGCCAACTTGATTCAATCAGCCCGATGGGAACATGCAACTTACGAAACAAATCGCGCCCAAAGTAATAGCCGACCGCTGAAAACCAACCGATTGTCTTGGGGCTACACACCTGCCAGGACGCCTTGAAGCTGCCCTTCGGATGAGACGCAGTCACTTGCGGTACATCAACAAAGCGAATTAACGGGTAGTTGGCCTTGGCGACTGCGGCATGGCCATGGCCGCCGGGGGTCCAGCCATACAGGTTGTAGGTCATATTGGATTGTCCGGTGCAAAGCCACACGTCTCCCACTAGAACATCTTTGACGCTGCTGGTACTGCTGCCCGCCTGAACCGTCAAGGTTTGGGGATTGGCATTGGCCTGCATGGCCGGCAGTTTGACCATCCAATGTCCGCTGTTATTGGTTTGCCCCAAAACCGTATGACCGGCAAAGGATACTTTTACTGTTTGACCAGGGGTACCCATGCCCCATACAGGATCCGCCATGCCGCGCTGTAGAACCATGTGGTCTGAGAAAATAGTTGCAAATCGCACCGCAGCACCGGCCCGCAGGCAACCCAGAGAAAGCACGAGAGTGGTGCAGAACAAAATTGCATAGGAGTTTGTTTTTCTGGTTATGAACATCTGACGGTTTCCTTTCGATATCAACCAGCAACGCGGTGCGATACGGGCAAACGGGCAATGACGCCCTGACATAAAGATCATTTAACCACTCTCCGGGAGGTTTTATTGTACCTGCTGCCTGGGCTTTGTCAACATGAACAAGTAATTGTTCCAAATGAAAATGCGTGACAATTCAGGACGCGCCCGACAAATCAGATTGCGGATCGCGAGCAATGGTAAACCTCGACCCGCGGCTTGTACGCCACGCGCGCATAGGCCAATTGCCGTCTTTGCGATCCGTGCAAGCCGCCGCGGGTTTATGCGGGAGAGGCCGCGCCTTGTGCACCGTCGTCTCCACCATCGAGCACCTGTATCGGTCCACTGCGGCGGCCACCCTGCACTGACATAAATTAATCTTCCATTCGCGGCTGGCCGATCTTCAGCATGATCGCGCCGTGGGCCGGAACTTCCATCGCCAGCCCGGCTCGCTCACCCAGACTTTTGCGCTTCCATAAGTCGCGCACAGGCTGCTTGCCGCGCAGCGCTTTTTGGTTCGGAGTAAGCACCATGTCCAGCATGCTCCACGAGGGGATGTTGGCCTTTGCCGGCATCAACCCAAGGTTATACAAAGCCACCGCGACGGTGCCATCCCAAAGCGGGCGGCCCCAAATTTCAACACCCGTGCCTTGGTCGCGATTCATGCACTGCGCCTGCACGCCGATTTCATCCTGATTGACGGCCAAGACCTCGGTATTGGTCATCAAATCAATGGTGAACTTGTTAAGATGCTCCAGATTACATCCCAGCAGCAGAGGAGCGGCCAGCATGCACCATTGCGTGATATGCGTTTGCTGCTCGCCGGGTGTTAACTTGCTCCAGTGCAGCGGCCCATCTTCAAAGCTGCCGTAGCCAACCACCAGCATATCCGGATCATTCCAGTGGCCTGGTCCAGCAAACGGAAACAGCGCCCGGTCGGCGCGAAATCCGTTATTCATCATGGAATCCCAGGAGTCGTTGATGTCGCCGCTGATGCGGTAGCTGTTGCCCCATACCGGTTCGCGGCCGCCCCACGTCCATACGTGCCCCATCCCGTATTGGCACAGGCTGAAGAAAATATCCCTGTCTACCGCATCCAGAGCCTGGCGCATCACCACGTACGGATGCATATATTGCTGGAGGCTGGGGTTTTGTGGCACCTGGTCACCATAGCTGCACCAGTCGTATTTGAGATAATCCACACCCCACCGGGCATAGGTTTTGGCATCCTGGGCTTCGTGCCCGAAGCTGCCGGTATGTTGTCCACAGGTCATTTTTCCCGGGGAAGAATACAAGCCAAAACGCAGCCCTTTGCTGTGCACATAATCGGAGAGTTTTTTCATATCGCCAAATTTTGGCGTCGTAAGTATTTCGCCCTGTTCGTCACGACCATTCTGCCAGCCGTCGTCAATATTGATGTAATTAAACCCTTTGGCAGCCAGTCCGCTGCTAATCATGGCATCGGCTGACCCCATGGTGCGCCGAGCGCTATTGTCCATGCCAAATGCGTTCCACGAATTCCAGCCCATGGGAGGCGTCATGGCCAATTGGTGTTCGCCGGCCACGAGGCGTAACGTGCGGCTCGCTGAACCCACGCTGTTTTTCGCGGTCAAACGAACTTTGTACTCCCCAGCGGCGGCAATTTTGCCCGAGATTACACCAGCTTCCGTCATTGTAAGGCCCGGCGGCAAACCCTCGGCCAGCAAAGTTACAGGAGCCTGCCCGGTGTGCGGCACTAAAAACAAAAAGTCGCGCCCGGGTGTGGCACCCACCACTCGCGGCCCATGAAATTCCGGCTGCGGGGGGTCGCCACTGGCAATTTCCGGAACCACATCGGCACCTTCGTAACGCGCCGCGGAATCTGGCAGTTTCGTCGCACCCGCGATCAGCGTAATCACCGGATCGGCCCAGTCGGCATGGCAAAAGTCCATGCCATAGGGGCCGGTTTTCACCAGCAGTGTCATGTAATGGGCTCCGCGGAGGTCCGCGCTGATCGGCCGGGCCGCTTCGCCCCCTTTCATCAACGGGCTTTGCGCTACAACTTTGTTATCGGCCAGCACTTCAAATATGACTGCACCGTGATCGCCTGCGGTGGCATCAAGCCCGACCAAGGCCGTAAACTTTTCCGCCTGTTGGTGCAGTGCAATTCTAAAGACGCTTTGGGCATGGGTACCAATGCCGCGTTTGAAGTGCTTACCGGCGATGATGATTGGAGTATTGTCCACGCTGCGGTTTTTGTGTGGCACACCCCAGCCTTGAAGTATATTTTTCAAACTCAGGTCTTCAACGTGCACCACGCGGGTTGCCGCTGCCCCCCGCACGGCCGAGGTCCCTATCGCACCGACGACCGCAACCGCGACCACCTTCACCACAGTACGCCTTGATTGCGCATTTTTTCCGAGGGCATCGTGGTGTTTCATAAAAAGACATCTCCAAAAAAACGAAGCAATGGGCCGCCCGGCTCAATAGTGTTAAAACGATTTGTACTCGCGGTTATTGCATGAAACAAGCATTTGCGCACTACTTTCTTGAGAATCGTTTACCATGGAATGGCCGTGGAACCTTGAAGCCTGCACGGCAAGGTATGCGCCCTTCTGCCAAGTGCGCTGAAATTGCCGCAAGTTTGGCTAATCGGCAAGGCCATAACCAACTGGCTCTTTTGCACGAAGAGTCCGATATTTAGGTTCCAAGCGGCCAGCAGTCGCCGACCAGTATCAGTCGCTGCCGATGAATATTCCGGAAATTCAATTTGCCAAATCACATAGACACCCCATCATCCGCAGGTCAATTGCCGATGGCAAAAGCATTACCAATCTCCGAAGCACAGTTGCCATTTGGCCTTTTATACAACAACCGCAAATCGCAGCACGTCCGTCCGCAGCCGCCGTGTACAAATGGGATACATATGCAACATGTATTTTTGGGCAACGGTATGGACCTCGTACTGGCAGGATTATTTTGTCACGGTGGGTTCTATCGGTTCTGCAACATGACATACCACGACGCTGGCAATTTTATCGGGCGCGGTTGGCGGCAATTCAATTATTTGCCCGCCAGCCGATGCGGCAACCCGCAGTGCATCGTTCGGCGCGGTAAGCATATTAGCCGAGATGATTTTACTGCGCATCGGCACAGTAATGCGATGATCCGCAGGCCAATGGGTTATTTCAAGAAACAACCTGCCGGGCTTCTGCGTGGCGTAGCCAAAGGGCAGTTTCTCCTTAAACGGTGTGCGATGCGTGCCATAAATAGCAGTTCCGTTCACTTTGAGCCACTTGCCCATCGCCAGCAGCCGATCCACTTCAGGCTGTGGAATAATGCCCTTGGCATTGGGGCCGACATTCAGCAGAAAGTTCCCGCCGCCGCTGGCACAGTGAATCAGGTTCGTAATCAGTGTTGCAACCGATTTCCAATTGTGGTCAGTGCGGCAGTAGCCCCAGTCGCTGTTGATGGTCATGCAGGTTTCCCAGTGGCCGGGCAGCCCCTGGGGAGGAATATGCTGCTCGGGTGTGCCATAATCGCCCACCCCGTTGCCTAACCGGTCGTTGACCAGAATATTCGGATTCAAACTCTTGATATAGTTATAAATATTGAGCGAATCGGCCTTGGTCCATCCCGTAATCCAGCCGCCATCAAACCAGAATAAATTGGTGTGATACTGCCGAACCAGCTCATGAATCTGGCGTCGCATGTACTTGACATACGCGGCATTGCGATCAGGCGGGAGGATAGTAGGATCGTACGTGGGATGCGTCGGGCTGGGATGGGCCGCACGCTGATCGCGGGAATGCCAGTCCATCACCGAATAATAGGTGCAGAAGCGCAGCGCATATTTTTTGCAAGCGGCCGCCAGCGCGGCAGTTGGGTCGGAATGCCACGGCGTTGCATCTACGACATTATATTTGGTAGCGTTTGTCTTAAACATGCAGAAGCCGTCATGGTGCTTGGTCGTAAACACCACGTAACCAGCACCGGCCTTTTTGAAAATTGAAACCCACGTATTGGCGTTAAAATCCACCGGATCGAACGATTTGGCATATTTCGCATAAACTTTGCGAGGAATATGGCCGTTATTCATGTACCATTCGCCTTGGGCTGGCAGGGCGTAAAGCCCCCAGTGAATAAAAATGCCAAACCGATCGTGTGACCACCAGCTTGCATTGGTCGCTGCGGCGGCCACAGATTGGCCCGCGCCCGTCACCAGCGCAATCAGCAGCATCCCTGCGCCGAGCATCTTGGCACCGCGGCGATAAAGCATAGACTTTCGAGTTAAATGCATTGCGATTCCTTATGAAATGAATCCAATATCCACACTTGGTACAGTATTTTACCAACATTCATGAATGGCGTCAAATAGCCAGTTGACGCCATTGCCGCATCCGCCCCGGGAGATCAGCGTTGGCCGCCGCGATGACGGGTATACTGCGAAGTGCGATAATTCGCGTATTCGCATTTTTGTCGTTTTTTTTATATTTCTGTGCGCCACGGTACAAATTTCGGCCGTCCAATCGGTCATCTGTCAGCCCGCCCCTCACGCAGGCTGATCTTGACAGAATATTGGCGTGCAGCTAAGGTTAAAAATATGCACAAGTATTTGTTCAATTTGGATTCCGGTCATATGCAAAATAGATTTATCGTTTGGATGATACTGCTGGCAATTGCGGTTGTGGCGGCAGGCAATGCCGCTGCGGTTGCCGCCACTGCGACGATCCTCCAGCCGCAATCGGACGCCGCGACTTTTAAGAAGGCCGAACCGGCCTTGCGCCCCTACATGGGCTGGAGCAGTTGGAGTTTCCTGCAAGGTGATCCAACCGAGGCCAAGGTGAAGGCGCAGGCGCGCGTGCTGGCAAAGCGGCTTCTTCCGTTCGGGTATCGATATGTGAATATTGATGCCGGTTGGAGCGGAGGATTCGATAAATATGGCCGTCCGAAGCCAAATTTAAAGCGATTTCCCGACGGTATGGCGGGCATGGCCCGGTGGCTGCACGCCCGCAAACTTAAATTGGGCGTCTACCTGATCCCAGGCATCAGCCCGGGTCTTTACCGTGCCAACTGTAAAATATTTGGTACCCATTATCGCATTGCGGACATCACTTATCCCCATCGCAGCGGCAACACGCTGGGCCACGGCTATCGCAAAATTGACTACAGCAAACCCGGGGCAATGGCCTACGTCCAGAGCTGCGCCAATTTACTGGCTCGTTGGGGCGTGGATTTTATCAAGATGGATTTTGTGGGGCCGGGCGGCGGAGTGCAGGGGTTCAGGCATACCAACAATTGCCCGGACATTGCCCATTGGGCAGAGGCCCTGGCCAATACCCACCGGCCCATCTGGTATGAATTATCCAACAGCCTGAGCTTTAAATACGCCGCCTTCTGGCGAAAATATACCAACGGCTGGCGCGTGGATTACGATATTGAAACCGGTAAGGATTTTACCAAGTGGAACAACGTGCAACAACGCTTTTATGACTCGGGCAGTTGGGCAAAATATGCCGGTCCCGGCGGCTGGAACGACCTTGATTCACTGGAGTTGGGCAATGGCCAACGCGACGGCCTAACCCTGGCCGAGCGACAAACAACCATGACCTTGTGGTGCATCAGTTGTGCGCCACTTTATTTTGGCACCGATTTAACGCATTTGAATCCCACTGATTTTAAGATCATGACTAACCGCTCCGTCATCGCTATTGATCAGGCTGGCCGCCCCGCCACACCCTTTACCTTGGCCACCCAGGAAATGGTTTGGCGTATAGCCAATGCCAATGGAACTTATACAGTGGCCTTTTTTAACACGGGACCGAAGACCGGAAAGGCGAGCATTCGCTGGCGGCAACTTGGGCTTCATGGCGCGGCCACAGTCAAAGATTTATGGCAGCACAAAATCTTGGGTAACTTTGCCCACGGGTTTAGCACGGTGTTGCAATCACATGCCTGCCGCCTGCTGAATGTAAAACCGGTGCGGTAAGCGCCTGCGGTCGGCCAAGGATGCGCGCCATGCCGGCGACGCGTCCGAAAGATGCGGAAATGACGCTTTTTCAATATCAACCTACAAAGGAGTTCAATATGGCGCGAAGTACTTTTTTGGCGAGCCTTGGCTTACTGGGTTTCTTTTGTATCGCACTGCCGGCCGCGCCGACGCATGCGGCGACCGTACGAAAAATTATTCCCGTCTGGCCGAAACTCAATGTGCCCAGGAAGTGGCAGAACGCCAATAACAATGAATGGCCCACGTTGACAGTTATGCTGGCACCGCATCCCAACGGTACGGCAGTGGTGATCTGCCCTGGCGGAGCCTACGCCTATGAAGTCATGGGCGGTGAGGGGTATGCACCCGGTCAGTGGATGAACTCCCTGGGCGTGAGTGCCTTTGTGCTTAAGTACCGGTTGCCCTTAAGGCGGCTGCCCAAGAATGGCGTGCCGCTGCCCTTGCAGGATGTGCGCCGCGCCGTGCAGATTTTACGAGCCAATGCACGGAAGTGGAAAATCAATCCCCATCGGATAGGCGTGATGGGCTTCTCGGCCGGTGGACATCTGGCCGCCATGGCCGGCACACACTTTCTGCCCGGCAACCCCCGTGCATCTGATCCGCTTAACCGCTTCAGCACCAGGCCCGACTTTTTGGTGTTGTGCTACCCGGTGATTTCCATGATGCCCGGGCTTACGCATCCACAGTCGCATTATGAACTGCTCGGTCACAAAGCTTCGCTGGAACTGGATCGGTATTATTCCAATGAACTCACGGTCTGCAGGCTCACGCCGCCGACATTTATCTGCTGCGCTGCGGACGATAACGTGGTCAACCCGCTCAACAGCATCGATTTTTATAAGGCTCTTAAGCAGGTGCATGTTCCAGTTAAGTTTGTCGAATTCAAACACGGACAACATGGGTTCAGCATGGGGCGCGGCGGTACCGATTCAATTCAGTGGCCCGCCGACTGCAAAGCATGGCTCCAGAAAATGAAATTTCTGCCACGGGCAGCCCAGGCTGGGAAATAGCCCGGGCCGGCTCCCAACGCACACAATGGAACAGCGATTGTACACAGTGCACCGTGCACCACATTGCAGCGGTCATCAGGGCGGCACGCGCTGATATCCCGGCCGCGATGCCGGTGGCAAGGGGCCAGGAAGTCCGGCGACTATGACTGGGTGTGACACCAGGCGAGCGGAGAAACTACTGCACAATCCCTGCATTAACCCGTATTAAGTTGAATTGCTCGCGGGCGAGTGCTTACTGCCAGAAGTTCAACTGGTTTGAGGCCGGGTAGGTGTAACGGCATTGGAGGAAGGGAAAACCTACCCACGAAACCGAGCAATCATTGTAAAGATCATTGCCGCCATCGGGTGCGCCGATGGCGCTTGTGACATGATTGGACCAAGGTGCAATCACTCCATTTGCCACATGAGCGCCACCGTTGGAAAGACTGGCATTGAAGAACCAACTGCTACCCTGGCTGACCATAACGTCTGAGGCGACAATAGTCGCCGGATTGCTGATTGGCGACTGAGCGAAAGGATGCAGTGGATCAAGATAGTTGTTGTTATAAACCGCCTGAGTTGTCGGATTTGTCACGTAACCCGTTGTTGCAATCAATTTGACCCAGCCATTTCCGTCGAAATCGAAAGCACCTTCTCCTCGGCCCACGTAATAGCAATAGCTGATGGCGGCATACTCATAACTTTGGGATCCGGGAGTAATAGGTATACCATACAACGTATTCACGTAGGCCGGGTTGTCAAAAATGCCGGATTCGGGGCAATAATATACTGCGGGGTTGGGCAAAATGCCCGTGTTGTATAAGATGGCAGGTCCCGACGCATTTCCGATAACATAGTGGTTTCTGTTGATATTCCAGCCCACGTCCATTGGCCATACGCCAATGTCGACCGGTGGGTATGAACCATCGTATTGGATTGAATAAATCCTGTTCGCCAGGCCAATAGATCGCAGGTTAGAAGCGCAAACAACTCGATTTGCGAGCAGTCTGGCTTGCCTTAGAGCCGGCAGCAATAATGCAATTAGAATTACGATAACCGCAATAACCGTCAAAAGCTCCACGACCGTAAACCCGGATATTCGCAATTTATTATTTGATATCTGAACTCGTCTGTAGCATTTCATGGCGACATCCCTTTTAGGTTACAGATATATTAGGCCGACAGTTTTTTATGCGTGCGCCTTTAAAACCGTGCGAACATTGTAAACCTCGCGATTGATGGACAAATACTTAACCTATTATGCATTTTAAACATCGGATTGTCAACACTAAAAGCGTAAAAATAACGGCGCTATTTGACCTGATTGCGCGCCGCCCTCCCCAAAACCCGCACCGCCGGCAATGCGTTGCCGTGCTTGTCGAAGAGAGACCGATAAGACCATGGATTATCCGCAAAGTCCTTCTGATCCGGATTATACTCCGATCCCCACCACCAGACGCCCCGCCCCAGATGGTCGGGCAAAGCTTTCACGATGTTGATTACCGCTTGTGCATACTGCGCCTGTCCCGCGGGTGTGAACGGAAATTGCATTCCCGGTTTGGATTTCTCATGGGCACTGTGCGTGTCGTTACTCCACGGATAATTCGTTTCCGCAACGATAATGGGTTTGTGCACGGAATCAGCCAGTTTAATAAGTTGCGATCGCAGATTTTTTAGCGTACCGCCCCAATAGGTATAAAAGTCATACCCGATCACATCAAAATGCACGCCATGGACAATGAGCTGTCGGTAAAATTCCGGGGCATACGAGGAATCGGCTAACTGGATCATGATCTTGGGTTTATGCGATCCACTGCCCGCGTAAACACCAGCGATTGCGGCCTTCAGAAGCGACGACAGGCGATTCCACCGCGCCTTATGGTTTACCCACAATTTTCCCTGCGGCCAAAGCATCCCATTATTAATCTCATTGCCCACCAGTACCATATTCGGCATGGCGTGGGCCTTCCGCAGTGTTGTAATCACGCGTTGGCAATACGCACGCAGTCGCAGACGCAATTGGGGCAGCGGCAGATTCCGCCAGGCAGCCGGGGTAAACTGATCACTGGGATCAGCCCAGGTATCCGAAAAATGCATGTCCAGAATAAAATAAAGTCCGGCTTTCTTAATTTTCCGGGCCAGCGGCAATGTATACGCCAAATCATTGAGCGTCCCCAGTTTGCTAAATTGTGATTTCTCAAGCGCCGTCGCGTGATGCCACAGCCGCAATCGCAGGCAATTGCAGCCCGATTGCTTTAAGGCTTGAATCAATCCAACCGGCCGGCGGTTATACCGGTAAACGCCGCCATGGGATTCGATGTAGCCAAAATACGAAACATCCGCCCCAGCCAGAAAATTACGACTGGCGGCTGCCGCGTGCAAAGCCGCAGGTACCCCGGTGGTCATCAGCAGTATCAGAATCAGGCAGACTAAGGTGAGTGGGCGGCCCGAATGGCCACGACTTGCCAGTGATTGAGGGTAATAGGCGATGCCTTGAGACCGTCGGGCGAAGCAGGAAGGTAGCATCAAAATTTCCCTTTTTAAAAAAACAGTAAGTATTCGCGGTTAATTGGCGCAGCTTTTTATTGCAGTCCCTGGGACGCACCAATGCTGGTGCCGCGCTGCAAAGCTCGGTCAAAATAATCCCGTCTGCCATTATCCGGCACCGCCAAGCCGCGATTGATAAGCGGGGAATCCTGACGCAAGCGGAAATCTTGTCCTCTGATATTAACGAACTCCGGATTCACCTGCAGGTTGGCTTTAGGCGAGGGGGGCACCCCCTGCCAGGGACCGAAATAATCGTTGTGGACAAACTGTCCGGCCGTTACCGGGCCATTCGTACTGAAAATTCCCTTCCCAACGGCATAAAATATGTTGTTTGCAAAGCGCTTAGCACCGGTGTAAATCACGCCCGTGCCGCGACTGACAAAGAAATCATTATTATAAATGAGATTGTTATTCTGCGCATGGCTTGGGAGATACAATAAATGCTCGCTTCCCGGCATGGCATTTCTGACGGCGACAGGAATATTGGAAGCATACTGCGGCGGAACGTCGTTGACGCTGATGTTATAACGCACGATGTTGTCCTTGGCGCTGCCCATGATCAGCAACAATCCACCCCAGTTGCCTTGACTGAAGTTGTATTGCAAAACGCAGTGTCGGCATCCGAAGTCAAAATCAAATGCTTCCGCGTCCGTGTTGCCAGGCTGGGGACGGCTGTCAAAGACCTTGTTAAATTGCATCACCGATCGCGAACAACTGTGCAGCCAGACCGCCGCCGAATAACGGTTCCCGCGCTGACCAAATTTCGTCCTAAGACAACTGTTATGGACATGGTTATAGTCGACCATGGCTCCGACGCTGCCCAGCACCAGAATGGCGTCACCGCCCAGGTTGCTTAAATGATTGTGCGATACCACCACGTCCCGGCTCGCCAGCAAAGGGCCGGTTAAGTGTTGGGAATTCGCCATATTATAAAAGTAATTGCTATTGGCGGGCGTCCAGACCACGATGCCGCAACGGTCGACATCGGTGATGGTGTTGTGGCTTATTTTTACATCACGGTATGTTGAAAACGGTGCATTGCGAGATATCCATCCGTTAAGTCCGACAAATATGCCGCCGCTGTCATAGTGGGAAACGCCGCCGATGATATGGCGTATCAGACAATTCTCGATGACAATATGGTGGAGTATATGGTGACAGGTTGAATTCACCAGAAGGCCCAATCTTGGTCCTTTGGGGGATGTTACGTCGGCGGTGCTGGTCATGCACAGATGACGAATTTCCCAGTACCCTTCATTGATGACACTGACTGCTGCCCCCGTCGTCCGGCCCATGTTAATTACCGGAAGTGGACCGGAGCCATAAGAATCCACCCTGATCGGCATTCCGGCTGTGCCCTGTCCGCGTAAGTTCAGTTGACCATGCCAGACATCGCCCGCGCGAAACAAGACACGATCTCCCGGCTTGAATATCTGCTTGTTAACACGGGCCAGTGTTCGCCAGGGAGCATTTCTACGGGTACCGGAATTGGCATTGCGACCGGTAAGGGCATTAATGTAGTAGGTCCGGGAAAGGGTGGCCGTCGGCACGGGGGTTGCGATCGGAACGCCAGCCGCCGACGCACTGAGGCCAGCGGTTATCATCATCAGGGCGACTGCCGTGCCCGCCGCGATTAGAAGGCTGCCCGCACGTAACCCGTCAAACGCTTTGAACATTAAAGTCCCATTTGCGCTTATTTGTGGTTAAATATTTAATCATAAATTGATTATAATGCCAAATCTAAGTTCGTCAATACGCAAATTGCGTAATGATATCCATGTATACGAACGTGATTTGCTGATACCCGATCGGCTGGGCCGCCTCGTTTACTCCGTTTATGGCAATTGCCATCAACTCCGGGAAAATACCCTGGTAGTGAATCGTCGGGCATGGAAGTCTGATGCAGAACATTCGTGGAAGAAGCATGGAGTAGCCCCCGCGACCGGGCGAGGTCGCAATGCTGTCGATGCCAAGGTGACATCCATAAAATCCTTGCTTTTCAAAACCGAAAGATTCAGAGTTTAAAGGGGCCAAAACACCCGCTGTTAATGGCCGGTTTGCCCGCCCGCTGATAATACTCCTGAACACTGAAAAGGAATTCAACTCCACTCACTAATAGCAGGCGGGTGGGCCGATATTCGGCCCCCCGCCCGCGAAAGAGATCAACAATAGGTATGTTGCTGCATTACCGGATGACGGTGCGCACGCGTCGCTTCATCAGCAGCAGCATCGCTCCGACTGCACCGCCAACGGCCAAGCCAGGCGACGACGGCTCTGGCAAAATCACAAATCGCAAAAAAAAGCAGCCCGGGCCTTTTAATTGGCCCAGGCTGCAGGATTCTTGATTAACCAAAATTAAGAGTCGCTTGGTTTTGGGGGCTTTCAGGGTAGCCCCCGAGAAGCCTGTGCGGCCCCGCTTCAGGCGGTCTTGCGTTTTCGGCTCACTAACAAAAGCCCTAACGCGCCGGCAGCCACCAAGCCCAAACTGGCCGGTTCAGGAACCGCATTAGAGGCGCTGATGAGCTGTAATCCGTTGATATCGGCTTCAGCATTGCCCGCTGCCCCGGTATAGCTTATTGCCAGGGTACCGGTACCATCTGCGGTGGCGTTGAAGATCACGTAGTTGGTATTTTCGGCAAAGCCGGTGTTCCCGTTCGCCACGTTAGCTACGCCGGCATTGCTGCCAGCGGCCACGCTGCCACTGCCAGTGGTGATGGCGAAATCGGTTGCAGCATTATTGTAAGAGCCGGACCCACTATACAGATAAAGCTGATAGCTTCCACTATCAGCCAAACCGGTAAGCGTGACCGTGCCGGTTCCGGGGTTGTTTAAAATATAACTCTGAAAGAGATCGTTGGTCCCGCCGCCATTGCCGTATCCGGTGGTGGGAGTGCTGACATAACCGCCGGTCATGGTGAAGTTGACGCCTTCGGTGGTCGCCGCGCCATTCGAGGCAATCAGATTGCTCGTCGAGCCACTTTTTGCGTTGTTCGCCACGCTGAGGACGTTCCAAGTCGGAGCCGCCACGGCATCGCCCGTATAAGCGCCTTGGCTGCCACTAAATGACGTGGCCGTATTACCACCCGTCACCAAAAATTGGATGTTAACCACACCCGCCTGGGCTGAACCGGCTGCAGCGCATCCGGCAGCAACCGCTGCCAGTAAAAAAGCTTTCTTCATGGATTTCATAACTTACTCCGTAAAACAAATGATTGGTCTCTTCTCCATGCCGACCGCAGCGGTCGACAAACATGGAATTGAGAAACTGACAAACTCGTAAACCGAACCAGCTGGAAGCCGGTTCCAGACAAAAATTTTTGGTCTGCCACCTCCTTTTCAAAAATCAAGTCGTCGCAATCCAAGCTATTACTCCGCTGTCGCGCCAACCCGCTGCTGTTGCAGGCGATCCGGATTGGCCTAACACCTACGGCATATCTGCCACTTCGCTGGGCGGGGGGTCCCGGGTAATCCAGCCGCTGTTCCAGTTGAGGCTCCATAGTTTTTCGGCTTCGACATGATCCAGATGCCCATCCAATGAAGGGCCAATCGGTCTTGCCAAAATATAGAGCAAATGATTGCTCACCATAAATTCGATCAATCGCGGGCCTCCCTTTCTAGAGGTCCTGCGCAGTTCTCAGGCCATTCTCAAGAGATCACCAGAACCCGCGAGTAAAACGCAACGGCAATGCAGCCTCTTTGCGTTTGCTGTGGTCAAATAATTAACCACACAATTCATTCTAGCTACAAAAGCCTGCTTGTCAAGGGAAAAACTTTAGCTTTTTTCAACTTCCAGCAAACATCTGAAACGTCCCTGCAATGCACAGGATGCGGTACATTATACAACCATTACATCATAATATTTCTTTTTTGCGAACATTATTTGCTTGTCTATATTTGCTAGCGCTGGTGGCGGATAGCAAGACAGACTTTTGTACGAACCTGATGCGAGATTGCTGTCAGAGGCCATTTCAACGGACGTTATAAACGTGCTTTTTTTTATGTGTTTATTACGATATCACTGTTTTACGGCTTGGTTTCTTTATGGTTAACAGCCGCCGCAGTTAATGTTCCCCGCAGATCCCTGCGTCCAGCGGTTACTTGCGGCTTTGTCCGGCGTATTCCACAATGTTGCGTGCCAGGGCAATCGATGATTTTGGGGTATAGCCCAGGATGCCCCAGGTATTTGTTCCCAGCAGGCCGCTGGTGATATCGTTGGGCGAAAAGATCACGGCCCATCGCTTGCCGATCTTGACGCCCAGGAGGTCCGGCTTATGTTTGATACCCTTGGCGCTTAGGTAATACTTGCGGTAGGTCACTTTGGCGGCATCCACGCCGGATGGCACTTTGCCGGTAATGAATGGTGCCGTATCTGGAATGTGTTGCAGCGGATGATGGGGAAAGGCCTTCATCATTAATTGCGTAAACCCATTGGCAAATTCCGCGTTTCCACCAGTTCCATCTGCAAACAGCAGTCCCCCTTTTTGAACATACTGCCGCAATGCCGCGGCGTCCTTGTCCGACAGGTTCAAACCGTTGGTACCGGTCAGGTGGAGGATGGCCGCATCGGCCGCGCCGGCGGCGGATATATCCACGGTTGAGAGTATTACGCCGGTCCCGGCATTCGTTGCCAGCAGTTTAGCCAGCCGCGGCCAAGCCCCCGGTTCCGGGTTCCAGTTGCCCGGATATTGCACCAGGCCGATCTTAATAGTTCGCAGGGGAGGTTTGGCAGCCAGGGGCACGGCCGTTGAATGCAGGCGGTCGGCGAGCGAGCCTTTGCCAGTGGCATAAAGATAAAGATTAAGTGGAAATTCCCAGAAGTTCCTCTGGCTCAGGGCCTGCCGCTCCCAGACCGCCCCCATGTCGCTCGGGCATACCAGCCAGAGATAGCGCGAACCGTTGGACAGAGCCAGCATGTTCATGGACATGTGAAACCAGGGCTGCATGGTAAAGAGCATGTTTTTATTGGTCAGTTTCTGGAACTCATAGTGTTTATTGACCACCTGGCGGCCGTATTTGATCATTGCCCGCTTAAATGCCAGGGAGTTGTTGTCGCAGGAACACAAGACCAGACCGCCGGCATTTACATAGCGGCGAAGTTTGGCAATCTGCGAAGGGGTGAATTTCGGGTCTTTGCGGCCGCTGATATACAAAATTGGGCTGTTCAGCCAATCGCTCACGGGGGCGTTGATATTGGCCACTTGCCAATTTAACGGTGCTTCGGTCTCTTTGCTGATCCATTCCACCATGTTGGCGACATCGCGTTGGCGGGCGTTCCAGTCGCCAAAATAAGGCTTGTCGTATTGCAGCTTGTTAAAAAATACAGGGTTAAGGCCACGATCCAGGATCAACAAAGCGTAGGCGGTTCCCAGGCAATAATGCTGGTTGGGCCAGAATGTTGTCACCCAGCTTCCATTGACCTGCTGATGCGTGAGCAAGGTTCGGGCGAAATCCTCATACC
This sequence comes from Phycisphaerales bacterium, assembly GCA_027451365.1. Lineage (GTDB taxonomy): Bacteria > Planctomycetota > Phycisphaerae > WQYP01 > WQYP01 > JAJYPG01. The sequence goes on along the minus strand of DAIDJN010000041.1, from coordinate 44,658 downwards.
AATTGTGTCCGCCAAAGCGTTGGAGACCTGAAGCCAGGCCGACGCGTTCGTAACAGTACATGGTGTATTCTTCGGCCAACTGCGGCGGAAAGTGGGCATCAATCCATTGCAAGCCAAGCTCGACGCTTGGGTCTTTAAATCGTCGATCGGTGTGTCTGCGGCCCAGGTATTCATCGCATATCAGCAAGCTTGCAACGCCCGCCGGGGTCATCTGGAGAGGTTCGATACGCGCAGGCTCGTACCACCAGGTGCCATTGGGCTGCTGCGTCCGGCGCCAGTAATTGGCTGAGACCTTCCAGTATTTTTCCGGCACGCTTAAGCCGTAATCCGCAGCGGTCCACATTCCCAGAATGCCATACTGGGAGTTGGAATTGTCTCCATCAGAAGTATTGGTGTGCATGTGAAGCACCCTGCGTCCTCTTCTGATTGCCCGGCGCGGTGCCGGATATACGATATAGCCGTAGCTGCCGTCCGGGTTGAGGCTTCGCAATAAATAATTGGTATCCCAATCAAGCACTCTGCGATACTTTGCTTTTTTGGGGAGCAGGCCCATGACCGCGGCCTGAAAGCTGGCAACATAAGTTGTGCTGGCATGATGTTCGGCGACAAAGTTGATGGCGCTTTTCATCGGATTTTTAAAGATATTGAGTTCCGGCAGATGCAGGGTTTGTTGGACATCAAGGAGCGATTCGGTAACCAGAGCGGATTCACCCGGATATTGGGGGATCATTTTGCCATTGGGGCCTCCGTTGACAACACCTTGTTCCCAGTGCGTGCCGGGGTTGTCTCTGGATAGCAGATACTTTACTCCTTTGCGAATGGCCTCCACTACCTTTTTGCTGGAAACCTGCGCGCCGACAGGCGCTGCCGCTTGACTCATGGCAATGGGTCCCAGCAGCGTAAAAATGATGGCCGCAATCGACAAGGAACGATGAGAGCAATTATTCAAGAGGCAAACCTCCAGTCAATGGTTGCATTGTGATCGTGCGTCCTGGTTCGCAGCACTGTGGTTAAATATTATACCAAGTCAAAATCGATTAGGCCAGCCATTCGGTATCGCGACGAGCGTTTTTGTTTTAACACCTGAATTTCAACGTACGCAGGACTCTTTAATTCGCTAAATTGAATTGTCGGTTGATGTCATTACATCAGCCTGCCGTGGCCGGAGAAAAGAGCGGAATTATCCTTAAACAAGCCTGGATTTGTATTTATAGTCACTATTTTGGTTAAGTACGTAATCGCGGTAGCAAAGGCGCGATTGATAGGGGTCGCGTTTTAACAGATATCACCAGTGATCTGTTGAAGTCTAGTGAGCCGAAAACGCAAGACCGCCTGAAGCGGGACCGCACAGGCTTCTCGGGGGGTACCCTGAAAGCCCCCACAACCAAACCGCCCTTAATTTCGGGATTCCGGGGTCTCCAAAAATTTCCTGTAAAGCCACCAATTGGCCGACGTAAATCTCGGGCGGAGGCTGCGCGGCAGCGTCAGCTTGAGTTTCTCAAGGAAGAACGCCCGATCCGACCCCGACTCGGCAAACCGTGGCAGCACAAGGCAGCGTCCATCGGTGGCGGGTATGTGCACATCAATCATCTGAATTGCCGCCAGACCGTTCCAGCGCCGCCCGGGCGGTAAGCTCCGGCGCATGTTGGCGGGTTTGCATACTGCAGGGTTGCCGTCAGGCAATACGCGATAAACGCCACCAGAATGTGCACCGCCATCCGCGGCTCATGTAGATGGTAAATGGGCCGGATTTTAAGATCGATCTTGAGGTTCTTAAAGCCTTTTTCAATTTGCGTCAATTGCGTATACCCCTGCCAGAGCATCGCTGCAGACCGGGCTTTGAAAGTTCAGAGTTTCGGTCATAATGTTGCTCATGGTGGCGTACTCTTAAGAGAGAACATTGAAATTGACCTTCAGGTTACGCCGCCGCTTTTCTCACGTCCACAACTTTTAATAGTATCGCTCGATTGATTCACACCAGCGGATTGCGTTGACGATGTGAACCTGCCCGCAATAAGCGCTGTTTTATGCAGGCTTTAAAGCCCGTACATCCGCTTGGGGCCAGCACTGCTCCAATTGCTCTTTGCAGCTTTACATAGTAGAATGCCAAAATAATTTAAGGTTATGATTATCACAATCTGGGATTGCAATACTGCCCACAGGCATGAGCGAAAGTTTTTTCGGAGTTGCTGGTCAATGCCTTCCAAAACGCCTTTAAACGAAACCCGTAAGCGTTTCAGACGTCAATCCGGAAAAAAAGGCTTAGCCGGGCTGGAGCGCATTGCCGAGCGCACGGGCGTTTCGATTGGCACTGTATCGCGTATACTTCGCGACAAGCCTATCCGCGTGGCGGCCGCCACGCGCGTGCGGATATTGGAGGTTGCCGATGAATTGGGGTATCGCCCGAATCTTCTGGTTCGTGCCATCCAGAGTGGTAAAACGGGGATGATTGGCGTTATGGTGCCCCCGTTTGATTCTTACTGGGCGCAGGTACTGTATGGAATTCATGATTGTTTAACCGAGCACGACCATGTGCCGCTGGTGCTCTGGGCGCAGCATCAACCCGGCCGAGATAAAAGCCCGGTGAGCGAACGCAGGGATGACCTGGCCCAGATTTACCGCATGATAGACCGGCGCATAGATGGTACGATCCTCTGGCCGTTTCCCGCGGTGCTATACGCGGAATACATGTCACACATTGCCGAACTTTCGACGCGTACCATCCCCATTGTCACGATTGATCACGAGTTGGACCCGCAGCACAACGCCAGTTTTGTCGGAACGGATGAGGCTATGGCGGGGGCAATGGTGGCGAGGCATCTGCTTTCGCTGGGACATCGTCGCTTCGGCCATTTTGCGGGGCGGCAGGTGCACTCGTGGGCTACGGCGCGGCGACGGGGATTTGAAGAAGCCATCCGCCTTGCTGGAAATGCAACATGTATTTCAGTGGAAGTCTCCGACGATGTCGCCGAAATTCATGCAATGCAATTGCTGAGCCAAAATCCGCGCCCGACCGCGATTTTTGCAGCCACGGATCACATCGCCGAAGTGTGCTACCGAATGGCGGCGCAACTTGGACTGGTCATCCCGCGGGATTTGTCGGTTGTTGGCTGCGGTAACCTGGATATCGCCGCCTGGCTTAACCCACCCTTGACCTCTGTGCGGCAGCAGCCCTACCTGATTGGTCGCCGGGCTGCGGAAATCGCCGTCCATAGATCACTACATGCGAACAGTCCGCCGCCCAAAAAAGAGTTGCTTCCAACAATGTTGGAGCTGCGCGGCTCTACCTGTGCACCCTTGATTTCACCCTAAGGCGGTTGCTTGGTAAGCAGGAACACCGGGGGCAGCCAAAGTTTGTCGCCTCGCGTTCGATTGGAAGACAGGAAATGCCCTTGTCACTGCCCAAGTGCCGCCTAAGAAGGCAAAAACTGTTGGTGCGCGCGAATATTGGCCGACCCGAATACTGAACCCGAGCGTCATCGGCTTGACACCTCCGGGGGTACAACCTATATTTTGAACAAGTATTTGTTTTAATCATTTTAAGGTGTGGTTGTATGCATGGATTTGGCAAGGCAGGCGTAGCGGCTGGCGTTCTTTTGCTGGCTGGTTTGGCGAGTTTGTTTTCTCCGCTGCCCATTGCTGCCGCAGCCACTCCGCTGATCAAACTGGTCAATCCGTTTATTGGTACCGCCTCGGGCGGCAACACTTTTCCCGGCGCGACGCTGCCAAATGGCATGGCGCAGCTGTGCCCGGACATGTCGCCCAAACGTGTCAATGGTGGTGCGTGTTACGTTTACAATCTGCATCACATAGACGGCTTCAGCATGACGCATCTTAGCGGCACGGGTTGTACGAATTACGGCGATGTGTTTTTTACCGCCACCACAGGACCGGTAAAAACCCGCGCGTCGCAATATCATTTTCTATACAGCCATAAGAACGAAACCGCGTTGCCGGGCTATTACCAGGTCTTTGAAAAAACCTGGGGTGTTAACGCCCAACTGACCACGACGCTGCGTTGCGGCATGGCGCGGTTCACCTTTCCCGCGGGCAAAGCCGCCAATATTATTGTGCCCATCAGCCATGTGATGACGAGCCAAAGTTATCCATGTCATCTCCAATTTGTGGATCATCGTCTGCTCACCGGTTACGTCACCAGCGACGTATTTTGCAGCGCGTGGCCTCCGCTGCCGGTTTACTTTGCCATGCAATTCAGCAAGGCGCCGAATCAATTGGGCATGTGGAAGGGCGGCAAAATCACTCCCGGTCAGATAGTGGCGAACATGAAAACGCAAAGGCCGGCGATTGGGGCTTTTGTGAGTTATGCGGCCAGCAGCCAGCCGCAAACCATCGAAGTGCGTGTGGGCATTTCGTTTGTCAGCGTGAAGGGAGCGATGCGGAATCTCAAAGGGGAGATGCAAAGCTGGAATTTTGACCGGTATCGCAACACGGCCGAAGCCATCTGGAACAAAGCGCTCTCAGTAATTAAGGTTTCTGGCGGGTCGCGGAATCATCGCGTCAATTTCTACACAGCGCTGTATCACTGCCTGCTTAATCCAACGGTGTTTGATGATATTGATGGCCGTTACATTGGCTACGATAATAAAATTCATCATGTCGCGGCGGGCCACAAGTACATGTACGCCAATTTTTCGGGATGGGACATATACCGCAGCGAAGTGCCGTTGCTGACGATGATTGAGCCGAAGAAACTGGGCGATATGGCGCAGTCCATTGTGGAAATGGCCAAGCAGTCGGGCATTATTGGCCGATGGCCGGCGGCCAACCGCCCCGGTGCGGTGATGGTGGGGGATCCATTATCTGTGGTGATGGCCACGACGTGGAATGCAGGCATTCATAATTTTGATATGAAGCGGGCCTATGCCGCCATGCTTCATATGGCCAAGTTGCATCATAAAAAACATTTTGCCGCCAGTTGCAATGTGGCATCGGCGGAGGAGTACGATCTTTCGTATGCGGCGTTGGCGGGTATCGCGCGGGAACGGCATCACTTTCGCGAGGCGGCGATACTAAGTGAGTGGGCCCAGCAGTACCGCGAAATGTACAACCCGGTCACACGGTTTATGCAACCCCGTTTGGCCAATGGTGCCTGGGTTCCCCTTTTTGAAAAGACAACTTGGGGGCCGCATTATGTGGAAGGTACCGCATGGGAATACATTTGGCTGGTACCCCAGGATGTTGCGGGGCTGATCAATCTGCTCGGGGGCGACCGCCCGTTCTGCCAAAGACTGGACGAGTTTTTTAAGGACAACCATTACGACGCCGGCAATGAACCGGACTTGCAAGCCCCATTTCTATTCGACTATGCCACTGAACCCTGGCGCACGCAAGAGGTTGCGTCCGCCGAGGCGGACCGATGCTTCACCAATACGCCGGGCGGTTTGGCTGGCGGCGGCAACGACGACTGTGGCGAAATGTCCGCGTGGTACGTCCTCACGCAATTGGGGTTGTACATGGTGGACCCGGGCCGGCCCAATACGACGTGGGAACTTTGCACCCCCCGATTCCGCAAGGCGGTTATTAAACTTGGTGCGCCTTACGCGAAGGGTACCTTCACGATTACTGCAACCCCCGCAGGTGGCAGCAACGTGTATATTCATAGCGCCGAGCTTGATGGTCACCAGCTTAATAAGCCATGGATTGCTTCCTCTGCCGTGGTGGCGGGGGGAATTCTGCATGAAACGCTGGGTAAAAGCCCAAATAAGCAGTGGGCGTCTGCGCCGGAGGATGTGCCGCCGTCAATGTCCACGGACACGCCGGCGAATCTTTTGGCCATCAACCATGGTGGTGCGGCATGGCCGCAGAAGAACCTGCTTCTTAACAGCAACCCTGCGGCGTTTAACGTGGGGGTTCCGAACATAAGCATGGTCAAACTTAAAAGCTGCGGGTGTATTCACAACCGTTTAGTCCTCACGGGCGCCAACTCCGACGAACAGACGCGTGCCTGGTTTCAACAGCGCGTGACGGTGGGCGGCCCCTGGACGCTCAAGTTCAAGTATCACCTGCTTAAGGCTGACAAGGGCGGATTTTACGTCGCGGTACAGAACAACCGTTTTACACAGCATATGCCGTTCCGGGGCCAGTCGGCCGCCGCCAAAGGATTCACCGATGACAATGGCCGAGCGCCGCAGAATAGCTTTGGACTGGGCATAGACAATAACGGCAAGTCGGTGCTGCAGATAGCCTATTCGCGGGGCAAAACCTACGGGCTAAGACGCAAGAATATTGGCTCAACCGGCGCGGTGGACTTTTCCGCTGTGGGCGGCCCCATTGATGTCGTGGTGCGTTATGATGGCGCCAAAACGATCCGATTTGAGGCTAAGCGTGGAGCCAGTCGGTTTCATGGCAGCTATACGCTTCCCCATCAGCTTTCGCATATTCTTTCAAGCATGGATGGCTACATCGGCTTTACGGCATCCAACGGCAACAGCACCGGAGTGCAGCAGGTTGGCGATATACGGTTCTATGCACAGCGTCTGGAGCCGATTAGCGCCCGTGGGTATGACGCGGATCTGGTGGTGAAAAATACTATCCCGACGGTGGCTGGCACCGCATTGGATCGCAAGTATTTCGGCCATACCTTTGATGGCGGATCGGTCTTTTATCAAGCGGGTTTGGCGGGAGCACCAGTCGGCAGCGGGCTACCGGTGAATGGTCGCATCGCCAGCTTTGGCACGGTGTTTCAGCTTCAGCCATTTGGCACCAATAATTCAGTGTTTCTTAAGGGGGGAGGGCCAAAGAATGGGCATCTTGTGTTAACGCCAGCCGCCCGGTTCACTTCCATGGCGATTTTGGCGTCCTCCGCCTATGGCAACGGCATTGGCAACGTAACCCTGCGATTCCGCAATCAGGATGGAAAATCGTTGACCGTGACCACAGATTACGCCGCACCGGATTGGTACAACATTCAATCCCGCGGCACCACGCCGGATGGCAATGGTTATGGCGCGGCGATTCGCGGCATCGGTAAGCTCATCGTGAGCAACAGCCACTTCTCTATCAACGCCCCCACCAGCGGCACCCCAGCCTGGTATGTAACCTACCTGAATATGGCAAACCTTGCCGGCCACGTGAATGGGGCACCTGCGGTGACCCGTGGACTTAACCTGACGGGTGATACGCTCGAATCACTGACGTTTAACGGATCGGCAAATAAAACGGGCAACACCGCGATTTTTGCCATCAGCGGCGTAAAAGTTGGAGCGCCACAGCCCAGGATACAGCAGTTTGGCGGCAGGCCCGAACTCGCCGGTCATTGATCGCGATAAGTGCCGAAGGTGCGGCTCGCCGTGCACGCCAAGTCGCTGGGTTGCAAACTCAACCTTGCCGTGGCTGGCGTAGCCTGCCTGATTATTACCGTTAACCAAAGCTGATCGTGTCCGTCTTACGAACTGCGACTTAGGCCTGGCCTGCAAAATTGAGAATCTATTGTCGTCACCAGCATCTGGAGCATGATGATAACTTTGGAAGCAGATGTAAAGGATACGGCGTCCGTGAGGTATGATTCGGCGTTGAAAGGCCACCCGTATATCGAATCCGCCAAATGGGTAAAATTGCGCTTAGGCTACTGGTTTTTGCGCCCATTATTCTTGCGGTTTGCCTGCTGACGGGTATATTCGTGTCGATCCAAAGGGCATACGCAACTCAAACGGTGCGATGGTAATCTGCGGACTCCGGTCCATTCGGCCAGAAAAGACGAAGGAAAATCATGCGAATCCACATCGGTATTGCAGGCCTTAAGGCGGTTGCATGTCTGACATTTTTTGGGGTTGGGCATAGGGCGCAGGGAGCCTCTGGAATTGCGGCACCCACACACGCCCTGGCGTGCCCCTATCCGATCGGCTTCATGCGGCTGCATACGGCCGGGCATCGCCTGCTGAATGCCGCCAACCACACCGTTGTACTTCATGGTGTTGACCTGCCGAGCATGGAATGGAGCAATGGCGGCGACCACATTCGCCGGTCGTTACTGGTGGCGATTAAACAATGGCACATCCAGATCGTGCGCATACCGACCGCCGACGCAAGATGGTTCGGCCAAATGCCGGGCCAGAAGCATGGCGGCCGGGACTATCGGAAAATACTTGATGAATTGATTGCCACGGCCGCGAGAAACCACGTTTATGTGGTGTTTGATCTGCACTGGACGGACATGGGGGGCCATCCGTCGCGGCTGGGGCAGCACCGCATGCCGGGTCCTGGCGCGGTGCGATTCTGGCGATCGGTCGCCAGGCGATACAGCCATTTTCCCAACGTGCTGTATGACGTCTACAATGAGCCGCATGGCGTTCCATGGCCGCTTTGGCTTGACGGCGGCCCCTGCGCCGGGGAAACCAAAACAAGTGTGATCACTTATCGTGCTGCGGGCATGCAGTTGTTATACGACACCATTCGTCGCGCCGGCGCAAAGAACATTGTCATCATCGGAGGGCTGGGCTGGGCTTATGACGACTTCGGCATTCCCCATGGTTTCGCCGTGAAAGGATTTAATATTGTCTATGATTGCCATGTGTATCCGTGGAAACATAAATGGCGACACAACTTTGAACAGGCCGCCAAGTCCGTTCCCATGATTATCGACGAATTCGGCGGCAATGCGTCCAATGTGCGGTTTGGAGAGCGCCTTGTGGCTTTCGCGGCACGTCATGACATCAGTTGGTGCGCCTGGTGTTTCCATCCAAAGGCAAGCCCGATGTTGATCAAAAATTGGAATTATCAGCCCACCGCATTCGGACGAATGATCAAGGCGGCTATTGGTACTGAAAAATAATTTTGTCGCGGGTATCTGCGGCATCCGTCAAATCCGCAGTTTATACCCGCTTTCATGCAAAGGATGTCTTAATGGAATTCAACAAAACCACCCCCACCGCTGGACCTGTTCTCAGCCGTCGCCAGATTTTACAGGTTGCCGCCGCGGCCAGTACCTGTGTGGCAATCACAGGTTGTCAATCAACTACCACCCACGACGCCCCGGCTGTTGCTTTCAGCCAAACGCCGGAATGCCTGTCGCTGGCGGGTGCCGGGTGGACACTCCAGCAGGAAGGCGAAACCCAAACTATACCGGCCGAGGTACCGGGAAGCACCTATACAGACCTTTTGCGCGCCGGAAAAATCCCGGATCCGTTTTACCGCCAGAACAATGACCGCGTTCAATGGGTTGCCGACAAAAACTGGATTTATGCCCGGACGTTTAAAGTTTCAGCTGCCATGCTCGATCGCGCTCATGTGCATCTCCAGTGCGATGGACTTGACACACTGGCGACGATCTGGGTCAACGGCCATCAGTTGGGCACCACGGATAATATGTTCCGCACCTGGACATTCGACGTCAAGCGTCACCTGCGCCCCGGCGCCAATACTCTGCATATTCGTTTTGCCAGCTTAACACCCACTGTCAAAACATTATCAGCTGCGTATAAGGCAAAATACAATATTGACTTAAGCGATGCCCGATGCTGGATTCGCAAGGGTCCCTATATGTGGGGCTGGGACTGGTGCCGCGGCCTTTTAACGCAGGGCATCTGGAAAAATATAGAGATTCAAGCCTTTGATTCCCGCATAACGGACGTTGGTATCCTGCAGTCCCACAATACCGATGGCACAGTGGCCCTGGCTGTACATACTCTGGCTGAGGGGGCACCAGACGGCACCCGTGTGCGCGCCGTTGTTTCCATGGCGGGCGTGCCGGTAACCGAAAGTGCGGGAACACTGGCAGCGGGCGAATCTCGAATTGACCTGACGGTGAGTCAGCCGCAACTCTGGTGGCCCAACGGCATGGGCGCCCACCCACTTTATTCAGTAAAGGTGGAATTGATCGGCCCCAACGGCATTCTAGACTCGCGCAGCCGCCGCATTGGCCTGCGAAAAGTGGAAGTTCTGCCGCCGAAAGATGGCACCGCCATGCACGTGAAAGTCAACGGCGTTCCGGTATTCGTAAAAGGCGCCGACTGGATTCCCGCCGACAATCTGCCCACGCGCGTCACACCGGATCTTCTGCGATGGTATATGCGCACCGCCGCAGACTGCCATTTCAATTTTATCCGGCTCTGGGGCGGCGGTTATTATGAAGAGGATGAACTGTTCGATTTATGCGACGAACTTGGCCTGATGCTGCAATTTGAATTCAAATTTGCCAACAATGTATATCCCGTTCATGACGACCAATGGATGAACAATCTTCAGACCGAGCTTGACCAGCAGGTTCGCCGCTGCCGCAACCATCCCTCCATTGTCATCTGGAGCGGCAACAACGAAATTCAGGATTTCAAAGGATATTACCATCTTTTTGGCGAAGTCATCGGCGGAACGGTCCGACGTCTGCTGCCCGGCGCGTTTTATGAAGTCGGCAGCGGAGCCACCGGCAGTGGAGACATTCACACGTGGAATGTTTGGCATGGCAACGCCCCGTTTGAACAATACCGGACCGTTCAGGGATTTGTGACCGAATTCGGCATGCAGTCATTTCCCGCGCCCAAAACCGTGGACACCTACACGGATGCCGCGGATCGTGATTCAATCCATTCGCCGGTCATGCGCTACCACGAAATGGATGGCACCGGTCACGGCATTGGCATCATCATGCACTATACCAATCTGTATTTTGGAAAAACGCCTGACGATTTTGAAAGTGCGCTTCGACTGACCCAGATCAACCAGGCCTACGGCATCCGTTACGGCGTGGAACACTGGCGACGTGACATGCCGCGGTCGATGGCGGCCACCATCTGGCAATATAACGATTGCTGGCCCGGCCCCACCTGGTCGATGATCGACTACGACCGCCGCTGGAAGACGATTCAGTACCAGTCGCGGCATTTCTTTGCGCCTGTGCTGGTCAGCGGCATTCCAGATCCTGCCACGGGAAAGGCTGAATTGTTTGTTACCAGTGATCGCCAGACGGACGCGTCCGGTGAACTGTACTGGCGAGTCACCGATTTGGCCGGCAAGGAGCTTTTAAATGGCTCCCGAATGATCACGATTCCGGCCCGCACCAGCCGCATGGCCCACGCATTGGACCTTTCCGACCTGGTCAAGACTCATGGAGCGGCCAATCTGCTGATCTGGCCGACGGTTCTGGTGCAGGGCCACAGGGTGGCGGAAAATACACTTTTCTTTACGCGCCCCGTGGAACTTAAGCTGAACAAACCATCGCTTGTATCCACCATTCGCGGAAGTGGCCGGCATTACCATTTGCGAGTTGCCACCGACGTCCCGGCCCTCTGGTTCTGGGCGGAATTGCGCAACGCCGGTGCGATGTATTCGGATAATTATATTCATTTGTATCCGGGCCGCACCAGCACGATTCATATCACACTGGAAAAGCCGCTGCCGCCGGAAGAACTGAACCGGCAGTTGGTATTGCGCAGCATCTACGATATTGCGCCGGCGATGCGCGCCTGAAAACAGTCCGCCGCCTGACCCAAAAAATTGAATCACGGCCCCGTTCCCAGTCCGCCGCAATAGAATGCTGCGGCGAAACGCGTCCGCGATTCGGCCATTTCGGTAAATCCGGATTCGGAACGCTGACCGGGCATTGTCCGATCCGTCTGGGAAATTGGCCGATCCACGTGTAGAGTCGAACTGTGGCGGGGTGGCTCAGGCCAGGCATAACGGTATGCCGTCCTGTTCGGTTGCCGGCGTCTTAAAATCTTAGCCAGGCTCCGTTTCCACAGCCCGCGAATCAAACAGAGCAGGCGGATTCGCCGCATCGGATGATCGGAAAAGGTGAATCACGCTTTCGTCCATGGTGAGCCGCGGGTCTTGGTCGCCAACTCCAGCAAGCCCATTTCATGGTGTGGATATTCCACGCGTAAAAGTAGTATTTTGACATATCCTCATATTTCTATACACTTTGGCGATTTGCTCACATGGCAATGAACAATGCGCATTAAACAACAACTGATCTTCACCACGACCGCACAAACACACGACGCCAGTGAAGGAGGCTTTTCGATGATTTAAATTCTCACAGGAGGAATTGGAGGTATCGCGAGGACTACGGGCAGACAAGATGTCTGCACCACAATTCTGCCGCCGGGGGCTTTGGCTGGCAAGCAGGCATTCCGAAAACATTTCGTCAGTTGCAACCAAACGCGCGATCCCTTTTCAAGCTGTGTTGACTTGGATTACACCCTTGTTCAAATTCACGGTAAATATTTTCTCGGACCGGATACCAAAAACGTGTCGCCTATTGCCCAAATCCAAATTACGCAACAGTCGGCAAACTGGGGAAATCAGCCGACTGCGGAAGATGGATTTTCCTTTCGCCGCCACTGGGATAGCTTCCCGGTCGCAACGGCCTTTACCGGAGCGAGACTTGCACTCGCTGGAACACTTCGCCGGCACACCTCGGCCGCTACACCAGCCTCTCAATTCTGAATTATCATGAATATTAGCTGAATCACAATCCGCTGTGACCCAAAATCCGCCGCCCGCGCCGGCGTACCGGCCGCGGAAGAATAAATTCAATCACAACTGGCGGGCACCCCAGCGATTGACCACCGAATTTGCTTTCATGGCAAGAATTACGGCAACTGCTGTATAAGCGGCCGCAAAATATACTGCCGCCTCGCACCACACCCAGCGCGTGAAATACCAGTCGCGCATCGCGCCGCTGAAGACCAAGCAAGAATCCCCGAACGCGGCAAATGCCCCGCTGCCGCAAACGATCAGAGCCAGTCTCCATTTTTCGGCCGATGCGCCTGATGTAGCAATGACAACGGGCGAAGGCCAGATTCCCTCCACAATAAGCAGTAAACCGCTCGCCAAGCCAATCGCCGCCGCGAAACCGGGACAGGGCGGAGCCGCTTGAATTTCGGCATGCGCGCGATGCCCTGCCAGGTTGCTGTACGTCGAAAAAAGAGAGTTAATAATAACATAAAGAAAAAACGCCATTGCTGCATATCGCAAAAGCCGCTCGGGCAACCCGGATTTTCTCCCGGTGATCGGCACTTCCGCAACGGCCGGAGCAACCCGCTTGGCCCGGATTGCGCAGCACAAAATCAGAATAACGGTGAGGCATATGGAGATCAGGAGCGCTAACGTCGCGATCGCGCCGTAGGAATACGCGGCACCGAGCCCGAATAATCCGCCGTAGGTCATAAAACCAGAAAGGGCCCTCCCGCAAAGGCTCACGGCTGTCGACAGGTAATCTAACACGGCCAATCCGGCGATTAAGAAAGGGACACGGTTTGACCTACGAAGCAATGCCCAGCATGCGACCGCCAGACAGGCCAGCGTGGGCAACGTACCTGATGGCATGGCCGCCAGGAGCAGCACATATATCCACACCGGAGTCGCGTCAGGCGAATGCGATGCGTGCTTAATCTGGTGAAGCGATGAGACCACTGCCGTTACCTCCACAGCGATCAGCCCGCACAGTATCACGGAAATTAAAAACCACGACCTAAGACTGGCAAACCGCATCAAAACACTCCGAGGTCACAGGGCGACAAAAGCAAGCGCGTCGTGCAGCACATCGCCGTCGCGCAGTCCCATTTTGACCGACGCTTATCGCGTCGATGGCAACCCAATTCTTTGCGACGGCGGCAACGTCTGAATCCAGGGATTTCCGCTCGCGTTCGTCGCTCCCGGAGTTTCGTGCCAATAATTGATTGGGGTACCCCAGGAAGCCCCGCCCGGCATTCCCTTAATGAATAACGCGACGTTTATCAGTTCTCGAACCCAGATTTGGAAGGTGATAGATTCAACGTCGATCACCTTGTTACCCACCCAGTTAGACCAGCCGTTCGCCCGTTCAAACGCTTGGGTAAACACAATAAACGAATCCTTGGAGAACGGCATCACATACCAACGTCGGATTCCGACCAAAAAATGGTTGTTCTGTGTAACCGCCTCCAGATATTGGCCACCGTAGATAAGCCTTACTAAATTATCGTTTCCATTGAGGTAATTGCCAATCGCCAATGACCAATAGTCCAGGCCAAAATCGGCGTAGATTCCCCCTCTTATCAGATTCAGCCGCACGTTAGCAATATTGCCTTTGTTGAACGCCGAGAACTGTCCCAGTTGTCCCCGGGCTGCCTTGATATCATTCGCGAGGTCGGCCGGACACACTTTTACCTTTAACAGCTCGTAATTATAGATTAAATTACCGTACCCATGCCCCCAGTTGGGGGCAGGATAAGGCGGGCTTGGATAATTTCCCTGTCGTCCCAGTCCGCTCGGATCCACCGCGCCCACCGGCCCGCTCCCAACAACCTGATACAAATTAATCCCGCCGTCATATCCAATCGGATCACGCTGAATCCAACGGCCGAGAACAGGGTTATATGTCCGATTGCGGACGTAATAAAGCTGCGATTCCGGATCAAGGCGGTAGCCGCAGTAGATTATTTCATTCGCACAGGAGGCATTGGAGGAATTGGAGGTATCGCGGTGACTACGGGCAGACAAGATGCCTGCGGTCTGGCGACCAAGAGATTTTCCCGTCTGCCAGGTCTCATCGCGCCAGCGGCCACGGCCTTGTGGCTTGGTGCCGTGGTGGTGGTCAAATTGTTTATCCAGTGCGACCATAAACTGCCTTGAGAAAGGCCGACCTTGCTTCGGTAATTTGAATCATACACTGGCATCCGCAACGTACCAAGCCAATGCACGTTCTTGGCAGTCTGTTCATCCGATACCGTCTGCCCGCCGCCCATACGGAAGAAAAACTTGAAGCACAGCATTCCGGTATTCCAGTGAAGCGGTTCGTTCAGAGAATCCGCAGGCATCCAGTTCATTGCGCGCTGCAATTATCGCCGCCGCACACACCTGTTACTGATATCGAGGAACGCACCGGTTCGCTAAATCCGGAAGAACCGCACCCCGAACCAATAACCGGCGAAACATTGCGACGCACAGCGTCCGGCTGTTTGACAAGTGAATATTGCGGTCGCCATCGGGACAGACTAAGCCGCTGGTTTAGCCCGTCTAACTCGCGTAAACGAATCGGCCGTCTGGCTTGGGCAAATGCCCCGATTTCCTTACGTTCTACTTTCCTCGATTAGTTTCAAATTATTTTGGGCGTAGCCGCCTGCCGAATTGACATTGGCCGCATTGGAATCTAACCTACCACTTCTGCGGGTCACCGGCGGAGGCTGGCCCAATGCGTAAAACATTTTTAAGGGGACACGGCGTGCGGCTATCTCGTATTTTACCGGTGTTGGCAATCACTCTCCTTGCACCATTTGCGGCCACGCGGGCCCATGCGGCCGCAAAATCATTTTTTCTGAAAAATGGCGACCGTGTCTGCTTTTACGGAGACAGCATTACCGAGCAGCGGTTCTATCCGGCCGATGTGCAAACCTATGTCCTGACGCGATTTCCGAAACTTCATGTTCGCTTTGTGGATGCCGGCGTCGGCGGCGACCGCGTGACTGGTGGCTGGGCAGGCCCCATTGATCTTCGCCTGAAACGCGACGTATTTCCCTTCAAACCGGATGTGGTCACCATCATGCTCGGCATGAATGACGCAAGCTACCGGCCTTTTGATCAGGGGATTTTTAACACCTATAAAAAGGGTTATGAGCACATTATTGCGTCGCTTAAGAAGCACCTGCCTGGTGTGCGGATTGTTCTTCTGGAAACATCTCCCTATGACGACTTCACTCAGGCACCCGGATTTCCTGGCGGCTATAACGCGGTCCTGATTCGCTACGACCACTTTGTTCAAAAGCTGGCCGCGAAAAATCATCTGATGTGCGTGGATTTTAATACCCCGATGATGAACGTCACCAAAGAGGCGGAAAAAATAAATCCAAAACTGGCCGCCGGCATTCTGCCCGGGCGGGTTCATCCCAGCGCGGCTGGGGAAATGATGATGGCCCAGGCGTTGCTCAAGGCTTGGGGTGCACCGGCAACGGTTACCAACGTCCGCATCAGCGCAACAGGTACCGTGGCTCATGCGGTCAATACGAAAATATCAGATGTAACCGCCCAAGGCGGCACTCTCGCCTGGAATCAGATGGATGGCGCCCTGCCGATGCCGATTATCGCACTGCATGAAAACTGGCCGCAATTTCCGTCATGGGATATGTTCCTGCCCCCCCAGCCAAATCCGAAATATACCAATCCGGTAACCGCCTTGGTCGATCGACTCAGCGGCTTTACGCACCAATTGGATCGGGAAATGTTAACTGTGACCGGACTGACCGCGCCACGGTATACGCTGTCAATTAATGGTCAAAAAGTCGGCATCTTCACCGCCGCCAAGTTGGCCGAGGGAGTGAACCTTTCCCGCTATTTCACACCGATGCTGCAACAGGCGTATCAGGTCAATAACATAGTCTGGGAGGAAATTCAGAATCACTTTGTCGCCTGGCATGGCGTGCAGACCGAGTATCAGAATTTTGGCTGGGGCGCTCCGAATTTGCCCGTCACCACTGAAAATGACCCGGCCACCGCCCGGGCGGTTGCCCGCGTGGTAAAAGCCATGAATAAACTTGGGGATACCATTGTGCACCGGGAATACATGGCCAACCAGCCGAAACTGTGCCATTACCAGCTTGCACCGGTCGGTGGCTAATTGCCTTTTTATGGTATTGGCGGCAATCTGCGAAACTGCGGACCAAAGCGCATGTCTCTGAACGGGGAATGCCTGCGACGGTCATTGCGCACCATTCACCCATGGACCAGTTTAAGCATCCAATAGGCGAACGGGGCGGCGAGCAGTGGGGAATCCATCAGGTCCAGCACGCCGCCGAAGCCCGGCACGCTTCCGGAATCTTTTACACCCGCATCGCGCTTCAGCAGGCTTTCCAGCAGATCGCCCATCTGACCGCAGATGCCCAGCAGCAGTCCGCCCAAGGCACCCTGCCACCAGTCGAATTCCGGCGTAAAGTGTGTCAGCATGGCACCCACAAGCCCCGCGGCGGCAACGCCACCAACAAATCCTTCCCAGGTTTTACCCGGGGAAAGCCAGGGGACAAGTTTGTGTCGCCCGAGAAGTCGGCCCACGCCATAGGCACCCATATCCGCGGATTTCACAATTAGCAGTATGGAAACAATCATTCCGGCGGAATGGCTGAGTCGAATAGGCAGATAAAATCCCGGCAACACCCCAAGGTACACGATCGCGAGCAGCGAACCGCCCGCGTTGGCCATGGCTCCATCCACCTTTTGCCTTCGGGAAAACATACCCAGCGCGCCAACCAGCGCCACGGCCATCACCGTGGGGACCAGGTAATGCGGCTTAACGGTGTGGAACCAGGTGGCGATTTTTACCGCTAGCGGGTTGGCACCGCTTGGGTGATCAAGCAGTAATTCGGAAAGCTGTTCCAACCACGGCCAGAGCATGCACAATAGCGATGAGAGAATGCAGACGCGTTTGGAGATGACGACATTTTCGTATTGCAGCAGACGGCTCATTTCGCTGACCGCCAGTGGAATAATAATAAACAGCGTCAACACCATCAGAGTCCCGGGTGGAAAGGACAGCGGCCTTGCCGGCCAGCCGCGCGAGAGAGTCTGATCAAAATAAAACATCGCCAGAAGGGCGATGCCAAAGAGAAGTCCGTAAACAAGTCTGTGTTTAAGCATACCGGAAAGTCCTGCCATTAAGCGACGGCCTGGGTGCCAGACCGCATGCAAAAATCCGGCGGCCTGGGCCGGCTTATGGCTTTTATTATGCGGTGAATCGGGTACGGGCGGAAGAGAGGCGGCCAATTTCAACAATTGGCGCGTTTAGACCAATGGCACCCGTGGGCTGCTGCTGGCAGTTTCCGGACGGCCCATAAGCTGCGTTTCGTAGAGCCGCCGGTAAATGGGGCAACTGGCCAGCAATTCGCTGTGCGGACCGGCACCTACAATGCGCCCGTTTTCCAGACAAATAATCTGGTCCGCCGAAACAACGGTGCTGAAGTGATGGGCAATCACAAAAGTGGTCCGGGTTTTAACAAATTCCGCCAGCGCTAACGATATTTTCGCCTCGCTTTCGCTGTCGGCCTGGCTCAGGGCTTCATCAAGAATTAGAATGGCCGGGTCGCGCAAAATCGCCCGTGCGATCGCAATGCGCTGGCGCTGACCACCGGAAAGCATGGCACCCCCCTGCCCCACCTGAGTCTCATAGCCCTGGGGCAGGTCGCGAACGAAGTCATCCACGTAACTGCGCCGCGCGGCATCCAAAATCTGGTCTGCACTCGCATGTCGCTGTCCGTAGGCAATATTGTTGTAAACCGTGTCGGAAAAAAGCATGGTATCCTGTGTGACCAGGCCAATTTGTCTGCGCAGGGAGGCCAGCGAAACGGTTTTAATATCGGTTCCATCGATCAGTACCCGGCCGGCAGTCGGTTCATAAAACCGCGTCAGCAGCGATAGCAGCGTTGATTTTCCGGACCCATTGGCACCGACGACTGCAATAAAGCGGCCATGTTCCACGCGCAAATTAATATCTTCAAGCACCATCCTGTCGCGATTGGGATAATGAAAACCGACATGCTGAAATTCAACACTACCGGTATGCCGTGGCAGTTTGGGCAGGTCGCCGGGTGGTTCTTCAGTCGGCAAATCCAGAATTTCAAAACAGCGGGCCGCCGCAGCGTTGGCCACCTGCACCCGGTTATTCAGATCGTTGAGCTTCCGCAATGGTTCAAAAATAGCGCCCAGACAGGCCAACATCACCAGAAACGAATCCTTGCTGATCGTACCGCCAAGCACCAGATGAAACATGACCAGAAGCGGAATACTGATAAGAATAATGGAAAGGGTTTCAAATACGGGACGCGACAGCGAATTGTAGTGAATGCCGCGTTTAATCATGCGCAGCAGATGCCGGTTGGCCCGCGCGAATCGGCGCCGCTCGTAGCCGCCACCGGAATAAGCCTTTACCACACGCACGTTGTTCAACGATTCATTGCTGATAGCCACCACCTGCGACCATCCCTGCAGGCTGCGGGTGCTGGCCTTTTTCATCCGCTTGCCGAAATAGCCAATGATCACGCCCATCACCGGCAGCACAACCAGTGTTCCGACAAACAACCGCCAGTCAATCAATACCGCAACCACGGCAACCCCGATGGATTTGGTCGGTTCCAGAATTGCCTTACCCAGCACCGAACCCAGGCCATCGGCCAGGGTGTTGGTATCAATGGTGAGACGGCTGGCCAGATCGTTGGTGCCGTGACCCGCGGTGTAGGCCAGCGGCAGGTTGATCATTCGACTAAAAAGCCTGCGCCGCAAGTCGATAATCACGCGGGCGGTGATCACCGCGCTTAAATAAGTCTGAAAATAACGGAATGCACTTCCCACTATGCACAATACAATAAACATGCCGACGATCCAGCACATTCCCATAAAGCGGCCCGGTGGCAATACGTTGACCAGCCTGGAAAAATAACGCATGGAGATGGACCTTGGCGGCAACACAATCGCAACCGTCGCGGGCTTGAGACTATGCTTGAAAGCGATGGTCAACCGTGCCATCTGTCCGGCACGGGCATGCGCTAAAAGAGCCATCATCCCCAACCAGTTGTGGCTGTGGCCCAGCGACAGACCACGCGAGCTTTGCATCTGAACCCGGGCAATCTGATCGCCGAAGGCCAGCTTTTTAAGCTGTGCCGGAGCCGATGGAAGCACCTTCGTAATGTTAATAGCCAGGCTCCCGTGGGTGGCGGTGTCACCCAGGTTCAATGTCTGGACTCCGAGCCTCGCATCGACCACGCGCTGGTTTGCCCAGCCATGAACCCCTTCCGTGCTGATGAATATTTTAAGGACCGGATAAAGCGTGGCCACGCCCGATGCATAAGACAGGCTGACACCGATGGCGCAAAGAAAAGAGACCGCCAGCCCGAACCGATAGGGCCATACCCCCTTAAGCAATCTCCAGAATGAATTCATACCGTCCGTTCCGCAGGGCAAAAATCGAACCCGGCATTATACGGCTTTACGCCCGGCGGGCCAGCGCTGTGAACCGAATAAACAATGACGAAACGGCCGACAATCGAGACATTGAAAAATCATGAACTTAACCGCCCCACATTCGGGGATAGAACCGCGTCAATCCCCGTCGCGGCTACGGTTGCGGGATTGAATACATGACCAAATCTCAGGCCTGACCTGCCAATGCGCAGTCATTGTCCCGGCACTGCGAACGCCTGTCGGCAGAGTGCCCACCACATGGATGCGCTTACCGGAGAGACGGATCATTGGCCACCCGATCCGCGAATAGTCCGCGACTAGACTTCCACCGGTCGATGAATGCTGTTGCGGGCAATGTCCGCGGTAATCTCAAATTGCAGGGGTTCACCGCGCTGATGACGCTGAAATTCCGTGATCATAAGCCGTCCCATGCGTGCGCATTCCCGATCTTGGGATCCGGCGATATGCGGCGTAAGCACAATGTTGGACAGCTTAAAAATCTCGGAGCCAGGAATCGGCGGTTCGGGGTCGGTCACGTCCAGAATAAACTGTACATCTGGTCGCAGCCGCGCGACCTTCAGCAATTCCGGTTCATTGATAATCGCGCCCCGCGATGTATTGATGAGTGTGGCGTTCGGCTGCATTCCCATCATCAGTTTGCCGTCAATAAGTCCGCGTGTTTCCGCCAGCAGCGGTGTGTGAAGGGAAATCACATCGGCCCGTGAAAAAAGTTCCGGCAACGACACAAGTTCAACACCCAGAGCCTGCGCATCCTGAGGTGTAACATATTTGTCGTAGGCAATAATGGACAGGTCAAAACCCTGCAGTTTTTCTATTAACAGCCGGGCGATCGTCCCCAGCGAAACCAGCCCCACCACGCTGCGATAGCAGCCAGGGAAGGTACCTGGCGCGGACCAGGCTTTAAGTTCATGCGTACGAATCGCATGATGCCATACCTGCTTTAAGCCAAGAATGATCATCGCGAGGGAATACTCGGCCACCGGTATGGAATTGGCAAATGCCGCGCTGGAAAAGCGGATGCCGCGTTTCCAGGCCGCCTCGGTAGCCACCGTGGCCAGCGAACCGGCACCGTACAGCACCACCTGAAGTTTCGGGGCCTGTCGAAGGAATTCCTCATCCAATCGAGGCGCTCCCCAGCCGGAAAACAGGTATTCCACGTCGGCCAGCACCGACGGGTTCTGCCGCAGCATATCGCGGGTGAACGGCTGATCGGGAATGTCGCACAGGGCGGCTATATCGCGGCGTTCATCAGGTCCGTAGATCCAGAGAAACTCCTGCCGCCCCAGACAGAACAAGGCTTTTGGACGGGAAGACGAAACAACCGATGGCGAATTATATTTGTTCACAGTCACTCTTTAATCTGCCGGCCAAGCCGGGCACCACAGCACCACATGCTTATTCCTTGCGTAGTGTAAGGATTAGCGGCCCGACGGTCAAAACCGGCAGGTCGCCCGGTGCCCGGGTATCAGGAGTCTGCCCGATTCTGTTGGGAACCGCAAAAACGCTGGCATGCCAACGGGCACCCGTCTGGACACGTTCGGAGGGAGCGCATCAAAGGCATCCGAATCGGCGGTCTTTGATTGGCATGCAGGCATGGACACCCCGGCGTAAAAATCCGGTCGGCGGGCAATTTTGGTAAATTCGGGTTCTGACGGCCGCTGCGGGTCAGGTTGGGCGTGCCGCAGCGGGGTTTTCTTCGCTGAATATGTCCGGCAGAAACTTACGCGTCGCATCATGCAGATAACTGCTGATCTGGTTCGCGGTGAATTTGCTCATCGCGGTGCGTGCTATTTTTTCGGCATCTTTAATGGTCACGCTCCGGACAATTTTCTTTATTTCCGGAATGTTCTGGGGCGTAATGGAAAAGTTGCGAATTCCCATGCCTATCAGAAGCAGCGTAAACTGCGGATCGCCACCAAGCTCGCCGCACAATGAAACCGGCTTGCCTTTTCGCCCGGCGGCCCGCACCACATTCTGGATCAGCGAAAGCACCGCCGGGTGCGCCCCGGAGTAAAGCGAAGCAACCCGCTGGTTGCCGCGGTCCACCGCCAGAGTGTACTGAATCAGATCGTTGGTGCCGATGGAAAAAAAGTCACATTCGGACATATACGGATGCGGCACCAGCGCTGTGGAAGGCACTTCCACCATCATGCCGACCCGTATATACCGGTTAAATGGAAGGCCCTCTTCATCCAATTCCTCCATGACATCTTTAAGAATCATTTTGGCCTTGTGAAGTTCGATCGGCGCGCTGATCATCGGAAACATCAGGCTGACATTGCCCAGCACGCTGGCCCGCAATATGGCCCGCAACTGGGTCATAAACATTTTTTCATTGGCCAGGCACAGCCGAATGGACCGGCAGCCAAGGAAGGGATTCGCCTCCGGCAACTGTTCCAGAAAGGGTGAATATTTATCCGCGCCAAGGTCCAAGGTGCGGATCACCACCGGCCGGCCGCCCAGCCGGCGGATTGCCTCGGCATACGCCGCGTAGTGGTCATCCTCGGTCGGTTCATGGTCGCTGGAAAGATAGAGAAATTCCGTGCGATAAAGCCCAATGCCCGTCGCACCCTTGGCAATGGCGTTTTCAACTTCACTGGGAAATTCAATGTTGCCATACAGGGCAATATCAATGCCGTCGCGGGTGCGAGCGGGCAGGTCTCGCATGACCTCAAGCGAACTTTGATACAACTTCTGCCGGCGTTCATATTCCTTGTGGTCATTGATGGTTGCCTGGTCGGGGTCCAGAATCACCAGGCCGCTGTAGCCATTGACTACCATCATATCCCCGGTGGTCGTGCGGTGCGCAACATTTTCCAGACCTACCACAGCCGGAATTCCCAGCGAATTGGCGATAATGGCCGTGTGGCTGGTTCTTCCCCCGGCTTCGATTGCGATTCCGTGCACCAGTGACTTGTTCAGCGACGCGGTTTGCGAGGGGGACAGATCATGGGCCACGATCACAACCGGCTCAGTAATGTCGTTCAGGCGGATCCGCTCTTTGCCCATCAGTTTGTCCAGCAGGCGCCGCTCAATATCGTAAATATCCTTTACCCGCTCGCGGAAGAAGGCGTCTTCATGGCTTAAAAAAATGCGGCCGTAATCGCGCAGCGCCTTGTGTACGGCGTATTCCGCGCTGGAAAGATTGGTTTCTATGCCAAAAAGAAATGTCTTGAGTAACTGCGGGTCGTTAAGAAGTCCCAGGTGAAAATCAAATATCGCTCCCGTTTCCTTCCCCAGCGAACGGGTGGTGGAATCGCGCAATTCCCGAATTTCATCGCTACTGGCGGCAAGCGCCGTTTGCAGACGCCTTCTTTCCTCCGGAACGTCCGATGCGGCTATGGTACGCCGCCCCACACGCAGCTCGTCTTCGCCCAGCACCATCGCCCGGCAGACCACTACGCCTACGGAAACACCGATACCTTTGATCAACTCCATGAACCACTGCACCCGCTGCAAGGCCGCCGCGTCGCGCTGTTTCTCTAGGAAACCCGCAAGGCTGGGGGCGTTGGAGCAAAAGTGAAATCCTGCGGCGCAGAACGGACCTGACTGCCGCCATACGCAAGACCACTGGATCAAAATGATAACTGGCCACGGTCCATTTGGCCAGCGACTGTAAAAGCCGCCTTGGGCCATGCCGACCGCCGCACTTAATGGTTCCAAAGCCATGGGCTGATGGACACAATCCTCCCTTTTTTGATAGGGAACACCTGCTGAGCCGCGCTGGCGGTCGGCCCAACGGGCGGAATCACCGGCTTGGCGACCGACACATACTTCGGCTGATGCGTTCATCCACCGGCTTTCTGCAGGGCGAACCAATCTACTCTGGTCTGATTTGGATCGCCTGCTATTGTCGTAGCCTTTGCCGCCTCTTTAGTGCGATTAAAACAAGCAGGGACAGCGCCACCTGCTTGCCAACCGCCGGGACAATCGGAAGTGCAATTAGGCGGATTGGAATTCGCGCACGATGGAGCGAGTAACACCCAATACTCTGATCGGCACCGCCGACACCTTCGTGCGTTTATTCGCTTCCAGGCCCTGCCGCTCGCGGCTTAAATGGCCCCGGCCGCATTTGGCAACGATTTATTGATGCGGTGCTCCGGCGCGGGTATTCTTAACAGCACATGCGAATGGATGAACTTGATTACCACCTTCCCCCGGAACTTATTGCCCGGCAGCCGGTGGAGCCGCGAGACCATAGTCGGCTGCTGGTCTACCGCCGGGGCGACAAAAGCATTGAACACCGGCATTTTTATGATCTTGACGCGCTGCTGGAGCCGAACGATCTGCTGGTGGCCAACAACACCCGAGTAATCCCCGCCCGGCTGGAGTTTCGCAAGTCTTCCGGCGGTCGGATTGTCGGGCTGTTTCTTGAAGAGTTGAGTCATGGTCGCTGGCGCGTGCTGCTTAAAACGCGCGGACGATTCACACTCGGATCCCGCATAGAATCGGTGAATTCGGCGGGTGCGGCCACAGGAGACTTCGCTACGGCCATTGACCGGGAATCCGAACCTGGCCAGTGGATTATCGAATGGGAAAAGCCGGAAGAATATTTAACCCGACTGGCACGTATTGGCTCGCCCCCACTGCCTCCCTATATTGAAAAGGCGCGTCAGCAGGACCACCATTCACGGCTGGCAATTTCGGATGTGGCGGCTTACCAGACGGTGTATGCCCGCGTCCCCGGCGCACTGGCCGCCCCAACCGCCGGGCTGCATTTTACCCCGGCGGTATTGGCCCGCCTGAAGGACAAGGGCATCCGGCAATGTGAACTTACCCTTCATGTCGGTTTAGGAACATTTCTTCCCGTAAAAACGACATTAATCCACCAGCATCCTATGCATGCCGAATGGTTCAACATACCGGCCGCGACCGTGCATGCGGTGCGCGCCGTGCGCCAGGTCGGCGGCAGAATTGTGGCGGTGGGCACCACGACAGTGCGGTCGCTGGAGGCGGCGGCGGAGCGCATTTTTCCGGAACCTGGCACGGGTTGCGAAACCTCGGATTTTTGCGGGTCCACAAACCTGCTGATAAGTCCGGGGTATCAAATGCGGGTGGTAGATGTACTGATCACCAATTTCCACCTGCCCAGAAGCACACTGCTGGCCCTGGTTGCGGCGATTATTTCGCCGGAGGAACTTCGGCGCGTGTATCAGGAGGCGGTCGTGCAGCGCTACAGGTTTTACAGTTTTGGAGATGCGATGATCATCTTGTAGCGGGGCGGGGAACGAGGATCCCGGGAAAAGTCCTCGAGCAGGACGACCCCACCGATTGGCAGGATTATAGTGGCCTCACGTCAACTATCCGCGGCGTTTACCCGCACACCCGTTAAATTTTTGATCTGACATTCGACAAATGCCGTACCGATGATTAGAATAGGTGTCGCAAATGGAAAACTATAAAAAACAATCATCGGTTTGTCGCAGCGGCTTTGCCATTTTACTCGGCCTATTGACGGCCTTTTCGGCAGCGACTGCAATCATGGCCGCGCCGCCGGTCGTGGTGCGACAAACGGCCAATGACGTGATTGTGAACAACGGTCTAATTCGGGTGGACTTTTCGCGCCGCAAGGCACGAATTGTTTCCCTGATTGACGAACAGGGTGGCCGTCGGCTGGAATTGCTGAATCAAGCCTACGGAATTTATTTTGACGCCAACGGCATTCGCACTTCGCGTCCACGGCATCCGGGCAGCGCCCCGCGGCGACGGACTTACTTTGTACCGCTGACCGGCAAGGGAATGCGCATCGAAAAAAAAGGGAAGCAAAGCGCTGAAATCATTTTCAATGGTCCGGCGTCGTACTGGTTTCCGTTTGCCGAACGGGTGCATTTTGAAATCCGCCGCGGACAGGCGGGAATTTACGGCTGGGTGGTGTTCCACCATGCCGCCGGAGCACCGGGCGGCGTGATTTTTCAGACCCGTTTTGTGGTAAAGGCAGCCGACGGCCACAGCGTATTTCGTGACTGGGCCGTCGATAAATATGCGGTCGATTCACCTCTGATCGGAACACTGCCGGAAGAGCGCTGCGTGCAGAAATTGCAGGATGTAACGGAACTTCTTTCCAATGGACAGATATGGTGCAAGTATGATTACTGCCTGTTTGGCTATCAGTTTCTCTGTTACGGACTGGCCGGGCCGCATGTGGGGCTGTGGATGGATTTTCCAGGCACATCCTATATCAATGGCGGCCCGCTGCGGCAGGACCTGACGGTGCACCAGCAACGCGTAGGGCAACGCCTGACCAAAAACAATATTCTGGCAATGTTCGATGGCGGCCATTTCGGAGCTGGCGATATCCGCATCGCCCGCAACGATAACTGGACCAAATTTTTCGGCCCGGTTTATATCGCGGTCAACAACGGCAATTCCCCGATAGCGATGTACCGCGCGGCCCGCCGGGAAGCGCGCCAACTGCGGCTTCAACGGCCATTCCAGTGGCTTAAAAGTGCCTATTATCCGCTGGCGCGCGGAACGGTTTCGGCCACGATTCAGGTGGCCGGCGGCAATCATCCGGCCGGTGCCTGGGCGGTGCTAAGTGCGGACAATTCCACGGACTGGGCCATGCAGGCGGCTCATTACGAGTTCTGGACGCGGGTGGGGCCGACTGGCGCGTTCCGATTGACGGATGTACGCCCGGGCAACTACAAACTTTCGATCAGCGGTGCCAACCAGTTCACGGATTTTATTGAGCACCATGTGCAGGTCGGTCCGAACCGGACGACCAATTTGGGAATTCTGCACTGGCGGCCCAATACACATGGGCGGGTGTTATGGGAAATCGGCAAAGCCGACCGCAGCGACCGGGAATTTTTTGATGGCAACAATGTTCGCCATTACAGCAACTTTTTGCGGTATGTCAGAAATTTCCCCAATGATGTCACCTACACCATCGGGTCGAGTACGCCGGCAAAGGATTGGAATTTTGCGCAATGGGGTTGGTATTGCAAAAAGCCATACTGGACTATTAAATTTAACCTGCCCCGCCAGCAGCATGGCACAGCCACACTCACGCTCGGCTTCTGCGCAACGCTTATCCCGCACGGTGGTTTGGCGGTTGGCGTCAATGGCAGGCGGGTGGTGGTGCTGCATCTTAAGAAAAGTGGGGCGGCCGTATACCGCAGCGGCGGTCAGGACAGCCTGCATCAGGTGCGACTGGTTCGATTCCCGGCGAACCTGCTGAAATCCGGGTTAAACCGGCTCACACTGGGCTTCACAAATCCAATTAAAATTCCCGCTTCCGCCACTGCACAGCGGCGATTTCGCGCATTCCGCGTTGGCGCGGTCATGTATGACGCACTGGAACTGGCGGTCAAACCGTAAGGAATTGCTTATGTCATCCAGAGAACCGCGTGGCCAGAGCCGCCGCGACTTTTGCAAATATACCGCGCTGGGCTGGATGGCAGGGCTGGCGACTTCCGGGACCGAAATTCCGGTTTTTGCGCGGCAGACAAAAGGGCGTCGGATTTTTTCGCATCCGGACCGCATTCGCTATGACCGCTTAAGTCTGTATGTGGAAAATCAGCCCTTCTTTTTGTACAGCGGTTCATTCCATTATTGCCGCGCGCCCAAAGAGCTTTGGCCGGCCCGCTTTGAAAAAATCCGAGATGCCGGCTTTAACACCGTGCAGACTTACACCCCGTGGAATCTGCATGAACCGCGGATGCCGAACGGCCCGGACGATTTTTCCCAATGTGACATGACCCTTTTGGATGAATTCCTGACCATGGCGACGCAGTTCGGCCTGTATACCATTGTGCGATGCGGGCCGTATATGTGCGGCGAATGGGACACAGGCGGCTATCCGCAATGGCTGATTCCGAAAATTCCGCCGCATCACCGCGGAATGTGGCTGCGCAGCAACGCGGCATCTTATACTCCTTGGGCCAACCACTGGATGCAGGCGGTATGCCGCACAATTGCGCGGCACCAGATCAACCGTAAGCCCGCGGGCACCAAAGGCGTCCTGTTGATGCAGGTGGAGAATGAATACGGCCTGATCGGCGTACCGTTAAATGAGAAAAAATCGCATCTGCAGGACCTGATTGACCAGGCCCGTGGAAATGGTATTGAAGTCCCGCTATTCACCAACCTTGCCGGCTTTATTCTAGGCTCCCACGATCGCCTGACTGACGAAGTGTTTGACACTCTTGACCGCTATCCCGGCTGGCAGTTTCCGGCCATGCTTCATCGCATAAAACATTATCGCAATGGCCAGCCGGATGCTCCGGTGATGGCTGCGGAAATGCAGGGCGGCTATTTTACATCCGTGGGGGCCACGCCATATCTGCAAACCGATCATGATACCTATGCGGACAATGTCGGGCCGGACCAGATCAACGCCCTGACGCTTTTTTCCATACGGCATGGCATGACCGCATTAAATTATTACATGCTGTTCGGCGGCACAAATTTCGGTGGGCGTGCGGGTGCCAATGTGGCGACAACCTACGATTATTGCGCGCCAATTCGGGAAAACGGCGGCGTGGGCGCTAAATGGCTGAAGGTCGCGGCGATCGGAAAAATGATTCAGCGGCACGGCCCGGCGCTGGCACGTTCGATAGAAACCGCGGTGCGGGTTGACCGGCTGCCGCGCAACATTGAAATCGGTGCCCGCAAGTCACCAGATGGGGCTCACTTTATTTTTATCCGCAATACGGATCGCGCGCGGGCCGCAGCGGTCAGAATGGAAGCCCAGATTGCCGGCCTGGGTCGCGTGGGCCTGTCGGTGCGACTTGCCCGGGCGGATTTTCAGGTGCTGTATCTGCCGCCGGGTGAAGTCAGGCCAGCTCTTGGTGAGTGGCTGCCGCCAAAAGTTGCGCCACTTCGCCGCCCCAGGGCCATACCCGATGCCGTGGTCATCACCAGCGTCCGGATGGCACCTGACTCACAGCCACAGAATTTTCGTCCCGTGCCTGAAGGGCATTCGCTGGCCGCGATGGGAATTTACGAAAGTGGATTCACCTATTATCGCGGCCGGGTGCATGTGAACAGAGAAAGCCCAACGGGAGCCGCGTCAATAACCACCCAGCTTAACAGTCAGGATTCAGCCACAGCGCTGATTTCCGGACATGTCATCTATCCCGCCTCCCGGACAGGCTCGCCCGCAATTTTTCCGCTGCCGGAAGCGCCGGTTAATGGGGCAATCGACGCGCTGTTTGTGTATGAGAATGCCGGACACCCCAATTCCGGCTATGGCTTGCAGAGCACGTTTGGCATAACGAATATTGGCCTTGCACCGACCCAGACCGTGGCCGACTCGTTGGATCACTGGCGATTCAAGCAGGTGAAACTTCCACGCAACATCAGGTATCTGGCGGAAATTAAGCCGGACTATTCCGATGCGGACTGGCACATGGCACATACGGCGAATATGCATCCCCATGAAATTGGTCACAGACAGTCCGCGGTGTTCCGTACACGATTTAATATGACGGAAGCGGACGCGCGGCACGGTCGCGGCCTGCTGCGATTCGGTCTGGTATCCAGTCGGGCGTGGGTGTTTGTCAATGGCAAAGCGGCCGGCATGGTGGGCGGCATTGGCCCCACCCTGAACATTGGTCCACTGCTGCACCGCGGGGAAAATACAATCGCACTGGTGGTTCAGGAACTTGGCCACTGGGGCGGCATCGGGGAACCGGCGATTATTGCCCAGCCGGATACATGGGGCAGGCTGACCGGACATCTGGAAGTGGCCACCGGACCGACCGGCGAGGCACTTGGCTGGCAAAAGCCTGAATTTAATGACGCACAATGGTCGCATCATCAACTGCCGTCCGCCGTGGCACCGCAAGAGTCCCCGTTGACCTGGTTTCGCATGGCTTTCACACTGCCGCAGGTCGCGGCGGGCATTTGGGTTCCGTGGTGTTTGAAGCTGTCGGCCAGCGGCAACGGATTTATATATTTAAATGGTCATAATATAGGCAGAATCTGGGAACATGGCGGCCAGCGCGAATTCTTTCTACCGGACTGCTGGCTCAATGCGACCGGAAAGACCAATACAATTGCGCTCTGTTTGCGAAGTGTGGACAAACCGGCCGGGCTGCGGACGGCAACGGTCGCCCCCTACCGGGTATATGCGGAATACAAAAAAGAGATGTAAACGCGGGCTGGTAAATATTCCGGCAGCAAGGCAGTTGGCGTATCGCGAATTTGCCTTTGCGACCCGCAAGTGTGGTCGCGCGGCACCGCCTTGGCATCAAAAATGTCGCGCAAACTCCAAACATCGCTATAATCCGCCAGCGCGGGTCTAAGCCGGCATCGCCCGCAAATTTGTTCAATACGAACCGGCTGGAAAACCTTGGCCGGCGGCAAAATGGCAAACGTTACGCAATTTCCCAAAATCAACTCACCGCGCGTGGTCGTGGTGGGTGGCGGACTGGCCGGTATAGCGACGGCGGCGGCGCTGCACAGTGCGGGCATTGGGGTAACACTGGTTGAAGCCCGGCGGGAGCTGGGCGGTCGGGCGAGTTCATTTCAGGATGCACACACCGGTGAACTGCTGGATAACTGCCAGCATGTATTGCTTGGATGCTGTACCAATCTGATGGACTGTTACCGCCGGCTGGGCGTGGCGGAAAAAATTCAGTGGCAGCGCACTGTGCATTACCTGGATGCGGATGGGCGGGAATTTAATTTATGGGCCGTTGGCGGCCTGCCCGCACCCCTGCATCTGGGGCTTTCCATGGCATTGTTTTCCGCACTGGGCGTGCGCGATCGACTGGCCATGACCCGGGCCATGCTGGCGATGCTGCGCATGGGGCCGGCGGGCCGACAGCGTCTGGAAGGCGAAGCGTTCGGCGACTGGCTGCGCCGTATGGGACAGTCTGACCGCCTGATTCAGCGCTTTTACGACCCTGTGTTGATTAGTGCGCTTAATGAAGATTCACGCGCAGTCAGCGCTAAATATGCGATTCAGGTATATCAGGATGCCATGCTCGGTCACCGGGACGGATATGTGGTGGGCTTGCCTGGCTGCCCCTTGGAAGAATTGTATGCCAACCGGCCCTGCCCGGATTTGCGATTGAATACCCGTGTTGCGGAGATCGGTTTTAACGCAGGCATCGCCTGTGGAGTCAAGCTGTCCAGCGGGGAACAGATTGCCGCCGATGCGGTTGTGCTGGCAACAAACCACCATGCCATATCGCGTTTAATTCCCGCCGACCTTTTTTCCAAAGACCGGCGTTTTGCGGGATTGGACAAACTCCAAACAGTTCCGATTCTGGGTGTGCACCTTTGGTTTGACCGGCCGGTCATGCGGCAGACCCACGCAGCGCTTTTTGAGGGACCGCTGCAATGGCTGTTTCGGAAAGATTCCCAGGGGCGGGTCCTGCATGGGGTCATCAGCGCGGCCCGCGACTGGGCGGACACGCCGCATCCGGTGGCAATCGAGGCCTTTACACAGCAATTAAAGCGGCTCTTTGCCAAAACCGGGGCAGTCATGACGCGCAGCCGGATTGTAGTGGAAAAGCGCGCCACATTTTCACCGTTGCCGGGGTCGGATGATTTGCGACCGATGCAGGCTCCCCCGCCGGGCGGCATTGGAAACCTTTTTTTAGCCGGTGATTACACCAGAACAGACTGGCCGGCGACCATGGAAGGCGCCGTGCGCAGCGGGTATCTGGCCGCCGAGGCGGTCGTGAAGGCGATTCGACCGGACGGACCGGCGGCACAGTTTCTTGTGCCGGATTTATCGCTCGAATGGCCCGCACGGCTGCTTGCCAGAAATTGAGCGGAAATCAGCCGGACCGGAAGCGGAAAGCCGGTTTCCAACGCGCTCCGCGGATGGCTGCGATCGGTGGGCAAAACCGGACAGACTTGCCACGAGTGCCCCTGACCGCGAGAATACCGGCTCGCGCATGAAGCGCAGGTCGGCGGCGCGCCGGCCTTGAAGGAGTCAATCCGCCGGACCCAGATTTCCGGCCCACGCAGGCGGAAAATATTTTGATTCTGCTAAAAGCCCAAAATCTTGTAAAAAAATATGGCGGCCGTACCGTCGTGGACCACGTGTCATTTGAAGTAGGGCACAAGGAGGTCATCGGTTTACTGGGCCGCAATGGCGCGGGCAAAACGACCACTTTCCGGATGATTATCGGAATGGTCACGCCGGAAAGCGGACAGGTGCTTTTTGACGGACTCGATATCACTCAGCTTCCAATGTACAAGCGATCGCGCCGCGGCATGGGATATCTTTCCCAGGAACCTTCGGTTTTTCTGCGGCTTTCGGTGCAGGATAATCTGCTGGCCATATTGGAATTCACACATCGTTCGCGCAAAGAACGGCTTGCGGAAGCCGACCGACTTATGGCGCAATTCGGCTTAAGTCACACACGGAAGCAGAAGGCTCATACCCTTTCGGGCGGGGAAAGGCGCAAACTGGAAATCGCCCGGTCGCTGATCACCAATCCATCCCTGATTCTGCTGGATGAACCATTCAGCGGAGTAGATCCGATTGCTGTGGAAGATCTGCAGCGGGAAATTCGGCAGCTGCGCGAGCAGATGGACAAGGCGATCCTGATTACCGACCACAATGTGCAACGCACGCTGGAAGTATGCGATCGGGCGTTGATAATTTCCGACGGGAAAGTGCTGGCGCAGGGCACGCCGCGGGAATTGATTAACAACGATCTGGTCCGCCAGACCTATCTTGGACATTCCTTCAAAGGGAATGAATTCGGTTAATTTCAAGTCCGGCAGACAAGCCGCAAGCGGTAAAATCAGGAAGCAGTTGGCAATATCTGCCAACAGTGCGCGGCCGCGCCCATGGCCAAGCCCAAGGTTGCGCGATATTGGAACGAAGCACCTGCCCCGGCTTGCTGCGTCCCGGCCGCTTGTTGCGGAAGAAAACGTCACGTATCCTTGCGGGAATTGAATTTGGAGATGCGACGCGATGGCGGGCTACAATCCGGTAAGTATTGAAAAAAAATGGCAGGCCCGATGGCTGCAAAGCGCGGCGTTTGCAGCGCGACCAGCGGAGGGCAAGCCGCCTTTTTATGTGTTGGACATGTTTCCGTATCCCTCGGGCGAAGGATTGCATGTCGGCCATCCGGAGGGGTATACCGCCACCGATATCGTAGCCCGCTATAAGCGCGCCCGCGGTTTTGCCGTCATGCACCCGATGGGATGGGATGCGTTTGGCCTGCCCGCGGAACAATACGCGATCAAAACGGATACCCATCCGGGAGTCATTACGCGGAAAAATATCGACCGCTTCCGTGCCCAACTGCAGGCCATCGGATTTTCCTACGACTGGGATCGCGAAGTGAACACCACCGATCCGCTTTATTATCGCTGGACACAATGGATATTCCTTCAGTTATATAACACCTGGTTTGACTCGGCCACGGGCAGAGGCCGCCCGATCCGCGAACTTGTTGCGGAATTTGCCACTGGCCTACGCCCAATTCCAGTGGAATTTTCGACCCCGGAAAAATCGATCGCCTGGACCGATATGACCGCCAGTCAGCGCAGAAAACTGCTTTCCGGTTACCGCCTGGCCTACGAGGTCGAAGCGCCCGTGAACTGGTGTCCCGCCTTGGGGACGGTTCTGGCCAACGAGGAAGTAATTGACGGAAAAAGCGAAGTGGGCGGCTTTCCGGTTGAACGCCGACCTATGCGGCAGTGGATGCTGCGCATTACGGCCTACGCCCAGCGACTGCTGGACGGTTTGGAAAACCTGGAATGGTCGGAATCTCTTAAACAGATGCAGCGGAACTGGATCGGCCGGTCGGATGGGGCACTGGTGCATTTTGGACTGGCCGGCCAGAGCCAGGTCGTAACAGTGTTTACCACGCGGCCAGACACACTTTTCGGTGCCACCTATATGGTGCTGGCACCTGAACATCCGCTGGCGTCTGTCACCAGCGGGCGCACGCTGATTCCCGAAGATTGGCCCGCGGAAACGCCCGATTGCTGGAAATACAACACTGCCAAAACGCCGCGGCAGGCTGTACAGGCCTATCAGCAGTGGACCAGTTCCCGTTCCGAACGGCAGCGTCAGGAAGAGACTGACAAGACCGGCACATTTACCGGCATTTTCGCGATTAACCCTGTGAATGGCCGGAAGATTCCGGTTTTTATTTCCGACTACGTTCTGATGGGCTATGGCAGCGGCGCGATTATGGCCGTACCGGGACATGATCGCCGCGATTTTGATTTTGCCTGCAAATTCGGTCTTCCGATTGAACAAGTTGTCGCCCAATCGCCGCGCGGCGCGGCTGACAAGCCCGTTGAGCTTCCGCTGGAACAGGACGGCTGGGCAACAAATTCACCCGGGATTAACGACCTGCCCACCGCAGAAGCCCGTGCGAAAATGATTGATCTGCTGGAAGCACGCGGCGTGGGCCAGCGACAGGTAAATTTTAAAATTCGCGACTGGTTATTTTCGCGCCAGCGCTATTGGGGCGAGCCATTTCCAATTGTGCATTTGACCGATGGCACCCATGTTCCGCTGGCGGAAAGCGAACTTCCGCTGGAATTGCCGCAATTAACCGATTTTAAACCCACCGGCACAATGGATCCGCCCCTTTCCAAGGCGTTGGCATGGCGGGATATTTCCGTGGTGATTGAACCAGCCGACCCGGCAGGCAGTCCCCACGGAGCCGAGCATGCCCGTGTGGCCCGGCCGGGCGAAACCGGCATACCAGGTCGCCGCGAAGTGAACACCATGCCGCAATGGGCCGGGTCATGCTGGTATTACTTGCGGTACTTGGATCCGCACAATGTCCGCCGCTTTTGTGATCCGGAACTGGAAAAATTCTGGATGCACGGCCGGGGAATTGATCTATATATCGGCGGCGTGGAACATGCCGTTCTTCACCTGCTGTATTCGCGGTTCTGGCATAAGGTTCTCTTTGATCTTGGGCACGTTTCCTCGGATGAGCCATTCCATCGGCTGGTCAACCAGGGGCTTATTCTGGGCGAAGCGGAATACACCGCTTTTGCCACGGAAGCCGGACGAATGGTGCCACTTGCGGAGGTGGACACCAACTGGGATTCGCGGCTCGGCCCCGATGGGAAAACGCAAATTATCTCCAAATCGCGACAAACCGGTGAATTGCTGACAGGCCGGCCCTGTCCGCCGGAGGAAATCGAAAAGCGAGGCGACAGTTTTGTGCTGAAAGCTGATTCGACCATTACGGTGGATGCCAGATCGTTCAAAATGAGCAAATCCCGTGGAAACGTGGTGAATCCGGATGATGTGATCCGTGATTATGGTGCCGATTCACTGCGCTTGTTTGAAATGTTCATGGGTCCACTGGAGCAGGTTAAGCCCTGGAGCACCACCGGCGTGGAAGGCGTTTACCGCTTTCTTCAGCGGGTGTGGCGGAATATCAATGGTGGTGATGAACCTTGCCGCGTTGTCATACCGGACGGCGTCGGCGGCTGGCAGCTTGGCCGTGGCCCGATGGCCCGTCCCCTTACCCCGGCTGAAGCCGCTGTCGCCACAGCCGACGCCGAATCGATTCTGCGTCCCATGCACCGGACCATTCGGAAAGTGACCGGAGATATTGAAAGACTGGCGTTTAACACCGCCATTAGCGGCATGATGGAATTCAACAATGCGCTGGCCAAACTGACCTGGATTCCAGATATTGCCGCCCGGACATTGCTGCGACTGCTTGAACCGTTTGCACCGCACATTGCCGAAGAACTGCATGAGCAGTTGACTGCATCTGCCCAATCCATCATGACAGTCGCCTGGCCGCAATGGGATGAGGAACTTTGTACGGATTCGGAGCTTGACCTGCCGGTGCAGATCAACGGCAAACTTTCCGGGCGCGTGAAAGTAGCCAATGGGTCTGATGCCGAAACCGTTGCCATCGCGGCCTTGCGGGATGAAATCATTCAGCAGAAACTCGCAGGCCGTGCGATAAAAAAGAAGGTCTATATAAAAGATCGCATGTTGAATCTTGTGGTCTAAAAGGTATCGTCCGGACCGATGCGAGCGTGGTGGTGCACGATGGAACAGTGGTACAAACGCATCATAAGCGGCGAAGCCGCGGGACTGGTGCCCGCACTGGTCCGTTACGTGCTGGCCGCGGTTGCTCTGTTTTATGGACTGTCGGTGCGCCTGCGAAACATGGCGTATGATGCGGGCTGGAAAAAGGTTATAAAACTTCCCGTCCCGGTGATTTCCGTGGGGAATCTGACCACCGGCGGCACGGGAAAAACGCCCACGGTTATCATGATTGTCCAGGATCTGATCAAGCTGGGCCGCAGGCCCGCCGTGCTGACACGCGGCTACAAAGCACCCCAAAATGGAGTTTCCGACGAAGTTCTGGTGATTCAGGAGGAATGCCCCGGCGTACCTGTGTTGATAAACCGGGACCGCGTGGCTGGAGGGCGACAGGCAATCGAAAAATTTGGAGCCGATGTTCTGATTCTGGACGATGGATATCAGCATCGGCGGCTGGCCCGCGACCTGAATCTG
Organism: Phycisphaerales bacterium; assembly: GCA_027451365.1. Classification (GTDB taxonomy): domain Bacteria; phylum Planctomycetota; class Phycisphaerae; order WQYP01; family WQYP01; genus JAJYPG01. The sequence goes on along the minus strand of DAIDJN010000041.1, from coordinate 8,333 downwards.
CTGCTGGTGGATGCCACAAGTCCGATGGGCATTCCCGGATTGCTTCCCGCCGGGTCATGGCGCGAACCGCCAACCGGGATGCGCCGCGCGGATGCAATTATGCTTACGCGATGTGAGCAGGTGACACCGGAACTGGCGGATATGGCGGCAGGACTGCTGGCGGAATGGCGCAGTCCGCGAGTCATTTTTCAGCAGCATACGCATGTCGTAGGCCTGTTTGACGCCCAAGGACAACGGGTCAGTCTGATTCCGGACCGGGTGCTGGCATTTGCCGGAATTGCCAATCCGGAGGGCTTTGTGCGCACCCTTGAATCAATGCGTATGAACGTCGCAAGGGGGTGTTGGTATGGAGATCATCATCAATATGATGCGAGTCGCGATACCGCGCGACTTAATGACATCGCACAATCCTGCAATGTGTCGGCACTGGTCACCACATTGAAAGATTGGGTGAAACTTCGCGGAACTGAATCCAAACTGCCGATTTATCACGTTCGCATCGCATGCCATGTCGCCGGTCCGGAGGCTGAAACATGGAAAGAAAAATTAGTTGACACAACGAAGTGACTTTTTTGATAAAAGCGATTATTATATTCTGCCATACAATTGGAACCGGTTCCGGTTGATTAAATAAAAACTTGAGTTTTCACATGCATCATCCGCCACATGAACTGCGAACAATGCTGGAGGGTTTCAACCAGCCGCGCATCCTGGTTGTGGGCGATCTTATTCTGGATCAATACATTTATGGTGACGCCGAACGCTTGTCACCTGAAGCGCCGGTTCCTGTGGTGCGAGAGCGGTACAGGGAACAGCGGGTAGGCGGAGCGGGAAATGTCGCACTGTTCCTCGCCGCACTTGGAGCCCGGCCGACGGTGGTCGGAATTCGCGGAAATGATGACAACGGCACTCGCCTAGGCGAATTGCTGGTCAAGGCGGGTGTTTCCATTACTGGGCTTGTGACGGCACCGAACCGGCCCACCAGCAGCAAGACCCGCGTGGTGGGTCTGGCACAACATCGGCATCAACAGCAGATGCTGCGTCTGGACCATGAGATAACCGACCCGATCGGCGAAAATGTGCAGTCGCGCCTGCTGGAAATAATCGACGCAGAGCTTTCCCAACATGCTATTGTGTGCGTGGAAGACTATAATAAAGGGTTGTTTGCCGGTGATTTGTGCGGATTGATTATTGATATGGCGCGCCAACGAGGACTCGAAGTCCTGGTGGACCCGGCCGCCATAAGCGATTACCGGCGATACCGGCAGGCCACGGCCATTACTCCCAATCGAGCCGAAGCGCAACTGGCCGCCGGCCGGCCCATGCGCAACTCGGCCGACGCGCCGGCCGTGGCCACACGGCTGATCGCGCAACTGAGTCTGGACGCGTGTATTTTAACTCTGGATCGCGACGGCATGTATCTGCAGCAGGGAACAGAACCTGGACAATTACACGTCACAAGGCCCCGCACCGTGTACGATGTCACCGGGGCCGGCGACATGGTTTTGGCAATGCTCGCGCTGGCGCGGGCCCACAAAGTTTCATGGAGTGCGGCGGTCGATTTGGGAAATATTGCCGGCGGCCTGGAAGTGGAACGCTTTGGATGCGTTCCTCTAGCCCGACGGGAGGTGATTGGGGAACTCCACCGTCTGGAAGGCGGCGGTGATTCAAAAATCAGATCTGTGGCGGAACTGAATTCAGAGCTAAAATCCCGCAAAAAGGCCGGCGAACGAATTTGCTTTACCAATGGCGTATTTGATATTCTGCATGCGGGGCATGTGCAATACTTGAAATTCGCCCGCGCTCAGGCGGACATTCTGGTGGTTGGCGTAAATTCTGATGCTTCAGTCCGCAGGCTAAAAGGGCATTCGCGACCGGTGAACCCATTGCAGGACCGGCTATCGGTATTGTCCGCACTCGAATCGGTCAGTTATGTGGTCGCGTTTGACACCGACACGCCGCTGGAATTGATTCAATCGATTTCCCCGGATGTGCTGGTTAAAGGGAGCGACTATGCCGATAAGATTGTAGTGGGCCGCGAATGGGTGGAATCAGCCGGCGGCCGTGTCGCGCTTGCGCCGTTTCTTCCGGGGCGATCCACTACACAGGTCATTGAAAAGGTTGCGGAGAAGTGATGAAACTGTCAGACTGTCGAAACAGGCTGAGAACCGACTGAAAGCCGGGGCTTGATCGGACGCTTTCCAGGAACGGATGGATGGCCACAATGGCAGAACGGGCAATTTTTCTGGATCGGGACAATACCATCATTGCCAATGATGGTTACCTGGGGGACCCGTCGAAAGTAAAGTTGCTGCCCGGCGCGGCGGCGGCAATAGCCTCTTTGCGCCGCCTGGACTACCGGATAATCGTGGTCAGCAATCAGAGCGGTGTCGCCCGCGGAATGTTTGATGAAGCGGCGGTGGAAGCCGTCAACGCGGAAATGGTCCGTCAACTTCGGGAGCAGGCCGGCGCCCATATTGATGCCAGCTATTACTGCCCATTTCATCCGGATGCCACGGTTCCCGAATACCGCATTGACCATGATTGGCGAAAGCCCAAACCGGGCATGCTGAAAGCCGCTGCAGAAACGTTCGGGCTGGACCTTTCCCGCTGCTGGATGATCGGCGATATGCCGCGGGATATCGCGGCGGGGGCCGCGGTCGGCTGCCGCACCATTCTGCTAAGTGATCCGGAATCACCGCCGCAGCCGCAGGAAAGCGCGCCCGCGGTTACGCCGGGGTTTGTTGTGCGCACACTGGCGGATGCGGCCCGGATTGTGCTGCGAGAGGGGAACATAATCTCCAAAGAAACACCTGCGATAAGTTCGCATGGCGCACCGGCCGCTCCAGCAGCTCAGGGCACTGTTCCGGCGGAAAATACCGAGCCTGGCGCGCTGGCCGACGCAGTGGCGGCGCGCATATTCGCGGCTACTCCCCGGCCGGAAACGATCAAGCCGCTACTTGAGGAAATGCTTCAGCAGCTTCGCCATCTGAACCGACACAATAATATGACAGATTTTTCGTTATCCTTATTGCTGGCTACTGTCTGCCAGATGGTAGTACTGGCGTTTCTGGCACTGGGTGCCTGGGACGCTTTTCGGGCGGCGGGAATGGCCGCGGCCAACATGGGCAATTCGTGGTGGTTTTATCGTGTCGGAGAGCAGCTTAAATCACTCGAATGGTTTCTCGCCGCAATTGTTGTGCAGGGAATTGTAATCGCCTTTCACCTGCATAAGCGAAACACCTAGGCGATGATGGCAATCATTTTCTCAGGAGTAGCTGCGTATGCGTCCTGTTATTGGTATATCCATGGATCATGGCCCTGTGCAAGCTGACCCCCTTCATTACGATCTTTCCAACCTTTATCCGGCGGCAATTGAAAAAGCTGGTGGCCTGCCGGTGCTTTTACCCTACACCGCTGATGCGGCACTGCGCACGGAAATACTCGCGCACCTGCACGGTCTGCTGATTCCCGGTGGAGACGATATTGACCCTTCGGTTTATGGGCAACCGCTGCATGCCACCACCATAAAAATGGACGCCCACCGCCAGGCGTTTGACCTGGCCATGCTTTCCATGGCCGAACAGCGCGGCATGCCGGTGCTGGGTATTTGTCTTGGCTGCCAGTTGATGAATGTTCAGCGAGGCGGCACGCTGCATCAGAGCATTGCCGAATTGACCACGACGACGGCGGTCGCGCATAAGGGAAGCAGCGACGAATCCGAACGCCGGGACGCATGGCATCGTGTGAAAATCGCCGGCGGATCCGGGCTGGGCAAAATCTACCGAACCGATGCTTTGGATGTAAACTCGCGCCACCGACAGGCGATTGGCCGCATCGGATACGGCCTTCTGGCCTCGGCAACGTCGCCCGATGATCTGGTGGAAGCGGTGGAAGATATTACGCTGGACTTCTGGATCGGCGTACAATGGCACGCGGAAGGTCTTTCAGACGAACCGCATGGACGCCTTTTCAAAGCCTTTGTAACGGCTGCGGAGGAGTTTTCACGCAACGCCGGAATTGGTACGGACTCCAGTATATAATCATTTCCCGTATTCCGGAGAATCGATTCAATGCCATTTGATTTTAAATCCGCCTTTAACATGGCTCAGCCTTACAAGAAATTCCTGCAAACGCACGGCAACCTGGAAAAGCAGCACCGCTGGCAGAATGTGTACGACGCGGTTTCACTGACTTCCGAGCAAACCGCCCTGCTGGCCGGATTTCGCCGGAAAATGCACGTCCTTTGCATGGCCGGCGTCTGGTGTGGTGACTGCGTAAACGCCTGCCCCATATTTCAACGCTTTGCGGAGGCTTCCAACGCCATTGATCTGCGGTTTGTGAATCGGGAACAGACCTTTAATCCCAATGCCGGCGACCAGGCCACTGCGCTGGCCATTGAACTTTCCATTTGTGGAGCGCCGCGCGTGCCAGTGCTGGTCTTCTTTTCCGAGGACTGGTTTGAATGCGAACGTTTCGGGGAACGGACGCTGGCAACCTACCGGGCCAAAGCGGCGGCCCTGCAGGGGGCATCATGCGCTACGGGCCTCGTCGCCCCACCGCCGGACATTTTGGCCGCCAATACAGCTGAATGGCTGACTCATTTTGAGCGTGTGCAACTGATGCTTCTGGTAAGCCCGCGACTGATGAAACTGCACGGTGAAATTTAACAATTTCCGCCGGGCTAATTTTACTTCGACCGGCCCGGATCAAATGGAAAAGCGGCCCACACCTGTCGGCTTATCGAAAACTGAATCAAAAAGTTACAAGATTCACATATAGCCGCGTCTTATAAAATTGATTGTTGGCGATGCCAATTCGATTTAGCAAAATTATTTCGGTCGTTTTTGAGCGTTTTCACCCGCCATCGCGCTTGTGATTATGTAGCATTATTGCCGATAATCATTATGGAGCATCGCACTGGCTGTTTACTCCATCCGGCAGCTACATTGGCGGCCTGCCCGGATGGTGGTGTGATACTTCAGTTGGCGGGCCAGTGTTGTAAATCAAAACGAACCGGATTGCCAGCGTCGGCCGTGCCGACTGCTTCCGCAAACGGTTTAAAAGCCTGGGAAGGAACGCGGGAGAGAATTCTCTCCTATCTGTTCAGTTTCCCGCCCGCCGACCGTATCTCAATTTGTCACAAGGTTCCGTACGCAAGCCCCGCCACGCGGTGGATGCAGCCTGCCAGGCAGGCTCCCGCGATCGGGTGGGCGGCGAGTCTAATTGTTATGGCCAGGAGAAATTATGAAACCTGTGGTGAAGCCAACTGACCAAGCCAACAGCGAATCCGTTCGACACTCGGTTGCCATTGCGCCGACCGATCTTCATCCAGGCGTCGACCGACCGCGGCCAACGCCGCGCGTCGCACCTCGTCTTGCGGCGACCGCAACCGGCTTGCTGCAAAAAGGCCCGGGAACGAGTCTGCTGCATTCGATGGAAAAAATCAATTCCACTTCGGGTGCCTGCCTGGCAGTGGCCGCCATTGCCGCCCTGGGCGCAGCTTATAAATGGGCCAGAAAGCGAGCCAATTACCAACCGGAGAATCTGACTCCCGCAGCCATTCTGCACGGGAGCCACGCCGACGACAGCGGATCGGCAGACCTTCCGGAAACCATCGGTCAAGCCTTGGCCACGGCGGGAATCGGAGTGATTATCGCCGACGCGTGTGATGAAAATTTATCTGTGGTATATGTGAACGATGCGTTTGCACGCGTGAGCGGCCTTACCGCAGAGCAAATTCGCGGCCACGGCTGCCGAATACTGTTTGGTGATGATTTATTGACCCATTATGCCGGCTGGCGCGATGGCGAAAAGACCTCCGGCGAATCACCGGTATCCACGATTCGCCACGAGCACAACGGCGAAACACGCTGGTACGAACTGCGCGCGCTGCGCGTGTGCGATCAGGCCGGAAAGCCGACCCATTTCATCGGGTTGCGCGTGGATGTGTCGGAACGCAAACAGGCCGAACTTGAACTTTCGCGCCTTGCAACACTTGATCCGTTGACCGGATTACCCAATCGGCGAGCGTTACTGGACAATCTGGATCGGGCCGTCGTGCACGCGGCGGAAACCAACGTGCACGGCGCGGTGATGTGCATGGACCTTGATAACTTCAAGGATGTCAACGATGCGCTGGGCCACGACGCAGGCGATACGCTTTTGCGGGAAATTTCCCGGCGACTGACTGCCTCCCTGCGGCCAAAGGATATGGTGGCCCGCCTAGGCGGTGACGAGTTTATCATCCTTCTGCCGGAACTGGCAGATTCGCATTCAGCGGCCATGCATGTGGCAAGTTCGGTTGCGGAATCCATTCGCAACAGCCTGGCTGAACCAATCACACTGGCCGATCGCGAACACCGCGTGACCGCAAGCATCGGCATCGCGATGTTCTCCGGAGATGTTCAGCCGGCCGGCGACCTTTTGAAGCAGGCGGACACCGCCATGTACCGCGTGAAAGAGGCGGGACGCAATTCAACCTGTTTCTTTGAACAATTTATGCAGACATCCGCTGAGGTGCGACTGGCACTGGAGGATTCATTGTATGAGGCAATCCGCCGAGGCGAATTCCGACTGTTCCTTCAGCCGCAAATGGACGCGCGGGGCAATATGACCGGAGCCGAAGCGCTGATCCGGTGGCAGAAAACCGACCATGAAATGGTCATGCCAGGTCAATTTATTCCGATGGCTGAAGACAGTCTTTCGTTAATCAGTTCAATCGGTGATTGGGTACTGCTGGAATCGTGCAAATTGCTAAAACAGTTCCAGGACGCGGGCCGCGATTTTTCCATTTCCGCAAATATCAGTCCACGGCAATTCAAATCTCCTGATTTCGTACAGTCCGTGCGGCGGATTATTGAGGCCACAGGCGTTTCGCCCGACCGGCTGGTGCTGGAATTAACCGAGGGCGCGATCATCGATAATCTTGACGAAGGCAATCTTAAAATGGAAGAACTTGCCCGCTTAGGAATCCGCTTTTCGATCGACGATTTTGGCACAGGCTATTCCTCGCTGGGTTATTTACGCAAGCTGGCCGTCGCCGAGCTAAAAATTGACGGGTCATTTGTGCGCGGCGTACCCGCTGATTCCAACGATGTCGTACTGGTGGAGGCGATTCTGGCAATCGCCCGGCATCACAAAATAAGTGTGGTCGCTGAAGGCGTTGAAACCGGCGAACAGCTTGATTTTCTTTCGGCACGCGGCTGCAACCTGTTTCAGGGCCATTACTTTCGGCGGCCGATGCCCGCAGCTGACCTTCTTTCAGAGGTCATGCTGGAAATTGCCGAGGAATCAACCGGTATTCAATCGCCGGAAGTCTGCGCCCGGCCGCTTCAGACTACCGTTGATGACTAACCGCGGCATGTGGTGTCGCCGTGGCTTCCATGCTTCAATCGCGTTGCCATGTGGGTGCCCCACGCCCCTGGGCGGAATCAGACGCCAGAACACTTGTATAATTCGTTCATTTTCCGGACAATGCGGCAATGACCCGGGGCTCCATTCTTTTCCGGGTGTTAAAGGCGGTTTTTATGCCACGTTGCCCATCGTGCTTTGTCATTATGACCGATGTCATGGAAGGGAACTTCCATGTCAAAACATGCAGCAGTTGCTTTGGCGAATGGGTTTCGCGCCCGGCCTTGATGCATCTGGTGCGAACTCCGCCACCAATCGCCGCGGAACCAGCCGATGCGCCTTCCGGCCAATCACCGGCTTCAACGGACGCCACTTCACCGCCAGTTGGCGCGCCTCCAGACCTGCGATCCCTGGCGGCGCTAGCCGTGGAGTCGGACACAAAAAAGCCCATGCAATGCCCCGATTGCCATGTTCAAATGACGATCGACCGGCTGAATCCGCTGATACCGGTTCCGATTCAGATTTGCAAAAAATGCAGCGGAGCGTGGCTGGATGTTGGCAAGAGACCTCTGCTGCAACGGCTGTATTATGAATTGACCAATAGTCAGGACCCGAAGATTATTGCGCTGCGCGATAAACTCGGCATCGCCAACATGAATATGCAGGCAGACCTGGATGCAATGCGCTCAACCCAGACACATCTACAAAACGTTTTCAGTCCGGGAGGAATCGGATCAATGGGCGGCTACGGTGGATCGATATTCAGCGGACTGCCGGGACTGATGGATTATTTGGGTTATTAGCTCCGACAGACAGCCTTACAGCAATCGTGGAGCCAGGGGCCTGTGACAGTTTATGCAGCTTTTTTCTTGGTTTTGGCCAAAACGTAGGCCGGTCGGTTGGTCCAGAGCCGTTCCCAGCGAGCATCTTGGCTTTTCCACGCCGCCCGTAGTGCGAGAATGGCCTCCACTCCCGGCAGC
>DAIDJN010000040.1:0-148710 GCA_027451365.1 Phycisphaerales bacterium | reverse complement strand
TCTAAGCCAACATCCTGGCTGTCACAGAAATAAAACTTCCTCTATAACTAAGACACTCTTTGGGACCTTAGCCGGCGATCAGGGTTGTTTCCCTTTTGACCTAGGAGGTTATCCCCCCAGGTCTTACTCCCGTGGAACTCGCACCGGTATTCGGAGTTTGATTGAAGCAGGCAGCCTTGCGGGCCCCTGACTTCATTCAGTAGCTCTACCCCCGGTTTGATATAGCACGAGGCTACCCCAAAAGGTATTTCGAGGAGTACCAGATATCTCCACGTTTGATTAGACTTTTACTCCTCCCCACAGGTCACGACAGACCTTTTCAACGGTCACGTCTAGCGGTCCTCCTGAAGCGGTTAAGCCTCATTCAACCTGCCCATGGGTAGATCACGTGGTTTCGGGTCTATAGCCCACGACTTAATCGGCCTATTCAGCCTCGGTTTCCCTGCGCCTGCGGTCTTGAAGACCTTAGGCTTGCCGTGAACAATAACTCGTCGGCCCATTATGCAAAAGGTACGCGGTCAGCCCACCATTTCTTGCGAAATAGATCCGGCCTTCCACGGACTGTAGGTATACGGGTTCAGGTGCTTTTGACTCTGCTAGAAGCAGTGCTTTTCAACGTTCAATCGCCCTACTGGTTCGCTATCGGTCGTACAGGAGTATTTAGCCTTGGGCGATGGTCCGCCCGGATTCACACGAGATTTCACGAGTCTCGCGCTACTCTGGTACCTCTAGAGGCTTCGCAGTTTTCTTCTAAGGGGCTTTCACCCGCTATGGCCTGCCATTCCAGACAGTTCGAATAACCGCTCGGCTCTCACATTGAGGCCCGCAACCCCGGGGTTACCCCCGGTTTGGGCTCTTCCGCGTTCGCTCGCCACTACTGACGGAATCGATTTCTCTTTATTTTCCTGCAGGTACTTAGATGTTTCAGTTCCCTGCGTTCGCTCGCACCCGTCTATACATTCAACGGGCCGTAAATGGGTTTCCCCATTCGGTGATCTCCGGATCATAGCTTGTTTGCCAGCTCCCCGGAGCATATCGGAGGCTACACCGACCTTCTTCGCCTCTGTACGCCAAGTCATCCACCGTATACCCTTAGTAGCTTGACCACATTGACTTTCAACCGTCCCACTTCTCATTTATCCCCGCATAAGCGGTACAAACAAAAACTGGAAAGTCTCAAGTATGCCCCGTCAGCGCCGAAGCCAACGGAACGATCAAGCCACCTGAAAGTAACTTTGAGTAACTCTGGTTTGGTGATACAGTCGCAATGATTCGACTGTATACCGTAGATTTTGCGCTTTTTGACGCACACCATCTTCCACACTGGCACTCACCCCTGGGAAGAGATTAGCACCATATGCTTGCATGGCGTGCTTAATTTATGTGGAGTTTGTGAACCACATCACGCAATCTTCACTTGTCAAAGAGCCCGAATGTTCAAAACAATTCAGACATCGGCACTCACTTAGTTCTCAGGTGCAAAATGCATCCGCCACTAAGCGTGTGCTGGCATCTATAAAAGTCGTAAATATTCGGTTTGGGCCACAGTTCTCACCGATGGCCCCGTTGGCGGGAATCCGTTTCGGTAGAGTTTATCTGTCGCTTGCCACCGTTTGTAGGTTTGGCAACCGCAACTCCTGTTAAGCTCCGACGTTTGTTCACTGTGTCGGATAGTCAGTGCCGGGCTTCATACCCGTCACTCTCATTTCCTTTTCGCCTTCTTAATGTCGGCTTTTCACTTAAACCAACATCAAGGGTTTATCAATATAGCCACAAAATTGTGACTGTCAAGCCCGCGTAAAAGTTTCCCAGAATTTTATTTGGCTTCTAGACCAAACAGGCTTCCGGTTAACTCCGCCGTGGAGATGACCTTCAAGGAATTATAACAGAGCGTTCATCGTTTCGCAACACTGCGGAAAAAAACCTACTGCTAACATTCATTAAGATGTTGAGCAACCGGCTTGAACGCCCTTTACGGCTTCCTTTTGCCGTCTTGAGGGGTTAGTTATATGGCATCCCTACGGACATGTCAAGTAAGCCCGTAAGAGGCTCTTCCGGCGACGCCGCACCTGCATTTTGGCATGTTTTTGGCCGCCTCTGATCACTTTTTTTCGCCATTCCGCGATCCGGGTACCCTTAACCCGCGCCAAGGCCGTCGGCCACCCATCCAGACCAAAGCCAGCCCCCCCCCGCAGGCATGCTGCCGACCGCGAAGCTAACCAAGCGGGCATGCCCGCGGTTGCTGCGGCTGTTTGCCGCTTCCCAGCCCGGCAATCTTGCCAGTACCTTATTTCTGCGATGTCCGGAGCGTGCGGCCGGTCGTGACGGCGCGTATGGAGGCCAGCGGAAACTTGATAATCTTACGGTCAAACGTCATGAGACCGCATGCTTCCTGCTGCTGATCCATTAATTCCGTATAAACCGCCGCACACATATCCCGACTTTTGCGAAGCTGCCGAACTTCCGCCCAATAGTGCTGATAACGCTTTAACAGCCGCGCCCTTTCGCCTGGCTTAATGACCAACGATGGCACCCGGCCGGGCCCCGGCCAGTAATGCCCAGGCACAGCAAGTGGTATCCCGCCGAATTCACCGCAGGTTGCAGCGCGGCTTTCCGTAGCCGCTGCAGATTGCGGATCCGGGTAATGATGTGTTTCAATTATATTTCCCGCGCCCCGGTCAAACCAGCCGCTTGCATCATCAACCAGTCGCGAAGGATCCAGTTTCTGAATCAAGGCAGTCAAAAGACCGGTGTCGTGTTGCCCCCAGCCTTCATTAAATAACGTCCATACAACAATACTCGGATGATTGCGATTCTGGCGAATCACCGCTTTTAATTCCGCCACATATTCCAACTTCTGCGCGGCGGTCTGCGGCCCGTTCGCCGGCCACCAATGTCGCGAAGCCATCACCTGTCGCCGAATCGCGGCCCGTGCCTCCGGGTGCACCGGGGGCCACGCCGCGGGCATGTCCTGCCAGACCAACAGGCCCAACCGATCAGCCCAGTAATAAAATCGCTGCGGCTCAACAATCTGATGCACCCGCAGCAGATTAAAGCCCATCGCTTTGGCGGTCCGAAGGTCAAAACGCATAGCCGCATCGGTCGGCGGCGTGTATAGCCCATCCGGCCAATAGCCTTGGTAAAGTGCCCCGCGTTCAAAAATCGGCTTACCATTCAGCAGAATCCGCATTTTACCGTCCGGCCCGGGTCCCAGTGTAACTGAACGCATTCCAAAATAGCTGGCCACCCGATCATGCCGCTTCCCACCGATCATCAGTTCGACGCGCAACTGATATAATTCTGGGTGAGCAGGACTCCATAATGCAGGGTGCGGAATTCCAATGCGCAAAACCGATCCGGCGCGTGCCGTTACTTGAGCGATCAGACGCTTGCCCCGATAAACCGCCGCCCGCACTTCCGCAGGCGGTGACACTGGCGTTGTCGCCACGCGCACCAGAACCGCATGACGTGACACATCTGGCGTAATAATCAGGTGTCGGATGTGCCTCGCTGGAACTGGCTCGAGCCACACCGTACCCCATAAACCGGTGCAGGCAGAAAAGAACATTCCGTGTGCACGCATCACCTGCTTGCCCCGGGGTTCGATTTTCAGCCCCACCGGGTTCCAAACCTTTACCAGCAGACTCTGCGATTTTTGTCCATCAAGCGATGAAGTCACATCCACCGTAAACCCGCTATAGCTCCCCTGGTGCGATGCAATCAGCCGACCATTCAAATAAATGCTCGCCCTCCAGGCACAGGCATCAAAATGAAGCAGGATATGACGTCCCCGCCACGCCGCCGGTACCTGAAACGTTCGGTGATACCAGATGGCATGCGTCGGCGAAAGCGGCCGCATCACTCCGGAAAGCGCCGATTGATACGGATACGGCACCAGAATTTGCCCTGTAAACGCACCAGGCCGCGAAGCCGCCTGCGCGGTTATGGCATAATTCCACAGCCCATTTAAATTCTTCCATTCACTGCGCCGCATTTGCGGCCGCGGATAATGCACCCATGCGTGCGCCGGTGATACCCGCGCGGCCCATCGCGTCATCAGGGGCGCAACGGCCGCCCGCCACGGCACCGTTTTGCCGCTGGCAGTTGGTCCGGCATCCGCCCTGGCGACGCCATGCGGCAACGCCGCATACCAGATCACCGCACAAACACCAATCAACGCAACCATTCGGTTCAATGCCATCGGTACCTCGTCGTTCTTCCGTCTCTGTCTGCAACCCGCTCGCCGGCACAGCCGATGGGGGCTGTAGCTTTTTCCAGCCCCGGTGCCGCACCACAGTTGAATCAGCGGTTGTCCAAGTCTTGGCCGCCAGAATAGAGGTAATGATAAACAAAGTATACAAATCCGCCACACCAACTTAAACCGCCTGGCGATTATTTCCTCTCTTGCCGCGCCATCCGCAAAATCCGCGATCCGGTCCTTTGTCCGCAGTTTCCGCAACTCTGAGATTTGACCCGGCGCAAAAAAAGGCCCTGTATAAAACAGGGCCTCGTAAAATTACAATCGTTGTCCGACGGATCCATTCGCGGATTACCGGTCCGCAAGCCGCGGCAAAAAACTTACCACGCAAAGTGAGCGAACGCGCGGTTGGCTTCCGCCATTTTGTGGACGTTTTCACGGGTCTGAATTGCGGCACCTTCACGGCGATTGGCCGCCATAAATTCTTCCGCCAGCCGTTCGGACATCGGCTTGCCACCCTTGGAGCGGACCGCTTCAAGAATCCAGCGGATCGCCAGACTCTGCTGACGTTTGCGGCTGACAGCCATTGGCACCTGATAGTTCTGGCCGCCGACGCGGCGCGACCGGGTTTCAATATTCGGCTTGACATTGTTAAGGGCGGCATCAAACACTTCAATGGGTTTGGCGTCCTTCATTTTCTTGCCAATGATGTCCATGGCACCATAAAACACACGTTGTGCGGTGGATTTTTTTCCATCGTACATCAGGCAGTTGATAAATTTGGCCACCACCAGCGAATTGTAAACGCCATCTGGTTTAAAATGCGAATAGCTCGCCGTGAAAGATTTGGAACCCATACGCTACCCTTTCATTTCTCCGTATCGAACCACAAGGGTCCGGGATACTTGAAGGCTTCAGATTGCCGCAACCATACGTAGCCGCGGCTGTTGTTTGGTTTTCAGCGCCCAGTTTGGCCGCCTCGTTTTTAATTCATTATTACTTCGGCTTCTTGGCACCGTATTTGGACCGGCTCCGACGACGCGCTTCCACGCCGCTGGAATCCAGCACGCCGCGTACCACATGGTAACGCACGCCGGGAAGATCGCGCACCCGGCCGCCACGCACCAGCACAATGGAGTGTTCCTGCAGGTTGTGGTCGATGCCGGGGATATAGGCGGTCACTTCCTTGCCGTTGGAAAGCCGCACACGCGCCACTTTTCGCAACGCCGAGTTCGGCTTCTTGGGGGTCATTGTTTTGACAATCAGACAGACTCCGCGTTTCTGCGGCGAGGCTTCAAGGTCCTTTACCTTGTTGATGCGCTTAAGACTGCGACGCGGATTGCGGATAAGCTGATTAATTGTCGGCATACCTGACCTTTAAACAATGTTTCCGAGACCTAGGTGTCCGGTAACTCAACATCCCAAGGACACCCTATTCAAGCCCAGCAGTTTAGCAAATGAGCGGTCTTTTGGCAAACGCTGCCGGAATCACCCGACCACGCCTCCTGTTTACGGCCAAAAAACCGCCAAAAATGCGGGGCGATGCTTGACACTTTCGGCCAACTATGTAACCTAGCATGAAGCGCCGAAAATAAGCGCGCCAATCATTTTCCGCGGTAGCTCAATGGTAGAGCAATCGGCTGTTAACCGATTTGTTGTAGGTTCGAGTCCTACCCGCGGAGTTTGCTGTATATATCCATTCCGTTCCGGGTCTAAATTGTTGAAGACGAAACTTGCCGCCAAGCTACTGGCCGTTCCGTCGACTCGCCGCAGATACTCGAACACCACAACACGCTGTCCCGCGCACACTCCTGATGGGACGTCGGAACATGACCCCGGGCCGCCGGCTTGGCCGGAATCCCCTGCCGACCGCGCCGGTGCTGTCCGCTGCGAACGACAAAACAAAGCCAGAAGTCCGTCCGCTCGATATGTAATTTGCCCTTGAGCGACCCCGTGTCAATGCCAAGCTAAATCTCATGCGGATTCTGCGCGGCCAGAACACGGCACAAATAAGATTCAGCAAAACATCCGGGGCGCCTGATTGCAATGACATTTTTGCGATATTCCATGCAATATTCCACAAGGGTATTGGACTGGCCATGGAAACGGATGCGAACCACTTTATAATGCAATTGCTCGCTTATTGATAATTGCAATCACGGTGCAATATCAATATAGTCCGCACTTCAAGTTCGGCCGCGGAAAAAACTGCGAGATTTTACTCTTGCTCTGCATGTCGTTTCCGATAAGGTAATTATCAGTGGTCGGCAATTGTCGTCATATGGAGGCCGCCTATTCCCCGTTTTGAACCCCGACAGATATGTATCTTGCCTGTGCGGACCAGACCTGCGCCGAATCTGAAGCGGTGGTTCTGAAACTCAAGACCAGATGGAAGGCGGCCGGCGGATGGGACCGCAACAGTCAGGAAGCCAAAATCATGCCTGAATTGTTTATGCTTCGCCTTGTCGGATCAGGCATAAGAACAATCATCCCGTGTTCTCAATCGACATTAAAGTAAACCGCTTCCGGATGGTGCACGATAAGTGCGGAGGTGGACTGTTCCGGCTGAATCATCCAGTTTTCGGAAAGCGTGCAGCCGATGCGCGAAGGATCCAGCAGTTTGAACAGCTTTTCCTCATCCTGCAAATCGGGACAGGCCGGATAGCCAAAGCTGTAACGGCAACCCTGATAGCGGCAGGCAAAAATATCGCGCATCGTCTGGCCGTCATGGCCCGCGATACCCAGTTCCTGGCGTATGCGCTTATGCCACATTTCGGCCAGCGCCTCGGCTATCTGCACGCCCATGCCATGAATGTAAAGGTATTCAGTGAAATCACCGGTGTCGAACAACTGCTTTTCATACGGCGCAACGTTCGGCCCCGCGGTAACGCACTGCATGGCCAGAACATCCATCTGACCGGATTCCACACTGCGGAAAAAATCGGAAAGACACCAGCGCTTGCGGGCGGTCTGCCGCGGAAAGTGAAAACGCATGACTTCACTTTTGCGGTCTTCGGCATAGACAACCAGGTCATTCCTGTCGCTTTGCGCCCAGAAATAGCCGTACACCACGCGCGGCGAAAGCAGTTGCATATCCCGGCATTTCTGTTTAATGCGTTCGTAAATCGGGCGAACGGTCACTTCGGTCCATTTGCGGAATTCATCCCGCGGCATCACACCGCTTTTAAACTGCCACTGACCGCGGAACAGCGCGACTTCATCAATATATGGATATATGGCGTCTACTGGTATGTCCTGTACCACCCGTGTTCCATAAAACGGCAGAGGAGGAATGGCGTTGCCGCGGGCGATTGAATTTGCCGCATAATCCGTCACCTGCGGGCCGGTGGAATCGGTGGCGGACACCGGCGCAACCGCCGTCATACCGCCGCGGCAGCGGGCCTGTGCGACTTCCGGCGCATCGCCGGTTTCAACCAGCAGATCGGCGGTTCGGGCAGTGGCGACATGATCCATGATTTTCAGGCCTTCAAAGGCGTCTTTTCCGAAAAACAATGGACCTTTATAAATATCACGAAGATCTTTTTCGACATATTTCCGCGTCAGGGCCGCGCCGCCCAGAATCACGGGCGTGGAAATTCCCAGACGGTTGAGTTCCATCAGGTCATCGCGCATGACCAGCGTGGACTTCACCAGCAATCCGGAAAGGCCTATGGCGTGAGCATCATATTTCTTGGCGGCCTCAATGACATTGGCAATGGGCTGTTTGATTCCCAAGTTGTACACCGTATATCCATTGTTGGACACAATAATGTCCACCAGGTTTTTGCCGATGTCGTGCACATCCCCCTTCACCGTGGCCAGTACCATGCGGCCGCGGCTTTGCCCGGCCGCCTTAGGCATATGTGGCTGAAGCCAGGCAACGGCGGTTTTCATCACTTCCGCACTTTGCAGCACAAACGGCAACTGCATGCGGCCGCTGCCGAAGAGTTCTCCGACCACTTTCATTCCAGCCAGCAGATGATCGTTGATAATGTCCAGCGGGGCGTATTTGGTCATGGCTTCAGCCAGATGTTCGGGCAGTTTCTGCTTGTCTCCATCAATAATGTGCCGCTGAAGTTTTTCCTCCAGTGAAAGCATATCCAGCGCTTCAGCGGCGCGGGCGGGCGCGCCAAGGTTGCTCAGGAGTCCGAGCGGGTTGTAGCTCTCGGTGGAACGGTCATAAATAAGGTCCAGTGCCCACTGGTAATGTTCAGGCTCAATTTTATTCTGTGGGAGAATTTTGCTGGAATGCACAATTGCCGAGGTCAGCCCCGCCTGCACGCATTCATTAAAGAACGCGCTGTTGATCACCAGCCGCGCGT
Organism: Phycisphaerales bacterium; assembly: GCA_027451365.1. Lineage (GTDB taxonomy): Bacteria > Planctomycetota > Phycisphaerae > WQYP01 > WQYP01 > JAJYPG01. The sequence goes on along the minus strand of DAIDJN010000040.1, from coordinate 140,190 downwards.
AAGGCTTTAACCCGAAGGAGACGTTGGAAAGACCAAGCGTGGTGTGGCAATCGGGAAACTCGGCGCTGATGCGGCGAATGCCTTCAATTGTTTCCAGTGCCAGGCGGCGGACCTCCTCCTGCCCCGTAACGATGGGAAATATAAGCGGATCGAAATAAATATCGGTAGCCGGAATGCCATATTTATACACAAGAAGATCATGCAGTCGTCGGGCGATGGCAAGTTTGCGGTCCGCGGTTTTGCCCATGGCCTCAATTTTGTCTTCATCTATGGTGCCAGCCACCACGGCCGCGCCGTAGCGGCGAAGCAGTCGGCACATATTGGCGAGTTTCTCCTCGCCATCCTCAAGATTTATGGAATTGACAATGCACTTGCCCGGCGCGGCCTGCAGGCCGGCCTCCACCACATCAAGCTGGGTGGAATCGATCATTAAGGGCGCGGTGACTTCCTTGGCGAAACGTCGGATGACTTCGGTCATATCCGGCACGCCCTGCCGACCGACATAATCCACACAGACATCCACCACATGCGAGCCTTCCTTTACGGCTTCGCGCCCCATGGAAACCAGAGTGTCCCAGTCCTGTGCCAGCAGGCAATCCTTGAATTTGCGCGAACCATTGGTGTTGGTGCGTTCGCCGATAATGGGAATCGAATTATCCTGCCGCGCCGGGACCGAGGAATAAAGTGAAGACACGGCCGCAGTGGCACCGACCGGTTTGCGGCCAAAGGCTTCGCGTTTTTTGGGCAAAAGTCCACGGACAGCCCCGGCCACCGCGCGGATATGTTCTGGAGTAGTGCCGCAGCAACCGCCGACAATATTGACGCCAAAATCGGTAACAAATTCACGATGTGCGCCGGCAAGCTCAGCGGCACCCAGTGGAAAATGGGTTTTCCCTTCGTGCAGTACCGGTAAGCCGGCATTGGGCTGAATGGAAAGATACCGCGCACACAGTCGGCTTAAGGTCTCCACATGCGGGCGCATTAATTCCGGGCCTGTGGCGCAATTCATGCCCAGAATATCCACAGGCAGCGCTTCAAGGGTGGTAATCACGGACTCCATGTCTGTTCCCAGCAGCATGGTGCCGACCTGTTCCATGGTGACCTGCACCATAATGGGCACCCGCCGGCCGCATTCGCGCATGGCGTCGAGTGCGGCAATCACGGCGACTTTGGCCTGAAGAAGATCAAAACAGGTTTCGATAAGTATGGCATCTACGCCGCCATCCAGCAGGCCGCGGACCTGTTCCAGATAGGAATCGTGCATCAGATCAAACGTGGTGTTTCCCAGCGTAATGGACTTGGTTCCCGGTCCAATTGAACCGGCCACAAACCGCGGTTTTTCTGCGGTTTTATGGGCATCGGCGGCGCGACGGGCCAATTGCGCCGCGGCGCGGTTTATTTCCCGACAGCGGTCCTGCAAACCAAATTCGCCCAGAGTGATTTTGCTGGCACCGAAAGTGTCGGTTTCCACAGTATCTGAGCCGGCGGCGAAATAGGATGAATGGATGCCTTCAATGACATCCGGGCGGGACAGAACCAGCACTTCCGGACAGTTTTCCAGATTCCAGAAATCGGACAATTGCAGGTTCGCGGCGAATATCTGTGTGCCCAGGCCGCCATCGAACACCATCACGCGCGACTGGAGCACGTCCAGAAATGGATGCTTTGCCAAAGGGGCCTGCACAAGTGAATCCAGCTTGTCAAGACACTTCGTATCTGCGGTGTTGAGATTGGTTTTCAGTTTGTCAGACATAAAACTTCATGGTTCCAGCTTATTTAATTGCGACTGCTAACCGCGCAACCGCGGCAAGGTCATTAACGTTTTGGCCGTGAAAATGGCTTGTGCGTGCGATCCAGGGCCGAGGTCCGCCGATGGCCGGAGTTTTGGCCGCCGCGCGGCGTCCATGGGCCGTTGGACTGCCGCGGTCCGGCAACCTTTTTCCGGGTATCCCTGGCAACCGGTTTTTGCGGGACAGGCTTACGGGCATCGGCGGCGAGCCGTTTGCGTTCTTTATCCATTTCCTTGGATTCATACCATTTCTGGGTGGCATCCAGCCGGCGCCGGGAATAATCGGGCGAACTGACTTTCTGGAGCCAGTGCAATTCCTGTTCGGTCAAGGGCCGAAATGCTCCTGGCTCAAGCCCTTTGACGGTTACTTTTTCCGCCAGCGCGGCGCGGAACAGATCCCGCACGCGATAGCCAATGCGGGCGAGCACGCGGCGAATTTCCCGGTTTTTGGCCTCGGTCAATTTTATTTCCAGGACTGATTCGCGACGGTCCGAGGCCAGTACCTTAACTTTCAAGCCGTGGGTTTTTTCAGCTTTGCCGCCTTCATACGCCGGTCCAAGCCACATTCCCTTTTTCATTTCCTCCAGGCCGCGGGCGTCAATGCGTCCATCCACAGTCACAATATAGGTTTTTTCCACTGCGTAACGCGGATGGCTTAGTTGATTGGCCAGTTCGCCATCGTTGGTCATTAGAACCAGGCCGCGGGCGTCCATATCCAGCCGTCCCACGGGAAAAACCCGCTCGTGAACACCCTTCATGAGTTCATGGACAGTTTTGCGATCAGCCGGATCACGGGCGGTTACCAGGACGCCTTTGGGCTTGTGCAGCACGAAATAGACCAAGGCCTCTGGTGCCAGGGATTCGACAATTTCATCGCCCACCATCACCTGATCTTTGGCCGGGTCGATCAGCACAGGCAGGATGGCCGTCACCTGGCCGTTGACGCGAACCTGTCCTTGAATAATGAGTTCCTCACACCGGCGGCGCGAAGCGACCCCGCAGTCGGCCATAAATTTTTGCAGTCTTACTTTCAACTGTTTCATAATCATCCATCTATTGCCCATCTGGTCCGTTACCCGGCCAATGCCGATTCGAACACTGGGGCATTAACTCGGCAAATCCGCCTGGAGCCAACTGCACGGGCTGACCACCCGGAGGATCGCCTTGTCCATTTTAGCAGGCACAAGCACCGTATCGCCGGCGGCCACCGCAACGCCACTTTCGCCTGGAATTTCCAGAACACCTTGACCCGCCAGCATAATCCAGACGGCCGCGGGACAAACCGGCAGCGCCACCGTTCCACCTTCCACCGTTCGACGACTGATGGAAAAATAGCGGCAGGAAACCAGATCGGTCACCTGAATATCGCCCAAACGTGCGCTGTGGCCTTGCGCGGGCAGTTCGGCGACACTGTCAAAAGATATCACCTGCATGGCTGCCTCAATATGCAAATCCCGCGGCTTGCCGTCCGGTCCGAGGCGATTCCAGTCAAACACGCGGAAGGTTGTATCGCTGGGAGTTTGCACCTCTGCGGCCAGCACACCAGCCCCCAAGGCGTGCACGGTGCCGGATTCCAGATAATGGCAGTCTCCAGCGCGCACCGGAATGGCATTTAGCATCTGGGCCACCGTGCCCTGCTGTATCGCATCGGCAAACATCTGGCGGGTTGTCCCAGGCCGCAGCCCTTTGTAAATTTTAGAACCGGGCCGGGCCGCCAAAATATACCAGGCCTCGCTTTTAAGATGCGCGCCGGCGTGGGATTTTGCGTAGGCTTCATTAGGATGCACCTGCACGGACAGGTCTTCATTGGCGTCGAGATATTTGATAAGCAATGGAAAATAACTGCTTGCGCCCCCGCCCAGAATATCAGCGGAATGGCGTTCCATCGCCTGGTGCAGCGAAAGCCCGGCCAGAGGACCGCCCGCGATAATGGAACTTAATGATCCATCGGGCATAGCCCCCGCGGAATCAGCCTTAACCGACCCCGGCGGCAGATCCGCAATTTCCCACGATTCGCCGACGGGTTCACCGGTCAACGCCGGTGGAATGGCCCGTCCGAGAATGTGTTGAATTTGCCGCCCGCCCCAGATGCGTTTTTGGTAAACCGGATTAAATTTCAATGGATACATCGTTCACCGCCAGCAACTCTGATAACAGCGTTCCAGTTTAACACAAGCCGCGTCAGGTCCAACGGGTCCTGACGGCATGGCGGTGCCTCACTTGCGGCGGCCGCCCGCGAATACTATCATTATATCCGGATGAACGGATTATTGACAACCCGGACCCATACCGAGCCACTCCCTCTGCACCGCTGGGTGGAGTTGCTCAAAACACTGGCCGACCCCATGCGGCTGCGAATGCTGCGCCTGCTGGACCGCACCGGAGCCGATGGCCTTCGCATAGGCGAACTGGCCACCGCACTCAAACTGCCTCAGTCCACGGTCAGCCGGCACATGAAAGCACTGGTGGACGGGAAAATCGCGGAAGGGCGCCGCGACGGCACGTCGATGCTGTATCGTATAATCAGTTCCGGCCGCGATGCGATTTCTGAACAATTGCATGTGATGGTCAAGCATCAACTGTTAACCGATGATCGGCTTGCCACCGATGAATGCCGTCTGAATCAGGCTCTGCAGGACCGACAAAATCTGAAAGTCGATTTTTTCGGCTCCGCGGCACCGCAGTGGGACACTATCCGCAGCCAGTGGTTTGGCGATACCTTTCACCTTGAAGCGATGCTGGCTCTGCTGACTCCGGAATGGACGATCGGTGATCTGGGGGCGGGCACCGGAGCCACTTTCGGGATGGTGGCACCACATGTAAAAAAAGTGATTGCCGTGGAGCCATCGGCCCCTATGCTCAAGGCCGCGCGCAATCGAATCCGCATGGCCCAACTGAAAAATGTTGAATTGCTGGCGGGTCGCATGGAACAACTGCCCATTGAAAACCAATTGCTGGATGCGGCACTGATTGTGCTGGTTCTGCATCATGTGTCCAATATTGAATCCTCGCTGGCGGAAGTGCATCGGGTACTCAAGCCCGGCGGAGTCGCCCTGATTGTGGATCTGCTGCCGCATCAAGTGGAGATGTTCCGTGAAAAAATGGGTCACCGATGGATGGGATTTGCGCCGGACCAGTTGACCGGTCAGTTGCGCAGCGCCGGCCTGACGGATATTCGCCGCCATACGCTGCCATCCCGAAAAAGCCGTTCCCCGGAAAGCCGCGTGGCTGTGCCGGATTTGTTTGTGATGCGGGCAATGCGTCCGCGAAATTAGTGTTCGCCGCAGGTCGGTCGACTGAACCGCCGCGGCTGTTTAGAAAGGGTTTTCCCAATGACCGTTAAATATGATGTAAAAGACCTTGATCTGGCCGCCGAAGGGCATAAGCGAATTGAATGGGCCGATAAGGACATGCCTGTTCTGCGCATGGTGCGTGAACGATTTGCCAAGGAAAAACCACTGGCCGGCTATCGCATGTCCGCCTGCCTGCATATCACCACTGAAACCGCCAATCTGGCCCGAGCGCTTCAGGCGGGCGGCGCGGAATTGGCCCTGTGTGCAAGCAATCCTCTATCCACCCAGGATGACAATGCCGCTTCACTGGTAAAGGATTTCGGCATTTCGGTTTTCGCGATTAAGGGTGAAGACCGCGATACTTATTACCGTCACATGAATACAGCTCTGGATATCAAGCCGAATGTCACAATGGATGACGGCGCAGATCTGGTGAGCCTGCTGCATTCCACCCGCAAGGACCTGGCTGGCAATATCGTGGCTTCCATGGAAGAAACGACCACCGGCGTGATTCGTCTGCGGGCCATGGAAAAAGACAATATTCTCAAATTCCCAGTCATTGCCGTGAACGATGCCCAATGCAAACACTTTTTTGACAACCGCTACGGCACCGGACAATCCACCATTGATGGCGTCATTCGCGCCACGGATCATCTGATCGCCGGGAAAAAAGTGGTGGTCTGCGGCTACGGCTGGTGCGGCAAAGGCGTGGCTTCCCGCGTGCGCGGCCTGGGCGCCAACACCATTGTGACGGAAATTAATCCGATCCGCGCTATTGAAGCGACCATGGACGGCTTCTGGGTCATGCCGATGGCGGAAGCCGCCAGGCTTGGCGATATTTTTATCACCGTCACCGGGAACATGCACGTGATCCGTCAGGAGCATTTCGATGTGATGAAGGATGGCGCACTGGTATGCAATTCCGGCCACTTTAATGTGGAACTGGATCTGGAAACACTGGAAAAATCAGCGAAATCTATGCGACCAAAAGTACGCGAATTTGTGGATGAGTACACGCTTAAGAACGGCCATCGCATTCAGGTACTTGGTGAAGGTCGCCTTATTAACCTGGCCGCGGCACATGGCCACCCGGCATCCGTTATGGATATGAGCTTCGCGGTGCAGGCCCTGGCCACGGAATGGGCGATCAAGAACCGGTCCAAGCTGGACAATCGCGTTCATGACGTGCCAACGAGCATTGATGAATGGGTGGCTGCGCTGAAGCTGGAAAGCATGGGCATCGGCATTGATACACTTACCGCGGAACAGGTTAAATATCTGGCCAGCCACGACATGGGCACCTGATTCCCGAGCACCGCCACAAGAGCATCATATTCAAGGCCCGCCACACCGGCGGGCCTTTTGTTTTACCGCCGCAATAAACCGCCAAATACGGCTGGAAGGCGGCCTGCCGGTTGGCAAGTATGGTGAATGCCTATGGCGTTCCAGGCGGTCCGATTCCCATCACGCCGAAAGCGAGATGGAGGTCTTGAGCAGAATATTGTCGCTGGAATTGCCGGCCATGATATCCATTTTGCCGGGCTGTACGACAAAACTCTGGCGGGTTTCGTCCCAATAACGAAGGGCCGGGTGGTCGTGGCCTAGATGAAGAGTAATGCGACGCGCCTCGCCGGGCTTAAGGTTTCGCACCCGCAGAAAGTCCACCAGTTGTTTCCGTGGGCGTTTGACACTGCTTTTGGGAGCGCGTACATATACCTGCACGACTTCGTCACCGGTCACGTGGCTGGTGTTTTTTATGCTCAGGCTTATGTCAATTGTTTCACCCGCGCGCAAAGTGCGGGAACTGGTTTGAAGATCGGAAAATGCGAATGTGCTGTAACTTAGTCCATACCCAAATGGATACAGAGGCTTGCCTGTGAAATACATATATGTGCGATTATTCATAATATCAAAATCATGAAAATGCGGCAGTTGCTTCAGGCCTGTGTACCAGGTTTCCGCCAGCTTTCCACCGGGGTTGTACGCGCCAAACAGCACATCTGCAATCGCGATCCCCCCCGCCTGTCCGGCGGCAATCGCACAAAGAATTGCCGGAATATGCGGGCTGGCCTGCTCGGCTGGAATGGCGACCGGACAATTGCTGGCGACAATCAGAATTGTTTTGGGATTCGCCTGACAGACCCGCCGGATCAGTTCATGCTGAGCACCGGGCAATCGAATATCTGCACGGTCAAGCTGTTCGTGATCGACAGTCTGATCATCACCCACCACCACAACCGCAATATCCGCCGCTTTGGCAGCAGCGGCGGCTTCGGTCAGCCATTTTTCATTCCGCGGGCCAGCCACCGTGCAGCCCAATACGGAAGTTATTCGCACACTGGATGGTGGAATATGCGGCGCGGGGTCAAGTTCGATCCAATCCAGATGAAAAAGATCAGGGCTATTGCCAGGTCCACGGAAAACAAGATAAATGGAATGGCTGCCGGTGATTTGAGAATTTTTGTGACTCACAGGCGCGGATACCACCTGCCAGGTATTCCAGCTTCCGGTGGCGGGAATGGGGAGACTGGCGGCAAGCGGGCCGCCGGCCCAATCCAGATGCACTTCCAGCGTTCCGCCGGAATGAAGGGCCGCCGCGCGAGCCTTGATAGAAGTAACTCCGGAAAAATCGGCCGCCGGCAATTCCACCCAATATGAGTTGCGCGCCAGCCCCAGTGAAGAATCCGCCAGGACGCAGTTTGAAAATTTAAACTGCCAGTCAATGCTGGTGAAATTCACCGCGGGAATGCGGTTGTGGGCAATTTTTGTCCCCAGCGCCGAGGCAATTCCCTCTAAAGGCGACACATGAACAAAGGGACCGCCGGCATATCCGCCCAGTGGGCACCGCGCCGCCAACGGCCCGATGACCGCCGCCGATTTGATCGCGTCTATTTTTAGCGGCAGCAGCGGGCCGTCGTTTTTCAGAAGCACCATCGATTCCCGCGCTGCCCGCACCGCTAATGTCCGGTGTTCTGCACTGTCCACCACGGAAAAGCTGATGCCGCTGAACGGAACACCGCCAGCGTCATCAAATTCCCCCAGCAACATGCGAATGGTCAATAATCGGGTAACCGCCTGTGCCACCTGTCCATCACTGACCTGTTCAAGATTCATGGCTTGCAGGGCGTGCTTCTGGTATGTGTCGCCACAATTCAGGTCGCAACCGGCGTGCAGGCCCATGGCCGCGGCCTGCGAACCTGTCGGCACATAGTGATGTGTCTGGTAAATATCGGCCACCGCGTCGCAATCAGAAGTGACATAGCCGCGGAATCCCCATTGTCTGCGCAGAAGATCGGTCAGGAGTGTGCGATCGCCGGTACACGGAATACCATTTATTTCATTATAGGAACTCATGACCGTGGCCACTCCGGCCTTTACCGCGGCTTCGAAGGGCTGCGTAAAATATTCCCAGAAACTACGTGGATTTACCGCTGCGGAAACCGTGTGACGGTCATCATCGGTTTCGTTACAGATAAAATGTTTGGCGCAGCATACGGTTTTCAGATAGGTCGCATCTTCGCCTTGCATGCCGCGCACGGCCGCACCTGCCATCACACCAATTAAATGCGGGTCTTCACCCAGGGTTTCATCTATCCGACCCCAGCGCGGATCGCGTGCGGTATTAAGCGTTTGTGGAGAATAAAATGCCAGCGCGGTCCCATGGGCGTTGTGATAGGCGCGGGCTTCATCCGAAACGGCATCATAAACCTGGAACTGCAATTCGGGATCCCAACTGTTGGCCAAAGCCAGCGGCACCGGAAAGCTGGTCACCGGGCCGCTGCGCAGCAGGCCATGCAGAGCTTCATGCCAGTATTGATACGCCGGCAGTCCGAGTCGTTTAATTGCCGGGGCGGTATTACCAAGCTGAGAAACCATTTCGGCGGGAGACATGCGGGCCACGAGTGCCGCAGCGCGGGCCTGGGCACGAGAGAATGCCGCAAGCTCTATATTGCCCAGCGGTGCGACCGGAGTCGCTTTATTGGCCGGCTTTGCGGCCTGTGATTGATCTCCTGGGCCGCAAAGTCCGGTGGCAACGGCTGCCCCGGCGGTTGCAGCAATAAATCCCCTTCGACTGATACGATTTGAACCGGTGAGTTCCGCCGCCATGAAAACTTCTCCTGAAAAATGCGCGTTCCGACACAGAATTTCAACACCGAGTACTGTGCCTTACTCGATTTGTCATGCGCTGCCGGGCGGCATAGACAGGAACCTGCGGCATCGGGTCACTCCGACCTACCGCCAGAATGAGGTGTATTGTCGTCTTGCAGCAGGATTTCGTCCAGAACCACACCCGGATCTACGGCATAAACCGAAAGCGTGTGCAGGCCATTGGATAGCGGACCGACCGGATAATGCAGTGGAATCTGGTTTGCCAGAACGCCGGCCGCCCGCACCCGATTGCCAGCCACACGTATTTCACTGGAAGCATACGGCACAGTTAAAACCTTGGCCGCACCGCCATTCCAGCGAATGGCGATGCGCAGGTTCATTCCCGGGTACAGTGGATAGGTGGGCAAAACACTCAGCACCAGCATTGCCGTGATAATCGGCCGGGTAATATGGATCTGATAGTCTATGCGCGGGGCATCGGCAAGCTGTTTTTCCGGGTTCCACCGGTTCTGTGGCACTGCAGGCCAAAGAGCCATCGCCCCGCCTGAGCGCCCCAGACCGGAAATCCGCCGCCATCGGGCCGTCGCGGTAGAATGCGTGCGTTCGAACTTATACGCAGGCAGAATCAGCAGCGAGTCGTGGCCCGGACGCGTTGCGCCGCCCTTATGGTGATCCAGCCATGGCCACTGCACGGACGCCCAGGCGACTCGCCAGGTGGTGCCGCCCATGGTGGCAAAATCGCGCCATTTGGCATTCCTGAGCTTATTGTTGTACCAGGCAACCTGCCGCACAATAAACCTTCGCCACAGGGCAATTTTTCTGCCGGTTTCTTCAGCCTGGGCCGGCGTGGCGCGAGCATGTCGATCCAACAGGAAGATCAAGCCGCTGGCGGCGAGCATTTGCGCCGGATAGGCAAACAATTCAAAAAAGGCTGCACGACTTTCTGGCGGAATCCGGCGCTGCAGATTCCGCTGGTTGTCGAACAGCCTTTGATAACGGGCCAGCAGATCAGTCGCTTTCTGATCGGGCAATTCGGCAGCCCAGTTGCGATTCATGGATTCCGGACGGCGGATTTGCCCCAGCAGAAAAAACTCCTGAAGCAGGTCCGCAATGGTTGCGGCATATTCCGGGCCGCAAACCGTTTCGGCAAAGTGTCGCAGAAATACAGGCTGGCAATCCGCGCCGAAGACTTGGGGGCGCCAGGCCAGCCGGGCGGCAAAATCCATGCTGATTTCCCGTGGCTTTATACCACCGACATTTATCACCCATATCTGACGTGCCTCATTGTCCCAGGCTTTTTTTAATTCCTCCCACATCAGGGCCGGTGGCGTGGTGTTCAACCAGCAATAGGAATGCGGCTTGCCAAGGTATTCAATGTGATAATACACGCCGGAGCCACCGGACCTGCGGCGCTGTGGCGCATTGCTGAGTTGCCGGATATAGCCGAAATTATTATCCGGCCAGACGATGGTGGCATCTGGTGGAACTTTCAGACCGGAATTAAATACCAGCAGAGCCTCTTTATAGGGAACATAACAAGTTGCTGGCAAACCCAAGCGACGGGATGCCAGGCGCCGCAGAAGATTGGCCTGCAGATGAAAAATCTTTTCCACCAGCGATCTTTCCTGTGCCCTGGTGTGAACGCCCAATAACGCACTGTCATAAGGGCCGCGCATGCCGAGGGTCCAGACAGCTTCATACTGGCCGCGGCTTTTGACGGATTGCGCCCAGAATTTCAGAATATTGGCGCTGTTGGTGACAAAGTTCCATGGTCCGCGTCGCATATGGCCGGGGTGGCCAAGAAACGCCGCGGGATTCGCCAGCATCGGTTCGACGTGGCTGGACCCCATGACAATGGCATAATCGCTGGCCAAGGCCGCATTTTGCGGTATGGAGGCAAACGAAGCCGAACAGGGGTGCATGGCGGGCCAGAGATAATTTAGTTTAAGCCGCAGCATCAGCTCAAATACTTTTTTATAGGTTTTTGGCCCCACATTTCCACGCGCCGGGTCAAACGTATGTGCCGCCCATGGCTGGAACCCCCAATCCTCATCATTGATAAATATACCCCGGTATTTCACCCCCGGCGGCCCGGAGATAAGTCGCCCCGGCGTAACGGCCACGCAAGCAGCCTTTTTTACCGGCACATCCGCCCACCAGAACCATGGCGACACGCCGGATATTTCACATAATTCCATCACACCATATGATGTACCACGCCGGTCCGACCCGGCAATAACCAGCGCCCGGCCGACACCTGGCAGCGGATGATCCACTGTTTGCCAGATAAATGATTCCCATTTTCCTTTTAGGCCGTGAACCTGAATTTTTCCCGCCGCCGCCAAAGCGTCTATCCAATGGCTGTGGCCCAGTGTGCCAACGATGATGGCCGAATTGGAGACTCGCACCTGGTTCGTAACGGGCAGGACATGGCCGGTGATGCGGGCCATGTCCTGGGCGAGCATTCGGGCGGCGATATGCACCACGGCGTGATCTTTCTGGTCCACCAGAATTTCGGCAGTTCCAGAAGGCCCGGCCAGAAGTACCGAACCTGAACCGCCCGGCCATTCATGCGTAATCGCACACACGCCAGACATGGACTCTGCTGCCGGGGCTTTACGACGGGCAATCGCGTTCATGATCGCCGCAAGGCCGGTTGCCTGCAAAAACAGTCGTCTGTTCATAGAATCCAATTTTCAAACAGATGATATTTACAGGCAATCCCGGACAACGGATCGCTGGCGTCAGCATGCCATCCCGGTTCATCGGCCCAGATAGCGCCGCAGCCAAACCATGGCCGGGCGCGGTTTACCGTCGCGATGAACCAGATAGGTATAACGCAGCCAGGTATGCCCCTGTTTAAAATCCCAAAAGGTCACACCCGCCACATGAGGGTCCCTCCAGAAAACCGGAAACTGGAGCTTCATCTGGGCGAGCTGCGAGACATCACTTTTCTGATTGAGGTCATATTCGCTTATATATATTTGTACATTAAGACGGGATAATACAGCCAGATTTTTCCGAATAAGGGCGGTTTTCACACGTTCCAACCCATGCGCCTGACAGCCGATGCCGTCTATCAGATCACGATTTTTCAGTAGGGCGATCAATCTTGCATAACGCAGTGTGTTTTGGGTGGAATCAAGAATATCGTAATCATTGATGAGCAGTTTCGTGTGCGGAAAATCATGCCGGGCCAACCGGTAACACCAGATCACCCATCCCCATTTCGTGTTTCCGCCGGGAAGGCCGGTGCGATATGCCGGCGGATTCTGCAACGGCTCATTCACTACGTCCATCAGAGCAGTGCGCGATGCATAACGCCGGGCAAAAGCGGCGAACCATTGACGCACCGCGGCTTTGGCATTGGATTTGTTTACCCACCGCGGCTGATTCTGCCCCCAGATCATGTTGTGCTGTTTTACAATCAGATGACGGCGCTTGGCCAGGGTATACATAGCGTCGAGATTGCGCCAAAGAAAGACCCCCTTTTGAGGCTCCACATTACCCCATTTACCCGCATTTTCAGGGGTTATCTGATTAAATAATGTGCCAAACAGCGGCGAATTAAATCCGCTCCAGGTTGTGCCAAGAAATTTGGCGCGATTGGGCGCAGCGGCACGGGTCAAATTTGAAAGCGCCAGACAGCCCGATAAAGTGGCTAATATCAATATATAGCGCATCTTCATGAGAAAACTCCAGCAGGAACAGTTGCCCAAATCAGTTGATTCATTATCGCATCATTGCGTTGAATTTGGCAACTGGGTAATACTCCCCAGAATCCGGCCTGGCTGCCAAGGTAGTTTTTTTCCAATTTTCGGAGTCCATTTTATTCAGGTAAAACGTCGTTAGTTACGTCGCAGTTCAACGCCAAGGTGGCCATGGAACCGGTCTGGGCGGCGTATTTTGGCTGAACTGGCAAGCTGGGTTGAGGACGAGATAATTAGCCAAACAGATTTTCAAAGAGTTCTAAATCAGATTTCTTCAATCGGTCGGCGAATTCATTTACGTAGAACATATCCGGTGAGAACCGTTGCGCCCGTACCCGGACGGTAAATTCCGGCTTTTCCGGGTCCAGGTTAAATAGCGCCAGACCGACGCCGAAAAGCATACACAGCGCTTCAAGCCTGCTTTGGTCTTCTTCGGTTAGCGTGTTGGGCATTGCGATGTAGGTTTTGCTGGCGAAAAGGCGATAGGCGATCGCCTGTCCGAATGCAACCACTGGAGCCTGCGGGTCAATTTTAATTTCCGCTGCGACCAGTTCCAGGGGAAATTTGATAAGGTCGCGTCCCAGCGGCTTGTACACCCCGACGACATCGGGCGTGCCCCATTTGGATTTCAATGACGCGCCGCCCAGGCTCTTTGCGACCGTTACCTCGCCAAGGTCATCGCGGAGCCAGTCGGCGAAGCCGTCGTAAAAATCGGATTCGTTGATTTTTTTGCCCTTGGATCCCGTCTGCACCGGGACTCCGAAAGCAACGACATCACCCTCAAGGTCGGTACCTGCCGCCTTAAATAGCCCGCGGCTTGGTTTGGTAATCTTATCGGGAAAAATAGCGTCAAGGTTCCAAATTGCGCCGGATATGGTGTTGCTGTTGGTTTCGGGATGCTGCTCAAGAATTCTTGTGCGAAGGGGTTGATAGCGTACGCCACCCGGGGTTTGTGCCACAATATCCAGCGCCAGTTCACGAATCTTTTGTACGGTAAGCTTCGCTATAGGCGGAATCGTCCCCCAAGCGCGGCATTTAGGCAAGCCAGCGGCGAGGGGGGCAGTATGCAAAATTATCCTCTGCGGCTGGGGTATGGATGACAGCTTTAAATGGTTGTGCTTGGAACGGCGACATGGCTGCCTTGCACGCGATCACCCTGGGAATCTGCTTCGAAATCCATGGCGAACAACTACGGCGATGGCATGGCCGAAAGCTGAGTGCGGCGATTCATGCGGGGGATATTTACCATGCTGGTGCAATTCAGTAGGGCGAATATTACGCAGGCCGGCCATGGGCCGCCGCGCTGAATGCGTAAGTGCCGGCGGTTCGCGGCAATCATGACTTTTGTGATCAGGATGTGTTTCCAAGGTTGCCGAATTGAAATTACACAGCCAGTGTATAAGCATTATATATAATGCTTATGCACTGGTAAATTACCTTGACCGTGTCGGCTTGGGCCGCCGCTGCTAGCCCGTCTCGCGCGAGCTGTGGCTAATTTCGTATAGGCGAATCATTGCGACATTAGGTATTATATATAATACCTAATGCAGCCTATCAGTTCTGATCACAATTTACTGAAATGCAGTGGTTTGGTCGCATCATTTGGCCAAATAGGCGTTCCATACGCCTTGACATACCCCAGTCACTGGGATTATATATAATCCCAGTGACTAGGACGGCCCATGAATAGAACCCGGATCAGCATCGCCAAGCCGGACATTGTCCGTTATTTCGATCAACTACCGGAGAAGGTCTTCCGGCAGAAGGATCTTTCGCGATTCCTCACGGAGCAGCGGGAATTTTGGCGCCTCGCCCAGAGTACCACCACTCAGGATTTTATCCGGTATTTGATCAACTCGGCCAGGCTATCGAAGATCGTCTTCCCTTTCCCCCAGCCATACAAGAAGGAGATTCGCTTCGCCTGGGGCGATGCTTCAATTTACGAAATCATGCTGATGCTCAGGCCAGGATGTTATTTTTCCCACTACACCGCGATGGCCTTTCATGGCCTTACGGAGCAACTGCCCAAGACCACGTACCTTAACAGTGAGCAGAAAAGCACCGGGCCGGTTGGTGGTACATTGACACAAAAAGGCATCGATTTGGCGATGCGCCGTCCTGTCCGCGTCTCGGGCAACGTGGCCGAGACCAGCGATTTTCGCATCTGCATCATAAGTGGAAAGAATACCAACAACTACGCGGTCATTGAGGAGCCGGTTATGGGTGCCGGGAAGCCCTTGGGCCGCTTGCGTTTCACCAAACTTGAACGCACGTTAATCGACATCGCCGTGCGCCCCATCTACGCGGGGGGCGTCAGCGAGGTCGCCAAGGCGTACCAGCTCGCCAAGGAGCGGGTGTCGGTCAATGTTTTGGCCGCCACCCTGGACAAGCTGGGCTACCTTTATCCTTATCACCAGGTCATCGGATTCTACCTGGAGCGAGCCGGGTACAGGCCTGCTCAACTGGACCTGCTGCGCAGATTCCCGTCTGAATTCGACTTTTACCTCACGCACGGCATGAAGGAGACCCAATACATCAAGGAGTGGCGGCTACACATCCCCAAGGGCTTTTAGCCGCAGTCAGACGTCCAATACATAGTCAAAGTAGAAGTCGAAATCCTTGAGCACCACGCCCGCCTTCACGGTCGCCTTTACAGCCGCAAAGTCCGGGCGGTGGAACTCCCGATACTCCGGCAATTGATTCAGTAATGCCAGCGGCACCCGCTTGGCGTCGAAAATATTGCGCAGAAGCAAACAATTCTCCGGTGTCGTTAAGTCCAGGTTGAAGTGCTGCATCACCTGATAAATATCCACGAAATCCCTCGCCCGCGCGCTGCCGGTGCGATGGCGGTCAACGATTGGGCCATACTCCCGCATCTGCTGACAAATCGCACGCAGCTTCTCACAGACAATCATCTCCGGCGTGTATACGAATATCCGATAGCCCTCCAAATCGCGAGCTATTTTCGCCTCACAAAACTCGAATTTGCTGATGTCAATTTCGATTTTTCCCCTGGCTCCGATCTGCACTGCGTTCCGGCGCAGATTTTCCAGGTTTCCGGAATTCTCCGCGTATTTAGCCGCCTCTATCAGCTTGAAGCTCAGGAAATAACCTCCCCAGAATGTCTTCAGGCTCGCACTGACTTTTTCCGGTCGTTCCTCCATCGTGACGTCGAATATTTCGTAGCCGGCGGGCCGGAAGGTAGCCAGAAGATTATTCTCAATAAGTAACCGAATAGCCTCAATATCCTCCGATCGAAAATCGTCCGCCATCGACAGGTCGATGTCGACTGACGCACGCCAACCGATTTGGTAGGCCAGATCAACGGCATTGCCACCCTTGAGCACGAAGCGCTCCATGAGTTCGTCATCCGAAAACAATGCGATAACCACCAACCGCTTGATCTGCTGGACGCGCTCGACTTCATGAGTGTCAATACGGCCCCTTTTTTGTTTACTCATAAAACGTCCGCCGCCTTCCCTGCTTCTGCGCATTACTCTTTGAACATCCGTCAACGCCGCTCAGCCACGGCAGAAGTGTTGCTCATTCCCGCCCGGCTGTCAACAATCGGACGTCCTTCATATTTAGCCCAATCTTCGCCCGTCGCGACTCTTTTCTTATCACATCCGGGATGGCCACTTGTTGTCCAAAAAAAAAGACACAAGCAGGTAACAACTAATGTATCGTCCGCACGCCCTTTTGCGGCCTGGCTGGAGTGTGATGTTCCATTGCTGGAAAAGGGCTTTAATGCGGTGGTTAACTTATAAGCCTGATAAATTGAGCGGGTGAGACAACCGCAACACCCTGACGGGATTTGACGGGAAAATGCCGAAGGTTTCCGGTACTCAGGTAATCTGCGGAAGTTGCGGGCGCCGCTTCGAGAAATGGACAGTCATACGGATCCGGTAACACCATCGCGGTTGGTGGTGGCGCACAAAGCTCGCCTTCAATTTGAATCTGGCGCACTATTGTGGCGACATCGCCCGGGTCAAAACCGAACGCAGGCCGCAAAAGCACTTCCGCGTATTCCGTCATTATTCGGGCAGGATAGCAGACTTTCCAAGTGCCAACGGCGATCCCGGAGGCAATCTGTCCTGGTGGCCCGAAAGGCGAAAGCAGGCCGGACACAAGGATGTTTGTGCCGACCACAATTCTCACTGTTTGCGGTCCCGTCGAACGGCGGCAACTTCCGCGGCAATACGGCGGCGCGACAATCGCGCGGCACCACGTTTTGCAGTGCTGCGCTGCCTGCGGTCGACGGCCTGAAGAGCCCGGATTTGTCGCAATGTTCGCAGCGTATCTTCCAGATTGCTTTCATCAGCAGAAGGAACAATGGCTATCGGGTGGCTATGGTGGGTAAGAACGACTTCCCCTTCACGGGGCAACTTGCGCAGAACGGATGCGGCAATCATTCTTACAGCGCGAATGGTCACAAATCGCATAAAAACCTCGCTGGCCCAATGACCGTCTGCAGGCGTACCCGGCTTTGTGTATTTTTTTGTGTACACAATAAGGAATCAAGCTGCGCGCATTGACTGCTGAGTGCCGATGCGTGCCAATCTGTGCGTGCAGGTTATTTCCGCGCGTTTGCCAATGGCGATTCGCGCTGCTGCTGCTGTAGTAAAGGATGCGTCTGTCAGGCAACTGAACGGCCTTCAAGAGCGGCCAAAGAACCGCGCTGGACGACGTCTGGCTCGCGGCCCAGGAGATCGTCCCGTCTTTGAACAGTCGGTTTGTAGCGGTTGGCGGCCAATGCTTCCAGCACGGCCAGGATAAGCACAAGTGCCAGAATTCCAGGCATCAGCGAACTGCCTTGTGAATTTTTCTGCAGAACAGCCTGAAGCTGTCGTGCGGTTGCGGCAATCAGTGGTGGCGATTTTACAGGCGCTTCTTTGGCAATAATTTTGGCTGATGTGGCACGTAAATCCACTTCCGCACCCGGATTATTTACCACAAAACGCCCATGGAAATGGTGGTCAAAACTTTCCCATTTGTATACGCCCGCCCGATATGTTTCCTGAAAAATCCATTCCGGCCGGCCTTCCGGTCCGGGAATAGATTTGACATTCACCGGGACATCGCTGCCGGGAACAGTCACGTTCAGACTGGCCTGAGCGTTTTGGTTGGGCAGCGGAATAGAGACCGCCTGCTGTGGTTCGTAACTCGTAAGGTGAGCCAAGGTTCCAGCGCTACCCAGGGCAATGCGCACGATCATCGGCAAAAAGGCGGATGTAGTGGCAATATTGGTCCAACCGCCGCCCGGTGCGGTTAGAAAGGTGTAAACTCTGCCCTGTCCAAGCGTGTGTTCCACCAGCAGCAGAGACTGATCTTCAAGCCTGGAAAGTGCTTTGCCAATGGCGGGCGAATTGGCCGGCAAAGCCCACCGCCCCACCACCACAATCCGCTGAAACGGCGTTTGTGTGGGAAAAAGGTGCGCGAAAATGTGACTTTTGATATCCACCCAGCTTACCGGGCTACCATTGGAATTCTGCATGGGCCCAGTAAGCGTGCCGGGCAGCATCTGCCTGGTACCGGCCAAAAGACTGTTATAATTCGCTTTGTTCACCGCCGGCCCCAGGAGCCAGCAGACTCGCCCGCCGGCGCGAACAAAGCGGGACAAGCTGTCGGCCGCTGGCGCAGTCAGACGCGGCACATCACACATAAATACCGCTGCATATGGGTCCAGGTTTGTGCCAGAAAAGTCCGCCGCCGATACATAGGTCGGGGCAATGCTCCAAAGGGGCTTCCCGGCCGCGGCAAATTGCGCGCCAGCAAACGGGGCCAGGGCCGCCTGGGTAAAAAAGCCAGTACTGCCAGGCAAAGGCGAAGCCTGGGTGCCCACCACCAGGACCCGAATTTTGTGCGCCACCCGCAACATCAGGCTGCGCTGGTCCGCCCAGCCCAGTGCGTCCGAGGCCCCCGCCTGACGCACGGCAAAAAGGTGGTAACCGGCCGCAGGCAGCGTGAAGGACAGTTTGACCGACCCGCGCGCCGATGCGGTGCCCGCGGGGCCAAGCTGAATATGGGCAGCCGCGCCAGGTATCGTTCGACCATCCATTTGCAGATCAAAAGTCGGCACTACTGCAGTCTGGCCATTGTTGATCACCGCGGCTTTGAAGATCATTTTACTGCCGATTACCGGCTGGCCACGGGTGATATTTAACTTGGTTATGCCAACATCGTCCGGAATACTGCCAGTGGCCTGCGGCATAAGCACTACCTGAATTTCCGGGTTCCGCTTCAAGGCGCGGAACATGTCTGTATCCGCTGCGGCCGGGCCGGCGAAATCGGAGACGATCACAAGCAGGCGGCTGGCTTCATCGGAATTGCGGAGCAGCCGTACCGAACGGGCTATCAGAAGTTGCATGGGAAGCGTGCGGCCAGTGCTTTGAATTCTTCCCAGCCGCCCTAGAACCGCCACGCGGTTGGCACTTAAATGGTCAGTCACGGCTGAACTGCCGGGATTGGTCAGCAGCACCGCAACCTGGGCCGGCCGGATGACGGAACTTATTAATGATTGTACCTGGGCGGTGGCCTGCGCAAGCCGCGATTGAAGGCCCGCATGGGCCAGCATAGATTGCGAATTATCCAGAATAATGACGCACGCGGTGGAACTGCCATCAAAATGCGCCGCGGACGCTGGAAACAGCGTATCTGTTCCCAGTCCGAATACGGCCGTAGCGGCAGCCAGTAGACCCGCAACCAGCAGAGCGATGGGCAATATAAAACCTGGTGTGCGACCGTTCGGCGGCGTCCGGGGTGTGGCGGAGGGTTGTAGAGCAGGCGTACCATCCGGCCGGGTTGGCAGCGCGGCGCTGGCGGCCCGCTGCCGGTTTTCGATCATGCCACCCAACAAGGTGCCGGTGACCGCCAGCAGACCAAGCCCCACCAGCAAAAGCAGAACCATGCCATAAGCCAGAATTGGCCGCCCGCCATGCACCAGCGGCCCGGCAACCGCCATGGCAATCATGGCGAAGACCGCCATCCGGAGCAGCAGAAGAAGAAAGTTCTGAACCTGCCGCCGCCGGGACGTTTTTTGAGCTGTGATTCGCAGGAATCGCAACGTGGGGAATTGCACAATGGGGGAACGCACGCGGTTCAGCAGATGCAGCGCCACGGGAATGCCCGCAGCCAGCAGACCCACCAGCATGACCGGACTGGCAAAACTCAGGGCCGCAATAGACCCGAACACATTCATCAAGCTGTCAGCCTTTACGTACATGCCGGACATTCGCATATTGCAGAGGTCGCGGCGGTTGTCCAAACCGTTCAGCGGCGCGAGGTCCGCCGCAGCACTTCGCGTATTTGTGCGTCCCAAGGAATATCGGTAAACGCGGTGATATAATCGATCCGCGACTGGCCGCACTTGAATTTCAGCAATTCCAGATAGGCCTGCACTTCCTTGCGGTAGTCATCGCGAATAATTTTAGGATCAATCTGCAGGCGCGTGCCATCCTCCATATCTTCAAAAGTGACCGGGCGGTTGTAATTAAGTTCCATTTCGCCGCGATCCAGAACATGAATCATGACCAACTGGTGACGGGCGTGGCGGAGATGCTGCAGGGAGGTGGCGATTCGTTCCGGGTCATCAAACAGATCGCTGATAACAATCACCAGCCCGCGTCGTGGAATTTTTGCCGCCACCCGGTGCAGCGTGGCTGCCAGGTCCGTGGTTCTGCCGGGGGAAAGCTTTTCCAGAGATACAAATATCTGGTCCAGGTGAGATGGCCCATTCCCCTGCGGAATTTCCAGGCGGATGGCATTATCAAACGCGACCAGCCCGACCATGTCCTGCTGATTGGACAGCATATACGCCAGAGATGCGGCCAGCACTGCGGAATAATCAAACTTGCTCACCTGCCGCACGCCTTTGACCGACGCGTCTTCCTGGGCAGCTGTGCCAAACCGCATGGATGCCGACGCATCCAGGCATATGGTGGCCCGCATATTGGTTTCCTGTTCGTATTGTTTTATGTAATACCGGTCGGTCTTAGCCAGTACTGTCCAGTCAAGGTGCTTGATTTCATCACCGGGGACATATTCACGATGTTCGGCAAATTCAATACTGAAGCCTTTGTGCGGACTTTTATGCAAACCGGCATACACGCCTTCCACCACCCCGCGCACCGTCAGTTCCATGCGCCGCAACTGGGCGGCCTGGGCCGGTTTGAAAAATTTGTATTGATATGCGGGCATACGAAAGCCTCTTTTGCGTTACAAATTTACCAATTCCCGCCGACCGAGGCGGCCCAATCCCGACGGCGGCGAATCCGCCAGACCGGGTCGCGGCAGACCGGCGGTCCCCGGTCAGATATCGCCTGGAGAATCAGCCGGCGCATGATCAGCCACGACATTCGCAGCTTGGCTCCCGGTGCCGGCTTGCGTTTCCAGCCAGGTAATGGTCATGGACCCGTATACCATTTGCCGAATGACCAGCGGTGCCAGCCGCAATCCGGTAAGTTTTACTTCGGTCGGATGGCGTAAAATAATCAGTCCTCCGGTCGGCACCCAGTCCAAGGCCAAAGCCTGCACCAGGTTATCCACCGCGTCCCGTTCATCCGGCGATTCCATCTGGGCATAAGGCGGATCCACAAATGCCAGCAGAAATTTCAACGGCCGACCATCCGGCGTCGGCAGACCCGCGAGTGCCGATGGCGTGCGGTAGGCATCCAGCCGCAGCACATCGCTCCTGTCTTTAACGCCAAAGGCCACAATGTTGTTGCGTAAATTTTCCAGAGCCGATCGGCCGTTTTCCACAAAGACCACCCGTGGCGAGCCGCGCGAAAGGCATTCAAGCCCCAGCGAGCCGGTGCCACAGAAGCAATCCAGCACCGGCGTGGCGGAAAAATCCACAGCCACGGCCAGCGCATCGAACAATGACTGTTTGGCTCGATCCGTTATCGGGCGTGTGGTGTCATCGGAGGGGGAAATGACAGGACGACCGCGAAATTTGCCCGCAATGATTCTCATAGCAAATCATGCTACCGCCAAAAGGGAATTTCGGCATCCTGACAAAAGCCGGACACCTGTCGCGCCTGGATTCAGAATCAGCGGTTAACAGCGGCCGTCCGTTCGCAGGGGACTATTCAGTAATATTGTACTTTTGCAGCAGGGCCTCATATTGGGCGTGATAGCGCTTGCCGCCGATGGTATTGCCGTAAATCGCCAGCAAAGCCCGCAGCTTCCGTACGGTGGCTTTCGGGTGAGTCAAATGCTTTTCATTGGCACGAATCAGATACAGATACGCCGACCAGAATAAATCGCTGCCCGGCTCAAGCTTTGGAATGATCCGCACATACAACCGGCGGGCGCGCTGATAATGACCGGCGGCATAGGCTGCGCGGGCGAATCCGATGAAATTCCGCAGGTCCGGCGGCCGCTGTTTTTCCAGCGATTTATACAAATCCATTGCCGCATGTCCGCGACCGGCGTGAATATATTCCTCTGCCAGAATCTGGCGGTAGGCATAAATCAAATCGCGATGGTTCCCTTTTTGCGATCGCATGTATGCAATGAGCGCCCGCAGCAGTGTGGCCGCCTGGCTGGCCAGATCCTTGGCCTTAACCGGCTGGGTGGCCCGGAGCGCGCGGCTCTCAGAATCGTACTGGCCTATCAGACCGCGAATCAACTGTTCCGCGCCACCCTTGGAATTGGCGGTGTACTTCTTTATCAACGGAATAATCATCGCGCTCTGGTGGTTCAATTGATACTGGCGAATGCGGTAGCGAAGCAGAATGCCCTGCAGGCGATGCGAAAGTTTGGAACGAATGGCATCAAGGGAGTCTAAAATGCGACCCGCCGTGTTCGGTTCCCGTAACGGATCAAGGGCCGTTGCTGCCTGCAGAAACAGAATACTGGTACGGTTGGCCCGTGCGCGTTTCAAAGCCGCGGCCGAAGTACCCGTCGGCGGATATTGCAGGATTGTCAGGTAGTGATGGCATGCGTTCAGCAGCTTTTGCGCAGCCTCCTGCTGGATGACCACGGTTTTGCCGGATTGAATATCCTGATTCATGATCGACGCGGTAATGCGCACCAATTGATATTGCGCATCCAGAAACAGGGGATTATCCGGCTTTACTTCGGAAAGAAGATGACCGGCCTCGGCGAACTCACCGGTCTCTTCCAGTTGCAAGGCATAGGCAAAGGCCCATTGCTTTTCATGGTAATTCACATAGGCCAGTTTCAAGGCCTGCTGCGTGAGGGTGGACACCTGGCTGGAAACATCCGCAACCTGGTTTAACTGCTGAAGCTGGGAAAGGGCAAGATTCACCGCGGATTTCGCCCGAGTATCATTGGGGACCAGCGCGACAAAACGCAGATTCATCTGGGCAGCCTGTTGCAGCCGGCCGAGGCGGCCATAACTGATGCCGGCAATAAGAGACGCTTCCGCCGCGATCGGCGTACTTATGCCTTTGCGCGTCAGCACCGATTTGGCCGCACCAAGTGCCAGTTTCGCATTGGCCGAATTGCCGCTTTGTGCTTTGGTCCAGGCGAATGCCAGTGCTTGCACCGGCGTCAGGCTGCTGACGTTCGGATTGGCTGGAATCCGCGCGGCAAGGTGCGAGAAAATAAGCCCCTGGTATTGCGGTGCCGTGGCGACCACGCGCATCAGAATGCCGCTGGCCGCCAGAAGGCCCGCATTGCGGGCTTGCGGATCGGTCAGACTGCGGGCTTTTGCCGCCGCGATACGATAGGCCAGCAATTGCGCGCCCATGGTCGCACTGGCGGTGTCCGCCTTGGGATTGGATTTCACCCAACTGCGGAATGACGCGAGCATTTCGCTTGCCTGTTTATAATGCCCGGCACCAAGCAGCGCCACAACCTGCTGGTAACGCGCCGCATATTGGATGTAAAGTGGCGCATCCGGGCTTTGGGCTTTAACCAGTTCCGATTCGCCATCGGTATATCGGCCCGCCCGCACATTGGCCTTTCCGCTAAGCAGCAGTGCCGGATATTTCACGCCGTTGGATGCCGGTCCGGAAGCCCATTGCTTTAAACCTTTGACCGCCGCCAGAAAATACGCATCGCGTCCCGCGGCCTTGCGAGGCAGCGAAAGTCCATAAAAATAAGATGCGAAACAGCGGTAATAGGCCGCCTGTGTCTGGCCGTTAAGGGCCAGCATGTAATAGGCCTTGTCCAACTTGGAAAACGTCGACTGATTGTTAAGCCGGACCAGGTCCGCTTTCAGATGCGTATCGGCCAGATGCAGCAATTGCAGCGCCGCGCCCGCCGCCGGCTTAAGTTCCGCGCGATCCTGCGGCAGTGCGGACCAATATTCAATTCGATTGACCGGGCTGGTGGTCAGATTCGCCAAAATAAACTTAGCCTGATGCAGGGCCCAAAGCGGATAAATGCTTGGACCCGCGTATTGCACATAGGCCTGCAAATTGCGGATGTAAACGTCCGCATCCTTCTGACGCAGCGTTGGACTGTCCGCAATCGACGGCCACCGGGCGGCAATTAACGCCGAGGAAAAAAGTGCTTTGGCATGGACATCGGTGGCGAACTTCAGAGCTGCCTGAAGACCCGCAATATTGTGCGCATCTATCAGACTTTGAGCCAATTGCGTCTGGCTTGCAATCGCCCTCTGCGCTACCAGTGAAAGTACCGGTGCCTCGGCGGCTTTTTTTGCCACCGCAACGGTGGCGGCCGACGCTCGGTGCGGTCCCGCCAGGCCGACAACCGCGGCACAAATCGCAACAGCCGCCAAAGCAACAGGCCGGCGATGGCCCGCCCCCTGATGGACCAGCCGCATTCGGGTCGGGATTAAACGATTTGCCGAGGCCAGCACCCGCAAATCCGTCGAATTGTGCATTTTGGAAAGCATCCTGTCTCCTGAGCGTGATTGAACCCGTGAATTCTGTATGGCGGAAATGCGATTCCACATCCATCGGCCCATGAAATGGCTATCCGGATGATGGCACCGGCGTGTCTTCCGCGATCATTCTCTTGGGTATCCGAAAGCCACTTGATGATACTGCGCCTTTACACAGTTGGCGTACACCGTAATGACATCCTGGTAGGGAACGTTGTTGTCGGGCGTCAGAATGACCTTGACTTTTTTTCCGAACAGTTTTTTCTTTTTCACCAGGAAGCGGTAAAGCTGCCCCTTCAGGTCTTCCGTCTGAAATACCCCGATCATAACCATGGCGCGCGTGCCGCGCATTTGAACACGTATATCGATACGTGTGGCAGGCATGGCGTGCGTTTTAATATTGGACAATCCACCTTTGATCGCCGGGGTGTTGTTGGTCAGATACCAGTTGCGGCTGGCAAACGAGCTGCCCAGCATGAAAAATATAAGGATCACCATGACCACATCGACCATGGGAGTCATGTTTGGACCTACGTGCGCCGCCATGGGCACAAGCTTGTTGCGTTTGGAACCAGGTGCGGATGACATGATGCGAACCTTTCAAAGGTTGAACAATCGGCGACCTGCCGCGGGACTTCACGGGCGACGTGCCATAAAGTGAATGCTGTCAATACCGGCGGCGGCACAATCTGTCAGAATCGGCGCGATATAGCGGTAATGGATACTCTGGTCCGCCCGCAGCACCAGACGCAGATTAGGATTTTTCCGCTTAAACGCCCGCAACATTTCCCCAAGGTTGGCCTGCGGTACTTCCTGCCCCCATACCCATATCCGCGGTCTCCGCTGCACACCGGCGATGCTGCTGTGACGCGGCACCACATTCAGGATCAGTTCATTGCTGCGGTTGCTTATCGACTTACCATTGTGCGCGACGGGAATTTTCACACCCTTTATCGATGCCTGCTTGGCAATATGACCAACCAGCAGGAAGAAAATGATCAGGCACATGACGATGTCGATCAACGGTGTCACGTTGATGTGCATGTCCTGCATCGGTTTAATGCCTTGGAGTTTCATCTTTCACAAGCTCCATTGGGGAACATTGTTTTAGTCCGTCCCGGCAGGGGCGAAATTCCCGCCCCGGCCGGGCGACACTTGTTACGATTCGGAACCGGCATTGGAATCCGCCGGGGTGCGGCGGGGAACAGGCCGGGCGGCGGAGCGGGCTTCGCCGGCGGCCGCAGCGGCAGGCGAAACGCCCTTGCCCGTTTCGGGCGGACGCAGGCTTTCCAGGAGTTCATCGGAAAGCAGCGACGCGCGGGTCACGGTTTTATCCAGCCGGGTGCGGAAGAAGCCGAAGGCAATGAGCGAAGGAATGGCTACCGCCAGGCCGCCAAAGGTATGCCACAACGCGGTTGCAATACCGGCGGAAAGGTCGGTGACCTTGGCATGACCGCCAGTATGATGCAGGGCGTAGAACGCTTCGATCATGCCTAAGACCGTTCCCAGCAGCCCGATCAGCGGACCAATGTTGCCAATAACATTGAGCATTTCAATCCGACGGAAAAGATTGGAGCTTTGTTCCGCAGCGGCATTTTCCAGACCTTCGCGCATCGCGGCATAACCCAAGTGAGCGCGCCGCACACCGGCGTACAGTGCTTTGCTGATAAAAGATTGGTCCACCGCGGTAAATTCCATCAATTCTTTGAACTGACGGGCTTCAATCAGGGAACGGATGTGTTCCGTCGTTTCTACAGGTGCGATTTTGCTTTCGCGCAGATGAATAATCGCGTCAATTATCAGTGCGACGCTGGCCAACGATGCGCCAACCAGAACGATGATCACCGCAATATCCAGGCCCCATAGGACCGGATTCGGATGGTACGCAGTGTGGCCGCCCGACCCGCCCGTGGCGGCCATGGCGGTATGGCCAATGGCCAGAACCGCCCCAACCGCCAGAACTGCCAGCAGGCCAATGCGAAATTTGGAACTTGCGTAGGAATTTGCCATGGTATCTCCTGTGTGCAAACGATGCCGGAACAACCGGCGGATAACGGTTCACCGGGCGAAACCAGCTTCGCCCGGCAGGGGTGTCAGCGGGTTACCAGCTTGTATTCCCCGCGGTTCTCCGCGGCGATTTTCTTAAGCTGTTCATTAAATATCGGATCGTGATTGAAAAAGGCATACGTAAAAATAATAACCTTTTTGCCCTTATTGAGTTTCTGAATTTCAGTAATCAGCTTCGGGTCAAATGAACCGTTGGTCAGAAAGTAAATGATTTGGGGGCGCATCCGGAATGCAGCCTGAAACGGCTTAAGGAAGTAATTCAGGCGATACGCGTTGGGGCCTTGCGGCTGAACCCGCTTGATGGCGGCACGAACTTCCTGCTTAATTTTGCCCGTGGCTGGCTCCAGCTTGCCGGTGCGGGCGGACGGGCCAAGAACGTGGAAGCGCTTGCGAAAAATAATGACGGAGAAAGACTGAAGCGGCACCAGCCGATCAATCGAACTATCAAGCTTGCGCTCCAGAAACCCAAAGTTGTCCAACATGCCGCCAGCATGGTCAATGATATACACAATGCGCGTGGCATTACCGCCGTGGCCTATGAACTGCGAAGGCGGTCCGGAACCCATGCCACCACCGGGAACGCCAAAGGAAGCCAGCGCGCCGCCGCTGGCAGTTCCGCCATGCGGGCCAACGGCAATAAAGGCCAACGAATGCTGTGAACTGTCCGACAACAGCTTGTTAATGGATGTCGTGGTGTTGGCACTGTGGCTAAGCGCACGTTTGATATCCTGCCGCGCGCTATGCAATGGATTGTTATTATGCCCCGGATGCGGATGGCCGCCAGGATGCAGGGAAAAGCGGGAATTCCAGGCTTGCGGAATAATAATCGGATGGGCCTTCTTGTGAATCACGGTGCTGATGGCTTTAATGGCAAACAGCAGAACCAGAAAAATCCCGAGGTGAATGAGAATCGATGAAATCCAGGGGATGGCGGCGTCGAGCCACGCCGGTATTTCGCCGCCCTCGGCAACCGCCAACTCCGCCTGATCGTCGTGATCTTCCGGCTGCTTGCCTGCCGGCTCGCCGCGCGTGGGGGGAGCGGGCGGTGGCGGCGTGGTACTGCCGCCGGGTTTTGACGGCCGCGAAGGCCGCTTGGGTCCAAAGCCGGAGTTCGAAGTTGCCTGACTCATATTCCACGTCTCCTGATTCCGCCAACCGGACAAAAGGCCTAACCGTTGCCGTGGGGCACGCCGTTGACCACCTTCATGTTGCATTCAACAAGCCCATCCGCCTGGGACTCGCCAAATGCAACATGGTTAAATAAAGCAATCGCCGTACCAGAAGTGTAATTCAGGACGCAGGCTGTATTTCCCGATATTTTTATCCATTCCGCACGATCAGGCCACGTGGCATTGTGCCAATTCTGTCACAAACGGGCTTCCGACAGTGTCAGTAATGACACAAATTTCAGCGCCCGCGGAGGTGGTTATTTGTCCACAAGCGGTTACGGAACTGCATCGGACTGCGCTCGCGAAAGCAAATGTCGCGATACGTAGACAAACCGCCCGTTGGTCTGCCTGGAAATTTGTTTCAAATGCTGGATAAACAGCGGGTCCCGATCAAGAAAAGCGAACGTATCGACCTGAACATGGTCATGTCGGTCCAATTGGGCTATCCGACTGATCAGCCTTTTATCGAAATGGCCATCAGTCAGAAAATATATCACCTGCGGCTTCATCTTGAATGCGACAATAAATGGGTTCAGGAACGGCGCAAGTTCGTCATCATTATGGCCCTCCGCCAGAACAGAATGCAGCAGTTCCTTAACCCGGCGGCGATTCTGCACCGTCCCGGCAATAAGCCGATCAGGTCCCAGAATTTTATACCTATTTGCAAAGCTGATGACGGCAAAATGTTGAAATGGCAGCAGATGATCCAGCGTGATGCGGACCTGTGCCTTCACCAGATGAAGCTTGCCGATCATGGATCCACTGTGGTCGATCAACAGCACGATGCGGGACGCCTTGTTCTTCACTCCGAAAAACGATATTGGCGGCCCGTGCCCCGCCTGCCCGCTGGCTATGCCAAACGCGGCGGCGTTTCCACTTGTCGGGCCGGCACCCCACATGGCACCGCCGATTGAACCAGTCGAGCCAAGGCCAATAAGGCTCGCGTTCTTTCGACCGGCGGCACCACTTAAAAGATCACTAATGGAGGTCGGGTTTTTTCGGGATTCCTTTTCCGCAGTCGCCAGTACCCGTTTGAGCGAATTTATTTTTGCAGCCGACGTCGCCTGATTCTGGGTGATACCCTTATGCACAGGAGCGACCGGGCCAAACGATTCCGGCACCACAAACGCTTGAGAAGGCGCTTTAATTCGATGATGCAAAAGATGGTAGGCCAGAAGCGCTAAAATTATCACACCGGCGTGAAGGAGCACGGAAGTGCCCCAACCCGCCAGACTTGATGATTTGCCTCGCGGCACGGCCACCGCCACTACGGGGGTCCAGGCGGTCCGCTGAAAAAAGACCGTCCGGTTGCGGCGGCGCGGTTTGAATTTTCGTCGTGCCACAACCAGACTCATGTTCAATCGCCTCGGAATCCCGCGCCAGTCAAACGTTCCTTTGAACGCGGTGTGTCAATGGGCCAAGTTCAGCCATCGCAATTTAAGAACGCAATTTTCAGCCGCCCGGCCCGGCTGATATGCCGGAATCCGCCAGACGCACTCTCTCAAAACACCTCTTCCAGATGCACCTTAACGCAGATGGGAACAGCCCGTCCGCCGTCGGCGCACATTGCAGCCGACCACCAGGGGGATCAGGCACAATCTCTTATCGGCCTGATACGGGCGCGGGCTTGACACCAGCCCCATAACTTACTACAACGGATTGGAAAGGCAATCGCCGGGAGTCGGTCCCGGCGACGTGGCGGGGTGAAGCTGGGGTGGAAACAGTGCCTGGTTGGGGGGGATGTGCGCACAAAAAGGGGCCGTTTCCATGAAAGCCTGCCCAAGGCTTATAACCCGGCTATTCGCCCTGTTAAATCCTTGCTCATGCTGCCGCATCGGTCGGCCTTTATGGTCGCCAAACCGCTGGCAGCATTGCCGCTGAACGGATGCCGAATGGAATAAATTTCCGGCATAGCTCAGGATTGCCATTTTGGTCTTTCAACGGTTCAGCGACCTGCCAATTTCAGGTTCGCTGGCGGTATTGGTTCGGGACCGAACCGCCGCAGTTACAAAAGGAGTATCCCATGCCACCAAAAAAGAAAATCGCAGCCCCAACCACCGCCCCGGCCGCCGTGGTCACAAAGGCCCCCGCGGCCCCGGTTGTCAGCCGCTCGGAAACCAAGGGCAGCGGCACCGCTACCGCAGTTCGTCCGGCCAAGGAAATCGCCCGCTCGATCACGCATCAGCAGATATCTGAACGTGCGTATCAGATTTATCTGAAGCGCGGTTTTGGTCCGGGCAATCAGCAAACGGACTGGCTGGAAGCCGAACGGCAATTAAAGGCCGGACTTTAAGCTTTCGCCACAAGCAAAGCTTAAAATCAAAGCAGAAAGTTCAGAGCGTCTGTTGAAATTACAAATTTCAGCAGACGATAAGGGTTTTTCTGCGCAGGCGTGAAGAATTCCCGTGCGGTATACTGCCTTCATGGCTAAAACCAGATCTTATTTTGTTTGCCGACAATGCGGCGCTATGCAGCCCAAATGGATGGGCAAATGCCCAGATTGTGACGCGTGGGATTCCCTGGACCAGATCACCGAGTCCGCAGCGGATCCACATCGACCGGCCATTCTTTCTGATGGCGACGCAGCCACCGGCATGCGCGCAACCATGCAGGACGTGCCCGCCCGCAGCGTTTCGGAAATTCCTGATTTTCAAGTACCGCGGATTGTCACCGGGTTGCCGGAATTTGACCGCGTTCTGGGTGGCGGGGTGGTGCCCGGAAGCGCTATTCTTCTGGGGGGCGATCCGGGTATTGGAAAATCCACACTGATGCTCCAGGCTGGCGACCGCATGGCTCGGCAGGGATTTAAGGTTCTTTACGTCAGCAGTGAAGAATCCGCCCAGCAGACCAAACTTCGCGCCGGCCGGCTGGGTGTCAATCATGAAAAGCTTCTGGTTTACGCCGAATGCGATCTGGAAAAAATTTCCCGGCAGATTCAAAAACATCGGCCCCACCTGTGCATTATTGACTCGGTTCAACTGATTTATAAAACCACCAACCCTTCTCCCCCGGGCAGCGTTTCCCAGTTGAAGGATTGCTGCCAGGAATTGGTGTTTCTGGCAAAATCGGGCGGATCGGCTGTATGTCTGGTCGGGCATGTTACAAAAAAAGGGATGCTGGCGGGGCCGAAGCTGTTGGAACATGTCGTGGATACGGTGCTTTATTTTGAAGGCGACACCCACCACGACCACCGCATCGTCCGCTGCGTGAAAAACCGCCACGGCAGCACGCTGGAAGTCGGCATTTTCCGCATGGGCAATTCCGGCCTGGAACCGCTGGAGGATGCCTCCGCCCTGCTTATTGAAACCCATGAAGGGTCCGCCAACGGAAGCGTGATTACCGCCGCAATGCAGGGGTCGCGCGTGCTGGCGGTGGAAGTACAAGCCCTGACGGCGGACAGCATGTTGGGTGCGGCGCGGCGGAAAGTAAGTGGATGCGATGTCAACCGCGTGGCCATGATTATCGCCGTGCTGGAAAAACGCGCCGGCCTGCGGCTGGTGGATAAAGATGTATTTGTAAACGTGGTGGGCGGACTGAAAGTGGTGGACCCGGCCGCCGACGCGGCGATTGCCCTGGCCATTGCCGGCTCGCACCTGAAGCGCGGGCTGACCTCGGATACTCTGGTGATGGGCGAACTTGGCCTTCTGGGAGAACTGCGGCAGATCGGGCAGCTTGCCCAGCGACTCAATGAAGCGGCCAGATTGGGCTACAAGCGAGTCATTGTTCCGGTACAGCGCAGTGCGGCGGATAAATCGGCCTTGGCAACCGCCGGAAAAACAATGACAATTTTCCCGTGCCGCACGCTGGACGAAGCCGTCAAGCTGTTGGAATAGCGCGACGGAGCCGGTTCTGGTGCCAAAGTGCGAAGCTTCAGCGAACCTTAAAGCAACGCCACCGCGGGCAGCCGCGAGTACCTCCGCCATGGGTGCCGGCGCGGGGTAAATAATGGCCGGCCAGGTTATCGTCCGGCGGCAGGCAGATCGCCGCGACGGGCGTCCAGCAATTCACGTGTTTTTTGCGCCCGCTGACGCGTAATCGGATAGAACAGAATAAAAACAGAAGCGCACAGCAGAATGGCGGAACCGCCGAACGCATACCATATCCGGAGTTTGGTGATCGCGGCGGCCGGGGCATAATGCAGCCGCCGCGCCGCTTCGGGGTCCAGACCCGACCAGGAGATTAATTGCCCCGCGAGGATCGCCCCCAGGCCAATCCCAACTTTCTGGGTCAGGGAATTGACTGCGCTGAACAGGCCCTGACGGCGCTGGCCGCATTTAAGCTCATCATCATCGCAAATGTCGCCGATCATGGAGGCAATCATCAGCCAGCAGCCGCCGAGGCCTAATCCGGCGATAAACTGCGAACCAAGCTGCAGATAGGGAGCCTTCGGCGTAATGGTAAACCATTGGGTAAGCTGCCCCAGTGTGACCAGTACCATGCCGCCAAGCAAGGCTGCCTTTTTAGACGTGCGCACAGACAGCCATGTCAGCAGCGGCAGGCTGACATACGCCAGCAACCCGACCAGCGTACTGCTCCATCCGGCCACCCTTGCGCCCAGTTGTTGATTGTGCACATTGCCCGCGTATACATAAAAGAAATTTAGATATATATTTATGCTGTAAGCACCTGTTGCCACTACAATCAGAGGAATGTACGCCAGGGACATGATTACAAACGGGACGCTGGTCAGGGTCCGGGTTAAAGCGGTCCAGGGGGCAATCCGCTGTGCCGGCAGCGGAAGTTCATGCAGCCGGCGACACGCAAAAAGTGGAATTGCCCCTGTCACCAGAATGGCCACGCCGGCGCAGGCGGCAAGCGCCATCGCGGCAGTGCTGACCTTGCCAAACACCGGGCCAAGTTTCAGACAGATTGGAAGATACCAGGCGGCCAGCAAACTGGCCGGAAGACCAATGTACATACGCCAGGCCAGAACGCGGCTGCGTTCGTCCTGATCCTCGGTCAGTTCATAACCCAGCGCCGTATAGGGAACCACATAAAGGGAATAGCCGATGGCATAAAGCAACAGCCCAATTACCAGCCACCAGACCACGTGGTTCGGCGATTGAAATGGCGGTGCCCAAATGGCGGGCAGTAAAAATGCACAAAGAAGTATTCCAGCCAGCATATAAGGCCGCCGCCGCCCCCATCGCGAGCGGGTGTTATCTGAAAGATAACCGACTAAAGGATCCACAACGGCATCCACAATTCGCGGCAAGCCCAGCGCCAGGCCGACCCATGCGGCAGGCAGCCCCCAATACAATGGAAAAATGACCAGCGCCAGGCTGTAGAGCAAGGTGGTCATGAAACTGTCAGTCAGGCCGCCGGTGCCCCAGCCGATGCGGATTGGCAAAGCCACCCGATCCGCGAGCCTGCGACTTTGATTCAACGAATCCATTCAACCTCTCTATTCCTTAGGTTCGCACGCTTTGGTTAAAAAACACTCTGAATCGCAATCGCAATCCTTTCATTCGGCCAACAGATTTGTTGTATCCTGACCGGCTTTGAGCCAGAATGAAAGCAGCGGCCCGCCCACCTCGCCAAGTGCGAATTCATTCCACTCCGGAAGGGGCAGCGCAAAGTATAACTTTTTACCGGTTAAAGGTGACAAGCCGACGGCGCGAGTCGAACGCGCAACCTACGGTTTACAAAACCGTTGCTCTGCCATTGAGCTACGTCGGCGGCAAGTATCGCTTTTCCCCGCAAATGCCCTAATTGCTGCGGCATTGGCGCGGTTTGGAGAGATTATCATACCATCTGGGCTGACTCCGGCCAACTCACCGCTCGCAATATTTCTTCTACAATGAGTATCGCCGCAATACCCGCCGGCAGGCAGTTGCAGGGCACCGCCCCGTCGCGGAAGGTCCACAAATCATCGCCTCTGTTTTCCATCAGCTTGCCGGCATATTATCTGTCAACATCTGATCCAGAAGTTGAATCGGGTGAATAGCCTGCCGCCCGGTGGCGTGGCGAATTTGGTCGCGGCAACTGATTCCACTGGCCAGAAGCAGCGTCTGCGGGCCGGCCTGACGGATCGGATCAAATTCACACTGTGCAAATATGTTCATGGATACATCATAATGCTCTTGACGGTAGCCGAAGGCACCGGCCATGCCGCAGCAGCCGGTGGGCAGCGTCACCAGTCCGTCGCCGCACACGCGGGTCAGCAACTCGACGGTTTCTCCAATACCCCACAATGCTTTCTGATGGCAATGTCCATGGAACAGCGCCGGCGCGCCGCGGCCGCGCAAGGCTGGCGGCCTCGGATGCCGATTCCAGTTCCGCTGTACAAAATCCTCCACGCACATAAGTTTTTCCAGAACCGCATCAAGCGTTCCAGGCGGCCCGATGTGACGCAGTTTGCGCCAATCGTCGACCATGGCGCTGAAGCACGATGGTTCGGAAACCAGAATCGCCTCCACGCGCGAATCGGCGGCCATAGCAGCCAGAAACGACAATGTCGGTCCGATGGTCGCCACAGCCTGTTCCAGAAGGCCGTTGGAAATCAGGACCCGGCCGCAACAGCCGGCATTCGCCAGGTGCAGCCGATAGCCTAGTTTTTCAATGACCCGAATCGCCGCCAGTCCCAGCCCCGAATCGTGATACGCCGTGAAGCAGTCGCCAAAAAATACAATGCGGCGTTCGTCCGCCGGACTCTGGTCAGAAAACCGGCGCCGTTGCCGATTTGCAAGTTGAAAAAGCGATCGGGAAAACCGCGGTAATGTCCGCTGCGGCG
This sequence comes from Phycisphaerales bacterium, assembly GCA_027451365.1. Lineage (GTDB taxonomy): Bacteria > Planctomycetota > Phycisphaerae > WQYP01 > WQYP01 > JAJYPG01. Next base: position 105,504 of record DAIDJN010000040.1, on the reverse strand, counting down.
CCATACCCCCCCGCCGCGTCAGGAATCTGCGCACTGGCGCGGTCGCGGACAGACGGTTCACGACAGTCGGCAGTGCGGCCCCCATGCGGGCGAAAAGACGATAATTAGCCAGCAACAGCGCTTCGGCGGATGGGTCACCACCGCGGTAATGCTGCGCCAAATATTCCGCCTTTAACTGCGCAATATCCACACTGCTGGGGCATTCGGTACGGCAGGCCTTGCAGCCAAGGCAAAGGTCGAGTGTGGCCAGTGTCGGTAAGTCATGCCAGTTCGGATGCCGGCCAGGCGTGTCGTTACCGGCGACCGCCATGCGAATGGCATTGGCTCTGCCGCGCGTGGAATGCCGTTCATCCAATGTCGCTCGATAGGATGGACACATGGTTCCACCCGATCGTCTGCGGCAGAATCCGGCGCCATTGCAGAGTTCAACAGCCTGCGCAAAGCCGTGTTCGCCCGGATAACGGTAAAAAGTCGGAATTTTTGCAAGGTTATCCATCCCGGGTTGTGCGTCCACACGCAAGTGCGAAGTCATTCCTTCCAACGGTAACGTATCGACAATCATACCTGGATTAAAAATGCCAGCAGGATCAAAAATTTCCTTGATCTGTTTAAAAGCCCGTATCAGTTCCGGCCCGTAAAACGTTTCCAGCAGCGGCCCGCGAGCGCGGCCGTCGCCATGTTCACCGGACATAACTCCGCCGCAGTTTTTCGCCAACGCCGCGGCCTCAATGGCAATTGCCCGCATTTTTTCGCGGTCCCGATCGCTGTGCAGGTCCAGCATGGGACGGATGTGCAACACCCCGACAGAGGCATGGGCATAAAACGCGGCCTGGGTTCCGTGCCGCCTCACAATATTTTTGAATTCCCGCACAAATTCACCAAGTCGCCCAACGGGAACGGAATTATCCTCCACAAACGTGACAGGCTTGCGATTTCCCGGCAGGCCATGCAACAGCGCTTCACTGGATCGCCGGAGTGCCCACGCATCCGCCATTTCGCGGGCACCGGTATACGTCTTAACGCCAGCCGCTCCCAGCAGCCCGGTTAGTTCCTTAAATCGCCGGTCAAGTTCGCTGGCGGTTTCAATTGCTTCATATTCCACATAAAGAACAGCGTGCGGCATGCCTTTGCCGGCAAGCGGAAGCCGGTCCAGATACGGCTTGCAGGTGGTGTTGCCGGCGGCAGCCAGAATGACCGCGTCATCCAGCAGTTCCACCGCGCTGGGCTGCGTTTCCAAAATCGGTTCCACTGCCGCAATGGCCGCCTCCACATCGGCAAATGCGGCGACCGCCAAACCGCGCGCCACCGGTACGGGACAAAGTTTCAGACGGGCGGCGGTAATCATCGCCAGCGTGCCTTCACTTCCGCAGATCAATCCTGCAAGATTCAACTGGTCATCCGGAACGCACGCATCAAGCTGAGCCAGAATACTGTCCAGCGCGTAGCCCGCATTGCGGCGGATTAATTTCGGATACCGCTGGCGAATATCACGCGCATGGTCGCGTACCACCCGCGCCACACGACGGGAAAGATCGGCTGCCATCGCCGATGCGGCGCCCGCACCGGCCTTCAGCCATATCCGTCCACGGGCGGACAAAATAACCTCCAAACCTTCCAGGTTTTCACTGGTGCGGCCGTAGCGAATAGACCTTGCCCCCGCGGCGTTATTGCCAATGCAACCGCCGACACTGGCCTGGGCCAGAGTGGCCGGATCGGGTGCAAAAAACAGTCCCGTGCGACCCGCCTCAAGCTGCTGATTAAGTTCATCAATACCGATGCCCGGTTCCACCAGGCAGGTCCGTCCTGCCACATCGACAGACATAATTCTGCGGAAATGGGGTGTCATATCCACGACCAGCGCCCGATTGGTACACTGGCCGGCCAGACTGGTGCCCCCGCCGCGGGGCAGAATCGCAATGTGCCGCCGCGCGCAGTAATCCACAATGGTTTCGACGGCCGCCGTATCCTTTGGCATCACCACGCCCAGCGGCTGGACCTGATACAAAGAAGCATCTGTGGAATACAGCATACGATGATGGGCGTCGGCATACAGTTCGCCAGCATGTAGTCGAAGCAAGTCCGCGGCTATCGTGACCGCATCAGGTTCGGAAACCGTTGCCGGCGATTCAATCGCGATCGGCAAGCCGACCTGACGCGCAGGCGCGGCCTGGGAAGGGTGCAGGGCGTTCTGCATAGCCACGGCTACTCTACCATGCGGCTCTGGTTCCAAATCGGATTTCTCCGTTGCGGATTTTTAATCTCCAGGCGGATAGGCATTGACCCGGCCCATTCTGCCACAGAGCCCGCAATTGCAGGCCGTCATCGGCGAGTATATTTGCTATGGCTGGCGCATTCAATTTTACGGCTCGTCGGGCAAGAATTACGCTGCTCCAAATTCTGTGGAAATTTGCCAAAAGCCTGCGGAACGGTTCGTTGAAATTGACTGTGGCTGGCCAATCGTCGAACGCAATCCATTGAAATCAGCCGCGATCTTTGGGCGATTTGCAATCCACCGGAAAAATCGATTGCGCCAGCCCAGTTCTTCAGGGGCGGGTGTCTTGTCTGGGGCTGGGGCAACGGCTACGATAGCCTAGCTGAATACAAAACCGGTAGACAACCCGAGGACATGCCGATATGAAACCACGACACCTGAAACTTATGACTCTGGCCGCAATCGCGGTGGTTAGCGCGGCGGTTGCCTCGCCCATACAGGCTGCGGCCGCTCCGATTTTGCCGGTGAATCAGATGGTGGTCTTCGGCGACAGCCTTTCCGATACGGGCAACCTGGCAAATCTGCTGGCCAATTATCCAAGCTACAGCTCTTATATTCCTGCACCACCAAATTATGCGCCGGGCGAATTTACCGATGGGGCCAACACATCACCATCCACCACTAAACTTGGGCTATGGGATCAGCAATTCACCACCGACCTGGGGCTACCAAGTCCGGTTCCTGCCATGTCCACTGGTTTTCTGGCCGACTACCTGTTCACCGGCGGCTATTCGCTTAATCCCGGCGGAACGAATTTTGCGGTAGCCGGTGCGGTCACCGGGAACACTGTCGTGAATACTTCCGCAGGACAGTTTCAGGCTGGAATGAGCACGGAAGTTTCCGCATTTGAATCACAATTTTCCCCCGGCACATCGATCAGTGCCAATTCGTTATATGCCTTCTGGGGCGGCGCCAATGATATTCTGAACGCCGCGTCAACAACCGGCGCCACCGCGGCCTCGGTTATAACCGCGGGCACCACGGCGGCGAATAATATTGCCGGCTACATTTCAGACTTGACGAGTCGCGGCGGAAAGTATTTCCTGTGGTTTAACCTGCCGCCGCTGGCCGCCACGCCGCAAGGCGCGGGATCACCGCTTTCTGCAGCCATCGCGAGTGCCACAAACACCTATAACACCCAGCAGGCCGCCGATATTTCTACGTTGGAAACCGCGTCGCCGGGAATTAAAATTATTCAGGTGGATGTCAACGCACTTTTTGCAAGTTTGACCGCCGATCCTGCCGCATATGGCTTTACGAATTTGACTGCGCCCGCACAGGGCAAGTCGGTCAATCCGGACCAGTATCTGTTCTGGGACGGATTGCACCCAACCACCGCTGCCGATTCTTATTTGGCCGCCGCAGCCGCCAATGACACATTAAATGCTTTCGGCATTCCTACACCCGAACCGGAGAGCCTGGCGATTTTCATGACCGCCGCAGTGCTGATAGCCGCGGGACGTGCACGCCTGTCGGCCCGGCCTAAGCTGTAACTGAAGGCTTCAACGGAACTCGATACCACAGATAGTGTGATTTCATGACCGACAATGTGCCAGTTTCAGCATCCGTGCATTCCGCGGTACCGATCGTTCTTACGGCCATGGAAAGCCGCCACAAGGCGATACGCACCCAGATCATGATTCTTCTGGGCGCGGGAATACCCTTGTCTTTTCTCGGCCCGGTGGTGTTAGGCACGCTGTTTTATTTTGCCAATAATGTTCTAACCTGGGGTTATCATGGGTGGCCCCATATCTGGTGGCTTTTTTTTGTGCTGTTGTTTTCCGCGATTCTGCTGCCGCTGATGTATCTGCGGGAAAAATACAATGTCACTCCGGAAGCGGAATTAATACGCACAGACAACGAAGGCAAACAGATTACATCCGTCAGCCAGACCGCAACCGATCTGACCAGCATGGGGTTCCTGGGAATGCAGCTTGGCGACATGAATGATATTCCCGCGGACAAATGGTTTGTGCGGCCCCTGCTGATTGGCCCAAAAATGGTTGTCCGGGCATGGCCACAGAAAGAACTGCTGGATCATTTAACCCGGGCGGTGGATAAACTGACCGCGGCCAATATTCTGATTCAACTTTCCGGCCGCAGCCGCGGCTCGCTGGTGGCAGATCTGATCACCAGCATAGAAAGCGATCAAGCTCGCCTGCAAACCGCCCTGATTTACTTGCGACAACTCAGCTGGCTTGATGCCAATGCGGATGTCTCGCGAGTCTGGCTGACCGCGGAAGGAAAAGAAGGCCTGGCCGGAATCGTTATGGACGATTTGCGCACGGCATAGCGACGCCTGCCGGATCAATCCAGATGAAACACTTCTTTAAGCTCGGTCGAAACCGGGCTGTTATCGGTGTGATGCGGCATAATGTCCGCCATTTGCTTCCACCAGCGTTGACAGACCGGCGTGGCGGCAATCGCCCGCCAGCGGCTTTCATCCTCAATTTCCACATAGCCGAAGAGCGAGCTGGTGCGGGCGTCCAGAAAAATGGAATAATTATGCACGCCATGGTTTTTAAGCGTGTCCAGAAGCTCCTGCCAGACCGGATTATGCCGCCGCTGGTACTCCATGTGCGCTTCAGGGTGAACCGCCATGATAAATGCTTTGCGAATCATAATTTGGCATCCTTGTCTTGAATGTCCTGTTTCATCAGAGCCATTTCCTGTGCCAGCAGATTCATGGGAAGGCCGACTACATTGGACCATTCGCCATGCAAAAGTCTGATGATCGGATCTTTGCCGCCGGCCCCATTGGCAAGATCGTCCTGAATGCCATACGCGCCAGCTTTGCCGCGCCACAGGCCGGAATCCAGATAGGCATTCAGCCATGTTCGGGAAAGTTTTTTCATGCGGCAGATTGAAACCGCGGTCGCGAAGCGGCAATGGCCGTCGGAAAACAGCGCCAATCCGGTTAATATCTGATGCTCCCGTCCGGAAAGTCGCAAAAGGATTTCCCTGGCGTGATGCCGATTCCGGGCCTTGTTAATAATCTGCCCGCCGAGTGTCACAATGGTGTCCGCACCAATGACCAAGGTATGCGATTTTAATTTTGCAGCGACGGCTTGGGCCTTTATACCGGCCACGCAGGCCGGCCACAGTCGCAGCGGTACGCTGGAAGGTCGCCTCGCCGGCTCTGACACGGGACTGGCGATCACAGAAAAACGATAACCTGCGCGCTCAAGCAGGTCTGCGCGTCGTGGCGATGCGCTGGCCAGCACCAATGGGCATGTCAACGCCACACGTGTTACCCCACCCGGATGACTGACCCGCGTCTGCGATTGGTGTTTCATAATTGCTCCGTCGAATTGCCAGCGGTCAGCAATGCCCAGACCAGATTCCACACGGTTTCAACGGGCAGGCGTTTTAATGATTGGCTGCGGTCCAGCGTGTTGTCGCGATAGTCGCCAATGTCATCAAACCGCAGGACATGGTCCATCTGGCCATAAGGACCGACGGAAGCCGGATCCGTCGGACCATACAGTCCCACCAGCGGTGTGCCCAGCGCTGCGGCCACATGCAGTGGCCCGCTGTCGTTGCCAACCAGAATATTTGCCGCAGCGATAAGGGCCACCATTTCCGCCAGGCTTGACTCTCCGGCCAGATTCAGAGTTGCTGCCCCGCCGGCGGCAACCTGCGCACAGAGGTCTTTTTCCGTCGGGCTGCCGGTCACCACCACAAAAAGGCCGGCGGCTTCCAGCTTGCGGACAATTTCCACATAGCCCAATTCCGACCACCTTTTTGCGTGCCACCGCGCGCCGGGAATAACCACGGCAATGCGACGGCCAACTGGCAGAAGAAACCTGATTTTATCACGCGCCGCGGGCCGCACCGGCATACGGAATTCCGCCCGCGCAGGGGGTGTTCCCAGCGGCGAAAACAGGTGCCGCATTCGCACCACGGCAAGTTCCCGATCACGGGATATGTCGACCCGATGGGTGTAAAATCGCGTCGCCCCTTCGCGTGCATCGGCAAAGCCGATGCGCTGGGGGGCACCGCTTAACCGGCATAGCAGACTGGATCGGAACAACCCCTGGGCGTCGATCGCCAGTTGGTAGGGCGTCTGGCGAAGCTGGCGATACAGCCCGCGAAATTCGATGTGCCCGTCAACGGAGCGCCAGCAGCGGGAAATTTTCGCCCGATCAAAAAGAATAACCCGGTTGATGGCATCATGGCCGCGGACCAGGTCCGCAAACACCGGCTGAACCAGCCAGTCCACTCGGCTTTCGGGAAACCGGGCCTTGATGTCGCACAGCAGCGGAAGGGCGGTGGCAATATCCCCCAGGGAACTTGGTTTTACAATCAATATATGTGCATTCTCTTTTAACTCAATAGGTTCAGAATTCAAGACAAAACCCCCGCGCCGGCTGCGCAATCCTTGTATAAATCCTGCGCATCGGCCACGCTGGCGGTCCGCTGGCCCGGGCCGTCAGTGCCGTAGAATTCATCCAGCACCGCCAGCCAGTCGGCATGGGAACGCACGGCGATGAATCGCCGCCATACTTCGGCTCCGGCCGGATGCAACCGTGAATATTTAATGCCGATTTTTCGCATCTGCCGCGACGCGGATTCCTCGCCGTAAATCTCTACCGCCAGACCGAAATGCTCCAGGAGCGCCTCTTTTTGTGCCAGAAGGGTCGGCGGGTCGGGCAGCGGCTTACCCTGCACCAGCGCGGCAAATTCGGAAAATATCCACGGGTTGCCGATTGCCCCACGCGCCACCCAGATACCATCCAGGCCGGTCTGCTGATACATGCCAAGGGCATCCTGGGCCGAAAACACATCCCCGCTGCCGAAAATCACTGTTTCGGGATTCCCCGCCTTCAACTGTCGCAGGAATTCCCAATTCGCCCTGCCGGTATATTTCTGTTCCACCGTGCGGCCATGAACGGCAATGGCTGCGAATTGCAGCTTCACAGCTTCCGAAAAAATCATGGCAAACCAGTCCGCCGCCTGCGCGGATTCATCCAATGCCCGCCGCAGTTTAATGGTCAGCGGACCGGACACTTTATCGCGAACGCGGCGCATTATTTGGATGGCCTGTTCCGGGTCACTGAGCAGATACCCGCCCCGGCACCGGCCCATTACCTTGCGGACTGGGCAGGCGAAATTCAAATCGATAGCGTCAAAGCCCGCGTCCAATAGAATTCCGGCCGCCGCGGCCAGTTCATCCGCTTCGCTGCCCATAAGCTGGCCCGCGACCGGGTGGTCGGCATCGCAGAGAATCGCCCCTTTTTCCAGACCACGACCGCCCTTGAGCAGGACGCGGTCCAGCAATGCTTCGGTGACCGCATAGGGACAGCCCCGCCTGCGGGCGACCACGCGCATGGCCATATCGCTATAACCAGCCAGTCCCGCCTGCATGGCCGGAATTGCCAGGTCAAATGGGCCGATTCGACATGGCCGACGGGCCACGGGAAGTACCGCGACTTGCACGCCCGGCTGGCCGGAGGCAGGAGTTGTCTTTTCAGCACCGCGCATCATTCCGTTAATGTACCATCGGAAGCAATAAATATGAATCGCCGCGCCAGATTGGCGACATTCGACATTCCCGGATTGAAGGATTGCACGCCGGCTGCGGATAGCTTACAACATTCCCGTGCGGTGACACTGGTTTGCCGCTGGAAACAAGCTGCGAATTCAACCAATGAAAGGTCGGAATATGAAAAGAGCGAAGATCAGCATTATTGGGGCCGGCAATGTGGGTGCAACCAGCGCACACTGGGCCGCGGCCAAGGAACTTGGCGATGTGGTTCTGGTGGATATACCGCAGATTGATGGCGTGCCACAGGGAAAAGCCCTGGACTTGGCCGAGGCCGCCCCGATTGAAGATTATGATGCCCGCATTACCGGTGCCACGAGCTATGACGCCACGCGTGACAGCGATGTGGTCATTATCACGGCAGGTTTGGCCCGCAAACCGGGAATGAGCCGCGACGACCTGCTCCCGAAAAACACGGAAATTGTAAAATCAGTGGCCCAGCAGGTCGCCGCGGCCTCTCCGAACAGCGTGCTGGTGGTGGTTTCCAATCCACTGGATGCGATGGTTTATGTGGCACACAAAGCCAGCGGCTTTCCCGCGCACCGCGTGGTCGGAATGGCCGGCGTACTGGATACCGCCCGCTACCGCAGCTTCATTGCGGCGGAACTGGACGTAAGCGTGGAAGATGTACAGGCACTGTTGATGGGCGGCCACGGTGATGACATGGTTCCCCTGCCGCGGTACACCAGCGTGGGCGGCATTCCGCTGCCGGAACTTATGTCCGCCGAAAAAATTGAGGCAATCGTCAAGCGCACCCGCGCCGGCGGTGCCGAAATTATGAATCTCCTGAAAACCGGGTCGGCCTATTACGCCCCGTCCGCCGCGGCTGTACAAATGGCGGAAGCCATTATCCGCGACAAAAAACGTGTTCTGCCCTGTGCCGCGTATTGCGATAAGGAATATGGCGTCGGCGGCTATTTTGTTGGTGTCCCGGTGAAACTCGGCACCCGCGGCGTTGAACAGATTCTTGAAGTCAAACTCACAACTGATGAGAAGCGACTGTTTGACGGATCCGTGCAGCATGTGCGAGATCTGATTGCCGCGGTCAAACTTTAACCCGACGCGCCAGCGCCACCACGGCCGCAAGCCGTTTGCCAATTTCCCGTCAGGCCCGATAATGCCCTTGTGGCAAACGGTCTTTTCCGTCCGGCATTGGTGCCGGCGGGGAGGCGGTCTAATGCGCAGGAGTCATGGCTGTGGAATTTCTCAAACTGTTGACGGAAACACCAGGCGTGCCGGGCCGCGAAGAGCGTGTTCGGGCGGTGGTACAGAACGAAATCGCCGGTCTGTTTGATGAAACCCGTGTCGACGCGATGGGCAATCTGATCTGCCTGCGTCATGCCACAAAGGCCACCGCCGGCGAAAAACCGCCGCGCGTGATGATCGCCGCCCACATGGACCAAATCGGCTTTTATGTGCGGCACATTGATGACAAAGGTTTCATTCGCGTGCACAACGCGGGCGGGTTTGATACACGAAATCTGGCGGCCAACACCGTCCTGATACAGGGCCGCAAAGATATTTCCGGCGTGCTGAACCCCGGCGGCAAGCCGATTCATATTGCCACGGAAGAGGATCGGAAAAAGATATTTCTGGTAAGTGATTTCGTTGTGGATACCGGTCTGGCCGCAAAAAAAGTACGCGACCTGGTTCGCGTCGGCGACCCGGTGACACTGGTCAAGCCGTTCAGCCAGATAGGCGATTTTGTGTGCGGGCAGGCAATGGATAACCGTGCGGCCGTCTGGGCCGCCGTGCGGGCCATGCAGCGGGTGAAGAAATCTCGCTATCAAATCGCCGTTGCATTTACCGTGCAGGAAGAAGTCGGTCTGCGCGGTGCCGGGCCGGCCACTTTTGGCCTGGAGCCGGACATTTCCATCGCCCTGGATACCACCTTGGCTTGCGATACACCCGGCATACCGGACGACCAGGCGGTTACCCGCGCCGGCGAAGGCGTCGGAATTAAAGTCATGGATGGCGCGTCAATCAGCGATCATGGACTTGTGGATCAGTTCGTGAAAGTTGCGCGCGATGAAAAAATAAAGTACCAGCTTGAAATTTTGCCCATGGGCGGCACCGACGCCGGCGCCATGCAGCGCAGCGGCGCGGGCATGAAAACCATTACACTCAGTATTCCCACGCGATACATTCACACCGTCACGGAAATGACCCACAAGGACGATCTGCACGCAACACGCGACCTGCTGGCCGCCTGGTTAAGCGCCTGACCGACCCGATACAGCGCGATAACAAGGAACCGTTGACCATGAATCCAATCAGTATTGATCAAAAAACATGTCGTAATCTGGACGCGTCCATTACCCGTGAATGGCTCTGCACCAATGGGCGCGGTGCCTACGCGTCGGGCACAATTGCGGGTGTCAATACGCGTAAATACCATGGATATCTCGTGGCCCCCAACCGGCCGCCGGTCGATCGTATTGTGCTGGTTTCACGTGTGGAAGACCGCGTCTGGATCGGCCAGAAAAGCTACCCGCTCTCCACCAATGAATTTCCCGATCTGATGGATCCAGCCGGCTACCAGAACCTCATTTCCTGCGAAGTCGGGGCCGGGCCGGTCTGGCGATATGCCTGCGGCGATGCCATCGTGGAAAAATCCATTTTCATGCCGCACGGCAAGGATGTCGTCATCGTTCGTTACGACCTCGTTCAGGGCACCGCCGGAAAGGCCGAGGTTCTGCTCCACGTTCAACCGATGATGGCCGGCCGGCATTTTCATGCCACCACCACGGCTTCCAACCGCGCCGGCTGGAGCGTGGACACCGGTGCCGGTGCCCACGAAGCGCTGCTGCTTTCGGCACCGCAATGTCCGCTGAAGGTTTTTATCAGCCACAATGCCGATCATTTCAGTGAAGGCCAATGCTGGTGGTACAATTTCGTGCTGCGCGAGGAACGTGCCCGCGGCTACCCGGATATGGACGACTTGTGGACCCCCGGCGCCTTGGAATTCACACTTAAAATCGGTCGTCCGGCTGTGCTGATTGCCGCCACGCATCCTGTCGCTATTACCGAACAGCAGCGGTTGATTGACGGGTGTCGGCGGCGTCATGAACAACTTGGCTCCCGGCTGGGCAACGCAGGCGAAATGACGGATCTGCTGGCCAAACTAAGCACAGCCGCTGAACAATTCCTGGTTACACGAAGTGCGGACAAGGCGAATCCAAATAAAATGTCGATCATCGCCGGGTATCCGTGGTTTGAAGACTGGGGACGTGACACGTTTATCAGTCTGCCAGGCATCGCGCTGGTGACGGGCAGCCAGGCCGCGGCGCGCGGCGTGCTGGTTACATTTGCGGATCATATTCGCGATGGACTCACGCCCAACCGCTTCCCCGATGAAAGCGACCAGCCGGATTACAATACAGTGGATGCGTCACTCTGGTTTGTGCAGGCCGCGTATCAATACTGGCGTTACACCGGAGATGGCGCCCTTCTGCGGGATTACCTTTACGCGCCCCTTTGCCAGATTCTGGACAAATACCGCACCGGAACCCATTTCGGCATTCATATGGACGTTGACGGCCTGATTTGTGCCGGCGAACCCGGCGTGCAACTGACTTGGATGGATGCAAAAATTGGCGGCGAAGTGGTCACGCCGCGGTATGGCAAGCCGGTGGAAATTTCAGCCCTCTGGTTCAATGCCTTAAAAGTAATGGAATTTATAGCCCGTTCCGCCGCAGACAACGCGCGTGCCGATTCATTTGCCGCCACAGCACAGCTTTGTGCCGCAAATTTTGTTAAAACATTCTGGAACCCGGCCCGCAATTGCCTGTTTGATGTCATTTCACCCGATGGCACACCAGATGACTCCATTCGCCCGAATCAGATTATCGCCGCCAGCCTGCCGTTTGGCATGTTGCCGACGGACAAGGCCGCCGCCGTGGTCAACGTGGTGCAGCGCGACCTTTTAACACCAATGGGGCTGCGGACGCTGGCACCCGGTTCGGCCCGATATATCGGCCACTATTGCGGCGATCAGAACAGCCGGGACCATGCCTATCATCAGGGCACCGCCTGGCCGTGGCTGATCGGCCCGTTTGTGTCGGCGTATGTACGGGCCAATGGCGGATCGGCGGCAGCCCGTCAAAAGGCGTATGGCTTTATACAGCCGTTTGAATCCCACTTGCTGATGGCGGGGATTGGTTCAATAAGCGAAATTGCCGATGGCGACGCACCGCACCAGCCACGTGGCTGTATTGCTCAGGCTTGGTCTGTGGCAGAGGTATTGCGATGCTGCTGGGAAGACGTGCTGGGCAAAGCACCGGCATGGCCCCATGAAAAAGCCCCCCTGAAACAGCCCGTCGGCGTGTGACGCAAATCGCGTAACCAGTCCGGTATGCGAACCAGGGAATTGCCCCATCGGGTCGGTCCCGCGCCCGGGGTATTTCCCGCCCGATAACCTTAAAACTGGACGTAATTGCAACGAATTTGAACTCTCTGCGTTTGGCTGGACGATGGAGTGATGGGCAACCGGAGCGCCCAAGGCGCGGCTTACGAGCAAATTGTGGCAGCGTGCCGACAAAAACGGCAAATTGTCGGACATATGCGGGAGCCGGAAGGTTATGGAAAAAAAAGTTGCTTTCGTGGTGCTAGGTTCGCCGCGCAGTGGCACAAGCGCATTAACCCGCCTGCTTCCGGTATTCGGTATCGACTTGGGCGATGAAATGGTGCCCCCAAATGCCAATAATCCGCGTGGCTTCTGGGAAGACACCGCAATTCAGCACATTAACACCAAGCTTCTGAAACTGGCCGACAGGCATCTGGGCTGGCCGGGGTTTTCCCGGGCACGGGTTGAATCGTCAGCGGAATATGGACGTATCCACCGAGATGCAAAAAATATCCTTGGCCAGCGCTTCGCCAACCGCAAATTATGGGCGATGAAAGATCCGCGAATGAACCGCTTATTATTTTTCTGGCAGGCGTTATTTGCCGAAATATCCTGCCAGGATAACTATCTGGTTGCCTTGCGGAATCCAGCCGCCGTGGCCGATTCGCTTTGCGCCTCATCGGGGCTTAAGCATATCACAGGAATGGCTCTGTGGCTGGAATGCACCGTGCGGAGCGTGCAGGATACGCTCAATCGTCCAAATGTGACGGTCAGCTATGAAAATTTGCTGGCAGATCCGCGAAAACAATTGCAGCGGGTTGCCGCCAGATTCCATTTGGAATCGCAAGTGATGGAAAGGGAGATGCACTTTTACGAAACACATTTTCTGGACCGTTCACTGGCCCATGCGATCACAGCGCCAGGCGATTTGGCCCGCATGACGAAGGATTTTCCGCTCATCGCCGATGTGTATGGATTGTTGCACGATCGCTCCGATGACGCGATCAGTGAAACTGCCTTTCAGAATCGATGGTCAGCGCTTTACGCGCGTTATGAAATTGAATTTCCGGCGTTTCTTGCCGCCAACCCCTGGTTGCAAGTAGAAGGTGATATTTCGGCACCGCTGTTTCAGCGGGTTTATAAGCGCATAAGCTTTCACGGAGCCGGGGAATTCCAGCGTCTGGGCCGTCGCCTGGTGGAGAAACTGACGACTGAAGCCTGATTGCTCCGCGAATAAGCGGCCGGCCCGCCGGTTCGCTGGAAACGACGGGCAAAACGCACCCAGAAAAGCGAGGGACTTGCGAATCCTTTTCATGGTTATAACGGGAAACGGGCCTTCGTCCGCAGCCCGGAGCGTAGCTGCATCGGACAACAACTGTCCGTCAACGTGGCGATTTACAATTCATGCACCGGTGTCCGAATGCAAGCGGGCGTTATCGCTTCGAATTTCGCCATCGGCAAGTCGGGTCGTTAAACTTTGTCCCGTCGTAATCTGCTTGACCGAAAACAGAACCCGTCCGGCCGAATCGGTCGTAATCGAAAAGCCGCGTTTGAGAACCGCCTGCGGACCAATTAGTTCCAGTCGCTGCCTTGCGGATTCCAATATGGCGTGCCGGCCCCTTAGAGCAAGTTCCATGCCTGCGGCAAGTTGTCGGCGGGCTGGCGACAGCCGCGTATAACATTGGGCCAGCAACAGTCGTGGCGATTGACGTTCCAGCCTTTCCTTCATTGTGGCCAGCCGCTGAGCAGATCGCTGCAAATCCCGCTGGGGTGCAGCGCGAAGCCTGCGCTGCGCATCTTCAAGTCGGCGCCAGCCCTGGGCAACGGCGTGCCGCGGTTCAACGGACGCAATCCGGGTTGCCCTGTCATCAATCCGCCGCTGACGACCATGGATAATCGCTTGAAATTTTCCTGCCAGATTCCCGGCGGCGACGCGCAGGTCCTTGTCTCCATGAAGCAGAGCGTTGGCCAGCGCGTGGCGCATGGTATCGGCGCAGGTCCCGCAATGGCGCAAAAAAATCTGGACATCCGGAATGGTCAATTCCGTTACACCGGTCGGAGTCGGGCCGCGCAGGTCCGCCACAAGGTCGGCAATTGTGGTATCTGGTTCGTGGCCGACACCGGTGGCAATCGGCAGTCCGCTGGCAGATATGGCCCGCGCAACGATTTCCTCATTAAAAGCCCATAAATCTTCCAGCGAACCACCGCCGCGGACCAGCAGAATCAGATCCACTCCCAGTTCAGTCGCGTGGGCATTGATCTGTTCAATGGCCTCGGCGATCTGCCGGGCCGCCCCGGCCCCCTGCACCCGGACCGGAAACACCATGACCTGCAGACCAGGAAATCGCCGCCAGGCGGTGGTCAGCACATCGTGAATCACGTCTCCCGAGGGACTTGTGACAATGACGATGCGTTGCGGCAGCAGCGGAAGACGCCGTTTCCGCGCCGGATCAAACAAGCCTTCGCCGCGCAACTTTTCACAAAGCTGCCGAAACGCCAGTTCCAGTTCCCCGGCCCCGCGTGGGATCAACCGACTGACATAGAAATTTATCCGCCCCTGTGGTTCATAAAGCTTGACAGTTCCTTCCGCCAGTACGGCCAACCCATCCTGCGGCTTAAAACGCAGGCGCTCCAGCGTGTCGCGCCACATCATGCAGGAAATTTCTGCATTGGCATCTTTCAGCTTAAAAAACGCGTGCCCTTTTCCATAGACTGAAAAATTGGAAATTTCCGCCTGCACCAGAATGGCCGCCGGCAGATGGGTGACAATGGCCCGCTGAATCAGGCTGTTCACCTGCGCCACGCTGTATATTGGGGCTGATTCAGCCTGGGCTTCGGATTGAGATTCCGTTTTGGATTCAAGAATCGCGGCTGCCGACCGCCGCAATCGAGGCGGTCGAATGACTGCGCCGGGCTTCACAACAGGCAGTGATGCGGCCAACTCTGTTGGCGATTGGTTTGGGGCGGTTTGGGTTGGATTGCCAAGTCCGGATTTTGCGTGATTGGCATCCGGTTGCCCGACGCCCCGTATCGCGTCCATGGGAGTTTTGCGCATCGGTCGACGACCGGATTTCGCCGGGCGGGCGGGCGGTGGATCGTCATCAAATAGTCCGGCCAATTGTTCTCCGCGTGCGATGCGAGATTGTCGCTTTATTTGTCGCTATTCCAACGCCACCGTATTAAACGGCGCAGATGGCATTTTGTCTGACTTCAAATAGCCGCAGAATCAGCGACATTCGCGAACAGGTGAAATTCCTTATACATACACATGTCACCATATTTAACTGCAATAACAGTAAACCAGTTGGGCATTGTGATATCCCCCGCGCACTGGCCGATCGCGGGTCGCCATCAGGGGAGCGCCCCCTGAAGCGCGGAGGTATTGGTAACGCCATACTGCGGATAGCCGGCCGGCCAGATGCTGAAAAACACGGCCTCCGAACGTGTGTCGGCATTGTAGCTAAGCGTAACGCCTGAATAAAACCGCGGCAGTTTCCGCACGATCGTCAACTGCGAGAGAATATTATGATCAATGGCAAAATCGTAACTTTGCGTCACTGCGAACGAATATTTCTCGGTCAGCCGGTAATCCATCGAAGCCGTCCACTGATCGGTTTCCAATGCCCGGATATAGCTGTTTCCCAGAAAATAGGATATGTCCGGCGACTGGTCAATCACCACGCCGGTATCAAATTCTTCCAACTGATTGACGTCCAGATTATAACTTTCATCCGCCAGAACCCGCACATTGGCACCGGCCCGCCAGGTTGCATTGGCGTTTAAACTGTCGGCCACCTGGCTTAGCTCCGGACGGCTGAAGTCGTAATAACCGATCGTTGGCTGGCCGAAATCGCTGGTGGAAAATGGCGCGCCGGCATACATTGGATTGGCCGCGTTGAATGGACCGGTGGTCGGTACATTCCAGAACATATCCGCCGATACATTCAGGGTGATCCAGTCGACGATTTGCCGCTCGCCGGGTCGGCCACGCTTGGTTTGAAGAATCTGCCGCAAAGCAAATTCGGCGCCGCTGGCGTCGGTAATGCCTTCCACGTTCCGGTCAAACGGCTGAAGATAGCCGCGCTGCACATTGGAGCCGGACGCAAACAGACTGACTTCCGGCTGAATAATATGGCGAAGAGAATGCACATCCAGAAAATCGGAATTAAACCCGTGATACACCTTCCAGAATGTCGCCGTTGAACGAAACCCGCCCGCACCCCAGGCCCGCGTGGTATTGCCACCGGTCTGGTTGTTGGTGACCGGAAAACTGGTGTCCCAGTAAGTCAGGCGGCCGGTGACAAAGGGCGTAAATTCAATCGGCCCGGCACCCAGTGGCAGGTCTATTTCCTGGCGGGTGTCACCGCGTGCCACGCTGTTGTCCGTCCAGCCATTGGCCAGATAGTAGTTGCTGAAACTCTCATTCGGGTTCATGCCGGGAAAATTCAGCGTCAGCGCACGCTGGGCCGGCGTCAGAGAGCTGAATTTGTCGTTCAGGACGCCGCCGCTGGTATCGGAATAATAAGTGAAGATTCCCAAGAGTTTGTCGCCCTGCCGCCAATAATGGGCTTCGGGGTACCGCTGGACGGAAAATTCATTGTCTTCCAGGTCCGCATTGGCCACAAAGCGGTTCAGATTCCATTTTCCGATAATGGTAAAGCCTTCGGTTTCGTGCTGTTGCCGCAGATCAATGGAGGTCTGTTGTTCGGGGGCGGTGGCATATTCATTCTGAAAATACTGCTCCAGGAAGTTCTCATCGGAAATATACGACCCCTGCACGGCCAGCGTCCATTGCCGCGAAAGGTCCTGCTGGTAGCGGCCAGAGGCAAAGCCGCGAACGTGGGATGACAGCGGCAGGTTGTCGCGATTGGCACCTAGCTGGTCGGTCCCGTCGTCATACATAAGGAAACTTTGCAGTGAGCCATGGGCGTTGGGCTGGTCCGGCAGCCGAAAATGCGAATTGATCCCAATGCCAGGCCCGCGATTGGAATATTCATCCAGATTCAACCCCATATCAAATCCTGGAATCGGATTCTGACCGAGCAGTTCCAGCAGATTCCAGTCCGTGGTCAGGGAGGCACCAAATGTGTTGGAATAGCCCACGCCGAAGGACCGCAGCGGCGTGGTGGGCTGGGCGGTGGTTCCGGATATTTCGGGCCAGTAGAAAAAAGGCAATCCCATGAAATTACCGGTAATATCCTTGCCCGTATACGCATATATCGCGCCGCCATGTGCATTGGGCTGCGTCACCACAGGCCCGGATATGGACTGCACGGTCATGGAACCGGCGCCAATGTAATAATGCGGGACGTAAAAATCGTCCGTGGAAAGCTTGACCGATTTGGCGGCGAAACTTCCCTTGGCCAACTGCAAAATCTTTGTGGCACGCATATACAGGGGCGAATGATGCGCGACATCGTAGGTGCTTAACACCGCGTCAAGCATGATGGCCCGGTTGGTGGTAAAGTCATAATAGACTTGGCTGGCGTGAACTGTCTGATTCCCCTGGGTTATGGTGACATCGCCATCCAGATAAACTCCCTGCACTTTTTCCGTAATGCCATTGCGCGGCCCCACTGGCCGCACGTGATGGCCCGACCCGGCTGGACTGAACAGCACGGCATCGTTGGCGCGAAGTTCCAGTGCGGCCTGTCCGGGAACCTGTCGCACCAGAATAAATTCTCCTTCCGCGGTGGTCACGCGCTGCGTGCCTTCAACGGAAACGGTAATTTTATCACCCGTCGCAAAAACCAGCGCCGGCTTTTGCATAGCTCCGCCATGCGCGGTGCTCTTCATCGCCTGCTGCGAGCTGGTTATCAGTGGTGAAACCTGATTCCGCGAGCCACGAGCGATCCATCCCAGCCCAAGCGCGGTCTCCGTGGGTTGAATCTGCACGGTCGGAATATAGTTCAAAGCCACCGGGCGGGCCGAAAGCTCACGAATTAATTTTTCCCCGCGAAGTACAATTGGCGATCCGCTTTCCTTCGCGGCAACCGGGTTGGTAGCGCCCAATCGCACGCCGCCGGAAATTTCCGTGGTCACCAGCATTTCAGTGCCACGGCTGACCGCGTTGCCCTTGCGGCCTTCGCTGATGCTGACGTGGCCAGCCAGATATATCTCGGCTTTGTAAATGCTGGAACCACCAAAGGCGATCGGCGTCAGCCAGACCGCCGCATTGTCCGCGCGCAAGGTTCGATACCCGACACTCACCAGCACCTGCCCGGTCAACAATATATGCTGCACGCCATCCGCGGATACCCATACATCCGTACCGCCCGCCTGGGCGACCATCGGAATATTCACCGCGCTACCCGGTTGAAGCACCGGAAATACAGTCGGCTGAATAGGACTTGGCACGAACTGCGCCGTTGCCGCGCCGCCGACGGCGGCAATGCCGGCCACGGAAAGAGCCAGCATGGCGACACGCGCCGAACATCGTCTGGGGCAAAACCGTCTTGCGCCAACACGGGCAGGCGGTTTGAACCTGGAAATTTTATTGTGTTTCTGACTGGCCAAAGCACCGTCCCAATTTTGAGTCCCATTAGTCCAAGCACGCGAATGATAGCCTGCCGTGTGTCACCTGAAAAGCGTCCGTCGCGGAATCCGTGGAGCGGCGCGGCTTGGCGATTAAGAAAGCCTGGGTACTTATTGCCCTTTGCGGTTAAAATCGTCACCCCATCCCTGGCAATTTGGCATATTGCCCGACAATTTCCAGCTTCTTCCGGTGCCCACCTGATCGCGTGTCGCCTGGTCAACTTTTCTGGCCTGGGGCCGCGGCCCGCAAAAATGAAAATGTGTACGCACGCTTGACAACCTTGCTTACCACAAAGCAGTCACCCCGGCGCCGGTCGCGGCCAGAGCAGATAGTTTTCTAGCGTTGAAAAACTGAACAGATGAAAGCGGCGATTTGCTTCATTTTGATGCCGGGCGCGGTTATTCCCACTCCGCGATCGGGCACGCTTACAGATCAGGATTGAAATAGCCCCCGGACGAAACGTATGGTTGCGTTATCATAGAGAGTCAATTTGGTTGAGGGGTCATATGGCTACCCTTAAAGAGACACGGCACCGTCTGTATATTTGAATGAAATTAACCGCCGACAAGTCGGTGGCCATGTGGCGCATGTGATTGGCGGGCGAAAAACGCCTGCCGTGGGTTAACTGGCCATGCGAATATCCTGGAGCGTTATTCCGGCCGCGCGTTTGGCGGCACGGCGGATCCATTTATTCTGGCTTAAGGTCCGCTGATTCAAATAGTGTTTAATGGCATCGGCACGCGGGGAATAGTCTGTGGCCCAGCGGGCAACGCCAAGTTCCATGATGGCTGCAATCCGCCAGGATAAATCCTTGTCATGTTTGACAATGTATACCATATCCGCGGCGCGCGGATCGGTCACGCAGACGAATCCAAGTTTTGCAAACCATTTTTTTGTGGCCACGGCAATCGCCCGGCGCAATTTTTTGCACAGACTGTATTTTTCCGGATTGGCAAGCGGTCCGTTTTGTTTGTACATCTGTTCGAGTCCCTGCACGCCAAACTCCATCGCACCCAAAGCATTGCCGCGGACGGAAACCAGCAGTCCCCGTCGCCACACCCGCTGACCAAACAGTGCGCAGGCTTGCAGGGCTTTTTCCGCCGCGTGCGGCTTGCCATCCACCATCAGTCCGGCCCCGGCGGTCGAACAGATATCGCCGAGTGCGGAAATCCGATCCGCGACCGGGTCATCCACGGCGGGAATCGGCAAACTGGAACCAAACACCAGATGCTTGCGGCCCATAGATCGCGTGGCCGCCTGTTCCAGGAGTGAGAGAATTTTCATTAATTGCGGGTCTTTTTCCGGGGCGGTGTTGTGGCGGGCGTTGTCCAGGGCATCGGCGTCAGGCGCAAGGGCCACAAGCTTTCTATACGCCTTCATATATAAATGCCCGGCGCCGGTTCCAGTGGTGGCCGGGGCCAAAGCCCCCATGGACTGATGCACACGGATCGCCTGAAGGAACCCTCTGCGCATGGCATGGGATGAAGCCTGCCCCAGGCCGCCCGGCCACAAGGCATATACAGCAATGCCCACCACAACCGCCAGCAGTATGAGTACCACGGCAATTCCAACCTTATAACCCGCCATTTATATTACTCCGGCACAATAATCCTTTGACTATCTTGCCCAGTTGGGCGGACTTGTCAACCCGGATATGGCGGTTTGGCAGTCATGGGGTGCGTGACACATGATGCCACAGGTCTAAGTTTCCGATGAAGCGGGCAAATATCCGCGCAATTTAATCTGGTGACGTTCACCCTTTTTTTGCCCGCCCCACATGATGGCATATGATTTTTCATGCCTCGAACCGCTCGCATTGTCCTCCCCAATGTACCGCATCGCATTACCCGGCATAGAAATAACCGTCGGGCCGTCCTTTTCCATCGTTATGATCGCCGTGCCGCAAAAACCGACACACCGCTGGCGGGCGACAGCCCCATGGGCACATTCGAGAAACGCGCGGGGCGGCGTCTGCAAGCCCCGCCGCCCGGCGGGCCACGACACGATACAACAACCTGCTCCGCTGTTATTCACCGGCAGGTCTGGCTATAATGCCATCCGGCGGAGGTATATATGATATTTACACACGTTGATACAACAATGTCTCAACTTTTGAATTCGGATCGCCCATTGATTATGGGCGTGCTGAATGTCACCCCGGACAGTTTCAGCGATGGCGGGCGTTTCGGCCGCGATCAGGAAATTGACCACAGCGGAGCCATCGCCGAGGCGATGGGCCTGTACACCAAGGGGGCGGCGATTGTGGACATTGGCGGAGAGGCCAGCAGCTTCCACCGGCGCGGTATCGAACCGGTGGATGCCGCCCGGCAACTGCACAGAATTCTGCCGGTGATTGAGGGAATTTATGGTGCCGGTCCACAGCGTCGGCCGGCGATAAGTGTGGACACCCGCCTGAGCCATGTGGCGAGGGCCGCGTTGCAGGCGGGCGCGGACATGGTCAACGATATTTCAGCCGGGGAATTTGACCCGGACATAC
Source organism: Phycisphaerales bacterium (assembly GCA_027451365.1). GTDB lineage: Bacteria > Planctomycetota > Phycisphaerae > WQYP01 > WQYP01 > JAJYPG01. The sequence continues at coordinate 84,310 of DAIDJN010000040.1, read as the reverse complement.
TCGACGTAGCCGCTGAATTCGGCAGTCCGATAGTGCTGATGCACATGGCACCGGAAACACCCGATCAGCCGGCGCGCGGGCATCCGGACATCTGCACGCACGTTTTTGACTACCTGGTCCAACGGGCGCATGCGGCGATGGATGCCGGCATCCGGGCGGATCGGATTATTCTGGATCCGGGAATCGGGTTTGGAAAAACCGACGCGGACAACTGGAAACTGCTGGCGGGAATTGACCGCCTGGTGGCCCGGCGATTCCCGGTGCTTATTGGTGTTTCGCGCAAGCGCTTCCTGGCCGGGCTGCTGCCGCCGAATGCCACGTTGACGGAAATTCCGGCTTCCGGCTGGTCGGCACGTGACACCGTGACAGCGCTGACGACACTGCTCACGGCGCAGCGCGGCGTGCGCATTCATCGGGTGCATGACGTTTCGCTGGCGGCGTGCGCGCTGGCAGCGCTTGCCGCTGTACACAATCCATAGGACAATCATCCGCCTGACAGGTTGCCCGCTTGGGGCATCATGCCGCCCCGGCCTTCGATTCCAAACCGGTTGAATTGAGCCGCGGAGCAAAGTAAATTCATCCGCCGCGCCCGCCGGGCGCCTGACAGCCAAAGGGCACACCATGCAGTTTTTATTCCATGGCAACATCGCCATTAAACCAGGTTCCGCAGCCCTGGGTCGTCATTCGCACCGGGCCGTGGGGCCAGATCCAGACGATTCGCCATTGCCCGACACAGCGGATGCCCAGGGCCGGGCGGAGTTTTTCGCCCTTTTGGCGAAAAACCAATGGGAACTGATCACGAATGACGCAGACCTGATTCATCGCGTTTATGATGAAAAAATAAATTTTAATCGTACCATTGTTCTGCTTGTGGCAAACGTAGCCGAGGCCCCCGCCGAGGCGATTGACCGCCTTTTTGTCCGATACCCGCGATTAAGCCCACGACGGCTTTATACGCTTACCGCTGGTCGGGTAAAAGTCCGCCAGTTACCCGGTGCGGCTGGCAGGCCCCGGTAGTTACCGCACTGACCGACTGATGGGCAAAAAAATTCTGGACAGTATGGGCCAATTGAACGAAGGGAATGCGTGCAGAAACTCAATGTGGACAATGTGACGGCCTACCTTCGCCAGCGGAACGCTGTAAGCAGCGCCCAGGTGCTGGCTAAAAATCTATCCGGTGGCGTGGCCAATACCGTATTGATGCTGATGGACATGGGCGCAGGGGATCCGATCGGCACGGACATGCGCAGCGAGAGTCAAAAGAAACGTGGTTTTCCCGATTCGCGCATGCGGCAGGGAAACTGTTTTGTGATCAAACAGCCGCTGGAATTTTTTGCCACCGCCGCCGAATGGCGCGTGGACCTGGACCGTATATGGGCTGAAAGAGATGCACTTAATGGCTTGGCCCCCCTGTTGCCTGCGGGCAGTGTCCCCAAGGTGCTTTGGGACGACCCGGCGAATTGCGTTCTGGCCATTTCCGCCGCGCCAGCTGGTTCATTGAATTTTAAAACAGAGTTACTGGCGGCACGAATTGATCCGCGAGCGGCGACGGCGGCGGCCGAACTTCTAGCCCAAATTCACACAAAAAGCGCCGGCCAACCGGCCCTGCTGGCCCGCTTTGCCGACCGGCGGCTGTTTGACCAGCAGCGAATAGACCCTTATCTACGGCACCTGTTGCCAACGCACGCCGACGCACAACCGGCGATTCACCGGGTAATTGAATTGCTGACAAGTCGGCCGACTTGCCTGATTCACGGCGATTATTCCCCAAAAAACATGCTGCTGATTCCGCCAGCCGATTCCGACCCGGGCGCCGCGCCGCTGATGCTGCTGGATTTTGAGGTGGCCTTTCATGGCAACCCCGCCTTCGACACAGCGACATTTATCAATCATCTGCTGCTTAAGGCGTTTTTGAGCGGCAAAAAGTGGCGGCCATTTATGATCGCGGCAGACCGCTTCTGGAACCATTACGTAGCGCACACGCCCGCGGCCATCCACGGGCCGTCCACGCAGGCCGGCGGAACAATTCTTGGATCACTGATGCTGGCGCGCCTGGAGGGCAAGTCGCCAGTGGAGTACCTGACCGATCCCTGCATCCGGCAATGCGTCGGCAAGCTGGCGCTGGCCATCCTGGCCCAATCGGAAATGGGTATTGACGCCGCCCTGGATATGGCTGGCGAAGCGTTGGACATGGCCGGCATCAATGACTCATGACTGAAAATCAATGGTCAATGCTCACTGCACGGGGGCTATGGGAAAGCCCTGTGACTATTTCACTATCAGCTTTGTTGTTTAAGTTCATCGCGCAGGCGAGCGGCTTCTTCATATTTTTCCTGGGCCAGCGCTTCGGCCAGACGCGTCTGCAGACGTTGCGTCCGCGCGTGGACAACGGCTTGGCTTATTTGGGCTTGTACCGCAATTTTTCCATAATGGGTCACATGCCCTTCATGCAGGCCGTCCAGAACTTCGTTTAACTGGGCTTCAAACAGGACGTAATCGTTGGCACACCCCATCACACCGCTGCGGCGGAAGTCGTCCCAGGTGGTGCCGCAATATGGGCATTTGATTTGGGACGCCGGAGCGGAGGTGCCTCCGGATGCTGCGGCTTTTGCGGGTGAATCGGCCGCAATTTTTAGCGACGGGGTGTCTGCATCAGCGTCGTCGTCCAGAAATGCCAATTCATCGATCGCGTCATCAAGTTCAAATTGTTCTTCGTGTTCGTCCTCACCTGAGGAACCTTCCTCCGCACTGCTGGCAATGGCATCTGTGGCCTGGCCGCTTTTATGGCCGACGTCCGGTGCGACCGGCAGACTGCCGACAATTCCAGCTGATACGGCATGTTTCATACACAGGTGAACCTGCACAATTTCCCGGCTGCCACCGGGAATGGCGGTAATATCCGTCAGGTGCACCACTGCCGGGCGCGAGCATTTCATGCATGAGACATCCATGAGCACAGTGAAAAACTCCCTATAATTTCGCGGCAACAACGTTGCCACACTATTTTACCGCTTCGCGATCGGAAAAACGAATGAAAAGCGGGCATGAAATGCCACACGGCACACGCAGTTATACGCTTTCAATGGCCGCTTCAAGAATTTCCAGACTTCGCTGAATTTCTGTCCGGGATATAACCAGTGAAGGACAGATTCGCAGCACATTTTTCTGGGTGGCGTTAATGATCAGGCCGTGGGCAAGTGCGTGGCGAACCACCGGAGCGGCATCCGGAATGCATAGTTCCACCCCCAGGAAAAGCCCAAATCCACGAATTTCCTTTATGCACCGGCCGGCACAATTAAATGCAGCTATTCCATTGCGTAAAAGTTCTCCGGATTCGCGAGCCTGTTCCAGCAGGCCGTCCTTTTCAATGGTCGCAAGCACAGCGTTGCTGACCGCCGCACAAATCGGGTTTCCACCCAACGTGCACCCATGGGTTCCTGGCGTAAAAAACTCGGCCTTCGCCGGTCGGGCCAGAATACCACCCATGGGCACCCCCCCGCCGAGTGCCTTTCCCATGGTCATAATATCGGGTAAGACACCAAAATGCTGATGTCCGAAATACTGGCCGGTACGGCCGACGCCGGTCCAGACTTCATCAAAAATAAGTGTCGCGCCGTGCCGGTCGCAGAGCTTTCGCACCGCGGGCAGGTAATCCGGCGCTGGCATATTCATACCACCTTCGCCCTGAATTGGCTCTAAAATAACGGCTGAAACAGTTCCATCCATCTGGCCTTCAAGTGCGGAAATATTATTAAATTCGACATGCACAAACCCTGAAAGCAGCGGGGCGAAACCATTTTGCGCCGGACCGGCGGTGGCCGAAAGAGCGCCAAGTGTTCGGCCATGAAAACCCTTATGCATGGAAATGACACGCGTCCGCTGGGAACCGCCGGCAAGCCGCGCAAGTTTGATGGCGGCCTCCGCTGCTTCCGCACCGCTGTGGCACAGGAACACGCGGCCATCAAAGGCGTCGCTGCGCAGCCGTTCAGCCAACTGCACCTGCGGCTGACTGTAAAACTGATTTCCCACAGCCCAAAGTGTCTGGGCCTGCTGCGTGAGAGCTGAAACCAGAGCCGGATGGCAATGCCCCAATATTGTTCCGCCAAAGCCGGCGAAAAGATCCAGATATTCCCGGCCTGCGTCATCCCAAAGTCGTGAACCGCGCCCACGTGTCAGCACCACCGGCAGCTTGCCGTAATTTCCCACCAGCGCGGCCTCATGCCGCTGAATCCACGGGTTTTGAGTATCGGCACCAACAATATTTGAACCAAGCATGGTCATTGCATCTCCAGGGATATTCCGGCACGGACGTTTCCACGACCGCATCGTTCGCCCGCCGCCGGCGGCGAGCGAACCGGCGGATGATTATACTATGAATGGCCCATTTCCAGTTAAAGCAGCGGGAAGATTATTCTTTCCGGACCGGTGCGCTTTTGGTCGGATTTGCCAAGGTGCCTGGGGAACAGCTTATTGAGCGTTACGGCGGACAATCGAATGCCAAGCAAAGGCGGGTGACGGTCTTGGTGCCCAATAAAATAATATGCGCCGCCAGAAAAATTGACGGACCCGTTGCCCATATGCCGCAAGCGATTATGCTATGGTCATGATAAACTTCCGAATGCTATACCGCGCCGGGCTGCTAATACCGGTTTTGCTTCTGGCCGGGCTTTTGACAGGGTGTAAGTCGTTCGGCCCGCTGCGCATCAAACCGGTGCAGCAGATCGGCAAAGCGGAACTGCGGCCGGAGTTTACAACATCGTATTACCGCGTAAGCCGCGACGGTACATATTATTTTTATCTGGAAACCACGTCGCCCGCCCGTGCGGGTCGGGTGATCCGGCAGATTGCCCTGGTGCGGGTGTTCTGGCGACCGGTGCCCGGCGTAACCCCGATACTGCCAACGGCGATAAATGCGACGTTCCGGTACATCGTCATAACCCCGACTGGCGCGGGAATTTATTCCGGCGCGGGATTCATACGAATTCACAATAGCCGCCACGCGCGTATCATGCATGCATCAATTGTGGATGGAGATTTGCATCTGGTTTCATCCAGCGGATATTTTCATGACCCGCTGGGACCGGCGCGCATAAGGGGAGATTTTCACGCCATTCGATCGAAGGCCAAAACCATCAGCCTGACGCTGCGTGCCCGGCGGGAATTTTTCCTGAAAACTTATCAGATGCGACCAGTACAACACTGATTTTGCAATGCTTGGGTTTCCAGACGATGCAGCCGAGACGCCCGCCCCCGAGCTTGTAATAAATTCCCGTTCTGGCCCTGCACTCCAGTGTGGCCCTGCGCCAGTTGAGATAGCCCCAGTTTAGAACAGATGATGAGGGGATAAGCGAGAATCGGCTAAACGCCAGCGGTGCCTGGCCTGCTGCGAAGGAGTGACTGTGCGCGGCGCACGGCCAGGTAAATGAAAATGATGACGTTAAAGCCAAGGGTCAATAGTCGGAGCCAATCGGTATGCCGGTAGTTTTCGACCATTTCCGGGGGCAGCAGAAGTGCGAGTTCCACAAGCACCAGATATTCCGCCCAGGCTTTGCCCAGCAGCATTCCGCCGCCCTCAAGGAAAAAGACCACGGCGTAAATCATCAGGGCGGTGAACACAATCCCGGTGGCGGGCAGTTGCCCGGTACCAATTTTTCCGTGCATGGGGATAAACCCAAGGCGAATCAGCCAATGCAGGCTAAAGTGCAGCAGCGGGCTGCGCGGAGCCGCCAGCAGCAGTGCGCCGGTGGCCAGCACAACTACCACAAGTGCCAAGGAAAGGAATGCCAGCAATACCACCCCAAGCGGCGGTCGGGATTTTTTTTTGTCGTTTCTTGGTGATTCCAAATGTTCAACTTTCAATCGTTTTTCTTTCTCTGGATAAGGGGCCACGCCGACCGCTTTTATTAAGTGTCCGCATTGCGAACCGCGTCTTCACGGAAGCCTGAAAATTAGCGATTCTATTGTCATCACCCGCATAAGGAGCATGATGATGACATTGAACGCAAATGTAAAGCGGAAGGTCTTCGGACGACACAACCGGGCGTTGTCGCTGACCCGGGATGCGGAACGCAGTTTAAACGCCGCCCCGCTCTGTCGGCGGGAAGACATTAATTGCAAGACGTTCAGTCACTGGCGAAAGCAGACGCAGCACCCGGGCGGTCCGGGTATGGTAACCGCACCCGTCCGCGTGCGGCACAATATCCCAAGCGGCGATGCGGCTTGTCAGGTAGTGGCACTGGCGCGATCATTTCACTTCCGGGTTTCCGGTTTGACGGCGCGCCGACATTTTGGGCGGATATGGTACAATGCTGAATTACGGTTTTTGCGATGAATGCAAGGGATTACTGTGGCTGTACTGACGGTTGAAAACATTGAAAAGGCCTATTCCGGGCGGGTGATTCTGGATGACATTTCCCTGCAGGTGCAGAAAGGGGATCGCATTGGTCTGGTCGGGCCGAATGGCGCGGGTAAAACCACGCTCATGAAAATCATTGCCGGTATTGAAGAGCCGGACCATGGCAGGGTCGCCATTGCCCGCAGCGCGGAAATGAGCTATGTATCCCAGCAGCCGCGGCTGGACCCGGAACAGACACTTCGCCATCAGGTGGAACTGGTGTTTGAACATCTGCGCGCCGTGGAACGTGACATGGAGGCCGCCGCCGAACTGCTGGCCAAGCACGCCTCCGGCCCGGAACATGACGCGGCGTTGGAACGGTTTGACACGCTTCAATCGCATTTCCAGCACAAGGGCGGCTGGGAAATGCAGCGCCGTGTGGATACGGTGCTTGATCAGCTCGGTTTTCGTGAAGCGGAAATGGACTTAAAAATTTCCGCCCTTTCCGGCGGTCAGAAATCCCGCGCCCAACTCGCCTGCATGCTGCTGGAAGGACCCGACCTGCTTCTGCTGGACGAACCGACCAACCACCTGGACATGCCCATGCTGGCGTGGCTGGAACAGACCATCAATGAAATGTCCGATGCGGCCATGGTGATCATCAGTCACGACCGGTATTTTCTGGATTCCGTGGCGACGCGCATTATCGACCTGCGGCATCATAAAATTGAAGAATATACCGGCAACTATTCCTCCTATATGGCCCAGCGGGCGGAACGGTTGCTGGCACAGGCCCGCGTGTTTGATCAGCAGCAGACGTACATCGCCAAGCAGGAGGAATACATCCGCCGCTTTTCCGCTGGCCAGCGGGCACGTCAGGCGCGCGGGCGTAAAACGCTGCTCGAACGGTTCAAAACCGATGGCGCAATCGCGGCGCCGCGCAACGATAAAACGCGCATGATTCTGAATCTGGAAGTTCAGAAACACAGCGGGCAGGAAGTGCTGCGGGTGGAAGGACTGTGCAAAGCCTACGGTTCACGCGTTCTGCTGGATAATCTGGAATTCAATCTGCCCCGCGGCACGCGATTGGGCATTGTAGGGCCCAACGGGTCGGGCAAAACCACACTGCTGAATATTTTCGCCGGCCTGATTAAACCCGACGCCGGCGAACTGCACTGGGGCCACGCCGTGAGCCTGCAATATTACCGGCAGGAACATCAGGACCTGACGCCGTCGCACAACGTCATGGAGGAATTGCACGCGACGCGTCCGATGGCCAGCCCGCAGGATATTCGCGATCTGGCCGCACTTTTCATGTTCAGCGGCGACACAATTGAAAAGAAAATCAGCACGCTTTCCGGCGGCGAAAAATCGCGCGTGGCGATGGCCAAACTGCTGCTTAAGCCGGGCAATACAATTCTGCTGGATGAACCGACCAACCACCTGGATATGGACACCTGCCAGGTGGTGGAAGGCGCCCTGGAAAGTTTCGACGGCACCCTGATTGTCGTGTCCCATGACCGTTATTTCCTGGATGCGGTCTGTGACCAGATTCTGGCCATACAGCCCGGGGAAAACGGCACCGCTGAATGGGAAATGGTGAAAGGCGCCTACAGCGATTACATGACCCACTTGGCGGAAAAAAAGAAAACGCTGGCCCAGCAGGCCCGCCAGACCAGACTGAATGACAAACGCCGCGACGAACGCAAACAATCGCAGGATTCCGACCGGAAGAAGGCCGCGGCGACGAAAAATGCCGCGCCGCGCATTGCCCCGCATCTAGCCAGACTTTCGGCGCAGGAAATTGAAAAACTGATTGCCCGACACGAAGCGGAATTGCGAACCTGCGAGGAATCGTTTGCGGACCCGGCTATTGCCAGCGTACCGGCGAAACTTAAGCGCACACAGGACCAATATGAACGCCTTCGCGGCGAACTAGCCCAGGCCATGGCCGCGTGGGAAATAAAATCTGAACAATGAAACGATCGCGCGCCCGCGGAGCGCTCGCCTACCCGCCGTTATTTTCCGCGCCATTCAAATGCCGCAGCGGTACCGGACTTGTGAAGTTCCAGCCCCCGCCCGCAGCCGATAACATGCACACATCTACTTTGGAAATGGATGATTTTTCCGGAACTTTGCGGGCAATTGAAAATAATTTTTTATTTTTTCCACAAGGTCATATAACCGCGTATTGCCACTTCTTTTAAACAGCGTGCCGATATTTTCAGACGCAATCCGGCGGCGGGTTCACGGCCACAAACTTGGCTTAAAAAAACGCTGATTTAGCGGACAAGAATCGCCGAAGAAAGAGATTATAAGGAGACTGTGGAATTCGCAGACTCCGCTCTTCACCGCGATGGCGAAGCATCAGGCTGCCGCGATGAGGCGCCCGAACCGGTCCGAATTTGTCAGGCCCGGTCGGATTTGCATACCGCCGGAACGCGTCTCTGGCAGGAGTTGTTTTATGATGGTCGATGCAAAATTGCGAGCACCGGCGTTCCGCGACCGGTTGGCGGTCCGCCAAACGCCACCGGATGCCAGACGACATTCCAGAGGCTTCAGCCTGACAGAGTTATTGATCGCCGTGGCGATTGTCGGGATACTGATCAGCCTTGTCATTGGCGGTTTGACGCGCGCCCGAGAATTGGCCCGTACGGCCGATTGCCTTTCCAACCTTCATCAGCTTGCCTTGGCTGCCAATGAATATGCAACGCACTATCGGAGTGCGATGCCCTCCGATTATTTCACACCCGCGGGGACCTGGTATCAGGAATTGAAATCTTTTGACACCAATATGGCCGGCAATGTGATTTGCCCGGACGCGGCCACACCGTCGGGCGGCGTGGGTACGGCGAGTCTAGCCTGGGGTTCGATTAACATGTCGGGCCCGCCTTATTCACCGGGTTATCCCTGGTTGGCAAATACCGTGGCAAGCTATGGCTTAAACAAAAACGCCAGCCCGGGCGGCGGCGCGGGGGCGGTATCATCCCTGGGTTCCGCCACGTTGGGCGGAAATGATCAGTTCTACGGCAACGTGTATTCGGCTAGCAGCGTGTCGGGCGTGGGCGGTTCTTCAGTTCAGGGAAACGTTATTTCGGGGGGATCTGTTTCGTTCAATGGAAATTCCGGCGTCAGTGGTTCAATTGAACAGAATGTTCAGGGACTTGAACCACCCAATGTAACTGAAATATACGATCAGATGGTCGCCTCAGACTCGCCATGGTCGGTTTCTTCACAGGGTGGTGGACAGGGTGGTTCCGGCGGCGCTGCGCTGGACTTCTCTATTCATCCGATACAAATTATCAACGGCGATTTTTCGCCAAAGGGTCAGATCACCATTATCGGATCCGGCACATTGCTGGTAAGCGGCAATGTGGATATTTCCGGCCAGTTTCCATCCAATCAGGCCGGCGGTTCGGTCAGCATGAACATTGTGGCGTTGGGAAATGTGGATTTTCATGGCCAAACCGCCATTAATGGAGATATCTATGCAGCAGGAAGCGTTTCATTTCATGGCGGCTATACATTGAATGGCATGGTGGTCACAAACGGCACTTTCACGGATCGCGGCAAAGGCACAATTGTGCAGGGTAATCTTCCAATGTTTGATCCCCGTGCGTATCAGGGCGCGCTGTTGCCCGATGAACCATTGTTTGCCGATGCCATCTGGGTGGATGCGGCACCGCAGTCGCTGGACCCGGTGCCAACCAATCTGAATATTGGCAATTCGACACTTTCCAATAACGATGAAATGGGCATTTTCTGCGTGAACCGGCATTTGAATCAGATTAACGTGGTCTATACGGATGGGTCCGCCCACACGGTGCCGCTGGCCCAACTGTGGCAGCTTCGCTGGTCGCCGAATTTTACTCCGCATACGGTCACGGTGCCTTCATCCTGGTAAAATTGGCGATACGAAAAATTTATATATCAACACCCAAAGGCGACCGCACCATCAGCGGTCGCCTTTTTTATTGTGTCCTGCAGAAATATTTTACAGGGAATTGCAACGCAGGCGGTGAGAAACGCAAGTGACCAAATCCCCCGCGGGAAGGCCGGGCGGTGTTATCTGCCGAAGAAATCAAACGCCCGTGCCAGCGTTGATCGGAGTTCGGATCGCGGCACAATGCGGTCCACGAATCCTTTTTCGACCAGGAATTCCGCCCGCTGAAACCCATCGGGCAGTTCCACTTTAATTGTATTGGCAATCGTGCGAGGTCCGGCGAAACCAATCATTGCCTTTGGTTCGGCGTAAATAATATCGCCGAGCATTGCAAAACTTGCCGTTGTGCCGCCGGTAGTCGGGTCGGCCAGCAGGCTGATAAACAGTCCTCCGGCACGATGCAGCCGGGCCAGCGCCGCCGATGTTTTGGCCATCTGCATAAGGCTGGCGGTGCTTTCCTGCATGCGGGCACCGCCCGAGCAGGACACGATTACAAGGGGCAGATGCTCCGCCGTTGCCAGTTCAATCGCGCGGGTTATTTTTTCCCCCACCACTGATCCCATTGAACCGGCAAGAAAGAAAAAATCCATCGCCGCCAGAACCATCGGCCGGCCTTTTACAAACCCTTTTCCGGTAATTACCGCATCTGATGAGCCGGATGCCTTTTGGGCTTCCAGCAGTTGTTGTTTGTAACTCTTGCGAGCATTAAATGAAATGGGATCGGCGGACACCATCCGCTTGTCTATTTCTTCAAAAGTGCCGATGTCCACCAGCATGTCCACCCGCTGACGGGCACTAACGCGAAAATGATGACTGCATCGCGGGCAGCTATGGAAGTTTGCTTCCATTTCCTTGCGATACACCATTTCGCCGCAGCCCGGACATGCCAGCCAAAGTCCGGCGGGGACATCCACGTGCTTTCGCTGCGTGGTTATTGCTGATTGTTCAGACGCCTGGGTTTGAACCGAAGTCATCAGTTGGGTCATAGGTTATCCTGGCCTTCCATGCAAATAAGGATTCCGCAAGCACGATCCCCGTGCCTCCCGCTCCGCCTACCATGCACCGGGCCAATTGCCCGCTAAACCGCAAGGCCAATTCTCTCCTCTCATTTCATGAGGACTATGATAAGAAATCAGACTCGGCAAAGCAATGGTCCGCATGGCCGTTCGGGACAAAATGTCACACCGTTAGAATTCGCAGCGTCGGATTCAACCGCCCATTAGGTCTCCACGGCCAGACAAACGCGCAAAATACGAATCTGATGACAATATTATTCGTACTAGCGAATATATTGATTGTAAGCTATCTATCGTTATAATGCAATATAGGAATTAAATTACAATTAAGATTTGGACGGTCGTATTAGGATTGCAATACTCTTAACATTAGAACACCGGGTGCCCGAAGTTGTAACGGCCCGTGTATTTGGAGAATTGACATGGCTACCGAGATTACCCTGACCCAAGTCGGCCCATTCGCCATAGACGTCAAAGGACCGGACTGGACATTCCGCATCGACCTGCCTGTTAAAAGTGGTGGTACCGCCACCGGCCCCGGCCCGACCGATCTTGTGCCGGCCGCACTGGCCGCCTGCGAAATGATGCTCGCCCTGCTGACCGCAAAGCAGCACGGTCATCCGCTGACAGGCATAGAAGCCGCAGTGAACAAAACATATGTGACTAATCCTTCCCGTCTGGGGGATATGACCGTTAAACTGAAAAATGTACTGTCGCAATTACCGCCCGAACTCCATCCGCGTGTCCGCAATGCGATCCACACCTGTCCGGTGCTTAAAACGCTGGAGCAACCGCCTAAGATTACCTCGGAAATCAGTTGAATTATAGTTCCCCGCGGCGGCAACCGGTGCGGCATCTGCCGTTGGCCCACTGAATATCCGGCCAGGCCGATAGAGAGGCAACCTTGCCGGCATGGCTCTGGGCAAGCCGCAATATGAATCGGTGAAACAAATGTGAAAAGCCGCTATAATTCGGCCGATTGTTCTGCCGGTCACGGCCCATTGGCCGCTGGCGCAAAACGTACAGAGGTTTTCAAGTGCCCGCAAACGGGAAAACAGTGGTGATAGCCATGTCCGGCGGAGTGGATAGCTCCGTAGCGGCGGCGCTGCTGAAAAAGCAAGGATACAACTGTGTGGGCGTATTCATGCGTCTGGGCAACGACCCGGCGGGTGCCGATGACGATACGCCCGTCGCCTGCGCCCCGCTTAAGCCTTCGGCCATGACCAGCGCCGGTGGTGGACCTAAAGCACACCATCAGGGCTGTTGTTCCACCGGAGATGCCGCCGATGCACGCTATGTGGCGGGGTTATTGGACATTCCATTTTATGCGTTGAATTTTCAGCGGGATTTTGGTGGCATCATTGATTATTTTGTAGGTGAATACAACCGTGGCCGCACGCCGAACCCCTGCGTCCGCTGCAACGAGTACCTGAAATTCGGCAAGTTGGCGCGTTATGCCCGCGCCCTGGGCGCGGATTATGTGGCCACCGGCCATTATGCCCGCATTCATCGCGATTCGAGTGGCGAAGTTGAATTATGGCGCGGCACGGATACCGCCAAAGACCAGAGCTATGTTCTTTTTGGCGTGCCGCCCGACGAACTTCCCCGCATGTTGCTGCCAGTTGGCGATTTTCCAAAATCAGAAGTGCGCGCCATGGCCCGCGAACTTGGCCTGCCGGTACATGACAAACCCGACTCTCAGGAAATCTGCTTTGTTCCGGACAACAATTATGTGAATCTTCTGCAAAAGCGTTCTCCGCAGACGCTTAAGCCCGGCAACATTGTGGATGCCTCCGGACAAGTAGTCGGACAGCACGCCGGACATCAGAATTTCACGCTCGGCCAGCGGCGCGGCGTGGGTGTGGCCTTCGGCTATCCGATTTACGTAACCGGAATAGACGCCAATTCCAACACAGTGCGTGTAGGCCCGCGCGAAGGCCTGTTGCATCGGGCTCTTTTGGCCAAGGAAGTGAACTGGCTGACAAACCGGCCGCAACGCCCCATTCGCGTCACGGCCAAGGTGCGCTATAACTCGCCTCCTGCCCCGGCCACCGCCGTACTCAACGGTGCCAATGAACTGCTGGTTGAATTTGATACTCCGGTTGCCGCCATTACACCGGGCCAGGCCGTGGTCTGCTATGATGACCAGCGGCTTTTAGGTGGCGGATGGATTGACGCGGTCACCGACGATCTGGTACCCCACGCCGAAATGTTGTCCAATCGCCCCGGCGCGGCCATTGACTGCCCGCCTGCGATGGCACAGGAAATACAGGCACCATGATCATTCCTTATGAAGAATTACGCCCGGACACGCTTCAATCCATCATTGAAGACTATGTCACCCGCCAGGGAGCGGTTCACGGCCACCAGGAAACGCCGCTGCCCGATATGGTGCATGACGTCATGACCCAGTTGCGCGCGGGCAAGGTTGTGATCATGTTTGACCAGGCCGAAGAAACCTGCGGCATTTTTACCGCACGGGACGCCCGGCGCATCGGCAGCACCGAGACTCCTGACACGGACGATAAGCCGCCCCCCACCCAGCCAGATGACTGATCCCTTACGAACACAAGTTTGACCAAACGGAATTGGCCGCATGAACACCCGATCTGAACTTTTTTCCACCCCGGCACTCCCGCCATCGGTCAATATGCCCGCGGCCCCACCGACCAATCCACTGCTGCTGCGTTTTACACAGGCGGAAATTGCGGACAAAACCGGACTGGTCCGTCAGATGCTTGCCAGCGTTTCGAGCCATTACACCAATCCCAATTTCACGTCGCTTCCGCCGGAGGACCTGCGATTTATTTTTGGCATGTATGACGCCATTTTTTTCCATCGCTGGATTCAACAAACAGTGGCGGAAAAATCGGGCTTGCCCGTGGCTTTTCGACTTTCCCCGACGATGACCAGCGCCGGCGGCAAAACCATTACACGCCGCCGCCGGAACATGCTGGGCATGTCCCGGCCGGAATATGAAATCGCGGTTTCCGGACATCTCCTGTTCAGCAATTTCCGCGATCCTGCTGAATCGGTGAGCGTTGGCGGGCTGCATTGCCCTGACCGCATCAGCGCCCTTCAGCGGATTATGGAACATGAAATGATTCATCTGCTTGAATTGCTGGCCTGCGGTGAATCCAGTTGCGCAAAGCCCCGATTCAAAACACTTATTGCCAATATCTTCGGTCACACGCAATCACGGCATAACCTGGTCACGCCGCGCCAGCGTGCGGAAATTCATCACGCCATTCATGTCGGCAGCATTGTGGAATTTGAATCCGCGGGAAGGCTTCATCGCGGACGCGTGAACCGTGTCACCAGTCGCGCCACGGTGCTGGTGGATTCCCCGAATGGACCGCTCTATACCAATGGCGGCCGCTATTTGAAATTTTATGTCCCGCTGCAATGTTTGCGCGTTGTCGAGGGCGATCTGGCATAACACAAGGTCCCGGGGTGAAGGCCAGGATTCGGCGACCGCTTCACTGAACGCGGCACAGGCGTGGTTACACTTTAATTGTCACCTTGCGTTCAAGCTTGCCGCGATACCGCTGCTGAATAGGTTCGACAATCTGATGTACAAATTCATCCACCTGCTGTGCCGATCGGCCAATATACTGCCGGGCATCCATGACCTGGCTTAATTCTACGCCGGCAAACGCCGGGTCACCGCGCAATCGCTCCATTAAATCGTTCGACTTGCCCATCTCCTTGACCTGCAGCGCTGCGGCCATGGAATGTCGGCGAATACGTTCATGCAGATCCTGCCGGTCGCCACCGGCCTTCACCGCGGCCATGAGCACATTTTCCGTGGCCATAAAGGGCAGTTCCGCATTCAGTCGCTGTTCAATGACGCTGCGGTTCACCACCAGTCCTCCGGAAACCTTAAACAGAATATCCAGAATTGCGTCCGTGGTCAGGAAGGCCTCCGGCACGGAAAGGCGCTTGTTTGAGGAATCGTCCAGCGTGCGTTCAAACATCTGCTGGGCGGCGGTAAAAAGCGGCTGTGTCACGATGCCCATCAACCAGCGTGCCAGACCGGTCACGCGTTCGCATAAAACCGGGTTGCGCTTATAAGCCATGGCCGAAGATCCCACCTGCTCCTCATCAAAAGGTTCATCGACCTCCTTAAAGGCGGAAAGCAGGCGAACATCCTGTGCCATTTTATGGGCCGCCGCGCCCACCGCCGCCAACGACGCGATAATCTGCACATCCACAATGCGTGAATAGGTCTGACCGGAAACCGGGTGAACCCGTTTGAATCCCAGCTTTTCGGCAACCGCAAATTCCAGCCGCCGCACTTTTTCCTGGTCACCGCCGAAAAGTTCAACAAAAGATGCCTGTGTGCCGGTGGTTCCCTTGATGCCGCGCAGCATCAGAGTTTGCAGTCGCAGTTCCAGGTCCGCCAGTGTCAGCACAAAATCGTAACACCAGAGCACCGCCCGCTTGCCCAGCGTGCTGGGTTGCGCTGGTTGAATATGGGTGTAAGAAAGCACCGGAAGATCGCGATTGGCTACCGCAAAGACCGCCAGCCGATCAATGACGGCGGCGAGTTTCCGCACGATTATTTCCAGCGCGTCGCGCAACAGCAGCACATCCGTATTGTCCACAATGTCCATGGAAGTCGCGCCAAGGTGCATGATCGCCTTGGCCGCGGGTGCAACCTTGGCGAACGTGTGCAGGTGGGCCATTACATCATGGCGCAGCCGCTGTTCCTGACGGGCGGCCTCGGCGAAATCCACATCATCCAGATGCGCCCGCATCTGATTCAACTGCTCATCGGCAATCGGCAGTCCCAATTGCTGCTGGGCTTCGGCCAGCGCCAGCCAGATCCGCCGCCAGGTTGAAAATTTCCGCTGCGGCGAAAACACTTCCAGCATTTCCGCCGACGCATTCCGCGTGACCAGGGGACTCTGATAGACAAGTTGAGAGAATATTTCTTCCATTCCAAACACCCGGTAAAATGTTCTTTATCGGCTCCGCAACAGGCAGACACTGCCGCGCGTGTACCAACCGTCTGTGAATGGTAACATGGATGGCATAACCGAGAAAGGTTCGATCGCGGCTTGAATGGAGAAACACATGAACGACCAACCAGATACGTCCCCAAAAACCGCACCGGCAATCCATGTCGATGATGACTGGAAATCGCAGGCTGAAAAAGAAAAAGAACAGCTTGCGGAAAAAGTCGGTGATATTCCGGCCGCCAAGGCGACAACGGAAAAATCAGCCGACAATCCGCGGCCGGCGACGGGCGCGACGGCCCGCGGCAGCCTGCCGTCGGCATCCTTTGAACTTCTGGTGGAGCAATATGCCACACAGATTCTCATGGCACTGGGTCAGTTGCCCGACGGCAGCGGTAAAGCCCGGCCCCGGGATATGGACCTGGCGCGGCTTTATATTGACCTGCTCGGAATTATTCAGGAAAAAAGCAAAGGCAATCTTTCCGCCGCGGAAGAGAGCCTTATCGGCGGAGCTCTATACCAGATGCGCATGGCCTTTGTGGCCGCCCAGCGGAAGCCGTCCGCCTAGACGCGCCGGGGCACCCTTTTCCTGGTTTTATAATTCTTCGCCACGCCGCCAATCACTTTGGTCGGCAATTTTCTGGCGGGTTGCCGACTGATCGTTGATTTTATTTTCATCGTCCGCGATAAAAATACCCGACGGGCGATCCACGGCCGCGACGCTGAAACCAAGGTGATTTTTTTCCGATAGTCGCGGGGGCATGATGCTTTTTCTACGCAGAGCGTCCTGCACACTCTCCGACCCACGTTTCACCGCGATACAATCCGCGTTCGGCCCAGTCCGTTCATCTGATATTCAGTGCCGCGCCAGACAATCCGGCTTCCCACTGCCGACCGCAGGATAAAAAACGCATTGACCATCTGCATCAGTGGAAATCCAATGATAAAATAATGCCGCGCCCTTTTGAGTTCTGGTTCGTGACCGGGCAGCAGCCGCCGTCCGCCGCGCAATAACATATACCCGCGCAGGCAGCTTAACAGATAAATCACCAGAAAGACGGCCAGCGGAATCCAGAAATCGGTGCGATGAAAATCCACCGCCTCAAGGGTGATCACCAGGGAAGAAAGCAGCGCAAAAACAAACAGCAGAGCCCCGCTGATTGCCGCCAGCCATACGCGCGGCGCGCAAATCCGGGTAATACGGTATTGCCGCACGGCGAATTCATTCAACGAATGCCAGTTAAATGAGGCCGCCGATGCCACCAGACACTGCGGCACAAAATGAATCCGCGTTCTGGCTTTTCTCCGCACGCAATAGGACAGTGCGTAATCGTCACTCAGCGCCCCCTGCCAGAGGGCGTCGACTCCGTAGGAAAAAAAATCCGCCCGGCGAATCGCCATCGATCCACCCCATGCCATTGTGCGGCGGTACGGCCCCATCAAACTTCCCACCAGGCTGTTAAGCACGCAGAGCGTGTCATTTGCTCCGCTTGGGCCGGCCGGCACGTAGAACCGGTAGCCGGTGGTCGCGCCAATATGCGGCCCATAGGTCAGCGGCGTTACCAGCGCATGAAGCCAATCCGATGCCGGACAGGCATCGGCATCCATAAACGCCAGAATCTGGTCTTCTTCGGTGGTGGCGGCCACCGCGGCGAGTTGATTATGCACCTTCTGTCCGCGATCCGTCGCGGCTCCGGCCACCACCAGCGCCACCCGACCGTCGGATCTGCCGGCGGAAATGTTTTCGATCAGTTTCACCACCGGATCGTCAATGGATTCGACACTGAATATCAGCCGATAGTTGGGATAATGCTGACGGCATAATGCCGCAATATTCTGTTCAGTGCAGGAATCCACGCCTTTAATCGGCAGAATCACCGCCACCGACGGGTGTACCGCCGCAAGGGGCGCTGCGGCCACACGTGGCATGCGCATGGAAAAAAACTGGGCCACGCGAACGCCCCAGATTTGCAGCAGAATTTCCGCCGTCCAGAAGGATGCAATCAGGCTGTCGGTAATTAAATAGGGCTTCACTATCATCTGTCGGGGAATATACACGCACCGCACTGAGCTATAAAGCCGTCCGCCTATCGCCTGAAGTTTCCCTGTGCATTCAGCGGTAGTTGCCGATTGTCGGCATAGGAACCGCCATCGCGCCAAAAGGCGCTGTGTGCTGAAGCCGACGTGCCTGAACCACCCGAAGCGCCGAAAATGTTAGCACGCGCCGTTTCCGATTTTCGCCCCGAAGCAAATATCGGGTCAATGGCAAACCACGACGGGGGCCGACGGCTTAACGGAATATCCGTCCGCATTTTGGGTTCGGACGTTCAATTTCCCGCAGACCGACACCGGCGGAATCAGCAATCGGTTAAATCGAACTGCCGATGACTGGCCGTCACATGAAGATTCTCAAAAACATGTCAAAGCAGTTGCAGACGTTTAAGGGTGCCGACCAACGGAGCTAAGGCCATAAACCGACCTGCCGCCATCATGCGGTATGGTGAGGCAGACGCATAAAATCCCTATGCCGGATGGTCGTGAGCCAGCGCGACAGACGGCGGCAAAACTTATCACCGGGCAGCCGCCTTACCGGGTCACCAGCTTGTATTGGCCCCCGTTTTCCGAGGCAATTTTCTTAAGCTGGGCATTGAATATCGGATCATGATTGAAAAACGCGAACGTAAATATGCGGACTTTGCTCTTTTGATTCAATTGGTGGATTGCGGGGACAAGCCGGGGATCAAAAGAACCGTTGCTAAGAAAGTAAATGATTTGTGGGCGCATCCGGAATGCCGCCTGAAACGGGCCTAGAAAATAATTCAGGCGGTAGGCATTAGGCCCCTGCGGCTGAATCCGTTTGAGTGCGGTTCGCACTTCCTGCTTGACTTCGTTGGTGGCCGGCTCCAGTTGACCCGTTCGAGCCGACGGGCCAAGAATTTTGTAGCGTTTGCGGAAAATGATGACGGCGAAGGACTGATTTACCCAGAGCCTGCTGATTGAACCGTCCAGTTTGCGTTCCACAAACCCGAAGTTATCCAACATGCCGCCAGCATGATCAATAATATAGACAATGCGCGAAGCCTTGCGCCCACGGCCCATGAAGGAAACGGCTTGACCGCCTGTCGCGGTTTGAGCAATGCCGAGATCCGATTGATCGGACGCGAGTTGATCTTTGGCAGCCTTTAACGCGTCAGCACCACTCAGGACGCCTTTGACATTGCTGGATTTCATTGAATTCTGAATAACGACTTGAATTTGTGACACTTCGGCCTTGTCGGCCTGAATAATCGCCGAATGATAATTCACCTCAGCCTGCTTATTTGCATCCAATGCCATAGCCACTCGCCTGGCCCGCCGCTTAACGATTTTCTGAACGGCGGCGTCCGTTGGCTGAATAAGTGAATTTTTGGCAGCCAGATCCGCAATCACAGCATCGGTTAAACAGACTTTATAATCGGCCCGCACCTGCTTGAGAACGCGCTGGGCTTCGACCACGCCGCTGACATTGCTGGCCTTCATTGCAGCCTGAGTCGCCGCCTGCAACTCACGCATTTCCTGTCGGTCGGATTTGAGCAGGGAATTTCTGCAGGTGACTGCGGCCTGCTTCAGTTTCAGTCTGGCAGCGGCAATTTCGGCCCGCCGATGAAGAATGGCCGCCGCTATCGGAGCAGGCTGCGCCTGTAGCTTCAGATTTTCTGCGGATTTCCGCGCAACTTCGCTGGAATCTAAACCCGACTGCCCCACAGTCGCGGCCAGGATCGCACCATGCGGCGGCACATTCGGGTCGGCCTGATTCGACCCCGTTGAGGACGCCCCAACGCTCCCAACCGCGGCCGGTTGAAATTGGCCCGGAACAACGGGAGCGTCCGGAAGGCCGTTTCCGGAATTCTGGGGTGCTGCCGCGCCCCGAAAGGCAAGAGGCAAAGACAACTGAAGGCGGCGGTTATACACCTGTCCAATCGGAGACTTTATGAGCCAGACCGCCCGCGATCGCAGATGATTCATGTCCGCGAGAGTGGCATCGCGGTTCTGCAAGCTCAATTGCTCCGCTTTCTGCGCCTGCTGGAGGGCCTGCTGGATAGCGGTCGCATTATTAAAATCCTGGCCAGTTACCCGCAGTTGATTGGAATAGCTGGCCACGGCAAGACGCGCGCGTCGCATCGCGCGGGCTTCTGACCGAAGTTGCCTGCGATCGAACGCAAATTGGGTTTCCAGATTGCGGCGCGTGGTTTCGTAATCCCTGTCCCAATAGGCGACAACCGGGGCCTGCTGGGCGGATATCCAATTAGCCCCCTGCCGCACGAGTCCCCGCGCGGCCATTTTTTTCTGCAAAACTTTATCCGCTGCGGCAAACTGATTTTTCAGCCTCAGAAACCGCCCATGCGCTGTATCCACACGCTGCAGAAACGAAAATATATTGTCCGCGGTATCGCGATCCACCGGACCGGTCCGCAATGCCCTCAAGAAATAATTGCACGCCAGCGGTCGGCTTTTTTCCCGCCAGGCAATCACCGCAAGGTCATTAAGCACCATGGCGCATCGCGGTCTGATTTCCAGTGCACGCAAAAAAAACTGCCGGGCATCACCAAGGGACCCACTATGGGCCGCCACATATCCGCGAATCAGCCAGGAATCCATGCCACCGGGACAGGCCAGACAGGCCATCAGAGCGTCGTGTCCGGCGATGGCGGTCGCCTTGGCTGACTTCTCATGCAATGCCACGAGTGCCTGAAGATCAAGACGGTTGGCTCGCACGGCCCCCGCGGAAGCCGCCTCCGCCGCGCAGGTCAGTTGAACCGGCACGCAGCACGACAGAAAAATGACCACGACAAACGCACCCGATGCGGTTCTAACTCCCATTTCCGTTCCATCTCCTTTTGCCGACATTCGCCGCCGATATATCCTTCATCCCGTCAGGTCCGGATGCATCGGTGTAAGCTTCGATTCGTAGATATCCAGCCTGCGCCGCATACCGGCCTTTTCTTCAGCCAGTTTCTCCGCACCTTATCCCAAAATCCGCGGCGGAATTAATCGGCAACATGGACAGTGGCCTGCACAATTGACGCACTGTGCTACCATGTGCGGTTTGTACACGCACTCGACCAGTCCACCCGCGAATATTCGCCTTCCATTGGTTCATAAGCGGACTGGATCGCCACACGCCCAGGTCCCCGCAGCGCCACCCAGGTGAACTTTGGCCGATAGCCGATCAGCCGCGGATTTAAGCCGGTGTAGGTCTGATTTGAATGCGGATATTCAAAATGCAACTGCATGTGAACCGCTTTGTCCTTAAAGACGAACGCGGTTGGCTTCACCAGCAGCGTTTCATCCGGGCCAAGCATTCGGGTAAAGCAGTTGCCGGAACAGTGGAGCAGAAGAAGCCCCGGCTGTTTATCGCTGAAAAAGCGGTCCACATACCAGCCGATGGGGTAAAAGGTTTCGATGTCGTCATTGTTCTGGCCGGATCGCTGCTGAAACCAGATATTTGAATCCCGCAACTGGTAATCTATGGGGCCTGTGGCCGCCAAGAACATATGTTCGCGTACATCCACTTCCTGGCCGGGGTCCAGTGGGATGGCAATAATCTCGCCCGGCACATCACGCGAAAGCGCCAGATGCCCCGGACCGGTGGCGCGCGTCATAAACAGGGGCAGACCGCCGAGCAACCGTTTGATGCCTCCCGCGATGGACATGGTATTTAACGAGACGGTTACATCCCGCCAGAGCAGATAATGGTGCGAAAAGAAAATGCCATCATTCCCGCGCAAATTAAAATCGGCCACGGGCACGGTCTGGCCTTCAATCTGGCAGGTGCTGTCGCCGAGTTTAATGCGCGTCATGTTGGCAACGGGGGGAAGTTCGCTCCAGCCGGCGGTATCAGACCGGACGCTGATGGCCAGTGTGGCGCCGCAGCGCGGGCAGCTTGTTTCCCCGGTGCCCGCCGCCGAATAGCCGCACCAGCGGCAGCGGACGGTCGGGCCGGTCACATGGGCTGGGGGTGTATCGGGCATGGTCTGCTCACTTTTTCTCGTGGTGCGGATGGTGATACATGGACTGCATTCCAACGCGGCCCGGCCCGGTAACCCGTGCCATGGCCATCATTTTGCCGCCCAGGAACGAGCCGCCAATCTTCTGGAATTCCACATCCATTTTCACGGAAGAATCTTTATACAAAAATCCGCCCGGTTCCAGCAGAATGCTTTCCCCCGGCTTAAGCGTGCGCTGAAATACATTGCCGTAGCCATGCAGAATCAGCAGGCCCGGCTGACCGCGGGTAACGAAACGGTCCATGAACATGCCTTCACCGCCGAAGAAAATATTCGCCAGCCCCTTAATGCGGACAAATGAATATTCAATGTGGTGGGAAGCCAGCACAAACGCATGTTCGCGGACATCAATTTCCATGCCCGGATGCAGCGGCAGCACGACCAGTTCACCCGAAGCATCACGAGAAAAAGCGATGTGCCCCGGCCCGGTGGCCTGGGTAATACAAAACGGCATGCCGCCAAGTATCCGTTGGATACCGCCTGAAAGTGCGATGTTGGCCACTGGAACGCTGTCATCTTTCCACAGCATGACATGGTGTTCAAAAATAACCGCATCGCCGGCGGCCAGTTGAATGTCCGCCACCGGCACCATCTGACCTTCCACCTGGCAGGTGCTTTGACCGAATTCAATTTTGACCATATCCCGGATGCGCGGTGCTGCGGCCCAACCGGAATCGCTGACGACATTGCGGGCATCCAGCGGGGCACCGCAACTGCGACAGTTAAGTGTGCCTGCGGGGCTTTGGCTGCCGCACCAATGGCACGCGATGATTGCCTGATCCACCATTTGATACCTCGCGCAGAAAGAATGTCCATTTGGCCGTGTGGATGGGTTTTACCGCAGTACAGGCCGCCCCGTCAAGCGTGCGACGGATCGGGCGCGTACCCGAGCAAGGCTATGGTGCCGGCCGAGACGCACGCGCACGCCCCATGAAGGGCGAAATGCAACCGGTCGGCAGCCCTCACCAGATTCCCGACACAAAGGCCGGTCGTTCGCCGATGCGGTCCGGCTGGGAATCCGCGCCACCTGTCAATTGGGGAAAATAATCCATCCGGGCTTTCGCACCGGGCCATTTTGTGATAAAAAACAGACTTATAATCAGCGTGGCTGATATGACGGAAAAAGGTTGAATTTCATGCCCAAGCGGACAGACATCAAAAGCATTCTTATCATCGGTTCCGGCCCTATTGTCATAGGTCAGGGATGCGAATTTGACTACTCCGGCACGCAGGCCTGCAAAGCGCTGCGTGAAGAGGGCTACCGGGTGATTCTGGTCAATTCCAATCCGGCCACCATTATGACCGATCCGGACATGGCGGACCGGACCTACATTGAACCGATTACCGTCGAGGCGGTTACCAAAATTATTGAACGCGAACGCCCGGATGCCCTGCTGCCCACACTTGGCGGCCAGACCGGCTTGAACACGTCGGTGGCTCTGGCGGAAGCCGGAGTACTGAAAAAGTATGGCGTCAGAATGATTGGCGCCACCCGCGATGCGATTCACCGGGGCGAAGACCGCAAACAGTTCAAGAAAATTATTGAAGACATTGGCCTGAAGGTTCCCAACAGCGGGCTGGCCTACACCATGGATGAGGCCCGCGCGGTTCTCGCGCAGACCGGCCTGCCGTGCATTATCCGGGCATCATTCACGCTGGGGGGCACCGGCTCGGGCATTGCCTACAACATGGAAGAATTTGAAACCATCGCTCAGCGCGGGCTGGATGCCTCCATGATCAGCGAAATTCAGATTGACCAGTCACTGATCGGCTGGAAGGAATATGAACTGGAGGTCATGCGCGACCGTGCCGACAACGTGGTGATTGTATGCGCAATTGAAAATTTTGATCCCATGGGCGTTCACACCGGAGACTCCATTACCGTTGCTCCGGCCCAGACACTGACGGACAAGGAATATCAGCGGATGCGTGACGCATCAATTGCCATTATCCGCGCCATCGGCGTGGAAACGGGCGGCTCAAATATTCAGTTCGCAATTGATCCGGCCAATGGCGACATGGTGGTGATTGAAATGAACCCGCGCGTGTCGCGATCTTCCGCACTGGCCAGCAAGGCGACCGGATTTCCCATTGCCCGCATTGCCGCAAAACTCGCGGTTGGCTACACACTGGATGAGCTGCCCAATGACATTACCCGCCGCACGGTGGCCTGTTTTGAACCTTCCATTGATTACGTTGTGGTAAAAATTCCGCGCTGGACATTTGAAAAATTCCCCGATGCCGATGAAACCCTGACCACCCAGATGAAAAGCGTCGGCGAAGCCATGAGCATCGGCCGCACCTTCAAGGAAGCCCTGCAAAAAGGCCTGCGCAGCATGGAAGTGAAGCGGTTTGGCCTGGGCCTGGACCGCATTGACAAATGGTGGCGCTGGCAGCGGGCTGAACTGGCCGAACATGAAGCGGCCATCGGCCACAAGCCGCAGCAGACGCTGGGCGACCGGGGTTCATTTGTGACGCGTGCTGCCGCGATGGAACAGGCCGCGCATACATGGCCCATCGCCGAAGACCGTCTGATCCGCAAACTTTCCGTGCCTTCGCAGGGACGCATGTATTACATTCGCTATGCCCTGAAAATGGGTTTTTCCGTGGAACGCGTTTGTCAGTTGACCAATATTGACCGCTGGTTCATTGAACAGATTCGCGAACTCGTTGATTTTGAAGATAAAATAATAAGTGGGCGAAAACTGGCGGCCCGCGCCGCCCAGGACAGACCGGCCGGTGCCGAAGGTGAACATCTTTCAGCCCTGCTGCGCCAGGCCAAGCAATTGGGCTATTCGGACGTGCAGTTGGGCATGGCCTGGGATATGAAACCAGCGCAGGTGCGGGCCATTCGGCGCGAACTGAATATTCAGCCCGTTTACAAACTGGTGGATACCTGCGCGGCGGAATTTGAAGCGGCCACCCCCTACTATTATTCCACCTATGAAAGCCCCATCCACCAATACCCCTCCACCGGCCCGACTTCCCACATGGATGATGAAGTACGCGTCAGCGACCGGAAAAAAATCGTGATTCTGGGCGGTGGCCCCAACCGCATAGGCCAGGGCATTGAATTTGACTATTGCTGCGTGCAGGCCGCCTTCGCCTGTCGCGATCTGGGCCTGGAAAGCGTGATGGTGAATTCCAATCCGGAAACCGTCAGCACGGATTACGACACCTCGGATCTGCTTTTCTTCGAACCCCTTACCCATGAAGATGTGTTGAATATTGTCGAACGTCTGAATGGCCGACCTTTAAGCCAACCCGGTGGCCTGGTGGAGGGCGTGATCGTGCAGTTTGGCGGCCAGACGCCGCTGAACCTGGCCCGCGGCCTCAAGGATGCCGGCGTGCCGATTATTGGAACCGCAGTCGAATCCATTGAGGCCGCGGAAGACCGTGACAAATTCAATAAACTCATCAAGCAACTCGGCTTAAGACAACCGGAAGGTGGAATTGCCCGCAGCGCCGCCGAGGCTCGCCTTGCTGCGGCCGCCATCGGCTACCCGGTGCTGGTGCGGCCGTCCTTTGTGCTGGGCGGCCGGGCCATGGAAATTGTGTCCGATGAAACGCAGTTGGATTATTACATCAAACATGCGGTGGAAGTGGCGGATGAACATCCGGTTTTGATCGACCGTTTCCTTGGCGATGCAACTGAAGTGGATGTGGACGCCATTGGTGATGGCGAAAAATATCTGGTGATCGGCGTGATGGAACATATTGAGGAAGCCGGGATTCACTCCGGCGATTCAGCCTGTTCGCTGCCGCCGTTTTCACTGCCGCCGGAAATTGTGGCCGAAATCCGTGCCCATACGCTGTCCCTGGCCGCGGCACTGAAAGTGCGCGGTCTGATGAACGTTCAGTTTGCCATCAAGGACAGCCAGGTGTATGTCCTGGAGGTAAACCCCCGCGCCAGCCGCACGGTGCCGTTTGTCAGCAAGGCCACTGGGGTTCCATGGGCTAAAATTGCCGCCAAGGTCATGTGTGGGCAATCCCTGACCCACCTGGGCATCAGCCATGAAGTTATTCCACAGGGACATGTGGCCGTAAAGGAAAGCGTATTTCCATTCAGTAAATTCCCCGGAGTAGATGTCATTCTTGGCCCTGAAATGCGCTCCACCGGCGAAGTGATGGGAATTGATACCAGCTTTCCTGTGGCTTATGCAAAATCTCAAATGGCCGCGGGCGGTGCCCTGCCGCTTTCCGGTGTCGTGTATGTATCGGTGCGCGATGCCGACAAACTGGCCATTATTGAACCGGCCCGCAAGCTGGCGCAATGCGGTTTTACACTGGTCTGCACTGGCGGCACTTACAAAGCGCTGACTGCCGCGGGTGTGAAATGTGAACGCATTAATAAAATTCAGGAAGGGCGGCCGAATATTATTGATGCCATTAAAAACAAACAGATTCAACTGCTAATCAACACGCCGACAACCAAAGGCCCGAAGACGGATGAAGGCAAAATTCGCGCGGCGGCCGTCATGAACAAAATCCCCATTATTACCACTGTCACCGGCGCCGACGCCGCTGCCGAAGCAATTGTGACCTTGCAGAAATCAGATTGGACCGTTCGCAGCATTCAGGAATATTACGCCCTGGCCAAATCCGGCAAAATGCAGCCGGTCAGCGTGTAAGAGCTGCCAAATTGCGCACGTCGCGGGCATTTTTTGGAGGGACGCTGCGCCCCGGCCGGATGGCCACGGCGGCAACGGATACGGTACGTCGGACGCCCGCGCCACATCACAATACGGACAGGATGCTGGCCCCCGAATTTGTTGCCGACGGTGGGCACTTTGTCCCCTTTTCCCCGCGCTTTACCGAATATGGGCAACGATTTTCCCCGGCGGCCCGAAAGTGTTAAAATCCGGAGTTGAGTTGGTCCGGTCGGCGGTCATGTTTTTCGCTGGCATGGAATGTGAATCATCGTGCGTCCGCACCGGCTTATTGCACGGAGGCTTCCCATGGCTGCAACCCTTTCCCCCCACGATTCGTTTGTTCATCTGCATGGGCATTCGCATTATTCACTCCTGGATGGCGGAGCCACCATTGACGGCCTGTGCGGCAAAGCGGCTGAGATGGGCATGCCGGCACTTGCACTGACCGATCATGGCAATTTGTTTGGACTGGTGGAATTTTATCAGCAGGCAAAAAAGGTCGGTATCAAACCGCTGATCGGATGTGAATTTTATGTCGCACCCGGTTCCCGGTTTGACAAGGAAGCCCACGGCATAAGCGAGGCGGCGTATCACCTGGTCGTGCTGGCCAAGGATCAGGCCGGTTATAAAAACATGCTGAAGCTGGCGAGCCTGGCCTATCTGGAAGGGTTTTACTACCGGCCGCGCGTGGACAAAGAAGCGCTGGCGCGGTTTGGTGAGGGCTTGATTGTTATTAATGGCCATTTCGGAACTGAAATCGCCGCCTGCCTGACACGCGGCGACATGGCGGCCGCGGTGGCGGTTGCGGGCCAATACAAGGATATTTTCGGCGACCGCTTTTTTGTGGAATTGCAGAACCATGATGATCCAGCCCAAATAGAACAGATTCCGCAACTGCTGGAGGTGGCCAAACGGGCCGGTTGCCAGGTGGTGGCAACCAATGATCATCATTATCTGCTGAAGGAAGATTACGAAGCCCATGACGTGCTTTGCTGCATTTCCATGGGCAAGACGCTCGCCGATGAAAACCGCCTTCATTATTCGCGACAATTGTATCTGAAAAGTCCGCAGGAAATGCGGCATATTTTCCGCGACATTCCGCAGGCATGCGACAACACTCTCAAAATCGCGGAAATGTGCGACCTGACCCTGGACTTTTCCAAACGCCATGCGCCGGTGTATGTGCCGCCGAAAGATGCCGCCACCGGCCATCAGCCGACGGCCGATGAATTTCTGCGACGCCTGTGCGAAACGGGAGTGAAGGAACGGTATGGCGAATTCAATGAGGTTCTGCGCCAGCGGCTGGAACAGGAAATAAAGGTTATCAGCGACAAAGGATTTTCCAGCTACTTTCTGATTGTCTGGGACTTCTGCAATTTCGCCAGGCAGAACGGCATACCGGTCGGTGCCAGAGGGTCGGGGGTTGGAACTCTGGTCGGTTATGCGCTGGGGCTTTGCAATGTGGATCCGATCCGCTATGACCTTTTGTTTGAACGCTTCATGGATCCCAGCCGGTCGGAAATGCCCGATATTGATATTGACATCTGCCAGGAAGGCCGCGGCAGAGTGATTGAATATGTGCGGCAGAAATATGGAAATGTCTCGCAGATTATCACTTTTTCCACCTTGGGGGCGAAGGCCGCGATTAAAGATGTCGGCCGTGTGCTCGGCATGCCGCTGCCGGAAGTGGACAAAATTACGAAGCTTATTCCCGGCGGCCCCAACGTGACGCTGGAAAGCGCTATGGGTGTGGCAGATCTGAAAAAGCTTTATCGCGAAGACCCGAATGTGACGCGTCTGTTTGATGTCGCCCGCCGGCTCGAAGGCCTTTGCCGCAACGCGGGCATGCACGCCGCGGGCGTTATTGTGTGCGACAAACCGATTGATGAAATAGTTCCGCTGTATAAAAACGGCGATGACATTATGACCCAGTGGGATGGCCCGACTTGTGAAAAAGCCGGCCTGTTGAAAATGGACTTTCTGGGTTTGCGAACGCTGACTATAGTGGAACGGGCGCTGGACCTGATTGAAAAAGATTACCCGCAGGGGCCGCCGCCACTGAAAATAACGGCCCAGGATGGCAACGTAACGGAAATTTTGCACCCCGCGGTGGCAGGCCGGCCAGGCCGAATTGATCTGGAAAAAGTCGACCTGGCCGACCAGAAGGTCTTCCGGCAGATATTCCAGAAGGGCCAGACCAAGGGCGTGTTTCAATTTGAATCTCCCGGCATGCGTGAACTGCTGATTCGCATGAAGCCCGACCGTATTGAAGACCTCATTGCCGCCAACGCCCTGTACCGTCCCGGCCCCATGGACCTGATTCCCGATTATTGCGACCGCAAGCATGGCCGCCAGAAAGTGCCCCAGGTCCATCCGATCATTGACCGCCTGCTGGCCGAAACCTATGGCATCATGGTGTATCAGGAACAGGTGATGCGCATATTCAACCAGTTGGGCAATATTCCGCTGGCCAAGGCCTACAAAATTATCAAGGCTATCAGCAAGAAACAGGTCGACGTGATCGCAGCCGAAAAGCAGACGTTTGTCAAAGGGGCGCAGGAAAACGGGATCAGGGCCGAACAGTCGGAGGACATTTTTGCCCTGATCGAAAAATTCGGCGGATACGGTTTTAACAAGAGCCATTCGACGCGCTATGCACTGGTGGCGTTTCAGACCGCGTACCTGAAAACCTATTTCCCGCTCCAGTATATGGCCGCACTGCTGACCTTTGAAATGGGAGATCAGAGCAAAACCATCGAATATATTGAAGAATGTCGATATATTATGCGCCCTGACGGGCGGGTCGGAATTCCCATTCTGCCGCCGGATGTCAACAGCAGCATTGCTGATTTCGGTGTGGTACAGGGAACGATCCGGTTCGGTCTTGCGGCGGTAAAAGGTGTGGGTGAGAAAGCCGTACAGGCCGTGATTGCCGCCCGCCAGGATGCAGCGGGAATCCACAAGCCGTTTACCAGCCTCTATGATTTCTGTGAACGCGTGGATTTGCGGTCAGTGAATAAGTCAGTGCTTGAAGCCCTGATCAAATGCGGGGCGTTTGACTGTGTGCACCCGGTGCGTTCGGCGGCGTTTGCCGCGGTGGAACATGCGGTAGGCAATGGTTCGGCGGCCCAGGACGCAAGGCGAGCCGGACAGGAAAGTCTGTTTGGGGGCGGGGGTGGTGGTTCGCCGGGCACAGCGGCGGCGGAATATAAGCTGCCGACGGTCGCCGAATGGTCGCAAAGTGAAAAGATGTCTCAGGAAAAAGCGGTTTTAGGTTTTTATGTCACAAGCCATCCGCTGCGCAGTGTGGACCAGATATTGCCGCACTTCAGCACGCTGGACAGCCAAAGTATGCTGGCCGCCCCGGACAAGAAGGAAGGAATTATCGGCGGGCTGATTTCCAAGGTGGATGTGCGCATCGCCCGGACCGGGCAGAGTGCGGGACAGAAATGGGCGACGCTGATTATGGAAGACCTGCGCGGCACACTGAAGGTGCTGGTGTACGGCAATGAATATCAGCGGTTTGCCGCGCTGCTTCAGGCGGAAGCCATTGTGTTTGTAAGAGGCCGCGTGAACCGTTCGCGCGAGGAGCCGAGCTTTCAGGCGGCCGATTTTTTTACTCCCGCCCAGGTGATGGAAAAACTCGCTCAGGAGGTGATGGTAAGCGGTTCGGCGGCCGCACTTGACGAATCGGCCGTGGACCGGCTGGCGGAAATTTTGAACAGGAATCCAGGCCCGCGGGTGGGCGTACGAATGAAATTGCTGGATCAGACCCACAATCCACCGATGCACGTGCTTGTGGATTTAAAACAGAAGGTGAACCCTACGGCCGCCGTATTGCAGGAACTCCAGGACGCATTCCCGCAGCTTTCCGTGCATTGCACTGGTCCTGGGACGGCAATATCCGCCGCACGAGCGCGCCGCGAAATGGCCACCGCCGCTGGATAACGCAGCGGGAATCAGGGCAACGGTGATTGCCGACAGCGCGAATGATCTCAGGATTTCCTTTCAACCGCGGCAACGGCGGCAATTTTTTCGGTGACGCGGCCTATGGGGACATCTTCGATCGTTTTCAGCCAACGCGCTGATTCATAGCGGTGTGGCCCGCAAAATGGGAGGCGGCGAGCGGTGGTCAATTTGCGACCAACCACGCGCATGCGAAAAACCTGATAGCACATGGTTCGATGCGTGAGCTGATGGCGGACGCGCGCCGCACCGCCCAGAACCCTTACCTTTAGACCCATATTTTCCAGCACCCAGCGTACTGCGTCCGCAGATGAAAACTTCCGACAACGGCTTTCAAAGGTGGGAAATTCCCACAGGCCGCCCCAAAGGCCGCCATCAGGCCGTTTTAGAATCAGTTTCTCACTGTTGTGATGAATGACCAGAGACACATGTTGCAGGATGGTCGCTTTTTTGCGCGCCGATTTATGCGGATAGGCTTCCACACGGTTTTCCGCGTATGCCCGGCACCAGCGATGAATGGGACAGATACCGCACGCCGGCGCTACGGGCTTGCAAACGGTCGCACCCAATTCCATTAAAGCCTGATTAAAGTCTCCCACACGAAATGCGGGCAGCATTTGATCGGCAATTTGCCAGAGTTTTTTTTGTACCGCAGACTGGGCGATATCTTCTTTGAAGGCAAACAGCCGCGAAAAAACGCGCATGACATTTCCATCCAGCACCGGCACGCGCAAGCCGAAGGCGATGCTGCCGACCGCACCGGCGGTGTAGCGGCCAATACCTGGCAGCGCCAGAATTTGCAAAAAATCCTGCGGAAAATGGCCCTTATGTGTGGACTGAATCATTTTGGCGGCCAGATGCAATTGTTTGGCGCGCCGGTAATAGCCAAGTCCGGCCCAGAGTTTCAGAACTTCCTGTAAACGCGCCGCAGCCAGCGATGTAACATTGGGAAATCGCGTTAAAAACCGCAGAAAATAGGGGATTACAGTTTGTACTTGTGTTTGCTGGAGCATTATTTCAGATATCCAGATGGCGTAAGGATCCCGCGATTTTCGCCACGGCATGGGGCGGGCGGTGCGATCAAACCAAGTCAAAAGCGCATCATGAAAGGCTGAATGTGAATGATTCAGATGCGAAATGTCTGGATTTTTCGTGGGATTGGCGGCATTTTTCATGGAAGTCAGTGTAATTCAGAGCGCCAATTGCGTCCAAGGCGATAATATTTGATCCTATTTGAATAAAAAGGCCAGCCCCCCGCCTGAATGGCTGGATATGGAATTATAATATTTCCCAACAGATGAATTTTAAGCACCACAAGATGTAGTAGAATATTTTTTTAAGCACCACAAGTTTAGTGAATAAAATGAGTTATAGCTGTGGATAACCTGTCATTCAACATTTAGATATCGTTTCGGTTGACACCACAATGGATAGTGTTAAAGTAGTAAAAGTGAAGACCTTATTGGCTTCTTCATCGTTGGCAAACAGGATCTGAACAAAGCCTGTTAAAACTGCCGACCTGAAGAAGCCAGAGGTCCGTGATTCGGAAGGCGATTCGATTCAGGATTATGGTTCAAATCTTGAATCGCTGGCCGAGGCATGGTACACTAACAAAATACGAACTCGCGGTCGGTTTTTGGTGGTTTCATTCGCTTTGGAAGCGGGAAGCATCCGGGGCCAGCCGGTTTTGAGACAACGATAAAGCAGGCGCATCATGGGCATTCTGGCCGATTCTCAAATTGAAAAACAGATACGGATAGAACCATTTGAACGCGCAATCAAGCGTGCAGGGCATATTAGTTACGGTGTTTCCAGTTATGGCTATGATGTCCGCGTGGGGCCAAGCTTCAAAATTTTCACGAACGTTAATTCCGAAGTGGTCGACCCGAAGAAATTTTCTGCACGAAGTTTTGTGGATGTGGACGCCGGAACTCAGGGCTTTGTCCTGATTCCGCCCAACAGCTTCGCCTTGTGTGAAACGGTAGAATATTTTGAAATTCCACGTGACATACTGGCCATTTGTGTGGGTAAAAGCACCTACGCGCGGTGCGGAATTATTGTGAATGTAACGCCGCTGGAACCGGAGTGGAAAGGAAAAATCACGATCGAAATTTCCAACACCACCCCGCTGCCGGCGAAAATATATGCCAATGAGGGGATCGCCCAGATCATTTTCCTGCGGGGCGAAGAGGTCTGCAAGATCAGCTATGCGGACAAAAAAGGGAAATATCAGGACCAGGCCGGGCTTACCTTGCCCAAAGTTGACTGACCCGCGTGGAAGAGAGCCGCAGCCAAAGCTGCGGATTGAAAATAAGGCAGATTTTTGCGGTCAAAATAAAAGCTTTGCCGCAAAAAGTCCGCAGGACGAGAAAACAAGAACCAGTAAACCGGAAAAGCCGGTCCGGGGGTAACCCGGACGGTCCGGATGAACTGGATTGACAATTTGCAAATTCCACTCCCGCAAGGGCTGCGAAATTTGGATGCGCGGCCTGGGATGGTCGCGCTGGCGAATCCGCAGGACGGGGCTTCGCCGGCTTTTTTCACCCGCTTATCAGGGGCACAAACCACCCCATGGCAAGCGGGACATGCGACCTTGGAATTGCACGCGCAGACCGGCACGAGTCTGCATTATTCAGGAAGAATCGTGCGGATTTGCCTAAGAAGGCCTTGAATCAGGCATTGTTTTTGTTTGTCATCTGGGTGCACGGAAGCAGGAGTATCCCTTCATGAAAATCACACGCCGTTTTACCAAACCCGGAGTTGATGTTTACTCCACCATTCCAATGGCCAAACGCACCAGCCGCATTACAAATGTGGATGGAAGCGTTGTTTTTGAAATGAAGGATGCGGAAATTCCGGCATCCTGGTCGCAATTGGCGACAGATATTATGGTCAGTAAATATTTCCGCAAAGCGGGCATTCCACAGCTTGACGCAGAAGGAAAGCCCATCCTGGATGCCAACGGCAAACAAAAAACCGGACCGGAGCGGTCCGTCAGGCAGGTGGTCCACCGGTTGGCGGGCTGCTGGACGCATTGGGGCCGGCAACATGGCTATTTTGACACCCAGGAAGACGGACAGGCCTTCTACGATGAACTGGCCTACATGCTGCTGACCCAGATGGCCGCACCCAATTCGCCACAGTGGTTCAATACCGGGCTGAATTTTGCCTACAACCTCACCGGCCCATCGCAAGGCCACTGGTATGTGGACCCGAAAACCCAGCAGCTTCAGGAAGCCACCGACGCTTACACGCATCCGCAGCCGCACGCATGTTTTATTCAAAGTGTGGATGACGACCTGGTGAATCCGGGCGGCATTATGGACCTTTGGGTGCGCGAAGCACGGCTTTTCAAATATGGTTCGGGCACTGGAGCTAATTTTTCGCGCCTGCGCGGCGAAGATGAATCGCTTTCCGGCGGCGGTAAATCTTCCGGTCTGATGAGTTTTCTGCGTATTGGCGACCGTGCGGCTGGCGCGATTAAATCCGGTGGAACCACGCGGCGTGCGGCAAAAATGGTCTGCCTGGACCTGGACCACCCGGATATTGAAGAATTTGTAAACTGGAAAGTGCGCGAAGAAATTAAAGTCGCCGCAATGGTAGAAGGGTTGAAACATCTGCCGAAGGACCAGCAGGAACTGGCCGGCAAAATGAATTTAAAGCTGGATTATGATTTCAATGGAGAGGCTTACGCGACAGTATCAGGTCAGAATTCAAACAATTCAGTCCGGGTACCTAATAAGTTCCTCGCCGCGGTGGAAAAGGACGGCGAATGGGACCTGGTTGCCCGCACCACGGGCAAGGTGCATAAAAAGGTCAAGGCACGGAAATTGTGGGAACAGATCGGTTTTGCCGCTTGGCGGTGTGCGGACCCCGGCGTGCAATATGATGACACGATTAATGAATGGCACACCTGCCCGCAGAGCGGCCGGATTAACGCCAGCAACCCGTGCAGCGAATACATGTTCCTGGACAACACGGCGTGCAATCTGGCGTCGATTAATCTGATGAAGCTGTTTCACCCGGCGACACAGGAATTTGACATTGAAGGCTTCAGCCATGCCTGTCGGCTTTGGACGATCGTTCTGGAAATTTCCGTGTTGATGGCGGCCTATCCCAGCAAGGAAATTGCCCGCCTTAGCTATGAATACCGCACGCTTGGACTCGGTTATGCCAATATCGGTTCAATGCTGATGGTGGCCGGCATTGCCTATGACAGCGACAAGGCTCGCGCTATTTGCGGCGCGATCACCGCCCTGATGACGGCGGAAAGCTACGCAACATCGGCACAGATGGCGGCGGAACTTGGGGCATTTCCAGGTTACCACCGCAACCGCGCCGATATGCTGCGTGTGATGAAGAATCATCGGGCGGCCGCTTGGGCGGATGAAAAAGCGTATAACAATCTGGCGGTTAAGCCCGTGGCCATTGACGCTTCGCAGTTTGATGCACAACCCGCCGGCAAAGCACTCCTTACTGCGGCTCGCCAGGCCTGGGACCGGGCCGTGGCACTGGGGGAAAAGCATGGTTACCGCAATGCCCAGACCACCGTCATTGCGCCCACGGGTACCATCGGCCTGCTGATGGACTGCGACACCACCGGCGTTGAGCCGGATTTTGCTCTGGTAAAGTTCAAAAAGCTTGCCGGCGGCGGTTATTTCAAGATTGCCAATCAGTCGATTGAACCGGCACTGAAAAACATGGGCTATTCAGAAAACCAGATTCGGGACATGCTGACCTATGTCATGGGAACGCTGACATTGAACGGCGCTCCGCATATCAACCGGGAGACACTTAAGGCGAAGGGCTTCACGGAAGAAGAACTGACCAAAATCGAAGGCTGCCTGCCCGCGGTTTTTGAGTTGGCCTTCGCCTTCTCTCCCTGGTCGCTTGGAGAAGCGGCCATGACCAGACTGGGCTTTGCCCCGGAACAATGGAAAAATCCATCCTTTAACCTGTTGAGGTCACTGGGCTTTACCAAGCGGCAGATTCGGGAGGCCAATGACGTGGTATGCGGCGCACAAACCATTGAAGGTGCCCCCCACCTGGCCGAAG
Source organism: Phycisphaerales bacterium (assembly GCA_027451365.1). Lineage (GTDB taxonomy): Bacteria > Planctomycetota > Phycisphaerae > WQYP01 > WQYP01 > JAJYPG01. The sequence goes on along the minus strand of DAIDJN010000040.1, from coordinate 48,336 downwards.
GCCATCTGGCCGTATTTGACTGTGCCAACCGTTGTGGCCGCAAGGGCAAACGGTTTATTCACCACATGGGCCATATTCGCATGATGGCCGCGGCGCAGCCATTCATAAGTGGGGCCATCAGCAAAACCATCAACCTGCCCAACGAAGTCGGCATCGCGGACATTGAAGAGGCCTATCGGGAAAGCTGGCTCCTGGGGCTTAAGGCCGTGGCTTTGTACCGCGATGGTTCGAAGCTGAGCCAGCCACTGAATTCCACCTCAGACGATGACAATGCGGAAAGCGACATTGAAGCATTGAAAGTCGAATCGGCGGCCGCATGCAACGTATGTGGCGATCCAACCCCGGCAGTACTCGGAGATGGATCCATCGCGGCCGGTTCTGTGGATACACGACCGGCCGGCCAGCCAAGCGGCGTGGTCGAACGCATCGTGGAAAAAGTGGTGCATCGCCCGCTGCGGCGCCGCCTGCCCGATACGCGAAACAGCATTACGCATAAATTTGATATTGCGGGGCATGAAGGATACATCACCTGCGGCCTGTTTGATGACAACAGCCCCGGCGAGGTATTTATTACCATGGCCAAGCAGGGCAGCACGGTGGGCGGCCTGATGGACACCATTGCCACGCTTATTTCGCTGAATCTGCAATATGGCGTACCGCTGGAAGCAATTGTGCGCAAGTTTGAACACATGCGGTTTGAACCCGCGGGCATGACCACAAATTCCGATATTCCTATTGCCAAAAGCATGATGGATTACCTGGTGCGATGGATGGGAATGAAATTTATCCCCGGCTATCACGCAGCCAACGCCCCGCAGCGCCATCATGGAGACAGCCGATCGGACAGTCATGTCGCGCAAGGGCCTGAAATTCGCCCCTTTGACCACGCCCCCGCCGCCAAACCTGTGGCTATAGCCGATGACATGGGTTCGCCTGATTCCAGCCCAAAGGCCGCAGCCAAAGCCGGACACGACCATGGCAATGGCAATGGTAATTCGCGCAAGGCGGAGCCGGCACTCGCGGTGGTTGCCGTCATTGCCTCAGACCGGTTTGCTCACTCTTCCGGCAGTGGCCAGTCGGCAGCCTCGGCATTGTCGCAGCAGATGGCAACGCTGATGGGGGATGCCCCGGTCTGCACTTGCGGAAGTATTACGGTGCGCAACGGCAGTTGCTATAAATGCCTGAATTGTGGCAATTCACTGGGTTGTTCGTAAGCAGCCTTCTGACCTGTTCTTAAAACCAATCCAAAGCCGGTCATTCAGAAAAACTGGATGACCGGCTTTTTTATTGAACCAAGAGGCATTCCGAAGCATTGCCGGTGACAGGCGAAAGATGCTTGCGAACATTATCCAAGCAGCTGCTGCAATAATTCCGGCCCGGCACGCGTTTTGCAGTAAGAACATTATCGGCAGATTCGCAGTATGTCAGATGGCGATGAAAAGCTTTGCCGCAGCGCCACCAGAGCGGATCGAAAAAGGTCATGAAAATTTTTGGTGAATCATGATTGTTTTGTCCGATGAAAAATGGTCTAATATCCGGTGAAGCATTTGTCCGTGTTGCAATGGAGTACCACTCATGGCACATCGACGCACTTCGGGAGCCAAAGTTCGCTCACACAAAATCGGCTTTAACAAAAACAGCTTCCTGCATCGCAAGCAGGCCAGGCTGGAAGCCAAACGCATTCTTTCCATGTGGCCGCGACTCAATGCGGAATAAAACTCCGGTGCCTGGAAACTCCGGCTGGAATTATTCATAGCCAGACGATGCGGTGTGCCGCTGATTGCGGTGTTTATCGGCTTGAGCCGGCATCGGTCCATACATCGCCGCTGCCGTCCATGTCTGTGAACGATAGTGCCTTTTTGCACTCTTCGCGCAGGCAGAGCGGGGGCGTAGAGCTAAGCCAAGCGAGCCAATCTGCCCACAATCAGGCAAATCCGAAATAAATTGGCCGCTGAATCCAGGCTCTGGTTCTGAACACGTTGAACGATTGCCCGATTGGGCGGATAATCATTTGCAAGCTGGTCCACGCCAGCCCGATTATCTGTCAGATTCAGGAGCGTTCCATGCCCACCGGTCCGACCAGTCACGATACGCACCTGCCGCGCAGCACCGTTCTGGTGGTAGATGACAATCCGCAGAATGTGGAGTTAATTCAGGCCTACTTGGAAACGCTGGACTGCATTACCCATGTCGCGGTGGATGGCCTTGATGCGCTGGCCAAAGTTCCCAAGGTGATGCCCGACCTGATTCTACTGGACATCATGATGCCGAAATTAAGCGGGTTTGAAGTCTGTCGGCGGCTGAAGGCCGACGCCAAAACCCGCGAAATTCCCATTTTAATGGTGACCGCATTAAATGAACTCGGCGATATTGAACGTGGCGTGGAAAGCGGCACCGACGACTTTCTCACCAAGCCAATCAACAAACTCGAATTGCTTACCCGTGTCAAAAGCCTTTTGCGTGTGCGGCATTTGAAAGGCCAATTGGAAAGAACACTTGCCTATTTAAATGAAATTGAATCACACGACAGCCAGCGGCCGGGGCACGGGCGCGGATAAAGTGGTATTTTGCCACGGCCCCGCGATTAAGTCATAAACCTTGAACAGGTTCGTTGAAAGTTTTTTGCCCTGTCCGGCACGACACCCGCCCCTGGGAGCCGTCAGCCTTGTTTTATTGAGAGAATTCCATCGCAACACTCGGCCCAAAGCATTGTTTTCTGAAGACCCTTTGCCAGCAACCCGTCCAGCCACTATGCTTTTTCCTTTGGCAATGCCGAAGGATAAGGTGTGAGCGAACAAAAAAAACTGTTACGAACTCCATTTCATGACCTGCACACGCGCAGTGGCGCAAAAATGGTCGATTTTGCCGGCTGGGACATGCCGCTGCTGTACAAAGGTATTATTCCGGAACATCAGCAGACGCGCAACGGGGCATCCATTTTTGATGTGTCGCATATGGGGCGGCTGGAATTCCGCGGCACCGGCGCGACCGATTTTCTGGAACACATTTTAACCCGAAAAATAAGTGACGCCGCCGAAGGTCAATCCCTTTACAGTCTGGTGTGCAATGAACAAGGCGGCATTCTGGATGATGTGATTGTGTCACGTTTTGAAAAATACTGGTTAATGGTGTGCAATGCCTCCAACCGCGAAAAGCTGCTGAGTTGGTTTGCGCGGCATTCGGATAAATTTGCCGTCACCATAAAAGATGAAACCATGCAGACCGCAATGGTGGCCGTGCAAGGGCCGAAGGTTATTGCATTGTTGGATGATCTGCTTCCAGAACCGGTTTCCCAGTTAAAACGCTACCATTGCATGGTACAACGCTATCTGTTTTTTACATTTTCGGTCTTCCGCAGCGGTTACACCGGCGAAGATGGCGTGGAAATTATCTGCGGCCACACGGCTGCACAAATGGCGATGGGCTTTTTATTCAAACAGGGTAAAAATCCGGCAGATGCACCTTTTCAGCCGGCCGGGCTGGGCTGCCGGGATACGCTGCGACTGGAAGCGGGCATGCCGCTGTACGGGCATGAACTGGATGAAAACACCGATCCGATTTCCGCAGGACTCGGTTGGGCGGTGGCAAAGGATAAATCTTTCGTCGGATCTGCAGTATTGGCAAAAATCCGGTCCGCCGGGCCAGTGCGAAAACTTGTCGGCCTGCTGGTGGATGGACCACGCACGCCACGACAGGGCATGGGTGTGCTTTCCGGAGGCAAGCCTGTCGGCACTGTCACCAGCGGCACCGCCAGCCCAACGCTGGGCCGCACAATAGCAATGGCCTATGTGGCCGCGGAATGCGCGGTGCCGGGTACCACATTAACCGTGGACTTGCGCGGCGCGCCAACGGGCGCAACCGTTACGCCGCTGCCGTTTTATAAGCGTTCAAGTTAGTTTCCGGATTGGGCAATCCGGTTTATTATTCCCGAGTGTCGGGAATGAAGGCAGTTTTTTTTGGAAGTTTAACCACCAGATAGCGGGAAAATGACAATGGCATCACCTTCAGATCGTTTTTACACAAGTACGCATGAATGGATTAAACCGGATGGCGACGGCGTGCTGATCGGAATCAGTAAATTCGCCGTCGATGAGTTGACCGATGTAACCTTTGTGGAAATGCCGGTCGTGGGAAAAGCCGTGACGGCGGGCAAGGCGTTTGGCGAAGTGGAGTCGGTGAAGGCGACGAGCGAAATATATTCCCCGTTAGACGGCGAAGTTACAGCGGTGAACCAGGCTGTGAAGGATGATCCTTCATTGCTGAATCAGGACCCGTATGAACTCGGCTGGCTGATTCGCCTGAAAACGGCCCAGAAAGATTTTTCCGCATTTTTGACCGCGGAAAAATATGATGCCGCACACTCCGGCCATTGACCCATTAAGACATTCGACGGTCAATTGCGCCACCAGGCTCCGCGGCGGAGCGGCGAGGTTTTCATATTATTCCGGCAGTCGGGCGGTACGCCATTCTTCCATTTTGCCGATCGGATCCGGGAAAGTTCAAGCTGATGTTCACGCATGCGGTCCGGGAGATGAATCCGCTTTACGGCGATTGTGGCGGCGCGGTGGAACATGTGACTGCAATTCCGATAGCGGTATTTGCAGGGCCGCGGCAATAAGCCGCAGCGTTTCTTTTTGTGGTGTGCGAATTTCGCCTCTTTCAATTCGTGCGATTGTTTTAAGGTCCACGCCAGGAATATCTTCGCGGCGAAGACGACGGGCGAGGCGCAAATGACGAATGCGTTCCCCCGGATGGGCGGATTGCGCCCAAAGCCCGCGGCGACGGGCACGACGAAAAGTATCATCGTATTTTTCAATCGTTTCCAGAAGCGGATGCGAACCATCCGGCAGCACAATTGTGCGGCCCTGGTCGGACAGAGCTGGGCGAATCTGGGCATTGTGATCCAAGGCGGCCGACAGTTCCGACAGTGGCACAGTCAGAATGGAAAGGTCGGCGCAAACAAGCGTAAGCAGGCAGGAAGGGGAATCAAACACGAATCCCAAAGCGATCTGACGGTCCGCCTGTTTAACCAGTTGGCACAAGACCTGATCGGGGCACCAGCGACTTTCAGCGGCCAGGTAAATGACCCGGCGAAAACATCGTCCAAGGGCGGCCAAAAGTTCCACCGCTGGCAAAAACGGGATAAGCAGTGTGCCAACCTGCCGCCTGGATCCGCAGCCAGCTCTCGCGAGCGCAAGCAGCGTGGTGGAATTCGAGGCAATCAGGACATCCTGCCAGCCAACTTTGGCAATGGCCTCGGCGGCCTGAGTTTCGCCATCTATCAGCCGCACCGATGCCGCGACGGTTCGGGCCGAGTTGGCCCGGCTGGGTCGGCGGGAATCGGGGGGGGTGGTATGGCGTTGAATGGTCATGACCGCGCCATAGTACCATTGAAGAATTGGCGCGCCGAGTGAACGTATTTTCCGTTTTATGGCACAGCAAGCCACTGTTATTTGGCGGGAATGAGGGAGCGGGCGAATACGATCGGAAAAGTTGCGTTGTATTGCGCCAAAGCAGTATGGAAATGATAACCGAGCGAACAGTCCGAGCACCCGTACGCCTCCAGGCTGCCCCCGGCTTGACTATCGGTTCAAAGATAGGTCCAAACCGAACTGTTCCGAAACTTGCCTGCTTATCCGGCTGGCGAGTCGCGATTTTTGCCGAGGCTTTGTGTTTCGCCACGGTTTGTGTTCCAATATGAGCGGCCAGAACGGCAGGGACCGCCGCTAAAAGTAACGCCAGCCATGGCGGGCGATTTGAATCCAAAACAACGGTACAATGACAGGCATGAAAAGTCGAAACAAAATGATCCGAATGACTGAGTGCGTTTCCGCCAGCGCATTGGCGATGGTCATCCTTGCCACCGGTGGATGCAGTGGTTCGCACCCTGCGCCATCGTCAGGGATAGCGCCAAGCTCTTTTATAAGTCCCGGTGCCCCGGCAACCATGCCGGAGGCTCACGTGACCGCATTGCCACAACCGGTGGCGAAAGCCAGCGGCAGCGAACACTCGGGGCAGGCTTCCATCGCTGCAGCGAAAACGTTGACCGCATTGGGTGGCAGCCCGACACTGATTGCGGCCCATCCATCTGTACAGCCGGGACAGGTATTGTCTGTCGCGGCGCTGCTGGGCACGGTCAATGGCAAGCCATTGTTCGTGCATGACATTCTGGGGCCAATAGCCAGTCAACTCAAGCAGGAAGCGGCGCAAAGCCGGACGCGTTCGTTTTTTATACAGCAGGCGGCGCGGACCGTCGGCAACGAACTGCGGGTGAAAATAGACAATCTGCTGATGCTCCAATCGGCCAAACATCAATTAAGCAAGGATGATCTGAAGCGAGCCCAGGTTTATGTCGCCATGAAAAAGGCCAAGCTGGTGGCGCAATATATGGGGTCGGACGAGGTAGCCGATCGCCAGTTGCGACTGGAGGGAAGTTCTCTGGCGCAAAAGCTCAAGAGCTATCGCGATGATTTTATTGTGCGATTCTATATGTCGGCGCAACTGGCGCCTCACCTGGTCGTCACACGGCGACAGATGTGGCGGTATTATCAGAAGCATATTGCGGCGTATACAACCCATGGCAAGGTGGACCTTTACACCATCACTTATCCAGTCATTCGCAAATGGCCGCGCGACCCGGCGGACCCGACCGGTGCCAGGCCCGTCAGCCATCCAACCGCCGCGGAAATTGTGGAAGCCCAAAACGAAGCACTGGCCTACTGCCGGGGCCTGGAAGCCCGCATCCGCAAGGGCGCGAATTTTGCATTTCTGGCAGAAGACAATTCCGTTGACGGTCAGGCGCAGAACGGCGGACACTGGGGAATGGTGCGGCGAAACGAGTTGTCCAACAGCACAATTGCCAAAGTGGCATTTTCCTTACAATCCGGACAGATGGCCCCGCCCCTGCTGATTGTGCACAAGGATCATCCGCGCAAGGATGTCGTGGAGATTATTCGCGTTAAAAAAGTTCAACGCCACGCGGTGGTGCCATTCAGCCTGGCGCAGATCCCGATTGAAAAGAAGCTTCGGCACAAAGCGTTTCGGCGAGCGATGGCAGCCTATTACAAGCGAATGTACGACACAGCTTCCATGCAAGCCAGAGAGAATATGATCATCACGGCAACCGCCGTGGCGACCGCGCTTTATTTTCATAAATAACTCAAGCGAAAACCGGTGCTCCGGCGGCGCGGCAGGCCAATGGGGGCGACGAGCGGTGCGCGTCTGAAACCAAGCCATTGGGCTGCGGATACGAACGCCTTATTCCCCGGAATCAGTTTCCGGTTTTGCTTTGGCATAATCACCCACAATGCCGTCCGCAGTGACCATAAACAGTTTATCACTAAGCGGATGGGCGGCGGCGGCGAAACGCAATTCAACCTGATGACGAAGCCACTGGAGTGTGGCGTCATCCTGGGCGGAAAAAGCCAGCAGACTGTCGCGGTCGGGCGCGGCCATGTAGAACGTGGCACCCAGATGCGGCCGGAGGTGGCGTTGTACCAGCGGCAAAAGCAGGCGAGCGGAATTCATGGCTTCATCACGCGGAAAGCTGAAAAGCGAATAATTGCCGCTATTGCCGCCCGTCATACTTAGTTCGCGCGTCTGACGGACCAGGTTGCTCAGAGCATGATTGTGGAGCGTTTCCTGATTGATGCCCCAGGTGGCGCAGTTTTCGTGGGTGATCAACTCCGACTGATTCCGGAGTTGATAGCCGATAATTAACTGATTTACCCATTCTTCACGCACGATGCCACAGGGCATGGCATCGGCCAGAGCGGCGGGAATAAGAACCGGAAAAACCGAATCCCGCACGGCCTGCCACCCTTCGGTGGAGGACGGATCAGCGGAATTTTCCACCAGCAGATCATCAAAAAACTGGCGGACGTTTTCCTCTAATCCCTCGGGCCGTTCCATATAAGCCTGATGCAGCGGAGACACCTTGATTCTCATGCCGCCGACACTTAAGGTCTCGTTATCAACCACGGCCAGGGAATCGGCGGGCAGTTTTTGGCGGGCGAGTTCCACCACGGCTTGAATAAACGGCTTTTTAAGCTGCGAAGCGGAACCAAGTTTGACACTCCGCAACACGGTAACAAGAGTCTTCTGAAAAAAGTCCATGGCCATGCGCGGACCATGGGCGGCGACCAGAAGGGTGGATTCCTCCGCACACACAGCCCAGAAGCGCCAGCTTGTCGCCGAACGCCCGAACCGAATCCGCTGCAGCAGATCGGCAAGCGTTCCCAGCCGCTGTTCGCCTTGGGCAGTGTATGTCAAATGGTTGGCACCGGGGACTTCACGCGGAGTTTCCATCATGCGGGCGGTGTTTAGTTTTTTATTCCAGCATTTCAGGGTTGCGCGCACCTGCTGCGGGGTGGGCAGGCCATTTCCGGTCTTTCCGCTACCGGCCTGCGGTTTTGTGGCGCTGTGAATATTGAACAATTGAAACTCCACCAGAACCGAGGCGGACGGATCACGCAGTACCAATCGCGTGTCATCGTAAATCTGGTGGGTAAATTCCGCTGGTATCTCCAGCGAAAGATTCTTCATGGTTAATCGCGTCCAGTCACTCATGGCAACCTCCTTTGTTGGTCCATCGGCACGTGAAAAGTGCCGATGGATTTCGCGATGGACGGTGCTTCGCGGTGTATCACCGGATACGCGCGGTCACTGTTCCAACGTGAACAACTCAATCTTCAGAACCGAGTGTCCGGGTGAAATGAACATCTTTTCCCGGTTGCACTCAAACCAACATGTACAAGATTTCTATCGAACAAATCAGAACTTTAATGCAAAGAATTGACCGGAATAATGCTTTTGGGACGCTGCCGGTAACACTTGGATTTTTGCGGCACCGACAGGCCTTTTATGGACTGATTTTGCGGTCCGGAGCAAGCGGTCGGGAAAGCTGAACTACCTCCGGCGGAATGCCTGATCCAAATTGTTCATCCCTGAACCGACACGCCATGCTGGTTCCGGTGCCCCGAACCGTTACAATAGGTGCCGGATGTATGTGTCTGGCGGACAGGATTAATGGCACCGGAAAACGGACTGATAAAACTGGCGGTTCTGGCGTGCGGTCTGGAATTGTTGATTTACTGGGGCACGGTAGCGATAAAAAGCTGGCGAATACGCAGAACAATCGGTAAGGACCCCAATGTGATCCCACGCGAGCCGGTCGGCAGATTGATGCGTCTGCTTTGGGCACCGGCCGTTGCCGCTTGGTGTCTGCAGCCATGGATGTTTGAGTCGGCAAATGGTCCGCGATCATGGATTCTTTCACCTGTGCTGGCGGAAGGCCCGCCCACAGTGATTCTGGCCGGGACAGGCGCGCTGATCGGCGGAATATGTCTGGTACTGACGTTCATCTGCTGGCGGCAGATGGGACGGTCCTGGAGGATTGGTATTGACCCGAAGGAAAAAACTGAGTTGGTGGTACGGGGCGCCTATTGTTATGTCCGGCATCCGATTTATGCGCTTTCCATGTTTCTGATGATCGGCACGGTCATGGCGCTGCCCACGCCCCTGATGATTCTGACCGCAATTATTCACATTTCCATGCTGCAAATTGAAGCGCGGCGTGAAGAAACCTATCTGATTCAACTGCATGGCCAGCAGTATCAGCAATACCGGAGCAACGTCGGCCGTTTTATTCCCAAAGTGTGGCCTTGATAATATACCCTGATCGTCATGCCAATGGAGCGCATGTCTGCTTTGGAGTTCCGGATTCGCTATGGTTGAAGACTCCCCGTATATCAAACCGGAAGACCGCCCGCCGGACGAGCGCGCGGCCACGGCTGGAGAACCGCCGGCCGACACACCGCCGCTGCGCCGGGTACCGCTGAATACATTTCAAATGTTTATGAAACAGTGGACGCGGCTGGGGCCTTATAACGCCGGACAGGCGATGCGCGTGCGCGGTTCACCGGATACGGTCCGGCTGGGCGCGGCGGCAATCCGCGTGCTGCGGAAAATCGGACTGGGGGTTCCTGAATTCAAGAGTGAACATGTCTGTTTTCATCCGGTCAAGTCTGTTGCAATCCAAATCGGGGGTCCGACACTGGAGGCAACCGCGGCGCATCAGTTCAATCTGCCGTTTGGCGATTCCGACCTCCCGCTGCGTTTTTTTATAATTCCAGGCGACCCGGCTAACGTACCTGACCCGGCCGAATCGCACTGGATTCTGGTAATTTATGATCACTGGCTGGCGGACAGCAGCGCCATGCGGCAGTTCATGCGCCTGCTGGCCGAATATTATCTGGACCGGAAATTCAGCAGACCGGATGGTTCAACTGCGGACCTGCGATTGCCGGACGAAAATTTTCGATGGCCCCCGACGGGAAAATTTTCGCCCGTTGGATGGTGCGGCAGCATTTCGACCGGACTTAAATACTATATTCAGCACCGGCGCGCATTTCGGTTGAATGTAAGCGATCCGCTGGACTTTTCAGTGGGATTGAAAATCCGGAAATTGCCCGCGGGCCTCATAGAACATTTGCGGCTCGCCGCCCGCCGACGGAAGGCCAGCGTCAATGACCTGTTTCTGGCGGCGATGGCGCAATGCATTGATGCGCTGATGCGGGCCAGTCACGCGTCTACCATTGGCGGAATGCTCGGACCGCGGAATCGGATTGCCCTGGGCACCATTGTGGACATGCGTCCGGCGGCGGAGCCGGAGGTTCACAATGTTTTCGGCCTTTTTCTGGGATTTTCCACTACGCGCGTCAATATGGGCGACTGTCCCAAACGCGATTGTCTGGTCGAGGCTGTTTCCAGTCAGACACGGAAGTTTAAATCCGCCGGTGCAGTGCGTGCGACACTTCGCTCACTGGATGTGGCACGGTTTTTCTGGGGATTTTATCACGAGCCGCGGCATCAGGCCGTATTTTTCCAGAAAAACACGCCGGTGGCGGCAGGGATTTCCAATGTGAATCTGACCGGAGATTGGATGTGCCCACCGACGCCTGATGACGCGTTTCCAATTCTGGATTTCGTGCGGATTTCACCGACCGGACCACTTCTGCCCATGGTTTTCACACTGACTACAACCGGCCCGTATCGGGCAGCCGCCAACACGGATGCTCTGGAGGAAGGATTGCAATTAAGCTTCTCGTTGACATGGCGCAAAGCCGCGATTACCGATAACACAGCGACGGACATCGCCGATCAGTTCACGCGCTTTCTTCAGGAGCTTGCCAAATGAATGCGTGGAAAATGATCAGCCACGCCGCCCATCCGGGACTTTGGGCGGACCAGGCACTTTTTCCAAAAAGTTGCTGGGTTACCGGCGCCGGTTTGGCCGCGCATGAGAACGGGCTTTCCGCGGCAGTCCGCCAAAGGCTGGAAAAATTCGGACGGTGGCCCTTTTGCCTGAAATGCGGCATGACAACGGGTCCCCATGCACAGTCCAGTGGGTGCCCGCGCTGTCCGGCGCGTTCCATAACCGTCCGGCAACTGGTGCGCGCCGGACCCTTGTCCGGGCCACTTTCGAGTCTGATCCACCAGTTAAAGTTTCAGCGACGATGGGGCATCGCACCGGTATTGGCGGAATGGATGGCCGCCGCAATGCGGCATTGGGCGGAAAGTCCGGTGGACCTGCTGATTCCCATACCGTTGCATCCATTCAGGCGATGGAGCCGCGGCTTTAATCAGGCTTCCGAGCTCGCCGATGGAATTGGGGACCGGCTGGCCGTACCACTGGGCGAGGTACTGCGGCGACGGCGCGCCACCCGGCCACAAACCCATACCCAAAGCGCCTCGGCCCGAGCTCAGAATCTTGCCGGCGCTTTTGGGGCATTGGTGGAATTTGATCTTGCGGGCATGAATGTCTGGCTGGTGGACGATGTGTGTACCACCGGTGCCACGCTGCACGCGGCGGCAACCGCACTCCGGGCGTTGCCACCAAACCGCAGACCGGCCAGCATCAGTGCCGTGGTGGCGGCGGTGGCCGACCAGACACCTATACCGGACTGACCGGGCAAAGGTCCATCTGCGGAATGCCAGGAACCGCCAATTTCCCGGCGGCCGGCAATTTCTGGCACGGCGGCCCGTTTTCAAGGCTGAAGCAATGAATGGAATCCATGGATTTGTTAAAAAATGACCGATACGGATTTATCTGGCCGATTGCGGTCGGGACTTCCCGCTGAAATTGGTCCATCCGCCTGAAAAAGTGGCGCCCCCGATTGGAAATACAAACAGATTTCATTGGCCTTTCGTTCGACGGGCAATTACACTATCTGTATGGAGCGCCCGATTCATCTGACCAGAAGAAGGGTTGTGATCATGCGGTACACAGAATTGAATGCACCCCAAGCCGAAGTCCGCCCCGCGCGGCGCGGCCGCATTCGCAAATTATTTCGCAGTTGGACCACGGGCATTGCCCTGCTTGTTCTGCCCACCGCTGGCGGACCAGGCATCGCTTCCGCCGCGACCCCGGCCGGTTCCGGTGCGGTCACATTTGGTCAGGTCAGCCCGATTCATCAGGAAGAAACGCCGGCAGTGCGACGCGCTGTGCACAAAGGTCTGCGGTGGCTGGCCAAGCGGCAGAATCCAGATGGTTCATTTGATCATGGATCGGTGGCGATCACCGCACTTGGCGGCTTGGCATTTGTGGCGGGCGGCAACCTGCCGCGTCAGGGGCAATATGGCAATCAGGTCGCCAAAGCGCTGTCGTATATTCTAAAACATTGCCAGCAATCCGGCCTGATTGCCGGGCCGCAGGATGGCTCTCCGATGTATGGCCACGGATTTGCGACGCTGTTTCTGGCGGAAACCTATGGCGAATCACATCAGGCGGCCCTGCGGCGCAAACTGCAACGCGCGGTCCGGCTGATTGTGGAAACCCAGAACACCGCCGGCGGCTGGCGCTATCAGCCAATGCCGATGGATGCGGATTTATCGGTCACGATATGTCAGGTAATGGCGTTGCGGGCGGCGAGGCAGGCGGGCATTTCAGTGCCGCGCCAGACAATCAAGAGGGCGATTCATTTTGTCCGCCAGCTCCAAAATCCGGATGGAGGATTCAGTTACATGCTGCAAATGCCGGGTTCGGCATTTCCGCGATCGGCGGCGGGGGTAGCCCTGCTGTTTTATTCGGGTGTTTATTCCGGCCATGCAATCACCAATGCGGTGCATTATCTGATGGGTTGCCTTCCGGGAACGCCGGGCAATAATCAGGGGAATTTTTTTTACGGCAATTACTATGGCACGCAGGCCATGTTTCTGGCTGGCGGCCCCTGGTGGGGCAAATGGTGGCCGGCAATGAGTTCCACCCTGCTGAAGCGCCAGCAGGATGATGGCAGTTGGAGCGGCGGCCCCGGAACGAGCTACGGCACGGCCATGGCGCTGATAATTCTCCAGATTCCCGATCGGGTGCTGCCCATTCTGCAAAAATAAGCTTGCCACAGGACCAGACAATATGTCAACGAATGCACATATTCGAAATACTATGAAATATTCTGCGGCAAATCCGTATTGGACATTCGCCCTGCTGACGGCTCTGCTGGCACCGGCTTGTGCGGCCATAAGCGTGGCCGCCGTCCGAATCCCGACAAGCCCTTTGGCCGTTCATAAAAAGACCGGAGGCAAGACCGCGCAAGCTCGCTGGAATGTACAGTTGGGGAAATTGTCCTTGACTGCCGGCGGTACCGGCGGATTCATGCAGTTGTCCGATGTGCGGGCCGGCGACTGGTCAAAATCGACCGGTCTGGCCATCACTATTTCGCACAACGGTCAAACCACAAAATCGCGATTTGCCACCGCGGACATTCTGGAGGTAACCCGCATCGGTGCCGACATCGCGCCAGCGCGCGGCTGGCAGGTATTGCTGCGCAATGGCAGTGTTGTGGCCGGCCAGCCGCAAACCCTGAACGCCGGCGATCTGACGATAAAGGCCCGCGGCATCGGAATGCTGGATGTTCCTTTGGCCGACGTTGCGGCGGTTCGGTATGGTGCGGTGCCAGCCATTCGTCCGGTGGCGACACCTAATGACACTTTGTATCTGACCAATGGCACTACACTTGTTGGCGCGATGAATACACTTGGCCCAACTGACGTCCAATGGTCAACTTCGCTTGGTAATGCCACAGTGCCATGGTCCCGCATTCGCTATATGGTGTTGGGGGGGGCGGTGGGGACGATGCCTGTACATGGGCTGGCGCAACGCGTTTGCCTTTCCCACGGTTCCGTACTGCTGGTGCACAACCTGACCTGGAAATCGGGCTTGGTGACTTGCCAGGGACCTGGCGGCAAGCCGCTGTCGTTTTTACGGTCCACTGTATTAAAAGTGTCCATTTGCGGCGGTCAGGCCCAGTGGCTGACCGATTTTAGTCCCAGTATTGCCAGCCAGGTTCCTTATTTCGGCGAGCCAAACCAATGGCCGGCGCGGCGAAATTTGAATGTGATGGGGGGGCCGTTGCGGGCAGACGGCCGCCGGTTTTCGCATGGTCTGGGAGTGCATGCCACAAGCACGCTTGCGTATACCCTCAATGGCGGCTATCGGCGTTTCGTTTTCCTGCCCGCCATGGACCAGAGCGCTGCGCCATTCGGCCGGTCGCAAGCCCGCGTTCTGCTGGATGGAAAAGTCATCTGGCATTCGGGGCTGCTGCAAGTCGGCACACCGCTGCAACTGGTGAATCTGAATGTGACCAATGGCCGCGTGCTTTCATTGCAGGTTACGGATGGCGCACGATTCGATGTGCGGGCGCGCATGGACTGGTTGGACGCGGCACTGCTGCGGAAATAACTGCCGGAGCAAAGATTGCATGGGCGATCAATCTACCATTCAGGCATTTGCCGCACAATGCGTGTGTGGCCGTCGGCTTGTGCTGGACCCAAACCAGATTGGGCGGCATGTGGTCTGCCCGGCGTGCAGCCGCGTGATAATTCCAGTCCTGGCTGTGGCCACGTCTGTTGCCGCGCAGTCTTTGGGCGATCGGGAAACCGACGCGGCCCAAGCCCCGGCAACTGAAAGTCAGAAAAGGCCCCCACCGGCTGCAACGGCGATGGATGATTCCGCACCGATCATTGTTCTGCGTCTTTCGCAGTGGGATAATTTCTGGAAATACCTGACCTGCCTGATGGTGGAAATATTGGCTGGCGGATTATTTCTAATTCCATCTTTGCGGCCGTGGGCGGGCATGATTGTCGCAGGCGTTTCGGGCGTGGTGGTGATCACCGCGTTCTTTGTTTTTCTGCATGCGCGCATGACACGATGCATTATCAGTGAAAACCGAATTGAGACACAGAAAGGTATTTTTACACGCCAGATAGACTGGGTATCCTTAAACTGCGTTCTGGATATTCAACTGCATCAGGGCTTTGTGCAGCGCATTCTGGGCGTGGGCACAATCTGCGTGCGCAGCACGGACAAAATAACCCCGCTTCTGGAAGTCCCGCATGTACCCAGAGCGAAGATGGCGTTTAATTTTTTGCAGGAGCAGTTGAATCGCCGGTCAAAACTGCTGAGCCTGGTGCGGTAAGGATTGCGCTGCGCCCGGCAAATCACCACGGGCAAGACGCGGCAGCTTGCGTGCAGTCCACATGTCACTGCGCCTGTCCGGATTTAATCAGGAACTTTGCCTTTTGGCTGGATAATCCGGGACTTGCCCGGATCAGTGGCGCTTGGCCCAGTTGTACAGGTCAATCACCAGGCGGTCCTGCCACGGATTGACGTTGCCATGGTAGTAATTGCACATGATGGAAAACACAAAAGTGCGTTGGCCGACAAACAAATAGCCGCTAAGCGTGGATGCCCCGGTAATATGGCCGTCCTTGGCGCGAACATGCTTGCCCACCGGCGACCCCATGAAGCGATGAATCAGCGTTCCGTGGCCCGGGCGGCAAAGTGTATTGATAAATGCCCGTCCATCCGGTCGATAGGCCATTTTTGCCAGTACCGCGGTAAGTGCCACAGGCGCGATGTGGTCAAAGTGCGAAAGGCCCGAACCATCCACCATGTGAGCCAATTGCGGGCCAATCCCCATTTTTCCAAGCCAGGCCATCACCGCGGCATCACCATTGGCCCAGCTTCCTGGCTCACCGGTGGCCAGATGCCCGAGCAGTTTGCACATGCTTTCAGCCATCAGGTTAATGCTGTCGGTATTAGCGCGGTGCAGAATGTCCAGAAGAGGTGTTTCATAAGTTGCCAGCAGGCGCGGCGTCCCTCCGGCCGCTGCCAGTGTGCCACGCCTGACGACGCCGCTGACGATAATCCCCTGATTGACCAGTGACTGACGCATCACGTTTCCGGCAAAAAGTCCCGGATCACTGATAGTGGCCTGCATGGCGTAATCGCCGGTGGCCCGCACCTGACCACGCAAATAAAAATGGTCGCTGCCGGCGGCACGCCACAACCAGCAGCTTTGCAGCGGCCCGCGGCGGGCCTGAATGGTAACGGGCGTAAATGGGCTGTCGGGCACGAGATTGATACCGATGGCGCCATTGTTGTAAACCACGGGATTCCACTGAACGCAATTCAAGGAAAAATTAAGCCCCCCCACCGGCGCTTCGTACCAGTCCATGCGCTGTCCGCCGGGCCATTTAAGATTGCGAAAATGCTGATTGAAAATAGAATCGTCCACGATAATGTCATGAAAGCGGGTATCGCCTAGCGCTTTGAGACGGGCCGCCCAGTTATCAAACACGCTTGTGACTTTCCAGCCCGCGCGCCGACATAAAACAGGATCTCCCAGGGCCGGATCTCCACCACCGACAACCACCAGATTATGACCCACCTGATACAAACGGGTTTGAATCATGGCATGAGAGCCAAGACGGTCGAATATCGCGCATGTGGTCAGAAGCTTGCCGTTGCTGCCGGGCATAAGCGGCGTTCGCACATGAAAGCTGAAAACAGGACTCGGACCGGTTCTGGTCAATTCCACGATATTAATGCCGACATGTGCGCCGCGCAATTGTGGCGAAGCCAGCAAGCCGGAAATTTCTCCCGCCAGACTGCGTGCGCCTGCGGTGGCCGGTCCGATCAAGAGGCCGACAACCAGTAAACAGGCCAGGGCGCTCGTGCGACCGGGTATGATAAATCGTGAAGTAATTTGAAACACAGACCGTGGGTACATCCATGCACCTTTCAAAAAGGGGAAAATCTGGCCGCGGCCCCGGCACGCGCTAAGTCCGAATCGCCACCACAAGGTTCTACCGATTCGGCAGCGAGCCGGTTCGCATGCACAGGCAAAAATTTCGGAATTTCACAAATAAGCCCCGCGTGCCGAAAAGCCCGCTAGTGCGCCACCGGCACGCCAATCTGCCGACCGACTTCATCCAGCTTCTTTTTCAGGTTTTCGGCGGTATTTGCTTCCAGATTCAGCCGCAGAAGCGGCTCGGTATTGCTTTTCCGCACATTGAACCACCAGGTATCATATTCCACGGTAATGCCATCCAGATAATCAATGCCGGCATCCTTGTAGCGCTGCGCCAGACGGGCAATTGCGCCGTCCTTGTCTTGAACTTCAAAATTAATCTCGCCGCTGCTGTGCCAGCGCTGCAAAGGCTTTAGCACCTGGCTCACCGGCAGGTCATAACGGGAAAGCACAGACACCATGCAGGCAAATGCAATCGCGCCACTGTCGGTATTGAAGCTGTCACGGAAATAGAAATGACCGGACAGTTCACCGCCAAAAACGCCTTTGGTGTCCGCGAGCGCTTTTTTCATAAAGGCGTGGCCGACACGCTCGCGGCGCGGCATGCCGCCGGCGTTTTGAATTTCCTCTTTTACCACGCGGCTGGAACGCAGATCATACACCACGGCCGCACCCGGGTTTTTCTTGAGAAAATCGCGGGCCAGCAGCGCCGTGGCGATATCGCAGCGGATAATGCGCGCCTGTTCGTCCACAAAAATGCAGCGGTCGGCGTCGCCGTCAAAACAGACTCCCAGGTCCGCACCGTTGGAAAGCACGGCCTCCTGCAATTGCCGCAGGTTTGCGTCCACCAGCGGATTGGGTTCGTGGCGGAAGCTGCCGGTAATTTCCAGGTTAAGCGGAATAATTTCCAGATTCGGCTGGCCCATGAAGATTTCCGGAATAAATTTGCCGCCCATGCCATTGCTGGTATCGGCCACAATTTTCAGCGGTCGGGCCACCTTCAAAAACTTAAGCACATGCGCCTTATAACCGGCCCGAAGGTCAAGCTGTTCAAGCTCGCCAATGTGTGGAGACGGATTACGTCGCATATTCGTGCACAAATGTTTGATTTCCAGCAGACCGGTGTTTTCGCCAACCGGCCGGGCATTCAGTCCGCTGATCTTAAACCCGTTATAGTTCGCCGGATTGTGCGAGGCGGTGGTTTGAATGCCGCCGCAGCATCCCAGATGGTTAATGGCGTAATAAATCATCGGCGTGTCGATCATGCCGATGTCAATACAGCCCGTGCCGGTGGCGCGAATGCCTTCAATAAGAGCGGCGGCCATTGAGGGGCTGCTGGGCCGCATATCCCGTCCGACGATGACCATGTTTTTGCGACGATCGGCCTTGTCCAGGCCGGTCAGATTCATGCGCAGAAACTGTGCGGTGGCATTGCCGATTTTCCAGGCGAGTTCCTCATTGAGTTGATCAGGATAAGTCCCGCGAATGTCATAGGCTTTGAATACTTTATCACTCATGGAATTCCCTTATTTCTATTCGGGCGTCATCAGGGTTGCCGACTTTGGCGCACGGCAGCTTGCCCGTTTTGAGTTCTTTGGCGGACCCGCATCTGCACCCGCGGCGACCCGATATCCATTTCAGGCGGAAAGACCCGCAACCCGTACTGCCCGGCGAAATCTTTCGCTGATGCGGAAAACTCGCGGTTCGTACTGCCGCCATGGTATCGGAGAAATGCGAATCAGGCCATATCCACATCCAGTCGGACGGGGCAGCGCAAGACCAGCCCTTTGCGCCAGCGAATGGACGCGTGCCCAAGCCGGGCATTTGGAAAGGTCTGAAGGAAGACTTCCAGCGCAATCTGGGCTTCAATGCGTGCGAGCATGGCACCAAGGCAGAAATGAATTCCCATGCCAAATGCCAGATGACGGTTATCGGTCCGGTTGATGTCAAAAACATTCGGATTGGCAAACTGAGCGGGGTCCCGGTTTGCGGCCCCCAGTGAAAAAAGCACAAGTTCCCCGCGATGAATTATCTGGTCACCCCATTGAACATCCTCCGCTGCCATACGTCCGGTCCATTGCACCGGGCTTTCAAATCGAAGAATTTCTTCCACCGCGGCGGCCATTTTTTCCGGATGTGCTTTCAGGTCTGCCAGTGCGGCCGGGTGCGTCAGAAGCAGCCACAACCCGTTGGAAATAAGACTGGTGGTGGTTTCATGGCCAGCCATAAGCAGCAACATGCAGTTGGCTACAAACCCGACGGGGGAAATGTCGGCCCCGCCTCGTGTAATCAATGCACTTAACAGATGGGCGTCCGGATGTGTGCTGATGGTTTTGAGCTTGTCCTGCAGATATTTCGTGAATTGGTTGTAGGCAACGTCCGCCGCGTCCAACTGGGCCGCCGACGGATTTATTTCAATGGCCGGAGTCATTTCGTCGGACCAATGTTTGAGCCGCGGCATGTCTTGGGGTGGCAGACCGAAGAGTGCGGTAATAACAATAACCGGGAATGGGACCGCAAAATCGGTCACAATATCCAGCCGGCCACGGGCTTTGGCGGTTTCCAGCAGCGTCCGAGCTTGTGCCGACATGGCCGGTCGCAACGCCGCCAGCGATATTGAACCCATCGCCCGCATAAAAGCGCCGCGCAGCTTCGTGTGGCGCGGCGGGTCGGAAAACAGCATCATCGCGAACAGGCGATCCGGTTCGGACGGAGCCTGCAATTGGACCAGCGCCCTGGCCGTAAAAGCATCCATTGTAAATGGTGCGCGACCGAAACGGGGGTCTTTGAGCAGAGCCTGAGCGTCGGCATAACGAAAGCCGGTCCAGGCGGGCAGGACCGGGTCTCTCCGCAAGGCGGCTTTACCGCGCAATTGATCGTACAAGGGATATGGGTTGCGGGCGAAACCGGGATGCAGCAGGCTTTTGTCCCGGAATATTTTCACCGGAAGGGTCATCGCCGCGGTAAATCGGCCAAGCAGACCGCCAGGGGTCAGCTTCACACGCAGGCGGTTTTGCGGTTCCAGACCAAGGCCCACGCGCTGGGTAATAAAATCTTTTCTGCGCCATGCCGCAAGACCTTTGCGAGCCGCTTTTTCGGTGAACAGATGTTTTTCCAGCAGCGGCCCGACATCCGCGTCCGCGCACATCGCCAACAGCAGATGTTCCGTACAGATATGCCGTGAGCCGGTCCGCTGAGCCTTCGCCGCGGCATCATGCAGCAGACGCAGACATTCCGGTGAAAAACCGTCGGCGGCCGAAGCCGCGGCGGATGGAGTCTCCGGTGGAAAGTGGCTGGCCAGCCGCGCCGGGTCCAGGCCGGCGTGGCGCAGCATAAATTGAGCGGCGGACATTGTGTCCGCGCACAATGCCACCAACAGATGCCGCGGGCCGACCGATGGCACCCCGGCGCGTTGGGCCATGGCGAAACCATCCAGCAGTGTGCGGCGAAGCCGCGGTGTAAGCAGATTCCAGAGCGGCTGATTATCGGTAATGGGTTCGGTCAAGCAAATTCCGTCCGTCATGTGCAATCCAAAAGCGGCGCACGCGATTAACTGTAGGTCACAAAACCTGTGGCGACAACGAGCTATTGTCAAATCTTGTGGACAGGAGAATAAAGGCGGCGTAACCTAAACGCGAATACGTTGAGGTACTCCCTGTCAACTGGGCGCAAAACAGGCTTTGCTAAGAGAGAGTCTTCCACCGTAGCAAGGCAGCCCTGCAGGGAGCCCGAAGGGCGAGCAGAGGGGCGGCCTTGTCGCCCGCCGCGCCACGGCTGCGACCGACCGTCGGTCGAGCCTGATATACGTCCACCGGCACCTGAAAACCCAGCGGCGGATGAGCCCGATAAAAACCCGCCAACTCACCAATAGTCCGCCGGCCCTTCATCGCCTCCATGGCCACCTTGGCTTTGAACTGCGACGTAAACTGACGACGTTTTGCCGACATAAAATAGACTCCGAAAACTGGGAAAAAACTACCTTAGCAGCGCGCCCAGTTTTTGGGGAGTATTACACTGGCGTTGTCTCCAGAAAGCGGCGCTCATTCCCTGTTTCGATGGCCCGTCGCAATTGGAGTCCAAACTCCCTGTGCCGCTCTTCCCAATCGAGGCGGGGAGCCAAGGTTGGCGACGGCGATGTTTGCATTCGATCGCAGCAAGACAAAGCTTGCTCCCTCTCGCCGAGATAGGCGTGCAAAATCGCCAACATGCACAGGTCGTTAGTTGATTTTTTTGCCGCTTTCTCACAAAGTCGCTGGACCTCCCGCAAGTCCAGAGGCTGGCGGATCAGGGGACAGAACTGCTGCTCCATCGCCGCCACGATACCCTTCCACTTTGTTGGATGCTCGCGAAGAAGGACCTGCCGATGTTTGACATCAAGGAATTGGTGCAACATCGCGACGGTGGGCAACGGCCGAGCCCATATCGCCCCCATCGGACGGTAAGCACCGGAACGTAGAGCCTCAAAGCCGATCTGCTGGACCACAGGACCAGATGATCGTTCAAGCCGGTCACCGCCAACAAGCTTCCAATCAGAAAATACCTGGGCGTAACTCTCAACTATTCCTCTGAGTTGCTTTTTTGTCAGTGGTAATGGAATCGCCATCATGGCCTCACTTCGTCGACTGGTACGTTCGACCCCAACCCCGCACCTGCGCGAATCTGGCTGATGCGGGCCGGGGTCAACTGTGAATCGCCAAATTTGTAGTCCCAGACCCACCTTGGATTGTTCAAAGGGCCTTCAACCACATCAAGGCGGACCGAGCCCGTGAGGGGATTACCGGGCCGCCACAGATTGCCGTTGAGGTAACGAACCTCCGTTGAAAGCCCCCGATCCCCAAACATGCTTTGATACCGTGTCAGCAGACGGTCGGCATAGCCATGCTTCAGGGTACCAGCCACAGGTCCATCGCCCAGCCCCTCCCGAACTCCCCACGCATCAGCCCGCGTTGCAATTTCCTGCACCAAGTCGGCGTTCGTCCGAACCGCAGTACTCTCTGCGGCAAGAGTATCACCCACCGCCAAATCGTACCGGCCAATGGAGTGTTCCCGTTGCAATTCAAGGCTTTGCGGCGTCTGAACCGGACGCGATTGGAGCATTCCTGCGCAATTTCCCCAGACTTGGTTTTGCGGGACGCCGGGCGTTTTCGCCGATGCGCCGGTCGGGCCGGCCAGGCCAGAAGCCAAGGCGATTAAAGCGGCTAAAAAAAGTAAAAGCAGCGGCGTCAGCCAGGCGAGGCCCGCCCTGATCCGGGAAAGTATTATTTTTTCTTGAGTCGCGTTCATGGACAACAGTTTAGCCGATGGAGCCGGGCCGGGGAAACATTTCGTTGCCGCGTGGCGATGGAGCGGAACCAACCCGGCAACGGAATTTCAAGGCAACGGTTTCAACGGGCGGCTAAAAGGAAAAGCCCCATCACTGGCCGCTTGTGCAGCAATGCGCAAAAATGGCGGCATCCGCATGCCAGAGGAAGTTTATCGCGGTCGCGCGCCGCCGCCGAAACCGATCGCTTACCGCGCCGTGGATAACGTGCGCATTGACGTCGAGATGAAGCGTCGCCACTTCCGCCGCGATTTCCATTCGCGGATGGCGTTGTTGACGGTGCATCGGCACGCTATAATAATCTTGTGCAGCTAAGGTGAATCATGGCGTGTCTTGAAACGCATGAGCTTGCAGAGATGTTTTCCGGCGCACGATCAGAAGACCGTTTTGAAGGTCATTGACGCTCTGGCCGCCCAAAATGCTGGCCGCAGGGCGATATGATGCGCTATAATGGTGTCAGTTTTTGAGGTGACTACCAATGCCCCAGATTATCCAAGGTAAATGGGACGACTTGGTCAAGAGCCATGACCTGCATGGCCATACGGTCCGCGTTATCGTGCTCGATCAGCAAGGCTCCGAAAATCCCTGGATCAGAAGCCTGCGAGCTTGGGCCGATAGCCACAAGCCCCTGGGCCAAAGAGTAGATGACAGCCGCGAGAGTATTTACACTGGGACAATTGATGATCCTCGTTGATACCAACATCCCCCTGCGCCTCGCCCAGATCGACCATCCGCACCGGCAGATCGCCCTGGACGCCCTGCAATTGCTTACCCTGCGCGATCAGGAACAATTCGCCATCGCACCCCAAAGCCTTTACGAGATGTACGTCGTCTGCACCCGGCCGGCCAAGGTCAACGGTTTTGGCTTGAACTCCCAGCAGGCTGGTGCCGAGATTGCCGCCGCCCGCGCTCTATTTGAACTCCTGCCCGAAACGCCACAGGTTTATCCCGCTTGGGAGGGGTTGATCGCCAAGTACGCCATCACTGGTAAGCGCGCCCACGACGTCCGCCTGGTCGCCCTGATGATCCAGCATCGCGTCGCTAAACTACTGACCTTCAACGACGCCGACTTCCGGATATTCACCGAGATTGAACCCCTCAACCCCTTCGATGTCCTGGCACTTCCCAGGGCTTGACGCCCCCCGAACTTTCCTTTCTGCCGCTTCAATGACGCGCCGAGGAGCGGACGCTGCGGCCCACGAGCACCCATCCCATGCTGAAATTGGAGGCGTAAATTCCGCAGCGGTCCGGCTGGAATGCAATAGCACGCAGCGCCATCACTCTGCAGTGCCCGGAACGCGTTGGCACGTAGACGCATCAACAAGGATCGGGTTGAAAATCACAGCCTGAGGTACTCCCTGTCAACTGGGCGCAAAACAGGCTTTGCTAAGAGAGAGCCTTCCACCGTAGCAAGGCAGCCCTGCAGGGAGCCCGAAGGGCGAGCGGAGGGGCAGCTTTGCCGCCCGCCGCGCCACGGCCGCGACCAACCGTCGGTCGAGCCTGATATACTTCCGCCGGTGCCTGATAACCCGGCGGCGGATGAACCTGATAAAAACCCGCCAACTCACCAATAGTCCGCTGGCCCTTCATCGCCTCCATGGCCACCTTGGCTTTGAACTGCGACGTAAACTGACGACGTTTTACCGACATAAAATAGACTCCGAAAACTGGGAAAAAACTACCTTAGCAGCGCGCCCGGTTTTTGGGGAGTATTACAGACTCAGGCGGATTTTGGCTCGCGTCGCGTTATCCGCGCGCCGCGATAGTTGGCGCTCCGCGGCGGGCGGCATCGCGGACCCTTGCGTGGTCAACATCACAATCTCCATCAGGTTTTGACGAATTCATTGATGGCGTAAGTGTAACAAGTCGGTAACGCGAATCAATTGAAAGCCGGTGCGTGACCCGCCAAGAATACCCGCAGATTCACCGGCACCGCAGGCGGATGCGACGGGGCATAAATGTCCGGCGCGGGGTCAGGTGTGAAGTTGCATGGCCAGCATGGCGGCACCGACAGCGCCGGCGTCATTGCCGAGTTCGGCGGTGCGGATATCCACCTCTGGCGGCGACATGTGCCAGTATTGTTCTGAAAAGTACCGCCTGACGGGGTCCACCAGAAAATCGCCGGCACCGGCCATTCCGCCGGCCAGCACGATCAGTTTGGGATCCAGCCAATGAACCGCATTCACACATGCAAGCGCTAACATGCGGCACATGTCGTCCCATATCTCCTGAGCCAGGGTATCGCCGCTGCGGGCTTCCTGTTCCACATCGCGCGCGGTGACCATGCCATCACGTTCCAGCACGTTGCGCAGGGTGGAATTACGCCGTCCCTGTTCACGAATCATCAGGCGGGCGCGGCGGCCCAGCCGACTGGCGGCGGTGTACACTTCCAGGCAGCCTTTCTGGCCGCAGCCACAAAGTTCGCCGCCGGGCACCACAATGGTGTGACCAATTTCCCCCGCCATATCGTGCGCGCCGCTGACCAGTTTGCCATCATGCACGAAGCCGCCTCCCACGCCGGTGCCAAGGGTAATCATAAGGAAATCGCGCACGCCGGCCTGGCGCCCGCTGCCACCCCAGTATTCACCGAATGCGGCGCTGCGGGCATCATTTTCCAGCACGGCGGGCTTGCCGAGTTCCGCACTGATGCGGTCGCGCAGTGGAACATTTTCCCAGCCGGGCAAATTGGCGCTGCGCAACACTACCCCGCGGCTGGTGGAAAGCGGACCGGGGGAGGCAATACCGACAGCGGTAATTTGATCCAAAGATTTTCGCGCGGTTTTAAGCACCCCATGTGCCGCGGCGATCATATTGCCAATGACCGTTTCCGGGCCGCGGCCGGTGACGACGCTTACGCGGGCAAGCACCTGCCCGGCGGGGTTAACCAGGCCAGCCTTGATATTCGTACCGCCTAGATCAAGTCCGATGTAAAGAGATTCGTTTTGCCGGGGTGATTCCATGGGACTGATTCCTTGCCATTCGCCATTGGTTTATTGTGAAAGCTCGCGCCACGTCAGCGCGCTGTGTAAATGTCGCGCAGGCTTCGACCGTAAGGCGGAAACGTTCGTTTCGCCCCCAAGAAGATGCGCCACTCATTAACGGGAGGACTCCTCCGCCATGCGGCGCAGAACGGTATGCAGAATGCCGCCATTGCGGAAGTAATCCACCTCGACCGGGGTATCAATGCGACAGGTGGCGGTGAATTCCACTTTGGTGCCATCGTCGCGTGTGGCGGTCACTTTTATATCCTGCCGCGGTTTTAAATCCACAGGCAGTTGCAGATCAAAAGTTTCCTTGCCGGAAAGACCAAGTTTCTCCGCATTTTGCCCGGTCTTGAACGTCAGCGGCAATACTCCCATGCCGACCAGATTACTGCGATGAATGCGTTCAAAACTTTCGGCAATCACCGCGCGTGCGCCCAGCAGGAAGGTTCCCTTGGCGGCCCAGTCGCGGCTGGAACCCATGCCATAGTCTTTTCCGGCCAGAATAATCAGCGGGATCCCATGTTCCTTGTATTGCATGGCCGCATCGTAAATGGGTTTGACCTGGCCATCGGTGAAGTCTTTGGTGACGCCGCCTTCGGTGCCGGGAGCCAGTCTGTTTTTCACACGAATATTGGCAAAGGTACCGCGGGTCATGACGCGGTCGTTTCCGCGGCGAGCGCCATAACTGTTGAACATGGCGGGGTCGACGCCATTGGCGATGAGAAATTTTCCCGCCGGACCGTCTTTTTTGATGGATCCAGCCGGACTGATATGATCGGTGGTAACGGAATCCCCCAGATAGGCCAGAACGCGCGCATTGCGGATGGAATCAATCGGTTTGACTTCCGGTTTTAAGCCCACAAAAAAGGGAGGCTCCTGAATGTAGGTGCTTTTTTCATCCCATTCGAAAATATCGCCCGTGCTGGTGTGAATAGCCTTCCATTCGTTTGAACCGGCGAACACATTGGCATATTCCGAAAGGAACTGACCGCTGGAAACAGCCTTGGCGACGGTGGCATCAATTTCAGCCTGCGTCGGCCAGATGTCCTTAAGCATGACGGGCTGACCTTTGGAATCTGTACCGATTGGCTCGGAGGTAAGGTCCACATCCACGGTGCCGGCCAGAGCGTAGGCAACGACCAGCGGCGGCGAAGCCAGGTAATTGGCCTTTACTTCCGGGCTGATGCGTCCTTCAAAGTTGCGGTTACCGGAAAGGACCGATGTCGCCACCAGATCATTTTCGTTGATTGCCTTGCTGATCGGTTCAGGCACCGGGCCGGAATTGCCGATGCAGGTGGTGCAGCCGAAGCCCACCAGAAAAAACCCGCAGTCTTCCAGCGGCTTCACCAGACCCGCCGCCTTAAGATATTCCATCACCACTTTGGATCCCGGTGCCAGCGATGTTTTCACCCATGGCTGACGGGTAAGGCCGCGCGCCGCGGCCTTTTTAGCAACCAGCCCCGCGGCGATCATGACACTCGGATTGCTGGTGTTGGTGCAACTGGTAATCGCGGCGATCACCACCGCCCCATGCTTAAGACGAAAATTGGCCCCCTGATATTCCACCGGGACGCCGGCGAAACCCGAATCGGCGACCGCTGGAGCAGCCAAGGTTGCGGTGCCCGGGCCATTGGCCACGGCAGGTCCGCCTTCGGCCTCCCAGCTTTGCAGGCCCACGCGGCGCGCACCGGGAACTTTGCCATAACTTGTCGAAAGGTCGTGCTGCCATTGGGATTTCATTCCGGAAAGTGCGACACGGTCCTGCGGCCGCTTGGGGCCGGCGAGCGATGGCTCGACTTGCGCCAGGTTCAATTCCAGCGTGCTGGAATAGTTGATCTGCCGGGAATCGTTCCGCCACAAGCCCTGCGTTTTGGCATATTGTTCGACGGTGCCGATCAAGTTTTCATCGCGTCCGCTAAGGCGCATGTAGGCCAGGGTCTGTTCGTCGATCGGGAAAAAGCCGATGGTGGCGCCATATTCCGGAGCCATATTGGCGATGGTGGCACGGTTAGCCACCGGCATTTCCGCCAGACCCGGTCCGAAAAATTCCACAAATTTATCCACTACGCCATGTTTGCGGAGCAGTTGGGTTACGGTCAGCACAAGGTCAGTGGCCGTGCAGCCTTCGCGCAGTTTGCCGGTTAATTTGAAGCCGACCACTTCGGGCAGCAGCATGTAGATTGGCTGGCCGAGCATGACGGCTTCGGCTTCAATGCCGCCCACGCCCCAGCCGACGACGCCCAGTCCGTTAATCATGGTGGTGTGGGAATCCGTGCCGACCAGCGAATCCGGATACAGGACACCATCTTTTTCCCAGACCACTTTGGCCAGGTATTCCAGATTCACCTGATGAACGATGCCGGTTGCGGGCGGCACCACGCGGAAATTGTTGAAGGCCTGCTGTCCCCATTTGAGGAACTGGTACCGTTCCTGGTTGCGCTCAAATTCATGCTCGCTGTTAATTTGCAGCGCCATGCCGCTGGCAAACGCATCCACCTGCACGCTGTGGTCAATCACCAGATCGCAGGGAACCAGGGGATTGACCTTTTTCGGATCGCCACCCATTCGGACCATGGCGGCGCGCATGGCGGCAAGGTCTACCATCGCCGGCACGCCGGTAAAATCCTGCAAAACCACGCGGCCCGGCATAAAGGGAATTTCCACCGCGCCGGTTTTGCGGGCGTCGTAGCGGGCTACGGCCTGGACATCTTCCCTGGTCACCAGTTCGCCATCGCAATGGCGCAGGCAGGCTTCCAGAAGTACTTTCATACTGTAGGGAAGTTCATCAACAGCGCCAAATTGCGACAGAGCGTCCAGACGATAGATCGTCTTTTTTCCGGATGGCGTATCTATTTCCGCGCGAGCGCCAAACAGATCAGGGGCTGGTTTGCTGGTCATGGGATTCCTTTTTGTTTCCGGCAAGATATTTCAGCGGCTTGACAGGCAAGACCACCGACTCTTTCACGGGCCTTATTTTAGCTATTGCGGGCCGGATGAAAAGTGCGCCACCGCAATTGATGAAACAAATCTGTCGCCGGGAGACAGGCGAAGGTCAGACGCCGTCGCATTTATTCCCGGTCTTGCCGCCGGACCGGCTTTTGGGTAGCATTCCGCAGACCGGCGGAAATGCGAGACTTTACAATGCGTGACGTTATGTTTTCCAGGCGTACGGTTCTGTCCTGTGCGGCCATGACGGCTGGCGCGATGGCAACTGGCTTGACCGGGTGCTCCGCGGGCACTGGCGGGCACGGCGCCATGGTTGAAGCATCTGCCGCAATGAAAGGCCCGGAATTCTGGCAATTCGCTCCTACACCGCCGATGGGGTGGAATTCGTATGATGCCTACGGCGCGACGGTAACCGAAGCACAATATCTTGCCAACGCGGAATACCAGCGCGCGAATCTTCTGCCCATGGGCTGGAAATACTGCATCATTGATTATTTATGGTTTGATCCGTGGCAGGCGACGGCGCATGTGAAAAAGAATGACCCCCTGCAGATAGACGCCTTCGGGCGTCCGCAACCGGCGCTAAACAAATTTCCGTCAGCAGGTCATGGCCGTGGTTTTGCCCCGCTGAGTAAAAGAATTCACGCGATGGGCCTGAAATTCGGCTTTCATATTATGCGAGGCATTCCACGCCGTGCGGTGGAAATGAATACGCCGATCTGGAATTCCCCTTTTCACGCCCGCGATGCCGCCAACACAAAGGACACCTGCACCTGGAATGGGGATATGTACGGCGTTCGCGGCGATACGGCGGCCGGCCGCGCATGGTACAACTCTCTTTTTCAGCAATACGCGCGGGATTGGGAGATTGATTTTATAAAAGTGGACGATCTTTCACAACCGTATCACATCTATGAAATAGAGGCGATTCGCGCCTCGATCGACTTAACCGGCCGCGCCATAGTGTTCAGCACGTCACCAGGACGAACGCCTTTGGCCAAAGGCGCGAACATAAGCCATGAGGCGAATATGTGGCGCATCAGCAATGACTTCTGGGACAACTGGGCAAGTTTGAACCGGCATTTTGACCTGGTGGCCGCCTGGCACGGCTTCGGCGGCCCGGGCCACTGGCCCGATGCGGATATGCTTCCGCTGGGAAGGCTTTCTGTAGGCAATACCAGTGTGGGCCATCAGCGCGAGAGTTATTTAACGCTGGCCGAACAACGGACGGTGATGAATTTATGGTCCATGGCACCCTCGCCGCTGGTGATGGGTGGAGAATTAATCAGTCTGGACCAATGGACTCATGGGCTGCTGACCAATCCCGAAATAATTGCAATTAACCAGGACATTCGCGGGGCGCAGGCATCGCGCGTAGCGCGGCATGGCCCGCTGGAAATCTGGACGCGGCCACTGCATGATAACTCGGTGGTTATTGCCGCATTTAACCGCGGCGAACATCATGACAAAGCAGCGGTCGATTTTGATTCACTGGGATTAACACCGCAACAACTGGTGCGCGATCCGTGGAAACGCAAAACCATGGGCATCGTAAAGACCGGCCTGAAGGTGGAACTTGCACCGCATGCATCGCGCCTGCTTCGCGTCTGGCCGGCTTAACCCCCGCGCCGCGTTCAGCCGATGGCCCGACGTCGGCGTAACAGAAACAGAGCGCCACCGGAACCCAACAGAAGCCCAAGGCTGGCGGGTTCAGGCGTTGCGACGGAATAATTCACGCCGGAAACAGTCTGCGTTTGTGAGTTCGTGCCAGTGACACTGGTAAAATCCAGATTTGCCTGCGAACCGATTTCCGAACCCAGATTGATGTTGTAATGAAAAACCACCGGCCCGCTGCCGGTAAAAGAAATCGTTTCTGTCAGCATATCGCTGGAACTGTTATAGCTGAGGTTAATTCCGGCGATACTGCCCAGATAAAAAAATGAGTTGGTAAAAGTGTAGTAACCGGCGCTGCTGCCGGTATTGCCGGGCGGCAGACTGAAGGTGCCACCGCCGCTGGACCCGGTTCCGCCGGTGGAAGTTTTTTTGACATAACTGGGCGGATCAGTGATGCCGTTGGTGAACGGATTGACAATAAAATTAAGCGTGCCATTCTGACCAGCAAGTGAAAATTCCGTTTCAGCGCCTGCGGTATTCGCCTGCGATGTGTTGGCCGATATATTGTAATTGAATCCCAGGCTGAAATTGCTGTCGGTGGCAATCGTGTCATTGGATTGGAAAACATTCAGCTGATGGGCGCCATCGGTCACATTAAACGAAGCACCGGACGATCCGAACCCGGTTGCACCCGCTGAATTTCCGCCAACGGAACCACTGCTTAACGTAAACCCGCCAAGATCGGTTGGCGTGGCATTTGCGGTAGCGGCACCCA
Organism: Phycisphaerales bacterium; assembly: GCA_027451365.1. Lineage (GTDB taxonomy): Bacteria > Planctomycetota > Phycisphaerae > WQYP01 > WQYP01 > JAJYPG01. Next base: position 17,607 of record DAIDJN010000040.1, on the reverse strand, counting down.
GAAGGCAAACGCCTAAAAAACCGGTGGCCCCGGCAAGATATCCGCGTAATAACAGTTTCATCGCCGCTTCCTCTCTTGGCAGGACAAAAACAGGTCCGGCGCGTAAATTGGCACGCGGGCCGACAAAAGCATTTTTCCGTTCATTCTCCAGCTAGAAATTTATCGTTTCAGGAGCAACGTGTCAACGTTTTATTGAACGTAATTCGTAAAGAGCGGCGTTCAAACACGATTATTCAGAAATGTGAAAATTACACCGGTGGGCGGAAAACCGCGACGCAACCAATCCGCGGGGGACAGGGTCTAATTTATTCAGACACGAATATTTTTGTCTGGCGGTACGCCCGCTCCCTGAAATAAATGGGCGGAAGCGAAGGCTTGTGCGAATCTTTTCAGTAAGCCGGCTCCAGGCAAGCCCGCGGGGCCGGGATTTCGGTATGGCGGCGGCCCAAGTGGCTACGATCAGCAGATTGGTCGAAGTTTGCGGCCCAGAAGCACAAGACCGGCGGCACCGCCAAGGAGCATCAGCAACGAAGCTGGCTCGGGTGTGGGAACGACAATATTCGTGGTGCCCTGATTGCGCGAATAGCTTGTACCCTGAACAGGATAAAGGAAATGTGCATAGCTGTAGATGATATTGGGCGATCCGGAAATCGGCTCAGGTGAGGTAAAATAGGTGGGCGACGGGGTACCAATATCAAACGATTCAGCGACATAAACCTGGTCCTTGCCAACCTGCGTTAACACGCCGCCGGACACGGGGATGGTGATGGATTTGCCGCCCGGCTGGAGATTGGCAACAAAGATATCAGTACGGGCATCGCGCACGTTAAGATCAAACGGGCTGATCTGTCCGCCGGTGGCTTGCGAATAGGCGTTGGCACCGTAGCCGGAGTACTGGGTGGCAGCCCCGCCACTCTGGCCCCAGAAGTTTTTGTTATCCGAACCGGAATTGACCAGGCTGGCATGGCCGGTGACGGTGGTGCTGATGACGGTAGTAGTGGCCGAGGCGACCGATGCCATTCCGCTTAAAACCAGAATTCCGGCGGTAGCCAGTGAAAAGGCGGATGGTGAATTTCCAAAGGTCTGATCAATACTCATGGAACCGACTCCTGCAATATCTAACCCAAATGTGACTGGCGGCCTGACAACGTCAGGTGCCTGAGCGGATCACGACCTGTTTAAAAGTTCCGGAAAACAGAACCGGGTCGTTCTCCGCCGATTTGGAAGGAGGCAGTTCAAATACCTGCCGGTCAAATACGTGAACGTAACCGAATGGCTCGACCTGTCTCTACCCTTACAAACCTGCGAAAGGAACCTTTTGGAGTTCCTTCCAAAACAACTCTAGTCAGAAAGGCATGGGTTGTCAATGAAAAATCTGTAAAATTTCCGCAGAAACGGATATTCGGACCTTCCATCCTTACGAATGATGAAATTGGCTTGCATTTATCGGTTCCTGGCCAAGTACGGCCAATCCACCATACGGCGCTGTCCAAATGCGGGTACCGCCCTGCAAAGGCCGGCCCGTTAATATCTTTGGGTCCGGAACAACCTGCATGACAGCATCCACGGCAACGAATAAAATACTCGGATAGGAAGTCGGGGTTGCAGCTAAAGCATGAGGCGCCGGGACAACGCACAGCGAATAAAATTTTCCAAGAATCGGTCGAAGGCTTGACCATTCCGGTGCTACAGGCGATATTCACGCAATGAAAGATGTCGGTGCGGAGCTGATTCAGACTTTGGACTCCGCCCGGCGATACCCCGAAACATAAATTCGGGCATCGCGACATCGGGAGATTTGAGCTACACAGGAGGGTTGCTGAACAGAAGCGGTCTATTCAGCAAAGGGCATTGGATTACACATTGACACCCGCTCGTCAGCGGGTCGTCGTATGAACTGTTGTTCGTGTTGGCTGGCTACGGAGGCATGTGGCTATGGCAGTTGTAAGACAGGGGCGAAATTCCCCACCCTACGCGTTGATCACGTTTGTGTTTCTATGGGTACTGGCGATGGCCGGCCTGGTGATTTTCTACATCGCCTGGGGTAAGGCGAATCAGGCCACGCTGCAAACCAAACAGCAGTTGGCCCAGATCGCCTCGTTCCGCGATCAGCAGAATCCAACCATTCGCGACATGCTGGCCAACGCGACGGCAACCAAAACCGTTATTCATCAACTGCAGCGAGAAATTGCGGACTTGAAGTTCAGCATTGCCGGTGCCCAACATGCCGGCGCGGTAAAAGTGGCCGCGCTCACGGGTTCCAATGGCGAAATTGCCACCACCCTGGCAACAGCCGGCATGGCGGGGAAAAGCCTCTTGGCGGCCGTGGCCGGGTTGAAAACACAGCTCGACGAAGCCCAAAGCCTGCAGGCACAGTACAAAAAAGCGTGGCGGAATTATCAACATCAGTTCACCGATGCGCAAAACACGTTCCGCAGCAACTCCGATGCGCTGAATCAGAAACTTGCCGCGGCGCGTAAGCGAATAGATTCACTTACCGCAAAACTGGATGCCGCCAAAACGTCGCTGGCCAGTGAAGCGACCACGTTCCAGACGCAAATATCAGGGCAGCAGCAGAAATTTGCCGGCGACCTGCGCAAGCAGTTTGTTGCCAAGCAGCAATACCAGCAGGAGGTAGTTGCCCGCGACCTGACGATTAAAAATCTGCAACATCAGATTCAAGGCCTCCGTGCCCCAACGCAAGGCGCCAACGCGATTCTTTCGCAGGCCGATGGCAAAATCCTGCGGGTTTCCGCTGTGGATAATCTGGCCTATCTGAATATCGGTGCCAACGATCATCTGAGCGTCGGGCAGACTTTCGCCGTCTATTCGCCGCAACTCGGCGTGGGCAGCGGCACCAACAGTGGTGGCAAGGCGTCGATTGTGGTCACAAAAGTCGGACCGTATGCCTCGGTGGCGCGGATTACCCATGTGGCGGCAAATCAGACCCTGTTTCCCGGCGACCTGATCGCCAATCCGGTCTTCAGCAGTGATTTGAATCGTAAATATCACTTTGTGGTATATGGAGATTTTGATCTTAACGGCAATGGCGTGCCGACGGCTCAGGGGCGGCGCCAGATCATCAGCCTGATTAAACAATGGGGTGGCGTGATCGACAAAAAGCTGACCAGCCAGACCGACTTCCTGGTTTTAGGAACGCCCCCGGCCCAACCTTCGCTTAATTTTGGTACCGCCAACCAGGCACCGGTAAGCACCGCGGTCGCGGGCCTTCAGACTCAGGCCCAAAGCAAGTACGATGCCCTGCAGGCTAAGGCCCAGGGATATTCGGTACCGGTTTTGGATGCCAACCGATTCCTGGCCATGATCGGCTACTACGCCCACCCGCTGGTACACCAATAAGACGGGTGACAGAATAACCGCCACCGGTCGCTGGGTTGAACCGTTTTTGTGGACCGGGCATGGCGGCAATTCTGTGGAATCTTGCCTGGAAAAGGCCGGCGATTCGTGGATATCCACCGGCGGCATAGCTGCCGTTGCAGAAATTTCCATGCGTCAAATGGCGGCGGCGCAAAGTGGATCGTCGCCCCGTGAAAATCGTAAATGCCACGGTTTTCTCGAACGCGGTTAACGGCCGGGGCTGGTGAAGGTCGGTGGTGAATGGGGGCGGGATATTTCCCGAATATTGCCGCAAAATTCGCGTCGGGACGATTCCAAATATTGTTTTTTCGGCGCTTGCGATAAAGAATGAAGAACCATAAATATTTATGAATGATCGATTGAATAACCGCCTGGGGAATGCGCGGCTGAACGGGCGAACACTTTTGTGTCCATTTATTACAGCAGGCTACCCCGACCTTGCCCATCTGGTTCCGCTTTTGCTTGGCCTGCAGGAGGCCGGCGCGGGTATGGTGGAACTCGGCTTTCCTTTTTCTGACCCGATCGCCGATGGTCCGGTCATACAGGAAAGCTACCGAATAGCGCTGGAAAGAGGGTCCACCGTTGATAAAATTCTCGCCGAGGTGCGTCATGCACGCGCGGTCGGTTTCCAACTGCCGTTAATGGCGATGGTTAGCTTCAGCATGATGTTTCGGTACGGATCCCCAAGGCTCGCGGCCGCCGCTGCCGATGCGGGTGTGGACGGTTTTATCCTGCCGGATGTCACCTTGGAAGAAGCACCAGCCGTGGTGGAGGAATTGTCTGGCCATGGGCTGGCCAGCAGTCTGCTGATTGCCCCCACCACGGAAGCCCGCCGCAGAAGCGCAATTGCCGCTTTGTGCACCGGCTTTGTGTATTATCTTTCGGTTACCGGAATCACCGGGGAACGCACCAGTCTGCCGCCGGATGTAAAAATGAATCTTGCCGACCTTCGGCTTCTCACAGATCGGCCGGTATGTGTGGGCTTTGGAATTTCAACACCTGAACAGGTCCGGAGTTTTCGTGGACTGGTGGATGGCGTGATTGTGGGCAGTGCGTTTATCCGCTGCATCACACGGGAACTCACTGCGGCCACGCCCGATGTGATCAAGGCCACCGGCGGCTTTGCGGCCTCGCTGGCGGCGGCGCTGGCCTGAGCCCAGCGCAAAACAATTTCTGGAATCAGACAAATGACAACAAGAGTGCCCGAGGCAAAACCGATGGATGTGGCGCATTTAATCAAGACCGCAGCACAGCAAACAGATACATATTTAAAGGAATTTTTGCGCGGCCGCGAAGGTGTTCCGCCCGTATTGCTGGAATCTATTGAATACAGTCTGTTCGGACCGGGCAAACGCATTCGGCCTGTTCTGGCCATGCTGACCGCCGAGGCCGTGGGAGGTGTCGCCACCGATGCGCTTCCCGCCGCCGGCGCACTGGAATTGATCCACTGCTTTTCCCTGGTGCATGATGATCTTCCGGCCATGGACAACGACGACCTGCGACGCGGACGCCCCACGAACCACAAGGTCTATGGCGACGCGGTGGCCATTCTTGCCGGGGACGCGATGAATACTCTGGCCTTTGAACTGCTGGCGGAAAAAGTTGCGGATTCCGCGCGAGCCATCCTTCTGGTGACTGAACTTGCCCGCGCCACGGGCCCGACCGGCATGATCGGCGGACAGATTCTGGATACCTGCCACCCGCGGGAAAAGACTTCAACGACAACAGAAACGGCACTGGAAAAATTGCAGCGCATTCACCGGATGAAAACCGGTGCCCTGATTAACGCGGCCTGCCGAATGGGCGCAATCTGCGGCGGCGCGGATGCGGCCCGCATTGGCCAGATTGATACTCTTGGCCACGCCATCGGCCTGGCATTTCAGATTGTCGATGACCTGCTGGATGTCACCGCGTCCGATGCGCAGCTTGGCAAACGCACCGGCAAGGATGCCGCGATCGGCAAATTGACCTATCCGAGTCTGCTGGGCCTGGATGAGACGCGCCGCCATTTGTCGCGGCAGCAGGAAATATCCAGAAAAATTCTGCGGGAACTCGGACCGGCCGCCCAGCGTCTGGCCGCAGTTGTCGAAATGCTGGCTGGCCGCGAAAGCTGACACCTCTGCGACCGATCCGCGGGCTTTTAACCGCACGCGAGCCTTGCGAAGCAACGCTTGCACGGTGCTGGTTCTGGCCGCCGGACATCGGCTCGCTTGCGCTTTATTCCGCTTGTGCTGTTGAAATTTCATGGTACAAATAACACCCTGATTCAAAGCTGCGGGAATTTGAAAGGCGGTTGCAATGAGTGGTTCCACATTCTTTGAGAGTTTCGCAAAACTGGCGGATGCGGACACAACGGCTAAGCCGCAGGGCGGGGCAAATCGACGTGATCTAATGAAGCTTGGCGCGCTGGCCGCGGCGGCGGCAAGCGGGGCCGCCGGCTGCTCGACCAGCCACGTGACGGCGCTGCCGCTGTCTCCTGTTGCCGATGCCGAACAACCGGGGCGAGTGGAAGTGGATCTGGACGCAGGCTGGAAATTTCTTAAACAGGGTTTTCCCGGCGCGGAACATCCGCAATTTAATGACCTGTCCTGGTCAACGGTGAATTTACCCCACACCTGGAACGGCCAGGATGGTCAGACCGGAGCGCCTTACTATCGCGGGCCGGCGTGGTATCGGCGCCAGATTGATCTGCCCAAGGCCCACTCCGGTTCTCCACACAAGCAGTTCTTTCTTTATGTGCAGGGGGCCTGCATATTCGCACGCGTTTATTGCAATGGGCGGCTGGCTGGTGAACACACCGGCGCTTTTGGCGGCTTTTGCATCGATCTGACTCCCCACATCAACCGTTCCGGACGCAATGTGCTGGCCATTCGTGTGGATAATTCGCCGAACAGTGTGGTAGCTCCACTGACCGGCGACTTTAATATGGATGGCGGACTGTACCGGCACGTGCGGCTGCTGGCGATGGATGCTCTTTCCATCAGCCCGCTGGATGACGGCGGCCCGGGCGTATATATCAAACAGGTCCGCGTCACCCGCGATATTGCCGAGTTGGAAATTACCACGCTGGTCCGCAATGCCTCGGACACACACAAAACCGCCGGCGTTGGATTCACCGTTTTAGATGCTCAGGGCAACAGCGTGGCCACCGGTGCCGCAGCGCCCCATGTGCCGGCTGGCAAAACCGTCACCTGCGTGCAGCGGGTGGAATTGAAAAGTCCGCACTTGTGGCACGGGCGGCAGGATCCGTATATCCATCAGGTGCGCGTGGATATTTTTGATGGCCAGCGCCGCACCGACCGAATGCTTCAGCCGCTGGGCCTGCGGTTCTTTCATATTGACCCGGACAAAGGATTTTTCCTGAATGGGGAATCGTATCCGCTTCATGGCGTCTGCCTGCATCAGGATCGTCCGCACAAGGGGCGAGCGGTTTCGGACGCCGACCTGCGCCAGGATATTCGGCTGATACAGGAACTGGGTGCCACATGCGTGCGAATGGCTCATTACCAGCATCCGCAGGCTTCTTATGATGAAGCGGACAAGCTGGGAATAGTCGTCTGGGCGGAAGATGGCCTGGTCAACGGTGTGGCCCACACCGACATTTTTGCGGAGAACCAGAAACGTCAACTCCGGGAACTCATTAAACAGAACTTTAACCATCCATCCATCTGTTTCTGGAGCCTGTACAACGAGCTGGGCAACAGTGGCCCCCACAAACTGGGCGTTCACCTGGTGGCGGAACTCAATGCCGAGGCCAGAAGACTGGACCCCACCAGACCCACCACGGCCGCGGACGATCAATCGCCTTCCAATCCTCTTGGCTATATTACGGATATTGTCGCATTCAACCGCTATCCGGGCTGGTACGGCGGAAAACCTTCAGAGTACCCCTCCATTCTGGATGGCATTCGCAAAGTGGTGGAGGCCAGATCTCCCGGCCGGTGTATCGGCATGAGCGAATATGGCGCCGGTGCGAGTATTTATCAGCATGAAAACCATGTCGTGCAGCCCAATCCGGGGGCGTACTGGCATCCCGAAGAATGGCAATGTATTGTGCATGAACATGCCTGGGCCGCCATGAAGCAGCGCCCCTGGCTTTGGGGGACCTTTCTGTGGGTCATGTTTGATTTTGCCTCCGCCGGTCGCCATGAAGGTGATCATCCCGGAATAAATGACAAAGGTCTTATGACGCATGACCGTAAAACGCGCAAGGACGCATTCTTTTATTACAAAGCCCAGTGGACCAGCGAGCCATTGGTCCACATTACTTCCAAACGTTTCAATTGCCGGCCCGATGCGCATTCAGTGTTCAAGGTTTACGCGAATTGTCAGGTGGTGGAATTGAAGTTAAACGGCAAGTCGCTGGGGGCAAGATCCGGTGTCAATGGCGTGTTCGTCTGGCCGCGGGCGGAATTGACCCGCGGTGCCAATACGGTGGTGGCGATCGGCCGGAAAGCTGATAAAACAGTGCAAGACGCCTGCACGATCGTGTATGATCCCGATGCGCCGAAGCACGCCAATTACCGTTGATGCGAACGGCGCCGGCGAAGCCCGGCACCGGGGCGCAACTCCGGAAATGGCCGCGACCGAGAATATTAACATATAAATGAGTTTATAACTGGCGATATATCACAAGGACAGATTCATGAATTCCCTGAAAAACTGGATGGCCGGAATCGGCCTGGCCGCCGGACTTCTGACCACGGGAAGGGCGTACGCCCTTTCATCTGATTTAAGCGCTCTGCTGCCCTGGGACAGCAATATTAACGTGGAATCCTCCACCTGGGGTCTGCTGGAAAACCAAAGCCACATCCGCAACGATGGTTCCCCGGCCCAAATTGGAATTGTGGATTCTTCAGGCAGGGTACGCCTCGCGGATACAGGCCAATACAGCCCGACAATCGCCTGGGATTCATTGTACATGGCGTTAAATACACACAGTCCCCTGCTGCCGCGGCAGTTAAACGAACAATCCATGTCGTTGGGTATTCCCATCGTTCAGTCGGGACCATGGAGCCTGGGTGCCGTGGTGGGTGCGGGCTATTCGGGGAACAGCCCCTATAACGAAAGTCAGGCGGTATATGGCCTGGCGGATATTACCGCACAATACCAGTTCAATCCGCAGGACAGCCTGGTATTTGGAATAAATTACGATGGCAACCGGTCCGTGCTGCCGGATGTGCCGCTGCCAACGGTGGAATTTCTGCATGAAACGACCAAGTTGACCTGGGGCGTTGGAATCTATGAATATCTCGATTACAGGCCATTTGACCGCCTGAATCTGGAACTGATGTACTTCCCCACCGACGACGGACATGCTGATGTGGATTACCGCCTGCTGCGATGGCTGCATGTTTATGGCCTGTTCGCCAGCCAGTCATGGTCATTTCATGTGGATTATTACAACCACGACCAGCGTCTGTTTTTCAACATGTGCCGGGTCGAAGCGGGCGTGCGGATAATTACCTGTCCGAATTTCTCCTTGAAACTGGGCGGTGGCTACGCGTTTAACCAGGCATTCAGTCAGGGTTATCAGTCCATTAATGAAAATCCGGTCGGGCAAATCGCCAATGCCGCGTATGTTTCTCTGAATGCCAAATTCAAATTCTAACGAAACACCACCGGGCAGAAGACCGCGTTTATCCCCGCCTAAACCATATGGCAGTCACCGGAAAATCGGCGCCACTGATTTCCGGTTGTCTTGTGTGAACGCTTGGCATGACATCCATCGGCTGGCGCGCGAAACATGGGTCTTTCAGGCAGAATCCGGCTGGTGGCCGAAAATAACGGTGTTGCCGGTCACGGGCATGGGGGAACATTTCTCTTTCCTGGCGGCCTTTATTTAGACCAAAGAAAACAGACTAAATGTCGGCACAGTTGCATCCTGCACCCGATGCGTATAAAAGAATGGATTCGCATGACGGCGACTGGCCGACCATGCGTCACGACCGAGGGTAGCTCAGCGGTTAGAGCAGGGGACTCATAATCTCCGGGTCGTGGGTTCAAATCCCACCCCTCGGATCGGCGGAAATGGCTGTTTGGCACGCGGCCAAAACAGCGGGTCGTGGAAACCCGCGGCTATTGGCGTAAAATTCAGCCGGCGTGGGGATCGCCCCGCGTCCGCGCGTTGATTACGGATGACCCATGACAGATCAAAATTCGTCTATCGCGACACCCGGGGAACTTGAAAACATTGGCGCTGTAGCCGCCGGCTATATTTCCTCTGGTCAAGCGGTGGGCTTGGGCAGCGGCCGAGCGGCCCACGCATTTATCCGAATGCTTGGCCGACGCCTGAAGCTGGATCATCTGAATATTGTGGGTGTGCCGACGAGTGAATCTACAGCGCGGCTGGCCCGCGAATGCGGGATTCCACTTGTCAGTTTGCACGATCAAACCGCACTGGATATTACTGTGGACGGGGCCGATGAGGTGGATCCGAAACTGAATCTGCTGAAGGGTGGAGGCGGCGATCTGTTGCGCGAAAAAGTGGTCGCCTCCATTTCCCGGCGTCTGGTGATTGTGGTCGGACGCGAAAAAATTGTGCCGCGGCTGGGAACGCAATTTCCAGTTTTTCTTGAAATTATTGCCTTCGCCATGCCCACCGTGACGCGCGCCGTCCAGGCCATGGGAGCCACCTGCACGCCACGCCTGCGGCCGGATGGGACGCTGTTCCTGACCGACAATCAGAATCCGCTGCTGCATGCGCGGTTTGCCTGTGAATCACCCTGGTTTGACCGACCACAGGAACTGGATCGGCAGTTGCGGTCCATTCCCGGAATTGTAGAAACCGGCCTGTTTCTTAATTTTGCCACTGATGTTCTGGTTGCGGATTCTGACAACAAATTGCGGCACCTGACTCGTGGAAGCCCGGTTTAGCCATCCATGCCCACTGGTGGAGGCGGCGCCGACGAATCACGGCGATTCCGGATGTTTTCGACACTTCTCTATATGTTCCAGCGGATAGACGGGTCCGGTTTTGTCGCGCATGCCCGGACAGCGCCCGCTGGCCCGAACCCAGGCATCCGGACTTTTCAGATTCATGTCCCAGAATGGCCATGTGCGGCATTGCATCGGCCGCACCGGATAAATTCCACACATGGACTTGCCATCGGCGCGGTTCAGAAAAATGCAGTCATAGCCGGGCTTTTCAGTCAAACTTAATTGATCGCCAATCAACCGCACATACCGGCTTGTGAAAGCCGGCACGGAAAGGTTCAGGAACGCGGCGATGCGTTCAATATCCGCATCGGTCAGCCATACAAATCCGGGGCCGCCGGAACAGCAGTTGCCGCACTGGGTGCATTCGAATCTCAGCCCCGCCTGATACCATGGTCCATCGTCCATTGGGGCGGCGACCGGCAGAGAAATTGCGCGTTTCGGATCATTGGTCATTGTGGGTCCTGTTTTTTCACGGCCCTGTGGCCCTCGGCATCTTGAGTTTACAGCAATTCCGCGATTGCTGAAATTGCCGCGCTTAAACTATTCTCAACTTCATGTTACCATAATTCCATGGCTGAAACGCGCGAAAGACCTATGACCAAACGCGGTCGCGAAACACCCTGTATCCGGCAAGTCTCGGTGTTTGTGGAAAACAGGGTGGGAACTCTGGCCGGACTCATGGCCATGTTTCATGATTCAGGCGTGCGCACGTTGGCCCTGACAGTCATTCAAGGATTCGATTGCGCAATTCTGCGCTTCATTTTTAATGACACGGACATGGCACTGCGCATCCTGACGCAAAGCGATTACCACTACACAATTTGTGAACTCGTGGCAGTGGAAGTATCGGCCAATTCGCATGGCGATGGCCTGGGCAGTGTATGCCAGGCGCTGCTGAGCGCTGAAATAGACATACATTATGTGTACGCCTTGATCTCCCGTCCTGATCGACGGCCGGGCGTGGTGATTCACGTGGACAACACCGAACTTGCCAGCATGGTGCTGGCAGAAGAGCATTTTACGCTATTGGACGAAGGCGACCTTAAATAGGAATCGTGATCGCGTCATTTTATCCGGATGCCTTGACCATCGCCTGGGCGGGCTGTCCTTTGGATGCAAAAATCGGGTAAACTACCGGCCAATATCCGGCCGCGTTCTGCCACAACTTTCTGGATTGAACTTCGGAGGCATTATCATGAAGCTCAAAAATCTGATACGCCGCATCATTCCGGTTCTGCCGGCAATGCTGCTGCTGGCATCGCCGACGTTAAGCACGGCCGCGTCGCTTGCCGGCAGAGTTCCGGCGAATCCGCTGATTTATATCGGTTGGGCTGGCGCGCCGCGGCACTGGAACAGCTATCAAAAATCGCGATTCCAGACATTTCTTCAGCACAGCCGGGTAACCGAGCTTTTTACCCGCGATCTGCCCGAAGTTATCCGGGACATCGAACCGGCCCACCCCGAGGCGGCCCGGCAGATTGCCCAGGCACTCGTCACCTCGAATTTATTCTTTACGCATCCCTTTGGGCTTTATATCAGCCATTTCAAGGTGGCTTTCCATGCCGCCAGTCAGCCGCCACTGGGCCTGCATGTGGAACTGTTGATGGACGCCGGAAAGAACCGGGCTGCGGTTCTGACGTTGTTTAAGCAGATTGCCAGCACGTTGAATCAGAGTGGTTCTAACCCGCCGCCGCCGGCGCTCCGACTTGCAGCCGGTCATGTGGGCAATCTGGTTTACATCGCCAACGGTCTTACGTCGAAAATGGCGTCACTGCTGGGGCTCGGAAATTCAGTTACGCTGCCGCGCTCATTTATTTCATCAGCGGCCTATCAGAATGCGCTGGTCCAGACGCAGACCCATCCCGCATTTCTGGCTTATATGGATGTTCATTCAATTGTTCAATTATTTAATGCAGCCCTTGCCGCTGAACCGGGCACAGGCACAGGCGGAAAACGGATTGTTCAGGCGGTGGAAAAATCACTTGGCGTGAACGATTATACGACTTTTGCCATGACCGCCGGGATGCGGGGAAGGCAGTTCATGCAGAGTCTCTACTTAGGCGAAACCAATGCGCATATCGCCATGCAGGCCCAGGCGGATCTGCAGCGGATGCTGCGCCTTGTTCCGAAGTCATGCGATAATTTGGCGGTTTTCCGGCTGGATATTAAAGCCGTCACGGATTTTGTAATTCGTGCGGTTGAACTTTCCGGCCGAGGCGGTCAAATGAGCCACGCCCTGGCGCTGGTTCGGGCCTCCACCGGTCTGGACATTCGTCACGATTTTATCAACACCTTCGGTCCCGACTGGCTGGTTTATCAATCCCCCTATCTGCCTCTGGTTGGCAACAACGGGCTGATGGTGGTCAATCGCCTGCGCCATCCCCATCGGCTGGCGCAATCGCTGGTAACGCTTACGCCGCTGCTTCTGGTGGGTGCCAACGCGACCTATCGAAAAAGTCACCCGAACGCTCCTGCGCTGCGACTGCTTCACACTCAGGTTGGCACCGCTGTTATATATTATCTCCAGACTCCCACCATTATGCCCGCCTGGTGTGTGACCGGACATGAATTTTTCTTTTCACCATTTCCGCGCACGATTCAACTGGCGCTCCAGCATAAACCAGCGCGGGATTGCATTACCAATTCAGCGCAGTTCAAAAAGGTCATGTCCCGCCTGGGGGCCGATGCCGGCATGGAATCCATCGGTTATTCAGATGATCCGGCCATGGCACCGGCCGGTTACATGGAACTTTTAATGCTTGAAAAGCTCATTCCGCTGTTTACCGGCATCCATCTGCATCCACCGCTGACCGCCATTTTTCCCAAGTTAAGCGACCTGGAGAACATTCTCACGCCGTCCGGCAGCGTCAGTTGGCGTGATGTCAGCGGAATTCATTCTCGCGCGATATCGGCGTTTCCCGGCAGCCAATTGTTTACGCCGCAGTCTGTTTCGTCAGTCAATCCGGAAATAGTTGCGCCAATGGCCGTAGCAATTGCGTTACCTGCGATTGCGCGGGCACGCGCTGAAGCCCGGCAGACAACCGCCGCATCCAACGTTCGCCAGATTATTCTGGATTGCACGGAATATTCGAATACGCATCAATCGCGGGTTCCGCAAAACGCCGGCCAGATACTAAAAATGGATAACAACCCGGCACTGTGGATTTACCCCCATTCGGCCACGCATCCGCTGGCCAAAAGCCTGGTAAAATCTCTGTCGCTTGTAAGTTTAAACCACCAGTTACAATCACACTCTGACTTGATTTATGTGGGCGACGGTATGGATGAAACGAAAATACCCAGCCCTTCCGAATTCATTCTTATCTATAACCGTGCCGCGCCGACCAGCGCGATGCGTGTCGTCGGATTTGCCGATGGTCATGTGGATTTTCTGACCGGACCGCTGTTTGACCGCCTGGTGACGAAAAATAACCGCATTCGCCGGCGGTTTAACCTGCCGCTGATTCATCTGCGGCGGGCGGCGGCTCAATAACGGCTCCAATGCAGGGGCGGCGGGTTGCCGTTTCGCCTGCCGTTATACCCGACCGTAAAGGTAATCATGCAGATGATGAATAGTCACTTCCTGTTCGCTTACGTGCTGAGCGTTCAGATCGCCAATCGATACCAGACCAAGAAGATGCCCTTCGTCATCGCAGACCGGCAGGTGTCGCACGCGGCGATTCATCATAATGGCGCTGGCATCTTCCAGGCTTGTATCCGGCCGACAGACGATGATATCGCGCGTCATGGCATCGGCTACTTTTACCTGCCGCGGATGCTTTTCTTCCTGAACGACCCGCATAAGAATGTCGCGTTCACTTAAAATGCCTACAATCTGACCATTTTCCATCACAATCAATGATCCGATCCGATATCGATTCATTTTGTGGGTTGCTTCCAGCACGGACTGATCCGGCGCGATGGAATACACGTGACTTGATTTACCCGCGATAATGCTTGCAACGTTGGCCATAGGTGCGCTCCTTTTTAAAGAACCGGAAATGTGACAATCCGCCGAATACAAGCGACTGGTGCGGCTGGAAATGCGGCCGCTGAAATTAGAATACACTTTACAAAATCAAATGCAACATTGTGCCGTTTTGGCACAAAGTCCGGCATCAGCAAGGTGCTGGTGAAGCGATCAATTCCTCGGCGCAGGCTGTCGGATCAATCGGGACTTTGGCCACCTGTTTGGTTCAAAGTTCTGCCCCCCTACTGCCTGCAATGGGCGGCGATCCGTCCCGCCAGACAATGCCGCCGATGATCAGGCGTTCCAGGCTGGCTGTTTTGCGCAGGCAACGCTACTTGCCGGCCTTTGCTTGTATGTGAACGAACTGCATGATCCCGTGAAAAATGGCCACGGCAATTTTTTCCTGAAAAGCCGGGCGGACCAGGTTCCGCTCCTCCGCGGGGTTGGTGATATAGCCCGTTTCCACCAGAACAGAAGGTATGCGCGTGGACCGCAGCACCACGAAATTTGCCCGCCGCTGCTTATCCACGGGTTCAATACGGGCCAATTGATGACTGATCATCGCGGCAAGCCTTGTGGATGCTTTTTCCACAGGGTCTCGCGCGGGCTGGGCGTATACCGTTGCGCCGCGCCAGGTGGGCTTTCCAGAATTCGCATGAATTGAAACAAACAGGCAGGCGTGGGCCTTTCGGGCAATCCAGCGACGCTTCCGCAGGCCCACATATTGATCCGAGTCGCGTGTAAGCACGGCCCGCACCCCCGGCGCGCGGTCAATCAGCCTCGCAAGGTCCACGCCGATCGCCAGAGTCACATTTTTCTCCATTGCGCCATGGCATCCGATGGCACCCGGATCGCGCCCGCCGTGGCCCGGATCTACAGCAATTATTCGCAGCAGTTGCTTGTTTGCGGCAACAGGTCGGCGGCCCATTGCAATTGCGGTGTGTGAATATGACAATGCCGCCAACAGGCAGCCGATGATCGCAGCCGCCAGACCAAACCGCCCGGTCGAATGGTTAATCACGTCCGTTGGCATGGGGTTCCTTTCCATATATAAAAGCAAATTGTCCCGATGGATTCCACTTTACCCGTCGGATATGAAAGGCCAATGAAAAATTGATGCGTGCAATGTGGCGCAGCTTTCGGGCGTTGCATGAAAGGCTTATTGCAGGAGTTTTCTTTGCACCGGTTCATTTATGGTATGGTTAATCCCCTGTTTTTCCGCTTGCTTGCTGTGTGTGCGTTTATTCTGGCCGGGTCCATGCCGCTTTATCGCGCGTTGCCGGTAACTGCCTCCCCCATCAAGTCCGGATATTCGGCCGCAGCCGGGCCGGACGTTGGCATTTCAATTCCCTGGCCGGCGGCAAAAAAGATCATAGCCCGCATAAATCCTCCCACATTTCCTGCCAGGGTGTTCAACGTCGTCCGGTTTGGCGCATTGGGAAATGGAATAGCGGACGATACTAGGGCAATTGCCAGAACGATTGCCGCATGTTCCGCCGCGGGAGGCGGGCAGGTGGCCTTTGCGCCCGGGACCTATCTGACGGGTGCCATAGAGCTGCGCAGTGGTGTGAATCTGCATGTAGGCCAGGGGGTGACCCTTCTTTTTTCGGCCAATTCAGCGGAATTTCCCCTGCGTATGACGCGGAATCAGGGGATTGACCTGATGAATTTTTCCCCCTGTATTTATGCGTTCAACCAGGCCGATGTTGCCCTGACCGGCCAGGGCAGGCTTGATGGTCGCCTGACCCGGCGGTGGAACCGCCAAACGGGGAGAAGTTGGCGCAGGTTGGAAACTATGCGCGACCGGGGCGTACCCGTTTCCCAGCGCATTTTTGGAATAAGACACCCCTTGGGCACAGCCATGGTGGAATTTTATCAGTGCCATAAGGTTCTGATTTCCGGAATCCACATTGCCAATTCCCAGTGGTGGCAGATTCATCCAACACTCTGCAGCAATGTCACCATTGCGGGTGTGCATACCAATTCCACCCATGGGAATTCTGATGGCCTGGATATCGACTCCTGCCAAAATGTTCTGGTCCGTCACTGCACTTTTTTCGCGGGCGATGACTGCATTTCGCTCAAGTCCGGCCGCGACCCGGATAAATTCCGATCCGCGGCACCCTGTCGGAATATTGTAATTGTCAATTGTCGCGGTGCCGGCCCCTGGGGACTTATCAGTTGCGGCAGCGAGGAAAGCCAGGGCGTTGAAAATGTGTTTGCATGGAAGCTTCAGGCCGTTGGCCACGGGCGGTTTCACGGCGTGCGTTACGCCCTGTATGCCAAGGCCAATTCCGTTCGGGGCGGCTTTGTGCGCAATGTGCACCTGGGAAATATAAGCGGCCGCTGCACCGGAGCGCTGGTTCATCTGACGCTGGTGTACGGCCCCAAACATGGGCAAAATTATCCGCAATTTTCGGGGATTCATTTTCGTGCCATTACATCCCTGGTCACTCCTGAGCTGCTGTTCCTTGTGGGAATCCCTCACGACTCGATCGGCCGCATAACCCTGACGGATTGCCGGTTTAAGGGAATTTCACAATCAAATCGCATTGTGGATGCCCCGGACATCATATTCCGGAACATCAGAATAAATGGTCATATTGGAAAATTTCCATAGCATTGCGCGTGATGATCGGCTGGGGCGCGGTGTCAGTAAAACGGAGTCAGCCAATCCGCGTCAGGTGGTTAGGCCTTTTTGTGCCGCTGATGGGGCAAGGGCGGCTAATTCCAGACGCAATTGTGAAAAAATATTGTGAGCGCAAAAAAAAATGCCGCCACGGGGCTGCCGAGTGGGGCGCGACAGCTTTCGTGCGGGCAAAGTGGGAACCCACACGGTGGCGGCGAGGATCATTATAGCACAGACCATTCGCTAAAGAAAGTCAGATATCAAATTCGGATATCCTGGGCATTCTTTTTGGTGACTTATCAGTGGTCGGGCTAACCAAAACCGGGCGGCTGTCCAAGGCAAACCACAGTACACTATCGCACACCATGGCATGCAGCCCCAAAACTGCCGTCCCGTTTAATTGTCAAACATTCCGGTGGTTAGTTCAGGAGAGTCGCTCGTTTCCTGCGTCTCACACTGTTTCGCACCCAGAACATGAGGAAGTATACGTAGGCGGTCGCGATTGTCAAGCGAATTCTTAAAATTCTATTAAGAATTAAGAATTAAGAATGGGCCTGTGACAGTTTCTGCAACCGGATAAGTGTGGGTAAGATAGGAAGGAACCAGACCACAGGACGTGGTTTGGGAGTTGTCTAAACTGTTCAAGGAGGAACAATCATGGCGGCGACCAGCACCCGTAAAGAGGCTCTGG
>DAIDJN010000039.1:0-61856 GCA_027451365.1 Phycisphaerales bacterium | reverse complement strand
TTATCTGCCATAACACTTCCTCTCAAAGCGGCTCTGCAATCTGGTCTGTGACTGCCACAAACAGGTTCGCTCCGATTGGGCCTTGGACAAACACTCGCTGCTTGGCAACCTTCCCCGCATAGCCCGAAAGCAATGCCGGGCAGGCGAAAACGCACCCAAAGCTTTTTGCCAGTCCGTTACCGGGCGGGTTAAAACCGGCCTGTCATTAACGTCCTTTTGTAGTCACTTGCCAGGTTCCTGGCAAGTGGATTCTTCTGGCATTATTTCCTCCTGAATGGCATCCTTGCCGATTCGTGCCTTGCTTCCGGCCCGTTCACCAGGGACCGCACGGTCCTTTAGTCGGTAGCTTCGCCCGGTAATCGAGAGTATCTGGGCATGATGCAGTAACCGGTCGAGAATGGCCGTGGCGGATGGCAAATCCACCAGAAGCTTCCGCCAGTCCTCCAAAGGCCGATTGGAGGTCATCATCGTTGAACGCACCTCATGGCGTAGCAAAATGATCTCAAAGAGGAACTCGTCGGAACGTCGGGGAAGTTGCTTGGGCCCCAGCCGGCCCGGCTCAGATCCTCGCGGAGCGCCGGTTGAGAGTCACATGCCCTCACCGCAGGGGTTTCCCGTGTTGCTGCTGATTTCCTGCGCTGACATGCCGCCACCAATACCCCGGCAAGACCGTCCTGGACTGATCCGTTCTTCCCCGGTTCATCCGGCGCGATCCAAGACAACTGCGGCCTTCCCCAATAACGGGGTGGGTCGGCTCCTGCATTATTCTTTTCGGGGCCTGCACGGTGTTCACGTCTCAATTACGGCCTGTCGGCTCACGGATCGCCCCAGCAACGCCCCCGCTGGCATTACGGACAAACCGAAGGCGGCATTCTTTCCTGACAGCGTTCCGGAGTTTTTCATCGCCGTTCCTTACACTCAGCCACAAATCCCGAGATCCTCGCTGTAAGTCGTCGCATCATCCACTATTTTCGTTTGCACAGGATATATTCCAGGCATCGCGGTGGCGACGGGCAGACAGGATGTCTGCGGTCCCGTGACCAGCAGATTTTCCCGTCTGCCAAGACTCATCGCGCCAGCGGACGCTGCTTCGCGGCTTGGTGCTGCGGTGGTGGTCAAATTGTTTATCCAGTGCGACCAAGATAATTGCTCCGCAGACAAATGCGCTTGATGGAATTCTATCCGTGATAGGGCGCAAGCTGCAAACCGGCTGCCGCCTGATTTTTTCCCGGCGTCGCGGCCCGCCTGTGCATCGCGTGGCGTTTACATTAAACAATATGGAAATACGGCTTGGCTTAATGGCATTAAATTGCGTCCCCGTTTGGCCCAAGGCTTAAAACACAAATCAATTTCCACCAGGGATTAGAACAGATCCGCGATGCGCAGGGGACAGTTGCGGCCGAGTCGGCCCGCTGGCCCCTTGGGTGTTTGGGGCTGTCGCAGTTTTCTGCGGCTGCCCCTGATCGGAAAATTTTGCGAATATGAGCATTTCTCGGACGCCCCAGAACGAAAGAAGCAGGAAGGCGGTCACGCTATAAAGGCCGCCATGTAAAGTTTCTCTCTTTTTGCTCGTGGCACAAAGAATGTCATCGCGGAAAGAAGCAGAAAGATGACCAGAAACAATTGCGGGATAAACTCCATTGAATCGCTCCGATTGGAGATGCGTGCGAAATACAAACTAGGGCCGATTCGCACGGCTCGATTGATTTCTGCCGATTCCAGAGGCCGCTGTGACCGTGGATCGAATCGCGCCGCGCGTGCCGGGCGGTCCTAAAATTTCCAGTTTGTCAAAATGTACCGACCGAGCGGTCAACCACAGGCAGCAGGTCACCCAAACGGCCCAAGCTATCGCGAACACGGCAAGACGCCGCTTCGGCGCGGCTGCGGCAGTAATGAAAACGGCGACACCGCCGAGGACCACGGTCGCGAGGATTGCAGTTTCCATACCTATCGTCATCTTGGCCCCTCGGCTGACCAAACGCCCGTCATTTCACCAAGTGGTAAACAACGTATAAATTTGGGAGCGGACCAACTGCGGCGGCCCGTACGCCCTTGTATATTTCTCCATGCGCCCATTCGGAGCAGTTGGCCGGCAGCCAGTTGTGGCCCGGCGGATTGTTGCGATCTGCTGCCGCAAGGTCCGCAATCATCTTTGTCGCCTTCCGTGGGTCGACTCGGCAATCGTCCACCCAGGCTGCATAGCGCTTCACATAAATCGTATCGCCAGCCTTCTTCGCTTTGGCCTCTTACGGGAATAATAAAGCCCCGTCACCCCGTCGTAAGACATCCTCTGATAAAGATTATTCACCGCAGGCTGCGTGCCGGCGGGCGGGATGGACCAATCGCCGTTTAATACCGTGATCGAACCATACGGGCTGTAAACGTACCGTAGCGTAACGCTCCAGGTGCCGGTGGTACTGTTGAATCCAACAACCGCCGTGGTATCCCAATTGGCATCCTGCAGGTAATCGACTTGCAATCCAAGAGGCGGAAGATTGGAACCGGGGGTACAAACCCGGCTGTCGCCATGACCACACGAAGAAACAACGCGATTAACAGCGGATTTTCGATGGTTGAAATTCGCACAGGAGGAATTGGAGGAATTGGATGTATCGCGAGGACGACGGGCAGACAAGATGTCTGCACCACAATTCTGCCGCCGGTCGCTTTGGCTGGCAATTACGCATTTTGAAAACATTTCGTCAGCTGCAACCAAACGCGCGATCCCTTTTCAAGCTGTTCCAACCTGGATTATACCCTTGTTCAAATTCGCGGTAAATATTTTCCCGGGCCGGTTACCGAAAACGTGTCGCCTATTGCCCAAATCCAAATTACGCAACAGTCGGCAAGCTGGGGAAATCAGCCGACTGCGGAAGATGGATTTTCCATTCGCCTCCGCTGGGATAGCTTCCCGGTCGCAACGACCTTTACCGGGGCGAGGCTTGCACTCGCTGGAACACCTCGCCTTTTCACGGCGCACCTGGGCCGCTAAATTGGGCCACTACAACCACCAAACCCCTCAGAGCCACCGGATATCAGCGACCCCCAACACCAGCTTTTTTAGAATCCGCGGCGCGTAATTTGTGCCGTGTCAGCTTAATTTCCCTGAACTCGCCGGTCCTTGCGTCCAGCCGCATGCGGTGGCTGCCGATCAACACGGTCCGGGAAACAGGCTCAGTTGGGATATTTACCCAACTCCCACGTAATCGGGCCTGCCACTCCTTTGGTTTGGCCATGCGCAGAAAAGGCCTGACCCCGTTCGCAAGGAAATAGTATTGCCTCCGAACTACCCCTTTCCCGAAACTCGCGACAGAGCAGAAAGGCTCGCGCCACCGCAGATCGCTGGCGGAATAGGCCATACTCAGCTTTGTATTCCCCGCGGGCGATCGTACGTTTAGCGAAACCCATGACAAATGACCCGATCCTGGTTCGTATGCAATTACAAGGTAATCGCGTCGGCCGATTCCCACGGAATACCATTCGTTGCCAGCGCCCCGGTAAGACAACTGATTCACAGAAAGGCCGGCAGGCAGGCCCTCGCGAAAGCGATTCCCAAGGAACAATCCGAAAAAAAAGACGATAACGATTCCGGCCACGCCGGCCGTCAATTGCCAGAACCCGCGCGTCATGCCGGCTAAGGTTACGCTGGTCGCGCTGATCCGGTCGTGCAACGCCCTTCCGGCACGAATGTCCAACAGATATACAATTCCATCCAGCAGAAAAAATATGGAGACAGCCAGAAATGAAATCCGGTAGGTACCCGACGGCGGCAACACGACAAATAGCAGGATCGGTCCCGGAAAAACAGCGAATCGCACCAGCCTTTGTAGAATGCGCACTGATTTTCGACCATCCGGGCTAACGGCCACGCCGAACAACGCCTTTCCGAGTGTCCGGCCGGAAAATATCTCAATGACGCCAAAATAAAGGCAGATAAACGCGATTGTGAGAATGCGGGCAATTCGCTCACCGGTTGCACCGGGCCAACCCCCAGCCATGCCCCCCATCGCAAAACCCAAAACCTCAAGCACACGCACCATAACGCACAAAAGCAAAGCGTCCACGACGAATGCGACTGAGCGCCGAGTAACCAACCGCCATTGAACAACGGATGCCGAGCATCTTTCCGCCATATTTGCTCCTTGAACAGTGCACGAAGCCAATGCGCCGCCCACCGTTGCGAAAAAGGCCCCGCGCCTCTAACGCTGCTCCGTGATAGTTTGGTTCTCGTCACCTGCAGAAGCCCCGGTATCTATCGCGTTATTAATTGAACCCGCGCCCTCACTACTCGCTCCGCCCGCCGCGCCCAGTGCGCCGCCAAGCCATTGGGTAATGACAAATGGCCTGATTTCCAGTAGCCCTAGCCTGGATTTTTCGAGGCTTATAATAGATTCGACCCTGTCTATTCCATTTTCATTCATCAGCCAATCCTTCAGCGCCCGTTGGTAGCCCATCTCCCAAAGCTCATTGTTCTCGCCGCTCGGCGGAAATTGAAACCCGTTAATGGAGTAGAACATCTGCTTGGTCTTGAGTATCTTGGCACCAATCAATTCATCCCAAAAGTTGTAGCAACTCGGCCGAAGCTCCCGTATAAACATGAGCGAGGGCACTCCGTTATGCATTACTGGACCGAAAGGCCCAACGCTTTTCCAATAGGTTGTCCCAGCCGTATCAACGTGTTCCACCGGCCCGCTTCCAACAAACTGATATAAATTAATCCCACCTTGATACCCAATAGAATCACGTTGAACCCAACGGCCAAGCACCGGGCTATACGTCCGATTGCGGACGTAATAAAGCTGCGTTTCCGGATCAAAGCGATAACCGCAATAGATTATTTCATTGGCGCCATAATCTGATTGCACATCATCATCGGTGAACCAGATGCCATCCGGACCCGGCGCGGTGAAGATCAAGGTATTTCCATACGCGTCCGTGTCATACGCTTCTATGATTTCGCCACCGGAATTCGTCAGCGCCACCGCGCGGTACAGCAAATCCTGCAACAAATAATACGCCCCGGCAGGCACTGATTGCGGCCCGGCGGCCACCAACAGGTTCAACTGGATGCATTCATCAATATACGCACCCCATACATATTGCCGGATCGGCGTATCCGTGCTGCCGCTGCCCCGGCGGCCGCAACTAACACTTTGTGTCCTCTGTGATCTCTGTGGCTCGTCCGTTCCGCCAAACCCATACGCATATCGCCCGCCTGGCCGCTGGGGACCAATCGCGTTTTCTATGCTATCCGCATTCCTGACCATTTTATGGCCCCGTTTGAACCAAAATCATCAAACCGCGAACCCGGCATACCCATTTGCAATGCCCTGTTTATACCCCTCTACCATCCCCAACACAAGAAAAAAAAGCGAATCGCCCGCCGCCTATACGGAAGAAAAACTTGAAGCACCGCGCCCCGGGTCCAAGCAAACCGATGTCTGCCGAAAAATCGGATTTGCGTAAAGCTCCCCCTGTGATTAAACTAAAATCTTACCAGTAAAGCGTGTGAGCCATCTTTGTCGTGCTGCGAAGACTTGGGTGGTTGAAATTTCAAATCTGGCGGAATGGACGGATGGCGATTTCGTACCGAATGGCCCCACCGCCGCAATACCGGAGACTGGTATATTCCGCAAAATTTTCGTCGCGCTGAACAACCTCAAACAGGAGCGGCTATGTCAATAAAAACATCCGGAAGCAAACCGATCCAAAAACGCGGGTGGGGTGGATTGGTCCGGTCGTTTGCGATTTTGGGCACCATGATTCTAGTGGTTCAGGTGGCCTGGGGCCGGCTGCCCAAAGCCGCCGGTCTTGCCACTACTGCCATCGCACATCCTCATTTCGTCCCCTTCGGATTTCTCTGGTCCCATCATTTTCAACCCTATGAGCGGCTGGCCCTGTTTGCCGTCCTGGCGGTCGCGCTGTGCGGCCTGGCGTATGCCGGGATACTGGTCCGGACAATTCTGGCGGCCGATCAGGGCACGGATAAAATGCGAACCGTCGCCCGCGCCATCCGTGAAGGTTCCAGCGCCTATCTTCGGCGGCAGCGTCGCGCGTTGCTGCCCCTGATCGGCATCCTGACACTTGTCGTGATGGCCACGGCTCCCTGGCATACGGCCGCCGGGGCGAATCTGGCCATTGGCCGCGGAATTGCATTTCTTATGGGGGCTTTGGCGTCGCTTTCAGTCGGAACTATCGGCATGTTGATGGCCACACGGGGCAACATTTGCATGGCCGCCGCTGCCCCCAAAGGTTTTGGCAAGGCGCTGCGACTTGGCTATTGCACCGGAACCGTCACGGGTATGCTCATTGATGGGCTGGGCCTGTTGGGCGCGACACTGATTTTTATGTATTTTGGCGACCGTGCGCCGGCCGCATTGCTGGGCTTCGGTTTTGGCGGAACTTTGTTGGCTCTTTTCATGCGCGTGGGTGGCGGTATTTATACCAAGGCTGCCGATGTGGGCGCGGACCTTGTGGGTAAAATTGAAAAAGACATTCCCGAAGATGACCCGCGCAACGCCGCCACCATTGCTGACAACGTGGGCGATAATGTAGGCGATTGCGCCGGCATGGCCGCGGATATTTTTGAGAGTTACGAAGTTACCCTGGTCGCCGCAATGATTCTGGGATGGGCCAGTTTTGGCCATAAAGGCGTATTGTTCCCGCTGCTGGTGCAGGCCGGTGGTGTGGTGGCTGACATTATATCCACCCTTTCGGTCCGGGCCGGCAAAGCGGGTGGCGTCAAAGAGGCGATGGGATCGCTGAATTTTGGCTATCGATTCGGGGCGGTTGTCAGTGCGGTTATCATCGGCTTCATCGGCTTTTTTTATCTGCGGTTCAATACCCACGGCCTGGGCTTGGCCCAACTTCCCGTCGGCTTTGAAGCCCATTCGCCACTTTGGGCCAATTGGGGAATAAGCGGGTTGGATATGCGCCCCGCCGAGGCCGCGTGGTGCGGACTGATTCTGGGCCAGGTCCTTAATTTCTGTACCGAATATTTTACGGGCACAGAACACCCGCCGGTGAAATCTCTGGTGCGGGCGTGCAGCACCGGCCACGCAACCAATATTATCGCCGGGTTGGAAGTGGGTATGGAAAGCAGTGTCTGGGCCACATTGGCCGTGGCCGCCTGCATCATGGCAAGTGTTCTGATTTTCAGCGGCACAAGTCCGATTTTTGTGGCCTTCGGCGTGGCCATGAGCGGAATTGGAATGCTGACCCTTACCGGCAATACCATGAGCATGGACGTATTTGGTCCTGTCGCGGATAACGCCAACGGCGTGGCGGAAATGGGCTACGAACGCGACAAAATGGACCCGGCGATTTACAAAACCGCCCGCCAGGTACTTGCTGATCTTGATGCCACCGGCAACACCACCAAGGCGATTACCAAGGGCATCGCCATAGGCAGCGCCGTGATTGCCGCCGTCAGTCTTTTTGCGAGTTTTGTTACCATTATTGGCACCGGCGGCGGATCCGAGCGAGCCCATCTGGCACAGTCGGTTTACCGCGGTGTGGCCTCCATGCTGACATTGGGTAATCCACGGGTATTCATCGGGCTTTTAATCGGGGGCACCGTTCCGTTCCTTTTCAGTTCCATGACAATTCGCGCCGTCGGTCGGGCGGCATTTTTAATTGTGGAGGAATGCCGCGCCCAGTTCCGGGACAAAGAGATTTGGAATGGCAACAAGCAGCCAGACTATGGCCGTGTCGTGAATATCTGCACGCTTCAGGCGCAGCGCGAACTCATTGGTCCGGGGCTGCTGGCCGTGCTGGCTCCCGTGCTGGTCGCGTTCCTGCTTGGAGCCTTGGCGCTGGCGGGTTTTCTCGCCGGAGCCATTCTTTCCGGACAACTTATGGCCGTATTTATGGCCAACACGGGCGGCGCATGGGACAACGCCAAGAAAGTGGTGGAAGATGAACCCCGCGATCCGGCGCACAATTTGGGTAAAGGTTCCGAGCGCCACAAGGCCAGCGTTACAGGCGATACCGTTGGCGACCCGTTGAAAGATACCGCCGGGCCGGCCATTAATCCGCTTATCAAAGTCATGAATATGGTATCGCTTCTGGTTATTCCCATCGCGCTGCCGTTTGACCATGGCTTTCTTAAGCACGCGGCGCAACGTGTGCCCGGCTATGTGGGCGCAACGCCCGCCAACCTGCCGTGGGTGCCATGGTTGGTCACTTTCGGCTGCATTTTGGCGCTCGCGTGGGCGCTTTATCGTTCAAAACATGAAGCCCCAGCCTTGGCTGCGGCGGAAAATGATGTGGAAACATTGGCCGCCGAAGCAGAAGCCCTCGGAAAATAGCCCGCACTGCTGCCCATTATTTTTCGCGGACAGGCAAACCGTGCCAGAGGCATATACAATCAAATTCTAAATGCCGGTGGATTATTTTTCGTGCATTGAAGGATGCTCATGGCCACGGTATCCAGCAAGAATCTGAATCTCGGTCATGCGCTCGGCGGTGCTTCGCCATCGTGCCACGTCCCCCCAAATAAACAGGGTGGGCTGAGAGGCCATTTTACTTCCAGCCATGAAATTCGTTACTATACTCTTTTGCCGGATCGCGCGGGTTGCATATCCGCGATTTAGCGCACGCAAACAGGAGTTACTTATGCAGTGTCGGCAGCCGTTACGGGGTTCTTTGTATCAACGGTTTGCGCTCTGCGCAATTTTTGCATTGGCGGTTCTCTTGCCGCTATGCGGAATAACAATCTCTGTGGCCGAGGGTAAAACTCCTTCGGCGCGGTTGTGGGTGGGGCAGTTTGACCAGTGTTCATATAACGCTTTGGCTTCGGCGCTGGTGTATCTGCGCGGTCCTGTACCGCATTATTCAAACCGTGCCGGATTTGAACATAAGACTTTCGTTATTCCGTTGAATAGCGCCGGCTATGGTCCCTATTACGGCTGGGCTCCGTGGACCAGCTATATGATTAATTCAAAAAAGCTGGTGTGGGATGGTCGCGCGGTACGCCATCTTCGTGCCCGCCGGTTTTCGCTTGCCACGCGGGCACTTCCCAAAGTCGTGCGGCGTGGGCTTATTCTGGTGCGCTACGCACCGGGTGAACGTAAAAAGCTGATTGCCCGTCTGGACCGGGCATTGCGTCTTGGTCCGGTGATCATCTGGACGCCTTACGCCGCCGAACTTGATCCCAAGGGCCATCCATGGAACATGGTCAAGCGCGTGAAGCATAATGTGGATGCCGTGCCGTTCAATCCCAGTCTGACCCATGCCATTACTGTGTTCCGGCTTGGGCACGGAAAGGTGCTTGTGACTGATTGCTCCGTATGGAATGGTGTGTATACCACAACGCCGCGGATTGTGGTGAGCGTTGCCGCCGCAATGTCAGCCTCCGTTCGGGTTCGGTTTGGCGATCAACCGAGCATTTTTCAGCGCGGACTGCACGGCGTGCGACACGACCAGTTTGATGTGTCAATATCCGTCGCATCAAAAGCGGCTAAATGATGCCGCCCCGATGGCACATCACGATATGGCACATCACGATGACGCGTCAGGTCCGCTTCACGGGTACGAAATCAAATTTGCCGACACCATGAATAAGTAAAAATCGGCAAGGAGACTCGCCCGCGTTGCTCAACTGATGCTCCTGACCGGCCGGGAATCGCGTCTTCTGGCCCGGTTTCAGCACGCATTCCACTCGTCCGTTCACATGACAGGTCAATTCCCCCTCCAGACAATAACTTATCTCCTCCGATTCCGTGTGCTGATGCTCGGGTACCGGCGAATGGGGCGGCAGGGTAATTTCCGCGACGCGAACGGTTTCGTTCTGCATGATGATTTCCATGTTTAAAGGCTGAAAAACGGGTTTGGACATATTCATTTCCTTTCTAAAGCGAGCCGTGCGTTCAGGGCATCCGCCGATGTCTTTACATTATAGCCAGCCGCGACACATTGGCTTTCATATCATTTGCCCGGCTCGGACAAAGCTTGATCTGCCAGCAAATTCAAGAACTGATCGCACATTTCGCCCGGTTGGTCTGTCGCAATGATGGCCGCACTGACCGCAATGCGGGAAATTCCCGCGGAAAGCAGTTGTGGCAGATTATCCAGTCTGATTCCACCGATCGCAAATGCCGGAATCGGCAGGCCCACTGCGCTGATCTCCGCTGCCAGAGCCGGCCCCGCGATGGATGGCTTGGCTTTGGTGCTGCTGGAAAACATTGCGCCTATGCCGATATAAGACGCACCATCTGCAATCGCCAGGCGGGCCTCGGCAAGTGTGCCGGTGGAAACGCCGATCAGCATCTCCACGCCGGCTATTTTTCTGGCCGTCGCACATGGTAAATCCTGCTGCCCCAGGTGCACGCCGGCCTGTGCGGCCATCGCGATATCCAGCCGATCGTTGATAATACATGTGGCACCTGCGGTTCGGCACGCCGCATTCAGCCATTTGGCGCGGATCAGGAGTTCAGAATCAGACAATTGCTTTTCGCGCAGTTGAATGCAGATGTTTTTCGCGCGCGGCCCGCTTTTCAGGATATCCTCCACCGCGTGTTTCCAAGGCAGATGGCAGATTGATTCCGTAAGCAGAACGCAAAGTGCGGCGGGGCCGAATCTGCATCGCTGATTTTCACCCATCACCAGGCGATGGGTGAGCGTATAGGTCCGATACCGTATTGCCTCCAGCTGGGCTGCCGCAACCGAATTTTTTAACTTTGCAATTTCCTCCAGTACACGAAGCGCCTCGGTTGCCCGAGCCCCGGCGGCTTCCAGCACGGCTGCCATTCCGGTTCGCTTGAATTCTGAATCGGTTTTAATGCCGGTGCCCACATCGCCCGGCGTATCGCGACAGGTAGTGGCCAATGGACCCAGCAGCGCGATGCGCATCGCCCTGAGTGAATGGCGGTCCTGTTTGACCATCGCACAATCGTTTTCATTTCCCAGAACGAACCGCGCGTAGTCTTCCAGCAGGCGAAGCCCTTCGCTGGCGCGGTTTACATTTGCATCCACCATGCGTGCGACCGGAGCGTTCAATGTCACAATCTCCTTGACTCTTTCGACCGGCGGCTGCGGATGCCGTCGATCAATCCCCGCCGCTGTCTGCCGAGCTTTGCCCATGGCGTTGCGACCAGGCATGATATTTGGCCACTCCGCGTTTGCTTTCCCGGCAGAAATTTATAAAGTGCCGAATTTCCGGACGAATCGCCAGTTCCGGCGGCAACTGTTCAAAGGCCCGCACGAGCGGCAGCTTACCCGATTGGCGGAATACAAGCTTGAACATTTTTCGGATTGCGTTCACGCTTTCCGGCCCCATTCCGGACCGGCGCAGTCCAACTGCATTGAGCTGCGAAAAAGTGTTGATATTCATGGAAATGACATAAGGGGGAATGTCCGTATTGTGTGCGGAATTATTTGAAATCATCGCCAGCGTGCCTACCCGGCAGAACTGGTGCATCGCGCAATTGCCGCCGATGATCGCCTTTTCCGCTACCTGCACATGGCCTCCAAGCACCGCATGATTGATCATTGTCACATGGTCGGCCACCCGACAGTTATGGCCGACATGGCTTCCGACCATGAAAAAGCCATGGGACCCGATTACGGTATTGCCATTTGTGCCGCGGTGCGCGGTGGCATGTTCGCGGAATATGTTCTCGTCGCCGATAACCAGACCGCTTGGTTCGTCCTTGTGCTTGCGGTCTTGCGGCGAATCGCCGAGAACCGCAAAGCTGTGGACGCGATTGCCCGTTCCCATGACCAGCGGGCCGATCAGCCGGACATGGCTTTCCAGCACACAATTTGCCCCAACGACGACCGGTCCGTCTATCACGCTATACGCGCCGATTGACGCCGTCGGATCAATTTTCGCCTGTTTGTCCACAATTGCGGTTGGGTGAATCATGGGGCTGGATGCTCCTGTGTCTTGCGATCGGCGCGGATGTCGATTGTTCGTTTCAGGCGACTATCCGCCGCCAACCGTTGATTTTCACTGTAAACCAATCGGTGGCGGGCCGCCAGTCGATAATTATTTTATGGTAATCAGGCGTCGGCCTTCAGTTCCACCGCCTCATAGCGAAGCAGTCGCTTTTTCATCCATCGCACCGCCAGCAGGTCCACAAAAGCGCGAATGACCCGACTTCCGAATTTATATTTAGTGACACCGTGGGCTCGCGGAAAATGGCTCACTGGCACTTCAATAACCTTAAATCCTCGCATTTTTACCAAGGTTGGAAAAAAGCGGTGCATTCCTTTGTACAGCGTCAGTCCTTGCAGGCATTCGCGTTTGTACACTTTCAGCGAACAGGCCGAATCCTGAATATTTTCGCCGCTTAGCTTGTTCCGTATGCCGTTGGCGATTTTGGTTTGAACCAGCCGCAAAATGTTGTCACTTCGTTTTTGTCGCCAGCCGTTGACCATATCCACATCCGGTCCCAGCATCGCCATCAGGCGGGGAATTTCACCCGGATCATTCTGCATGTCCGCGTCCACAGTCCCCCATACACGGCCGCGGGCATGGCGGAAGCCAGCATCCATCGCGGCGGTCTGGCCGCTGTTTTTTTTCAGCGACACCACTCGCAGCCAAGGGTACTTCCGCGTCAGATCCAGCAGCTTTTCCCGGGTACCATCTGTGCTCGCATCGTCGACTATCAGCGCTTCAAATGGAATGTTCAGCGGCGTAAATACGGCGGCAATCCGTTCGACCAGCGGCGTGACATTGTCCACCTCATTGTAGGCTGGTGCGATGATCGTGATGTTCACTGATTCTGAGTCGGTCACTGCCTTCTCCATTAATCGCGGCATACGCGCTTCAAGCGAAGCGTTATATCAGATAACGCGAAAGTATGGTATTTGATTTCCTGCCACGATTAGGGATCGGGCCGGTTTTGGCTTGTTGCACTGCCCAGGCGGGCCACACCGCCACCGCCGGGCTTCGGTCGGCCCGCCCTGTTTCAATGCAAATCCGCCGGAAAGAACGCACCATCCCGCCGGTCCGATTTGTGCAATTAAAACAGCGGGTTAATCACCATGCCCGTGGCCAGCTTCGGATAAAAGAAGGTGCTCTTCTGGGGCATCAGTTCGTTGGCGTTGCACAATTGCCGCACCGATTCCAGTGGTGTCGGCTGCAACAGGAACCCCGCCTGGTATTCATTTGACCGGCACAGCGAATGCACTTCCTCGGCTTCGTGCGGAAAGGCCCAATGCAGTTCCTTTCCGCCCGCGAATGCCGGTTTAACAATGACATCAAAAATCAGATGCTGCAGAAGGGCTACATCCAGTTGCCGCCACGCCGCCGATTTTCCTTGCAGAGCCGCGTCGCCGGGCAGTCCGGCGAGCGGATCATCGGAAAGGGGGGCAATGGCAATCGCCTGGTCCTTTACCGGATCATAAATGCCCATGGCATGTGGCCCCATAGCGGGCAATTTTTGTTCAAGGTCCGCCAATTGCTTCCCCGACCAGGTCCCCGGCAATTGGGTGACATATTTCGCCCCTGCCTTGAGAAAACCCGCCAGAGAAAAATCCTTCAATCCGGAAACCACCCGATGGGTGGGCAGCACTATCAGCCCCGGATCCTGCATGGCAACCAGAACAAACAATCCGAAATTCGCCGCGTGATCGCCGGCCAGGCCGCCCGCTTCCGCCCCGGCCAGTTCGCGGCGGCGCGTCAGACAGGTCGTGTAACGATGGTGACCATCTGCAATATATATATGTTTGTCTTTAAGTAAATCCTGTACGGCCTTAATTGTTCCCGGATCCGTGACTTCCCAAAGGTCTGAACGCACAGTGCCTTTGCCATCCTGCGTCGGAAGAAGCGCCGTGGCGGTCGGCTTGCGGCCGCTGACTTCGCTGAACAGACGGCCTGTTACCGCATTTGTCGGATCATCATACAGGCCAAAAACCGGTGACAGATTCGCGTTGGTCGCGCGCATAAGAAGCAGACGGTCTTCCTTCGGGCCGCTGAAGGTTTGTTCATGCGGGTGAATCGCGCCCTGCGGACCAAATTCCTCAAGTCCCACGCGGCAGAACAGTCCCCGGCGGTGATATTCGGTGCCGCCATGTGAATAGGTTTGCTCGTAGGCGAAAAGTGCCGGCTTGGTATCGCGCTTCAACACGCCCGATGCCAGCCAGTCCTGCAGTGTGCGACCTGCGGTCTGGTAGGCTTCGGCAGGTCCGGCATTTTTGGGAGGAACGTGCGGCAGGTCCACCGCCGTAATATTGTGTGGATTCGCCGCCAGCAGGCGCGCCTTATCGGCGGCGGTCAGCACATCGTAAGGCGGGCTTACCAATTTTGTCTGCTCTTGTTGGGGATAACGAATTGCGGCAAGGGGTTCAATATGGGCCATTTAACAATGCCTTTCGTGTATTGCCACATGCTAAGTCGGGGACTTCGCCTGTCGGATCATCATGCTGTTTGCCGACGGGCCGCGCTGGCGGCAAGCCGGAAATGGCACCACAATGGCACCAATATTACAGGTCGAGGATTGTAAGGCCAACGGGTGGTTGTTGACCAGTTGGAAAGCACTGATGAGAATATTGTATATAACGGTAGTAATAATTAATAAACACGAAATTAATATTAATGTGAGCAATAAAATATAGTGTTAATACGTAATATAAAGTCCGATAATGTCATTTTTAAATAAGAATCTCGTTTTCAATACCTTCGCATGGTCTAATCTCTTCTAGTGGCGGTCGGAAACTGATAAAATAACCAGCGATAGGCTATGGCTCGGTCCGGATTGAAATGCAATCCGCTGCGCGATAGATGCTGAAACAAAGCTGTCCGCCGGAATGGTTAAATCGTAACCCGGCTCCGGCACTGTGATGGAAGTTAGCGATCCTCAGGTCGCTTTGGGTATCAGGATGTGGTTTCAAAAAAAAAGCTTGCGACGGCAGGCCGTTGCCCAAGACGCGGCGATCAGTCCGACTGATTCGCATTTGCCCTATAAAAGCTGGATGTGGTTGCTGTCCGGGACTGTTTTTTTCGTTCTTATGGTCGCGCTGATTTTGTTGCCTAATGGAAAAAGCTTTCCTTTGGGCAACACCGCTCGCACGACCATCCTTTCGCCCGTTTCGTTTAGTGTCCCAAATCCATCTATGTTTGTCCTGCTTAAACAGCAGGCTCAAATGCGATCGCCCGCCGTATTGAAACTGAATTCGGCTGCCCGGTTTTTCGACCTCATCCAGGGGCAATTAACCAATTTGCCTTACGATGTGGCCGCCATCAAAACACCCGCCGACCTTCCGCCGCCCCTCCGCAGGCGATTCCCCGTTATCACCGCCAGCACCCTCCAATGGCTGCATAACGTCGTTCAGCAGAATCAATTCAAGGGCTATGCCCGCGATGTGCGACTGCTTATCGCGACTCTTAAAACCACGCCGGTTGTTGACCAGGCAACTTGGAAATTGATCTATCAAAGGCGGGTCGATCATGTTTTGGCACCGGCCGAGCCTCGTTCGCGAATGTCGCACGTTCCCGGCCAATTGATAGCCATTCCATTAAACCGCGTCGGCGTGGTGGGGCCAAAGGGCACCGCGTTCCAGCGCGTTGTTCGCCGCTGTTTCCCTGAACCGGCCTGGACGGCCATTACCGCCTATCTGGCTGCGGTGCAGCGTCCCTCTTACCTCCTGGATATGGCCGCCACCGCAGCCGTAACCCGCCAGCGCGTGGCCGCTGTGCAGGTTCCCCAGACGTTTTACCATCGCGGTGATATTCTGGCGCGTGCGGGGCAAAGAATGTCCCCGGCCACGCGCGGCCTGCTGCTTGCGGCCCATGATGCATATCTGGCAAAACTCCATCAACGTCATCCATGGCTGTCTGAAGAACACCTTGTGGGTGCGGATATGGTCGCATTTGTGCTCACGCTGGTCGGCGTGCTGTACCTGGAATGGCGGCTTCGCAATATGAAACGGCAGGCCTGGACACCAGCCATTCTTGTGTTGCTGACGTTGCTTCTGGCCAAGACCGCCATGCTCCTGGGAATGAGCTCGGCCATTTATCTTCTGGGGCTTGGTCCGATTTTTCTGGTGGCAATTATATTATCCGTTGGCTTTGACCAGCGCTTTGCCGTTGGCTTTTCCATGCTTAACGCACTCCTGGTGAAGGTCATATTGGGCCAGGGAATGAGTTTTTTTCTGGCCGGCTTTATCGGTTCCGTGCTGCTTATACTGCTGCTGGGCGAAATTCGCACGCGAACTCAACTTCTGCGCGTCGGATCGGTGACAGCTCTGGTCGTTGGTGCCACGGTGCTGGGTTTTGGACTGCTCCATTCCCGACTGGGACGCGCCACTCCGCTGGACTGGCTGTGGCTCAACCGGCATCCGGACTTTTCCATGCTGCTTCACGATGCGCTACTCGCGGGCAGCGCGGTGCTGGCCGCGGTTTTACTAAGTCTGCTCCTGATTCCCGTCGTTGAACAATTGTTCCGGCATTCCACGGCCATGACTCTTCTGGAACTCTCCGACACCAACCGTCCACTTTTGCGGCGTCTGGCTATGGAAGCTCCCGGCACCTTCAACCATTCCCTGATTGTCGGCATGCTGGCGGAGGCCGCCGCCCGGCAGATTGGCGCCAACGCCCTGCTGTGCCGCGTGGGAGCTTATTATCACGATGTCGGAAAGCTTCTGAAGGCCGGCTATTTTGTGGAAAACACTGGCGGGCGCGGAAACCGCCATGAAAAGCTTTCCCCGGCCATGAGCGTCCTGATTGTCGTCGGCCATGTGAAAGATGGTCTGGAACTTGCGCGGGAATTTCATCTTCCCCAGGCGGTTCAGCAGTTTATCGGCGAACATCACGGTACCACGGTGGTGGAATATTTTTATCAGCAGGCACGTGAACGCCAGGCCCGGGAAGAATTAACCGGTGGCGAGGCAACGCCACTTAATGAAATGGAGTTTCGATATCCCGGACCCCGGCCGCAATCCCGTGAAACGGCAATTTTGATGATCTGTGATGGTGTGGAAAGTATGGTTCGCTCCCTGGCCGAACCAACGGCCGCGCGCATAGAAGGCGCTGTGCATCAGATGATCATGAAACGACTGCTGGATGGTCAGTTTGACCAATGCGATCTGACTCTGCGGGATTTAGGCAAAATTGAACAATGTCTGGTCCGCACGCTGGCTGGAGTGCACCACGCGCGCGTCGCTTATCCGGCCGGCCAGACTCCGGCCGCCAGAATTTCCAGGCCCGCATGAAAAAGTTGAAAAACAGCATGCCCGATGTGAAAAGCCGCAACCACAGGCGAGCCCCGACGCTCGGCCGCCAAAACGCCGCTTTCGAGCTTGACCTTTCAGGTTTCCGGGAATTGGCGGCCGCAACTGCCCGCACTGGCGAAAAGCTTTCCGCAGCCTGGTTTCGAAGGCAGCTTTTGCGATTGCTTCATATCGAAAATATTCGCACCGGGTTCTGGTCCGTGCGGCTGGTGAATGCTTCGCAGATGGCCGCCCTTCATCGGCAGACCATGAATTTGAACTCTCCGACCGATGTGCTGACGTTTGATTTATCGGGCGGGGTCGTGGCCCAAGGGCATCTGGAGCTGGACACGGTTGTCTGTCTGGATGTGGCCCGGAAACAGTCCGCACTTTGCGGTCATTCCGTTTCTCATGAACTCCTGCTTTATTTGATTCATAGCCTGCTGCATGTTCGCGGTTTTAATGACGTGCGCAAGGCCGATGCCGCGCGCATGCACCAGCGCGAAGATGACCTTCTGACCATCCTCGGCTTCGGTCCCCTGTTTTCCACGGGACCAAAGGCGGCCCCTTCGGCGGGCCGGTTTCCGCCTGCCGGCGCGGTTCGCCGCAATGGTCGGCGGGGGGGGGCACAATGAACTGGGCGTTTTGGCTGCTGTTTCCTGTCACGTTCGGCACCCTTCTGGCATCTGCGCTGGCCTATGCGCTGCGCACCATTTCTTCGGTCACACTGGAAAAAGAATTGAATCGCCAGGGCCGCGGGCAATGGCTTGAGCCTTTGCTTCGCGATCAGGAACAACTTGCTCTGGTGGCCTCCACCGCGCGGATTATCTGCAATGTCAGCCTGGTCGCCCTTACCATTCGCAGCCTTGATGAGCTTAATGCCGCGCCATCCGCACTGACTTTTGTGATTGCCGCCGCGATTGCCGCCGTTATTCTGCTGGTCTTTTCCGTCGCCATTGCCAATGCCTGGGCCATTTACGCCGGCGAGGCAATTGTCGCTTTTTTCGGCCCCACTTTTCTTATTCCCCTGCATCGCCTCTGTTTTCCACTAATTTTGTTCTTAAAACTGTTTGATGGACTCGTGCGCCGCCTGTGCGGCGTAACCGATCAGTCCCTGGCCCAGGGTGAAGCTGTGGAAAACAAGGAGGAATTTCTGGCGGCTGTTTCCGAAGGCGCGGTGGATGAAGACCAGAAAAAAATGATTGAAGGCGTGATGAGCTTCCAGGACCTCCAGGTCAGCCAGATCATGACGCCGCGAACCGATATGGTCACTATCAGCATTCATTCGCCATTGGAGGAAATTCGCGAAAAGATTCTGCGCGACGGGCTTTCCAGGCTCCCTGTTCATGATGGAAATCTGGATAATATCCTGGGCCTCCTTTACGCCAAGGACCTGCTGGCGCTGCCCCGAACAGCTGATGCCGATCAATCCTTTAATGTGCGTTCCATGATGCGCCCGCCCCTGTTTGTTCCCCACACCAAACCATTGCGCGACCTGTTGCGCCAATTCCGACTCCAGCGCGTTCACATGGCGATTGTACTTGACGAATTTGGCGGTACCGCCGGCTTGGTCACCAGCGAGGATATCCTGGAGGAAATCGTCGGCGATATTGCCGATGAATTCGAAACACCCGCCGCCCGCCAGTTCCGCCGCGTCAGTCCGACTATTATTGAACTCGACGGCCGCACCAATATCACGGATATTAACCGCGAGCTTGATCTCCATCTTCTGGAAAGTCAGGATTACCAGACCATCAGCGGCCTGATTATCAATCAACTCGGCACCATTCCGGTGAAAGGCGTTTCCATTGATATAGATAATCTGCGGCTTACCGTTACCGAAAGCGATGCGCGGCGGATACGCAAGGTGCAAATTATCATGCCCGATCAGGCCGAACAATTGACCGGCGCCGCAGATACCGGCAAAGAAAAATCCGGAAATTAATTCTGTCTGATGCACTGTCGAAAAAGCGGCTGCCGCTCCCTGTGGCCGTTTGCGGTTTAGCCGCTTATGCAACCACCGGTCGGCAGGTATGATGCCAGTATGATAAAGACGGTCTTTCGATTTATTTCAGGCCACGCCGCCGCGCTGCTGCCCGCGGCTGCGCTGCTTTTCTGGCCCGCCGTGTACGACCGCGGACAGGTTGCGGAAAGCCGCCCGTCAGACCGTTTCATTGGCTGGCTTATTTTGCTGCTGCTTTTAACAACATGGGGAGTTGTGATTCAGGCTGCGACCGCCTTTTTGGATGCGCGAAGAAAAAATTGCTATCTCCACGCGCTGGGCGGCGGGGGGGTGTTGACTCTGGCCATTTGCGCCGCACTGGCAGCACCAGGTCCGATCGCCGGATTTCTGTCAGCCGCGGTGGCCGCCAGACTTTGCTGCCTGGTTCTGGCGTGGGCCGTCTTTTGCACCGGCCTTACACTATTGCTATGCCGGTGCGTTTCGCCCGCTGGCGCGGTCGCCATTGCACTGCTGATTGCAGGCTTGCTTATTTTTCTGCCGATTTCCGCAGTTCCGCTATTAGGGATTGTTTCGGAAACAAACGCCTCATGGCCGTTGATGGGACTGGTCAACAGTTGTCCGACGCTGTGGCTGCTTCATGCCGTGCCACCCGATTTACATACCGACGCCTTCGCCTGGTTTCATCTGCGCGTCATGTATCACCTGACCACCTTGGGGCAAAATGTAGTCATGCCAATACAATTTTCTTGGCAACTCGACGCCTTTATCGCAACGGCCATCGGCTTATTGCTGGTCGCCGCCGCCCGCTTCCGGGCAGGTCCCGATAAATCCCAATACCCGCCCGCATAAGGCCTGAAAAAACTGGCAATCGGACACTGTCCGGCTACCGCAGGAGCGACAATTCGGCATTGAAGCGAAACGCAAACCCCATGTTTTGCCTTCTGGCCTCCAACCGGTCCCGATTGCGGTCGCCTGGCCATGCCGAGCCATGCGGGCACCCAAATGGGCAGGCGATCGTTACCCATTCCGAGTTTGCGAAAAAAAGGTGTTGTTTCCTAAGCCAGCCGGTGGTATCCTTGGCGTGTTAATTCCATTGCCAAGGCACCTTTTTTCAGGAGGTCCGTATGTCCTTGTTTCAGAAAGCCAAAGCCGAATTCATTGATATTATTCAATGGACCGAGCCTGCCGACAGCGACATTCTTGCCTATCGGTTTGAACGCTATAACAACGAAATTAAAATGGGAGCGCAATTAACCGTACGCGAAGGTCAGGCTGCCGTCTTTGTAAACGAGGGCAAACTGGCCGATGTGTTCGGCCCCGGCATGTACAAACTGCAAACCCAGAATATGCCGATTCTTTCCACACTAAAAGGCTGGAAATATGGCTTTGATTCACCTTTCCGGGCGGAAGTTTATTTCATTGCGACCCGGCAGTTCACCGACCAGAAATGGGGTACGCCCAATCCGATCATGATGCGCGACAGCGAATTTGGCGTGGTGCGTATCCGTGCGTTCGGTGCTTATGCGATGCACATCAGCGATCCGGCGGTTTTCCTGCGACAGGTGGTGGCAACCAACCCATCGTTCGAAAGTCTGCAAATTTCAGGCCAGATGCGCGATACCATTGTGTCGCGATTTACGGATGTACTGGGCAAAGCCAACATCCCTGCCTTGGAACTGGCCGGAAATTATGACAAAATAAGCAAGCTTGCCTTGGAAGGAATTAAGCCCGATCTGGCCACACTGGGAATTGAATTAACGCTGTTTTATGTGGAAAATATTTCACTGCCGCCTGAAGTCGAACAGGCCATGGATACGCGGACCAAAATGGGTGTCCTGGGCGATATGTCACAATACACCCGATATCAGACCGCAACCGCCATTCCAATGGCGGCCGCTAATCCATCCGGTGGCATGGCCGGTTTAGGCGCGGGCATGGCCGTCGGTATGGGCATGGGCAATCAAATGGCCGGAGCCATGGCCTCAAATGCTGGTTCTCCGCCACCAGTGCCGACCGCGGCTTCATACTTTATGGCGGTAAATGGCGTGCAAAGCGGCCCGTTTGACACTGCCACACTGGCGGCGAAAATTAAATCTGGAGACATGAAATCTGAAACGCTGGTCTGGAAAAGCGGTATGGCCAGTTGGGCCGCGGCCAATACGGTGGATGAAATAAAATCGCTATTTCCGCCAACTCCACCACCGATTCCAAGCTGATTTAAACAGAATTCGGCCAATAGCTGCGGCTTATCGAACAGATGAAAATTGTTCGCCAGGCTGATTTTCAGCGTGTCTATGTGTCGCTGTGGTAATTCGGCTTATAGTCGTTGATCCTCGCCCTTTTGTGCTTGGGTGAATCGTCGGCACTTTGGCGAATGATTCACTACCTGGGATGGGAATTAATTCGCTATAGCGCGCCTGAAACGTCCAAGCCTCCTTGTGCGGGAGATACCAGTTAACTGCTCCGTCGGTCGGTTTTACTTATCATCAGATGATGTCGCCATTACACCGCAATACATCTTCAGTTTCTGGCCGAAAAAGGTACAATTTAGCCATCTGATGATCGGACTTACCGTTCTGCTGCGGTGCGCATTTCAGCAGCCCTCCGCGTTGGTAATTGCGGGAAATGTCACGAGTTTCATTTTTGGCCATTCATCTGCGGCCTCAAGAAGATTAAGGCTCTCTTAGCTTGATTTTGTGAATAAGTAAGTATATTCAATTAAAGCGAATTAATTAGCGGACTTTTGGCATGAATGTGGCCACAACGGGTCTTATAATTAATAAATTTTTGAAAAAAAAATGGGCGGGATTTGCATTTTCAAAATTCCTGGCTATATTTTATGTCATGGAGGCGAGGTACCTATTTTCAGGTTGTTGCCTGAAGATTCGGTTTGTGCATAAAAGCCCTTATTAATCCGGTCGCAAAACGTCCGGCGGGCACAATGAAACGAATTGGTTTATTTTTATTGCGAGGGTTGGGTTTGTGTGAGTCGTGACATCGTGTATTTGTTTCGCTGATAAGGTTGGCGAGTTTTTACGACGATGGTTTTGACGGCTGACAGCAGTCCTTCAGATACAAGGAGTTTAAGAGATGGGCAAGAAATTAACCGGACAAATTAGCGCGCTAGCGGTTGGCATTGCAGGCATGGGTGCTATATTTTCCTCTTCTGGGATGGCGTTCGCAGGGACAACTTACCCTGCATCATTCAGCGTTTCAAACACTGCGACGAGCACGTATGCTGCTGGAGCGTATCAAGCGACCGTTACGTTTGGTATGACTCAAGTTGGTACCGCGGGGAGCGGAAATTATGCCCTCTCGATTACATTGGACAACACCAGCACGATGCTTAGCAACACGAACCTCCTCAAAGGTATAGAGTTTACTTTGAGTACTGGTAAAGCGGACCTTTTGCCGTCCGATATTAGGCTAATCGGATCGACCGAAACGATTACCGGAACGAGCTATTCTACCAGTCTAATCAGCCCATCGGAAGACACCACTCTAAATAATGTAAAACAGAATGCTAATTGGGTGGGTAATTCCTTGGCTGGCGGCGTTTTTCAGTTCTATGGGAACCAGGGAATCGCTCTGGTGGCGTCGACCCCGGCGTCTTCAGGAAATCCTTACCCTAGCGCGAATAATGGGTTCTTCACAAGCAATAACTCAACATTCCTATTAAACGGCCCCGAATTTGTCCTTCAAATCAAGGGTGCGACAGGATTACCGAATATCAACCTGAACGAGGTTTATTTCGGGACGGGCAGTGGCCCGGGTGATTTGGAAGTGACACCTGGTGGTCCGGTAATTACTTCGCCATACCCCGCTGGCGGCCCCTTGCCGATTCCTGCCACATTGCCCTTAACCGCCGCAGGCGGACTCGGCC
The DNA here is from genome assembly GCA_027451365.1 of Phycisphaerales bacterium. Classification (GTDB taxonomy): domain Bacteria; phylum Planctomycetota; class Phycisphaerae; order WQYP01; family WQYP01; genus JAJYPG01. Next base: position 38,856 of record DAIDJN010000039.1, on the reverse strand, counting down.
TGCTGGCGCTTGCGCTGCGCAAACGCAAAGCCACTGTCTAAAACAACAGTGGCTGCTCCCGGCTTTGGCAGCCCATTGACCGCTATCCGATTTGCCCACTGGGGGGCGGGTGTCTCGCCCGCCAAAGCAACCGCTTCGCAACAAACAGTCCCCAGACACCGCGAACTCGCGTGGCCGCCAGCACGAATTGTCGTGCCCCTGGTCGCCGCGCGCCAATCGCAAAATAAATCGCTGACATCTCACCTGTTTTCATTCAGCCGGTCTATCAACATGCGTAGCCGTCCAGGCGCGCGGCGGTTGAATGGGAATACCAGCCTCGCAAATTCCGGAACAGGTGCTCCGGCAGGCTCAATATCCGACCCCGCCACCCGGAATGTTCCCCCCGGACGCAGCAGATCGGAAAATTCCCGGCCAATGCTGGCCAGGCCGTCGGGCTGGGGCGCGTTGGCCAGCCGCAGAATCAGATCGTCGCGCTGGAAACGCATCGAATGATAATTGCTGTAAAACCGTTGAATGTGATCAATGGCATCGCCCACATCGCGGGCGATGGTCCACAGCGCCATATCCTCCGGCGAAATAAAGCCGCGATTCAACAGATTTACGCGTATAAATTCCTCCCATTTTTTCCAGTAATTGCCATGTGAATGTTCCAGCAGAACAATGGGCAAAGGATCGGTTCGGCCTGTGGATATCAGCGTCAGCACTTCAAAGGCTTCGTCATGTGTGCCAAAACCGCCCGGAAACAGGGCAATTGCATGCGTTTCTTTCAGCAGCATCAGCTTGCGCGAAAAAAAGTAGCGGAAATGCGCCAACTTTTCATCGCCGGCAATCACCGAATTGGTCGCCTGTTCAAACGGCAGTTTAATCGCCACGCCAAACGAATTTTCCTGCCCGGCACCCTGGTGCCCGGCTTCCATGATGCCGCCGCCCGCACCGGTAATCACCATATATCCCGCACGGGCAATCCGCCGGCCAAATTCCGCGGCCAACTGATAATCCGGATCAGCGGCCGGTGTGCGCGCAGAGCCAAATATACTTATTTTCCGCTGCCCCTGATAGGGCCGGAATATCTTAAATCCATAACGCAATTCCTTGAGTGTGCGCAGCACCAGTTTGCTGTCAGCCCGCCCGGGGGAATCTTTCACCAGTCGAAGAGCGGCATGCAGAATTTCGGCCGCCAGTTCCGGGTCTTCTTTTATGCCCGTTTGGTTTATGAGTTGTCGGCATTGGGCCAAAAGTTCTGCATCCGCGGTGCTCATCCATGATCCTTACAAAAGCCCAGAAGTTGTCATTCATACCCTGATACCCGAATCCGCTGGTCCTACCCGGCATCGTGCGTCAAGCGGATAATATAGTAACACACTCCATGGAGACAGCCAGATGGTGCTTGAAATACGATTCAATTTCCCTGCACCACAAATGCTATATCAACATATATGGCGCGGAATGCCCGGGTGGATTAGGTGTTGCCGCATTAGCTCGAGGCGAATAGACTTATAGTTCAAAGTATAGATGCACCGCACAAGGTGCGGATATTGCCTGAAGTTTCGATATTTCAACTTTGTATGTCCCAGAATCCGGTCGTTGGCTTGCCACCAGGCCGCAGGCGGCTTTTAATGGGATAATGAATAAAAAAATTAAAGTTTTGTCTTGACATGAATGTCGATTCAATATAAACTTAACCTAGTTGGCTATATAAAGGTTTGAGTTCATTTCAGACCGGCCAACCTGTGAATCTTTCAGGCGGCGGACATGCCGCGGTTCACTGGCGTTTTCTGGCGGTCGTGCGTCTGGTAAGCGAATATCTGGCTGCGACTTAAGGCTGTTTACAACGCCAGAATGTTGTTATGCGAGGCCTTCCCCTGCGGAAGGCAATTTATTCAACTGTTTTAAGTTGATGCACCCTGTTGAATGACGTCCCAAGTCATCGGACCACTAAGGAGTAATGTGATGAGGAATTTTTCCACTGGCATCTGCCGGAAATCCGCCAAAGGGGGATTTACGCTGATTGAGCTTATGGTGGTAATTTCCATAATCGTGTTGCTTATTGCATTGCTCCTGCCGGCGCTGGCGGCGGCCAAAGCGGATGCTGAATCCGTGGCCTGCGCTTCTAATGAGCGATCCATGGGCCAAGCTATGCAGCAATATGTACAGACATGGAAAGGGTTCTATCCCGGCACGGAAGTGGTGGATGGGCCTGCGGCTGCGTCCAATAATTTCTGCTGCTGGGTTCCCCGGCTCATGACAATGATGGGGCCTGGCTCGGCGAAGTTGTTCTATTGCCCCGCGCGCAATATCAATATGCAATACTTGGGATATATGATTACCTTCACCGGCCCGAATGTACCCATCGGTTATGCCCGAGGCTCGATTCTGGAAGGCTTCGGTTATCATGAGGCCCAACAGGTTCTGTATCTGGGCGGCAACTGGCAGGCTGTCAGCGGTCCGCAACTTTCATTACCAGCTTTTTCGTATGGTTATAACGACTGGGGTACATTGGCCATATCGCCGCCGATTGGCACGCCTTCCGGTGGAGAAGGATTGGGTGGAGATATGATTGGCCAACCGCCAACATCTCCGCCAGGCGTCGGTTATCCGCAGATCAACGTCAGCCGTGTAGTGAATCCATCGTCCATGATCGCGATTACTGATCGAATTGATGATGCGACCCATGGTCTTCCCAATTACGCTTTCATCTACAACGTGGACCCGACGCGCAGCAATATACCGCTTACCCAAACATCGGTACCCGGTGTGGTGCAGTGGGCCGAATGGCCCGGCGCTATTCACAACTATGGTTCCAACGTAGTCTGGGCCGATGGCCATGTAAGTTATGACACCCAGAAGGACCTGGTTGAAGTTAATCCGGCCCAAAACGGCGGTCAGATGAACGCGGACTGGAATCTGGATCATCAGATTCATAAGCCCATTGTCGGTTACTACTAACGGTCTTTGCTTTCATGTTTTTAAAGCAAACTCGGGAGGCATTGAGGCACTTTCAGTCAGGACATAACACCTTGCAGGAATGCTGCAGAAATCGTTTCGCAGCTTGAAACCTGTGCTATTTAGTGTTTCTTTTTAAGGGAGGTTTTTCTATGTCGTCCAAATTCATTTCCAAACAGCGGCTGGCGTTTTTGTCCGCGGCGGGCATGTCGCTGATGGGGGCGTCAATGGCATTCGGTGTTGGTGGTACCATCAGTATTACCAGTTCGCCGACACTTAACCTTGGTGCCAGTGGCCTGACGCAGGGGCTTATTGGTACGGTATGGCATCTTCCACCAGACGGCGCCGGATCGGGAAATTATGGTTTGCCTGCGGCTGGGGATCCGACCTTAACAGATTTGACCAATATGGAAAGCTATATCAGCACTGGCGCGTACACCAACAAAACGCTTGGGACCACCAATACCTTGCCCCCCGCATCGGAAACATTTCTGAATACGGCGGATAAGTTCGCATATAACTCGACCGGCGGCAGCATCTTCTGGGCAGGATTTAATACGGCTGGCTATCTGGGTGCGGATGCAGCCGGTGCCACGCTGACGGATCCGGCACCTTGGGTGAATTCGATTGTCGATCAGATGGGGTATATAAAGATTGCGTCCGCAGGGACTTACAATTTTGCCTTCACACACGCGGATGACGCCGCCACCGTATTTATCGGCGGTACGGGCATTACCCCAACTGGCAATGCCGGCTCTGGAACGCAAATTGTTGCCGCGTCATATGACAATAGCAAAATTGGCACATCCAATTACACTGCGGCCGTGAGTTTCAGCTCGGCGGGCTATTATCCCATTGAAATCATGAACTATCAGGAAGGCGGCGGTGCCGGCATGAATTTCTCCGTTACCGCACCTACCGGCGGAACGACCCCAACCTACTGGACCACCAATGCGCTGGCCAGCAGTGTGACGCCGGCCGCGTCCGCTCCAACGCCGAGTCCCGCTCCAACCCCGACGGATGAATGGAACTTCGCCAGATCGGTCATCAGCGGCACGTCGGTTTCGGATATTGGCACCGCCGGCACAGCCGCTACAGCTGGAACGATCGTCGGCTCCAATACCAGCGTGGTCGGAACCCAATTGGTAACCACCACGACAAGCCCGGGTAATGGAATGACCGTTCCAGGTGCAACGTTCACCAATTACACCGGGGATTTTTCTGTTGCGGTCACATTTACCCGCAATGCCAATGATCCAACAGGCAGTTGGGACAGCGTATTTTCATTCGGTACGCAGGGTAATCCGGGTGCTGGATTTCTTTTGTTCCAACCGCACCGCAACGACGGTTCCGGTGTAGCGGCCGTTGCCATACAGCCAAATGGCGCAGGTGCGAGTGGTCTTATCAATGGCAACGGTCAGCCCGTTCCAACCGGGGTGCTTACGCAGGAAGTGCTGGTTTACAGTGCGGCTACCAATACCGCCTCGCTGTACGAAAATGGCGTACTGCAGGAATCCGGGCTGATTATTTTGCCGTCCGGTGTTACCTCCTTTAATCTTTCAACCTATGCCAAATACGTTGGCATTGGCGGCGTCGATCCGTTTAATGACCCATCCCTGATGGGCAGTTATAACGATTTCTCGACATGGAATTCCGCATTAACCGCCGGTCAGGTAAGTGGTCTGTACAGCACGGCCGTTCCGGAACCGGCTGCGGTGGTATTGTTCGGACTTGGTGCCGCTGGCATGTTGCTTGTCAAACGCCGCCGCACCGCGGTAACTGCCTGAATCTGACTTGCGGAGCGCAAGCCTGTAATTAAGGAAATGTCTTTGCTATTCCTCCTCCGGAAGAACTGACAATTCTTCCGGAGGTTTTTTATTTTTCCCGATCGAAACGCGCCTCTCATGTTCCGCCTGAGTGGCGGTCGACAAATTTTTCGATTAATCGCGATCTTTGCCGGACGTTGCGAGCGGCTACATCCGGTTATTGGCGATCGGGAAGTAAAATAATCCCGATATCAGCGGGCTCGCGCAGGGGACAGGCCTTAGCCGCAACTGCAACGTCCAGCGGTGGTTGAAGGCTGGGGACAATCCCCGGGCCTGCCCCGTCGCGACGTAGTCCAGGCCAGTCAGTGACGCATGCATCAGCAGGATTTTATTTCCTGGTCGGCAAGTTTCGCCCGATTGTTGATTGGTGCCTGCACCGCGCCGGGGCATTCGGAATTTCAATCAACAACATAAATACAAGTGAATCAATTCCAAATCATCTGCGTTCCTCCGCGTCCCCCGCGGTGAATTTTTCGCCAAAGTGTTGACGATACGCCCAAGGACAAAAAAGCGAGGATTGATGGCCAATAGCCGATTTTTACCGCTTCGACACGAAGACGCGCGAAAGAACACCCTTACGCTCAATTTTCAAATGATCGATTAGGTTCAGTTATTGGCCGCAAGAGGTATATCAGTGGTGTCATGAATGCGGGCTAAGGAAAATCAGCCAGGTTGCTCGCCAAGAACAGGCGACTTGCGTTTGTTATGAATAATCATATTCATTGACCACATTTTATTCTATCTTCAAACCGCTGGCACCGCTGTGAACCGACCAATGCCGCGCATTGGGCGTACCCGCCCGGATACCAATGAGCGTTCCGGAAAACCCTCTGGCAACACTTGGGGATAAGGGTGTTGGCCGCCCTTCATGATCAAATTCTACTCCGAAGAAAGTTCGGATTATAACATCGGCGAACGCTCCAGAGCAGGAGCAATTATACATTTGGCCGCCCCGGTGCGCCTTACGGACCGGTGAATTATCGGATGTCGTGAGCAATTCGTGCGATTGGCCATAACACCCTTCACGGGTTGTCCGTGCGCATCGGCGAAGAAAAGCCAAAGCCATCGGCCAATGTCCAATTCGGCACAGGGCATCTATGGTAAACGGAGGCCACGCATCGTATGCCCCCATCGGACCGTGGTCCGGGCGATTGGATACGGGCGCGGCGGGATCATCGATGGCCAGTGCCCGCATCCAATGGTCCGTCAATAAATGCAGGTCTACAAATTCCGCCATCTGATGCCGCATTAAAGGAGACATATCTCTGTTCATGCAGGCAATGACCGTAAAAAAGTCGATGCAATGGCGAACCGGCACTTTTCGTTCACCGGGATGAATCGTGTTCCAGTATCCAGTGCCGGGAATGTAAAGGTCTTTCACATGGCCGGCCAGTTTTTCAGCCTCCCGCGCCGCCGCATCGGCCTGGTGGCGTGCGCCGGTCATATGCAGCCAAGCTGACAATTGTCGCATCATCCAGACATTCGCGGCATTTAAGGATGCAACCACATGGGCATAAGTGGGTACGCATTCGAGCAGGTTATCGGCGAGGCCGTAATCCGCTAGCGGACAGCCCGGCTTGACCAGCCGCCGCCACCAGAATGCCATTTTTTCCAACTGATCCAGAACCGTCCCGCCGGCCACCGGCATATGAAGAAACGCAATGTCGCCGGTTACACGAATGTATGTATCTATTTGATAAAATACAACATAATCATTAAAACTGTACCACGGTCCCACGCCCGCTCCAGAATTCATGTCCTGCGCATAGCAGTTGTGAATATTCAGATTCAGCCAGCGCAGCAGCATCTTTTTCATATTTTCCGGGTCCAGCAGGGCATGAAGTGTCGACCATGTAAATGTATCCCAGAAATACATTAACGACGCGGCGCATTGCGGACCACCCGTGACGTACGCATTTTGCGCTGTCGAAAAGCAGCGCCGTTGAAGCGCAAGCAGAGACGCAACCGACATGTAATAGACACGTCGCATTTCCACATCAGTCGTGTGCAAAACGGGAAGATTTCCCGAAAACAGCTTGTTGCCGGGGGTGAAGGCAGATTCAAATTGTTGCTGCCAGGCTGCCTGGACTTCGGCAAAATGCAATTCAAACGCGGCAGCGCGGCGGGTCGCCAGAGCGGCACTTTGTGCTGGGGTTTCGCCCACCGCCAGCACCATACCAATGTGCACCCCCTGGGCAGGTGGAATCAACAGGTTCCAATGTGCGGTTGCCGAATGTTCACTGCGGTTAATCCGCCTCGGTGCCAGTCCAGAAAACGCAAAACTGGCCGCCGAGGCGCTGCGTGCATCCTCAATCGTCACCGTTTGCGTGCCAGTGGACGCATTCAATTTAAATTCCGCCGCTTTAGCCGGACGCGGTACCCACCAGGACCAGACTCCCGGCTCGTTGCGAATATATGCGTCCAGCGCGATTTCAAGGTGGACAGTTTGCGCCAGATTACCGGCGTTATGCATTCGCAGGCTCAAAAGCACAAGCGGACAGTCATGGCATAGTCGAACTGCCGTGTCGCAGTGCAGCATTGTTCCGGGCACAACGGCTCGCCGCAATACTTCATGGGGGCACCAGCGATACGCCGCCGCGTTTATCGGCGTGCCATTGATGGACAGGCCGGCCGTTCCTCCCCCCTGGCTGAATGGCGGAAAGGTCAGTGCCTCAATCGATAAAAGGTTCGCGCCAACCTGACAGCCGCCCTTGGGACTGTTAACGGATGGAAGCGTGTGAAGGTCGGCAAATGACATCCAGTCGCCCGATAGTTCAGATGCCTGGGGTACCCCGTCAGGCTGCGGATCGGATTGAGGAGGCGAACCGGCTGCGGGCACTGCGGCGGGCACAGTTGAAAGCAACCCGATAAGACCCAGAAAAGCACGTCGATTCATAAGCACCTGTGGATGAATTTCCGCGGCATGCCGCGACTGACTTACAATCGGGCCGTCGCATCTTAAAGAATATCTGCCGAACTCTGCAAGGCCAGGGCTGTATTTAAACAGCCAGAGCGACCGAACCTTTGGCCGTTGTACCCCGCAATTCACTGGGAGTTTTCCCAAAATGATCCCGCAATGAAATACGCAATTGTCTTGCGGACGAATAGCCGACATCCACGGCGATTCGCTCGATTGGCTTGTCCGTGGTGACCAAAATACGCCGCGCCAGTTCGGCCTGGGTTCTGGAAATTTCAACCGCCGGACTCGACCTGAGCGCCGATGCGAAGCGGCGTTCCAGCGTGGGCCTGGATACGCCAATTTCTGATGCCAGCCATTTTACAGAAAGCCCTTCCTGAACACGACTTTGTATCAAAGACAGCGCGCGGCGAACGAGTTCATCTTCAATGCCGAAGCGGTCGGAGGATAAGCGGGTCACAACACCCGTCGGGCGGCCAATATAATGCATCGCTTCAACCTGCATTCCACGCAACAGCCGATCCAGCAGCCCCATTGCAATACGGGCCATTTCCCGACTGTTGATGGAGATGCTGGATAAACTGGGCGCGGAAAGGAGGGTAAACAGCTCATCATCTCCGACACCAAGAATCGCAACTTTATCAGGAACTGGAAGTCTGGCTTCCTGGCAGGCTTCCACCAGTAGAGCCGCCAGTTCGTCGTCCGTGGCAAAAATCGCCGTCTTATGCCGGATACGCTTGAGCCGGCGCGCGAGCGCGGCTATATCTGGAACATTGGCAGGCATTCCAGAATTCAGATGTGTAACACCATCCGCCGAAATGCCCCGCTTCATCGCGAATTGCCGGAAGCCCGCCCATCGGGCATCGGAACAGGGAGAATTCGCTGGACCGGCATAGATCAGCTTTCGGAAGCCGCGATCTATAAAATACATCGCGGCCAGTTCACCAATACTTTCATCGCGAACGCAGACATTTACCCCCGCGGTGCCAGTTCGATCCAGCGACATTTCGACCAGTGGAACGCGCGCGGCAATTTCGCGAACGAACGAATGCCATGTCACCGGAATATCTGAGAGAATAATGCCTTCCGCCCGCCCCTTACGGCAAAGTTCACCAAGCATTTCCGGTTCCCTGCAGACATGGAGACGATATCTGGCATGGGAATGGCTGGCAAAATCTGCAAGGCCGGCCATAGCCTTCCGATTATGGCCAAGGGCCATATCACCCACAAACACAATTCGCTGGTATCGGGCCATGCAACTACCTCGTGTTTTGCCACCGCGGTTCACGATGCAACGGTCATATTAATCCGCATACGCCGGAAGCGATATAGCATAAACGCTATTTTATAATATTAAATATGCTATTTTTTAAACAGGACACGCAGTCCGCCTTGTTCCATCTGACACAGGAACGGAATTGCGGTTGATGGTCTGCGATCGGCCGTCGGCGGCCTGGCGAACGCATTTATTCGCCGGCAGTGTGATGGCGGCTTTTTCCCCTGCCAAATGACGCCAGGCCGGTCCCGACCGTTCCGGTGGATCCAGTCTGTTTTTAATTATTTTTATGATACTTCACATGCTTGTTGCCGCCATTTGCCCCCAAGTGATCCATACGATTGCCAATGGACGTTTGCAATGCAGGCCACCGTGTGGCGTGTACCGGAAATGATCAAAGCCGGGTTTCATGCGCTTGATCGGGTGATAAAAAAATGCACCCGTTATGAAAAAAAATGTCCTAGCTATTGACCGGGATGTGATTACAATAAAAGTGTCTGAAGTGAAGAACACTTTTCTTCTGCTTCGCCGTCGCATTCATTGCGGATTTTAAAGGCTCTGTTGGTTTGCGGTGACTGGCTGTGGTTCAAAATAAGGCAAAATGGATCGCACTTTCGGTTACCTGCAACCGAACCGTGACGTTGAAAAAGCAGAATCGCGCAGCTTTCCGGTTGTTTATCTTAAGGAGATCGCACATGACCCGGCATCGCATATCCCCTTTCATTACAGATGGTCGTATCAACGGACATTCAATAACCAGACCGGGATTTACGCTTGTGGAACTGCTGGTGGTCATTTCTATTATTGCGCTGCTGATTTCACTGCTGCTCCCGGCACTGGCTAAAGCCAAGGAATCGGCCGGTAGCGTGGTCTGCTTAAGCAACTTGCGTTCTCTGGGGCAATTGACGGTGGAATACGCGCAGAATTATGGCGACGCGATTCCCTGGGGGCAGGATACTTCATCTTCGACCAATCACCCGTTTGGGTCAAACAGTTGGGATGCATTGATTTTCGCTTTCAAAGAAGGCATTCAGCCAACCCCGAATTATAATTTGCCCTATTACAATGGGTTGCAGAAATACGCGACGCCAAATTTTGGCATGGTCGAAGCCTATAACCAGTTATTTGATTGTCCAGCGGCAACTTTGCTGCCTACCGGCCCGACAGGGGCCTCGCCTTTCGTGACGTCTTATAGCGCCAACCCGAATTTCTTTATGACTCTTACCAACGGAAATGGCGGAGAAAACACCACCTATTCGGTTCATCTGTCGCAGGTAACCCAGCCGGTGCGTTCCATCGCAATTGGTGACGCCACACAGTCGGGATATTTCGGCGCATGGGGAACATTCTATTGGCAACAAAATAGAGGGACCGAGGGACCCGCGTATTATTACACAACCTATCTGAATTATTTAGTGCCGCCGAATGGATTGATTTCCGGCGCTACCGCCAATGTGGATTACCCGAATTCTGTCGGTGGTGCCGCCGCATCCGGTCTGCGTTACCGACACATGTCGTATGGCCCTGGAAGTGGATATGGCAACGCCGTGTTCTTCGATGGGCACGCCGCCCCCATTCCCATCAATCAAAACGTACCGGCAGCCGCGCCGACAAAACCCGGTGCCACTGGAAATGAGGGCCTTCGCATTCTGAATATCATTAATCAAAATCTTCCGGGGGGGGTGAATCAGGATTTTCCGTGAATGTCTTGAAAATGTTTAATCCGCTTCAAATTAAGCGGATACGAAACCTGAAAGTGAGGCGGTTATGAGATGAGAGTTTATTTTGAATTGCTGCTCACTCTCAGGTAGCTGAGTAAATCTGGTAGAGGGTGTGGTGTTTAGCTTTGATATTATCATAGCCGCCAGTTCCCGCTCTGTTCGTGTACCACCTGTTCCTAAGGAGAAACTTTTATGGACCGTAAGCATGTAATAACGACTCTTAGTGTCATGGCCGTATTAGGCGCGGTAGGCGGATTTGGCAAAGCTTTCGCAGGCGGTGTTCCCGCCAATACCAATATTGCGATTCCGGACGCGAATTTTTCGCTGATCTATGGCCCCGGTTATGCCACCAACAACTCCGTCGGCGGTTACGGAACTGGCGGGGCTCTGGTCTCCGGGGAATATGGTCTTCCCGGCACCGCAGGCCCGAAAACCGGCACTACCGCCGGCGGTATGACCGCAACCGACACATCAGGACTGGGGTTAACCACCATCTATGCCTATCAAAACAATTCAGATACGCCGCAGACCATGACCTATACCAACGGGTCGGGTTCCGGCACATATTCTGTCAGCGGATTTAATAACGCCTATATACCCGATTGGAGTGGCCAGGGGGCCGCAATGGGCGCGGGAAACTATGCTCCACTCTATGTCAACAGCGGACTATTTGGCCAGGTATTAAATACGGCTGTCGCACCCAATACCACTTATCTTTTGACCGCCACAGTTCATAGCACTGGTCAAGGTTCCAATCCACCCATTCTTGAGTTGACCGCAGGCAGCAGTTCTTCCTACAGCGCCAACGCGGTTCTGCAGGGCGGTGTCTATTACGGCGCGCCCGGTGCCGCCGGCCAGCCCGGCGCGGCGGTTTCTGAATTGGTGACCACTGGGGCAAACGCATCAGGAAACCTGGGCATCACACTGGGTGCCTCAGGATTGCAAAGTGTCTTTTCAAATGTCACGCTAACCGCCAATCCCACCACCCTTCCCACGGGCGCTTCTTACAGTCAGCCCGCGTATGTCAATAATGGTATCGTGATCAGCAATGGCGGCCCTTTCGCTCCTGCTCCAGGTGCAGCCGATCAGTCCAATCTGTCGCCAACGGGCACCGCAAGCTATGCATCACCCAATTATGGTGTAGGCAAAGGCACTACTCCGGCCATCAACTACTACACCAATAATACCGCGGCGCCGGGGCAGACTTTCACAACCGGCACCAATGCGGCGGGCTATAAGCTTAATGCAATCACCGTCAGCCTTTCGGATGCGGGCAATGGCGCTTTTAATGATGGCAATAGTGTCAATCTGGAAATCGCCACCGTGAATTCCACCAATGGCACCTATCAACTTCTGGAGTTGGTAAATGGTGTCATCGCCACTGGCACCGCGATCGGGCAAGGGAATTATATCACTATCAGCCTGAAGAACCCGTTAACTCTCAAGGCGGGATCCATGTACGGTTATGCCATTTCAACACCCAATGGCTATGCCGGATTGACTGCGGACTCCGCCGCTGGCGATTACACCGGCGGACAATTGGCTGAATTTAATCCTGGCACTGGGTTTGGCGGCACACTCATTACCAACCCCAATGTTCCACAGTCGGTGTTTGATGTTTCACTCACCCCCGTGGCCGCGACGCCGGAACCTGCCTCTCTGGCACTTCTGGCGATAGGCGGCCTGGCGGTCCTTCTGAAACGTCGCCAACGGGCCTGACCGTACTTCAGAGGTCGGAATAAGCTCACGATCAGCTGCTTCCCACGCGCACGCATCCGGCTCTGGCCGACCAGAGCCGGATGCTTTTTTTTAGCGCATAGGCCGCGAACAATCCGGCATTCTGCAATGCGAACCGAGAAGTCAAACCGACTTTTATATATTATTGTATGTATATATAATAAAACAATGCGAGCCGCCGTCAGCGCCGGGGCGCGCCATCACTGACCCGGGACTTGAGTGAAATGGAGATTTTTCGCCGCAGCCAGATCATCTGTCGGATGCGCAGCCTTGCATTTTTTCGGGCAGACCCGCTCCAGCCATTTCCCCGGTTCCGATGCCCGTGCGAACGCTTGCCTTGATCGTGGCATGACGAGCGTCGCGATGGCTTCCCACAGGCCGAATCGTGTAGTGTCCGATTGCGGCCGGAATGATAAATGTCTCGGCGTAATGAACCGTAAAAGGCGCAAAAAGGCCTTGGGGGCTTTCCACGACAGCTTCATCTCCTTCCACCAGATTCAGCACGTTCACGCCTCCGCCGGTGTGGTGCGCGACCGTGCCACTGAACCAGTGCCGACGGGTTTCAATAAATTCCCGCTCGTGCAGGCCCGTCTGTTCCTGGCAATATTCCGGCCGTGAGTCAAGCATTGACACACGGTTGATTAACTGGTCACGTGTCCAGTTCGTGCGCCGGTCCCAGGCGATGTTCGCCAAGCCATGATCCAGATGGACCGGTCGCGGGCGTCCATCAAGTCCCACTCGCCCCCAATCCCACAGCTTAAATGTAAAAATATAGGGTGTTGCGCTGATTTCAAGTACCAGGCAGCCGGCACCGGAGCAATGACATGTCCCGGCGGGAATCAGAAAATGATCGTGCCTGGCGGCTGGCCACCGGTTCACGAATTTATCTACGTCAAAAGCCCGCCCGCCGCGCTGCGCGGCCCTGAGTTCATCAGTAAACTGGCGCGGCAGGGCATCTTCCTTCAATCCAAGGTAGACGGCCGCACCGGGTTCGGCGTCCAGAATATAGTAACTTTCGTCCTGCGTATATGGAACGCCAAAATGCTGATGAATGTACTCGGTAAGCGGGTGAACCTGAAAACTCAAGTTGCCGCCGCCGACTGTATCCAGGATATCGAAACGAATCGGAAATTCCGCACCGAAACGGGCGTGCACAGCTTCGCCCAGGATTTCCCTCGGATGCCGGTGTACCACATTAAGCGCGGGAATTTCCGTCGTAATGCTCCCAAAACGCAGCAGCAGGCTGTTTTCCTCCGGCACGCAGTCAAAGCCCCAGCCGTAGTTCACGCGGGATTCATCAAGTCCGAAATGCTTTTTCATCCACTGACCGCCCCAGGGTGCGGGGTCAAAAAGGGGCACCACCCGAAAAGGACGTGCGGTCAATTGCCGCAGCCCAGAGCGAAGTGCATCTCCAGTCACCAATTTCGGATGGTCAGGCGTATTCGTATCCAGAAAAAAATCAATCGAATCGAACAGTTTTCGTTTATGGCCATCGCATATGCGCCAATCGTTAAAATAGCCATGTCTATACTTTTCTGTCCACGGACTGGTGTGATTATCCAATCCCAAATTTCCAACCAGGTTTTCCCGATGACGGCGCTGAATTTCCCAACGGGCCATATCGGCATAAACAAGGATTGTCGCGTTTTCCCAAACCAATGCGGCTCCGGGGCCGTAAACAAGAACACTTCCGCCAGCCGCTTGAATTCTTCGTCGATGCGCCTCTAAACGAACCGGATCAAGATAGTCGGCCATTGTCAGATGTGTCATGCGGCCGAAAACAGGATCATCTCCCAAAAACCGGTGCGTCGCAGCCAGCAACTCGGAAGACGGTTTGAAGACGTCGCGCGTGTGAATGGTCAGAACGGGTTTGATGCCGGCTTGCAGTGCCGTCAAAACCTCCGCGTCCAGAACGCCGGCATAGCAGTCAACCGCCAGGACGCAGCGCTCGCCATGCTTTTGAAACGCCGTGACCAGCCGGGCCAAAACGTCACCCCATCCGCTCCATGCGCATGGCTGGGAATATTGGACCGCTGCCACCGGAGTCTTGTCGTAAAAGCTGCTCCGGCTCATCTGATTCTCCGGTTACGTGAGTGGATCGCCAGCGTTGCCGCGCCGATCAGGCCCGCGGTATTTCCCAGTTGCGCGCGACGAACGGAAACCGGCCAGCGCGCCCAGGAATGATCTTTAATCTGCTTTCGGATCACCGGTATGATTTTAGCTGATTGCCTGCTTATGGCTCCGCCGATGACCAGAATTTCCGGATCAAAGAGATGCACCAGATTCACCGCGGTAACCGCCCATGTGCGCAGCGCCGACTCAATCACGCGGCCAGCCAGTGCGTCGTCGCAGGAAGCAGCCTGAAAAACAGCCTCGTAGCCGATTGTCGTTTCGGAAAACAGAATACTTTTCGGATGGCGGCGACCCCGTCCCGCAACCCGCGCCAGCGCCGCCGAGGATGCCAGCGTTTCAGCACACCCGATATTGCCGCATGGACAAAGTTCGCCATTGACATCAATCGTGCAATGCCCTCCCAGATTACCCGCCATTCCATGCGCACCGGTGACCAGCTTTCCGTCCAGACTCACGGCCGTCCCAATGCCGGTTCCCAAGGTCATCATGCAGACGTTCTTAGCGCCGCGTGCCGCGCCCCAGGCGATCTCGCCAACCAGTGCGGCGCGTGCGTCGTTGCACCAGAACGCGGGGGCCGGCAGGTTTCGGACGCACCATCGCTTTACGGCCGGAGAATTGGCGTCGCCAAACTTTTTGCGATATGTCGCGTAAATTTGACCTGTCCGATGATCCACAATGGCCGGTATGGCGATTGCGATTGCGGTCGCCGCGCCCGGCCGCCGTCCGGTTTGGCGGTTCAGTTGCCGCCAGACCACCATCATGCGCTCGAAGGCGCAAATCAGGCCGCTTTGCGGATCTGCGGGAATTTCGCTGGCCGCGACCAGTTTGCCGCTTGCGAAAACGCCCAGCTTAATGGTCGTTCCGCCCATATCACAAGTCCAAACCGCCATTTGAAGTATCACTCCAGAACATACGAACAGCCACTGGAAATATACCCTGACTAGCGCCCGGCTGCCTATGGCATTTCTGCCATTATTGACTATTATAATAGCCATGAACACGCTCGCCGCCCGACCGATCCGATCCTCCCGTCCGCCCGGCAACCCGGACCGGCGCAGGCATATTCTTGTGGCGCTCTGGTGGTGGGATGAACGGCTTTTGCGCGGTATTGCCATGTATGCCGCCGGGCGGGGTTGGATACTTGACACCCGCGTGCGCTTTGCCAACCGCCTGCCCATCCGGCGCAAGTACGACGGCGTCATCGTTTTCAGCGGACGCGATAAAACCCTTCAGCGCATGGCCCGTGCCATTCACGGCCCGATCGTCAATTTAGACCCTCACCGGCCTGTTCCTGGTTCCCAGGTTGTCTGCTGCGATGATGCCGGTGTCGGTGCGGCCGCGGCGGAGCATTTTTTCGCGTCTAAACTGGACCGGATCGTTTTTGTTCAGATGCGGTCCCGGCGAAGCGCCTCGGAAAAGGCTCGCTTTGCCGGACTGCGCAGCCGATGCAAAGCGGCCGGCGTCAGTGTCAAGGCTATTCCCCTTAATCGTCTGCGGAAAATATTGATTCCCGAACGCATGCCCATGGGCTTAATGGCGGTGAACGATGAAGCGGCCGTTGAAGTAATGGGGATATGCCTTGAAGCGGGCTTCCGGGTACCCGATGATGTGTCGATTATCGGCGTGGATAATTTTCCCGCCGTATGCCTGCACTCACCGGTTCAATTGACCAGTGTGGATTTAAATCTGGAACAATGGGGATTGCGTGCCGCCCAGACGCTTCATAATCTGATGTCAGAATCATCCACGACACACCCGATCGCCATTCCCCACGGCGGTATTGTTGCCCGCGCGTCGACCGATGTCTTGCATCGCCTGGATGTAAGGGTAGCTGAAGCATTGCGTTACATGCGCCAGAATTTTCGCGGTCCATTTAAAATTGCAAGCCTGGTTCGCCATGTCGGCGCCTCCCGCCAGGCACTGCAAAACTATTTTCGACAGCAACTTCACATGACCATGCACCAGCAGTTAAATGCACTGCGCATGAATCATGCGATGCAATTGCTGCGCGGCACGCCGGACGGGCTGGCCCAAATAGCGCGCGCCTCCGGATTTCGCGACTATCAGCATTTCCACCGGATCTTCAAGCAAAATACGGGACAAACGCCGTCGGCATGGCGCAAAAAGAAAAGCCAAACTGAACCGCGCATTTTCGGCCAGATATCGGACGCCTTTAGCGGGACGGGCGGGCAGCAAAACAGTGCTTAACCTGCGGTGTCGTACTGTTCAACGCGTTCGAGTATCAGGTGCAAAATGACCTGGTGAGCTTCCTGAATCGCACCGCTTTTTGCGCCGGCCGCCACAATAGCCGCATCACACATTGCCAGCAGTTTGCCGCCGCCCTTGCCCAGCAGGCCCACCACTTTTCCGCCGCGCTGCCGCATGACCGCCGCCGCGGCCATGACATTCGCGCTGTTTCCACTGGTGGAAAAAAGCACCAGCACATCGCCCGCCTGAGCAAACGCTTCTATTTGCCGCGAAAACACTTTGGAAAAATCCCAGTCATTGGCGATGCAGGTAAGGGCGGTGGTATCCGCCGCCAGACACAGGGCGGGGAGTGCCCGACGGTCTGATCGGTTGTAACGGCCGGTTAATTCCTCCGCCAAGTGCAATGCTTCCGCCGCCGACCCGCCATTGCCGGCGGTCAGCAGCTTGTGCCCGGAAAAAAGCGCCTCGGCAATAAGATTGCTGATTTGTCCAATTGCCCGCGACTGGCTCTTTAGCTCCGTAATCGTCGCAAGCGTTTGATCAATATAGGTCTGAATCCAGCGGTCATTGTCGGGTGGTGTTTGTGTCATGCCCGCTATCATCACCCGGAATTCGATTGAGAGCAAACCGCGCATCTGATCAGGGAAAGGATCGGCGATTGCCGAGCCAGCCCGCCGCCGCGGCGCGATTTTGTATGAAATTCCGCAATTCTGTCCGTTGACTCGCGTTCATGCCATTGGTCAGAGTGACTTTCCCCGACGTCGCGGCCACCGGCCTGATCGGTTTGCCGCCGGGCCGTGGCGAATGGCCCCGGCGTATGACGACGGACGGACCAGCATCCGGAACAGTGGGCAGGGAGCAAACAGGGGGCGCGGAACCGGACTCTGGCACAGCGTTTGGCACTGGCCATTCAAATACCACGCGATAAAGCCGCTTGCCGGGCGGAACGGTGGGGTAAAGCCGTTTTAGTTCATCCAGAAGTTCGGCCCGGCTGGCAAAACCATCCGCCAAGGCGTCAGTCTGGGTCAATTGCTCAATCTCGGCTAACTGCTCCACTTTTGTAATCAATATTTTACCTAGTCCGGGTGCAAAACTGATTTGCCCAACGCTCACAATAGGCCGGGACCAGAAGCGGATTGTCTGACGTTTTTTGCCGGCAATGACCAACTCTACAAGATGTTTCTTCAACAGCAGCACAGGCGACGAGAATACCCTGAAATTCCACCTGCGTCACCGTGGCCGAGACGGGAAAATTGTGCGCGAAAGCGAATGCTTATTGAGACTGCGTCTCAATTGACTTCGCCCTTCAGCAGCCGTACTATACGGTTTATAAAGGAATGCCCTGCCATTGACTGGTTTTAGGACTATTTACCTTTTGCTTGAGGTAGTTTTCTCGATGCCCACCGATTCTGGAACAATTGAAAATATTGCCAACAAAGAATACCAATGGGGCTTTGTTACTGATATTGAGGCGGATTCGCTGCCCCGCGGCCTGACGGAAGGCACGGTTCGCGCCATTTCAAAGCTTAAAAACGAACCGGAGTTTCTTCTGGAATGGCGGCTTAAGGCCTTTCGCCATTGGCAAACCATGACCGAGCCAACGTGGCCGAACGTGCATTACCCTAAAATAGACTACCAGGACATTATTTATTATTCCGCGCCCAAACCTAAAAAACTGCTCAGCAGTCTGGATGAAGTGGATCCCGAACTGCTGAAAACTTACGCCAAGCTCGGCGTTCCGCTGCATGAACAGAAGATCATGGCCGGCGTAGCAGTTGACGCGGTGTTTGACAGTGTATCTGTTGCCACCACGTTTAAGGAAAAACTTGCGGAAGTCGGCATCATTTTCTGTTCGTTTTCTGAAGCGGTACATAAACATCCGGAACTGGTGAAAAAGTATTTAGGCTCAGTGGTGCCCTATTCCGATAATTTCTTCGCCACGCTTAATTCCGCGGTCTTTTCCGACGGATCGTTTTGCTACGTTCCCAAGGGCGTTCGCTGCCCGATGGAGCTTTCCACATATTTCCGCATTAACGCCAAAAATACCGGCCAGTTTGAACGCACGCTGATTGTTGCCGAGGAAGGCGCATATGTCAGTTATCTGGAGGGTTGCACCGCGCCTCAGCGCGATGAAAACCAGCTTCATGCCGCGGTTGTGGAACTTGTCGCGCTTAAAGGCGCACAAATTAAATATTCGACAGTTCAGAACTGGCACCCCGGCGACAAGGACGGCAAGGGGGGTATTTACAATTTTGTAACCAAGCGCGGAAAGTGCCTGGGAGATAGCTCTCGCATCAGTTGGACGCAGGTTGAAACAGGCTCGGCCATTACCTGGAAATACCCGAGTGTTATTCTGCAGGGCGACAACAGTGTGGGGGAATTTTATTCCGTCGCATTGGCCAATCACCGCCAGCAGGCGGATACCGGCACAAAAATGATTCATATCGGGAAAAATACCCGCAGCACCATTGTTTCAAAAGGTATTTCCGCCGGCCATGGCCAGAATACCTATCGCGGGCTGGTGAAAATTCTCAAGGCCGCCACTGGATCGCGCAATTACACCCAATGCGATTCCATGCTGCTGGGCGACAAATGCGGTGCTCATACTTTCCCATATATAGAAGTTCGCAATACCAGTTCCAAGGCGGAACATGAGGCATCTACCAGCAAAATCGGCGAAGATCAGCTTTTTTATTGCAAGCAGCGCGGTATTGCTCTGGAGGACGCTGTGAACATGATCATCAACGGCTTCTGTAAGGAAGTTTTCAAGGAACTGCCTATGGAATTCGCGGTTGAAGCGCAGAAGCTTCTTGGCGTAAGTCTGGAAGGCAGCGTCGGCTGACCGGCGGAAAACAACGATTCAATGAACTATTCAATCATAAGGAACAGTCTTCATGGCAATGCTCGAAATTAAAGATTTGCACGCGTCCGTGGGTGGAAAAGAGATTCTTAAGGGAATCAGTCTTTCGGTCAATGCCGGCGAAGTGCATGCCATTATGGGCCCCAACGGCTCTGGAAAAAGCACTTTGGCATCGGTTCTGGCCGGCAGGGAAACCTATCAGGTTACCAGCGGGCAGGTGCTGCTAAATGGTGTGGATATTCTGGAAATGTCCCCCGAAGAACGCGCCTGCGAAGGTCTGTTTATGGCGTTCCAATATCCGGTTGAAATTCCCGGCGTCAGCACGGCTTACTTTCTTAAGGCGGCGGTCAATGCCATTCGCAAACATCGGGGACAGGAAGAACTCGATGCCATGGATTTCCTTAAAATGATCAAGGCAAAAATGAAACTTCTGGAAATGGATCAGAGCTTTCTGAACCGGTCCGTTAATGAAGGTTTCTCCGGCGGCGAAAAGAAGCGCAACGAAATTTTCCAGATGGCCGTTCTGGATCCCAAACTCGGCATTCTTGATGAAACCGATTCCGGACTGGATATTGACGCACTGAAAATTGTTTCCAAAGGTGTGAATTCTCTGCGTGGACCGGACCGCGCCATGCTGGTGGTCACCCATTACCAGCGCCTGCTGGATTATATTGTGCCGGATTTTGTTCATGTTCTGCGCGATGGAAAGATCATCAAGTCCGGCGATAAAAAACTTGCACTGGAACTGGAAGCCAAAGGGTATGGCTGGCTGGATACCGCCGCCTGATGGAGCGCCGCGTGAGCGCGGCCGACCCGCCGCCCATTCCCTTTTACTGGATAACCATCGGAGTTTTTTAACTCATGACGCAATTAACCGCACAACCCGCTTCACCGGCCTTTCGCGCTGAACTTGAAGGGTTCGCCGAAATTCTTTCAGTTGACCTCACCCATCAGGCTGCGTGGCTCAGCGATATTCGTCAATCCGCGCGCCAGCACTTTCAACGGCTTGGCCTGCCGACCACCCGGCACGAAGACTGGCGACTCACCAATGTGGCACCTCTGGCAAAAATCCACTTCAAAAATCCCGCCACAGCGCGGACCTTCGACACCCTCCAAACCGTCCGAAACTGGAGCCTGACCGGAGCGGGTGCCAGCGAGCTGGTATTTTTTAACGGCGTATTTTCGCCGGAGTGCTCAACCCTTGGCACGAGTGCGGCGCGCGTGTCAACGTTGGCCGATGCGATTCATGATCCGCTTTGGCGTGATGCCGTATTTGCGCACGAAGCATTGTCCCAATCCAACGGGTTTGTGGCGCTGAATACGGCAGCCTTCACTGATGGAGCGTTTATTCAGATTCCGGCCGATCTGATTATTGAATCGCCCATTCATCTTCTTTTTATTACCACGTCGGCGGATCAGCCCACGCTGGTTCAACCGCGTATATGCGTGCACGTCGGAGCCCGTTCCCAGGTGACACTGGTGCAAACCTATGCCGGTACCGGCAGCCAGTCGCACGTAACCAATGCCGTGCTGGAACTGGCGGCCGAAACCGAGTCGAAAGTTGAGATTATTAAACTGCAGCGCGAGGTGGATTCCGCCTATCATATTGCCCATGATGTTATTTGCCTCGCCACTAAAGCCACGCTGCAAACGCTTTCCTTTAACACCGGCGGCGCGGTGGTGCGCAACAATTTGCAGGTGCGACTGGATGGTCCGTTCGCCGAGGCAACGCTTAACGGCATTACCATGATCACCGGACACCAGCACGTCGATAACCATACCCTGCTGGACCACGCCCGCGAAAATTGTCCCAGCCATGAGCTTTACAAACACCTTCTTGGCGGAAAGGCCAGTGGCGTTTTCCGCGGAAAGATTCTGGTTCGGCCCGACTCGCAAAAAACCGATTCCAAACAGACCAGCAAAACGATTCTGCTTTCTGATGATGCCGTCATGGACTCCCAGCCGCAGCTTGAGATTTACGCCGATGACGTGAAGTGCACACACGGGTCCACCACAGGCCCGCTTGACGACGAGCAACTGTTCTACCTGCGTTCGCGCGGCGTCAATGCGGCGCAGGCGCGTGCCCTGCTGACCTACGCTTTCGCCGGAGATGTTCTGGGACGCGTGTGGCATCCGGAAATGAAAACGTACCTGGAGGAACTGGTCGCCGCAGAGCTTCATCGCCTGCATCTCGATCAGACCGCCGCATGAACATGCCAACCGCACAAATAGCCGCCAATTCCTCCCGCCACGGGCCTAAGTCAATCGCGCCTCGCCGCCCCTTTGACGTGTTGAAAATACGAGGGGATTTTCCGATTCTGCAAACCCAGGTTCGTGGCAAACCACTGGTTTACCTGGATAACGCCGCCACCAGCCAGAAACCTGACGCCGTTATTGCGGCGATCAGTCGCTATTACAGCCATCAGAACGCAAATATTCACCGTGGCGTGTACAAACTTTCCGCGGATGCAACCGCCGCCTATGAAGATGCCCGTGCGAAAATCGCCTCATTTATTGACGCCTCATCGCCGGCGGAAATTGTCTTCGTTCGCGGCTGTACCGAAGGCATTAATCTTTTAGCCAGTTCATGGGGATCCGCTAACCTGCGTCCCGGCGATGAAATTCTGCTATCCGAAATGGAACACCATTCCAATATTGTGCCCTGGCAGCTTGCCGCCCAACGAACCGGCGCGACCATCCGGGTAATTCCCTTTGCTGATAACGGCGAACTGAATATGGAACAATTTGCGTCGCTGCTTTCCGACCGCACGCGGCTGCTGGCTATAACACATGTATCCAACGCCATGGGCACCATAAATCCGGTCAAACAGATGACCGAGCTGGCCCATAACGCCGGTGCCCTGGTGCTGGTGGATGCCGCGCAATCCATTCCGCACCTGCCGGTTTCGATCAGAGATATCGGCTGCGATTTCCTGACTTTTTCAGGTCATAAAATGTTCGGGCCAACCGGGACCGGCGCCGTCTGGGCGAAAAAGGCCCTGTGGGATGCAATGCCCCCGTATCAAGGTGGGGGGGATATGATCCGCACGGTGACCTTTGAAAAATCAACATGGAATGAAGTGCCCCATAAATTTGAAGCCGGCACCCCGGACATTGGCGGAGCCATTGCGCTGGGTGCTGCGGTAGATTACATTTCCGCCATTGGCATGGAGCAAATCGCACAGGCCGAACATGAGCTTCTGACTTACGCTGAAAATAGACTCGGTGCAATCGACGGTCTGCGCATTGTAGGCACCGCGGCCCAAAAGGCGGCCGTCATTTCTTTCATCATCAAGGGCATTCATCCGCACGATATCGGTACAATCCTGGATGGCGAGGGCATCGCGATTCGCACCGGTCATCATTGCTGCCAGCCGGTCATGGATCATTATGGCATTCCAGCCACCGCACGGGCTTCCCTGGCGTTTTATAACACACGGGACGATATTAACGGCCTCGCGGAGGCTCTTGAAAAGGTCAAGGAGGTATTCGCCTGATGTCCGACCTTCGCGATCTTTACCAGCAGACTATTCTGGACCACACGAAACGGCCCCGGAATTTTCATGAACTCACGGATGCCAATCACCGCGCCAATGGCCACAATCCGCTTTGCGGCGACAAACTGACGGTTTATCTGAAAATCCACAATGATATTATTCAGGATGCTGGCTTTGTCGGTGCCGGCTGCGCCATATCCACCGCGTCGGCATCCATGATGACCGAGATGATTAAAGGCAAACGGGTCGCCGAAATTGCTCCTTTATTTGAGAATTTTCACTCTCTGGTGACGGCACCCGTTGACATGGAACCGGACGAACAACGACTCGAAGCCCTGGATAAACTGGCCGTATTTTCCGGCGTGCGCGAGTTTCCGGTGCGCGTTAAATGCGCCACGCTGGCGTGGCATACGCTTCAAGCGGCGCTCAAAGATGTAGGCGGGCCGGTCAGCACCGAATAGCGCCCGCATTAGACCAATGCTCCAGAATCAAGGATGTTGTCATGCCCATTTCAATTTCTGAACTTGCCGCCGTCGAAATACGGAAAATTATTGCCGATCAGGGGCTTTCCGCGGCCACAGTGCTGCGTGTCGGCATTAAAGGCCGCAATGCCAGTGGCTTTAATTACACGCTGGACCTGACCGAAGGTAAAAAGGATGATGACATTGCCGGTGAATCGCACGGCATTCCAGTCGTCTGCGATCCGACAAGTTTTCCAAGTCTGGATGGTACGGAAATTGACTTCAAGGACGAACCGGGATCTCGCGGCTTTATCTTCAAAAACCCGCACGCGGTCAAACTGCCGGTGCGGCCCGCCCAGACCACTGCCCCCGCGAGCGGCGTTCACACCGAAGATGACGGCAGTTCCCCCAAAGGTGTCAGCATCACCGACGCCTTAAATAACAAGGTGATGGAATCGCAGATTATCGAAAAACTGCGCGGCATTTTTGACCCGGAAATTCCAGTAAACATTTATGACCTTGGGCTGATTTACCGGATTGATATTTCCACCGCCAGAGACGTGGTAATTGATATGACGCTGACCGCCCCGGGCTGTCCCGTGGCGGGGACCATGCCGCCTTCCGTGCAACAGGCTGTCCAAAGTGTGGAAGATGTGGCCAGCGCTAAAGTGAATCTGATTTGGGATCCACCATGGACCAAAGACCGCATGTCCGATGCGGCCATGCTGCAGCTTGGCATGTTCTGAAATTTTCATTAACAGCCAAGCCTTACACGACGGAATCTGTTAACCTCTGATTGAGGCACATGCCGCATGCAAAGCCCGAACCATTCCGGGAATATCGTGCTCCGCGGCCTCCAGCGCCGGTTCCCACCCTAGTTTGCGCATGGCCGCCGACGTCATCGGCCCTATCGAAAGCCGCTGGCATTTTTGCACCATCGCCCGCTGCGGTGCCGAAAGCATTGCATGCAAATTTTCCGCCGTTGATGCGCTGGTAAAAGTAATCCAGTTCAGTGAACCGGCTTCCAGTGCTTCAATCGCCTTCGGAGCCAGCGCCTCCGGCCGCACTGTTCGGTAAATTGCAATATCCTCCACCACCGCTCCGGCCCGGGTTAATTCCTCCCGCAGAACAGGTCGCGCAATATCCGCCCGCAAAAGTAAAAACTTCCGCCCTGTAAGTGGTGCTGGTCCGGCGGCTCCGTCGGCGAAACATTTCAGCAATTCCGCCGCCAGCGCTTCACCCACAAATGTTTCCGGAATAATATCCGGAGAAATTCCGATGGCCCGCAATGCTTCCGCTGTGGCCGGACCAATTGCCGCAACGTGTCCGGGCCATGCGCGAGAATCCTTTCCCATCGCTTGCAGCCGTTGCCAGGCGGCGTTAACACCATTGGCACTCGTAAACACCACCGCGTTATAGCTGTGCAGTCTGCCCAGCGCCTGATCTGCGGCAGTGAAATTTTCCGGCGGGGCAAGCTCTACCGTCGGTGCTTCAATCACGCGCGCACCAAGTTGCGAAAGTTGCTCGGAAAGCCCGCTGGCCTGCTGCCGCGTCCGCGTTACCAGAATGGTCTGTCCAAAAAGCGGGCGGCTTTCAAACCAGTTCAATTCGTCGCGTACCGTCACCACCCGCCCGATGATCGTAATGGCCGGAGCGGCAATCTTCGCATCCCGTGCCCCAGCCGCCACGGCCTCCAGTGTGCTGATCAAAGTTTTTTGTACCGCATGGGTCGCGCGATGAATCACCGCCGCCGGCGTTTGCGGGTCCATGCCGCCAGCCATCAATTTTGCGGTTATCGCCGGCAGACTTTTAACACCCATATAAAAAACCAGGGTCCCGCCCAGTTTGGCCAGCGCGGAAAAATCTATCGCCGCGCTCTCCTCATCGGTGCCCGCGGTACCTTCCTGCAAATGCCCGGTCACAAAGGTGACAGTGCTGGTAAAATCCCGGTGGGTCACAGGAATGCCCGCATAGGCTGGCCCGGCTATTCCAGCAGTTATGCCAGGAATGACCTGAAAAGGAATGCCCGCCCGCTTAAGTATCTGCCCTTCTTCGCCACCGCGGCCAAACACAAAAGGATCGCCGCCCTTCAGCCGCACCACGCATCGCCTCGCACCATCCGGCCGCCTCGCCGCCAGTTTTTCTGCCAGTTGTACCAGCAGACCGTTTATTTCATCCTGCGTAAGCGTATGAACTCCGGCGGATTTCCCAGCGTAAATCATTTCCGCGTCCGGCGGGCAATATCGCAGCAGGTCTGGATTGGCAAGGTTGTCATACACCACCGCCGCCGCACAGCCCAGCACGCGCGCACCGGCCACGGTAATCAGACCCACATCCCCCGGGCCGGCGCCCACCAGATACACCAGTGGACGGCCGCAGTCGGCCGCCGAAGATATTCCGGCATCCATGGAAAATGGTGTGGGCTTCAATAAGTCGTCCGCCGGTATTTTTGACTCCGCCATAGCTGACTGCAATCCTGTTGATATTTGTTTGCTGCGCCGCGGATCCGCATCGCGGCCTGAATGCTGCCCCTTAAAGCATAAAAGACCCGCCCGGTTTAAGCACTACGGGCGTAATCCCTTTTTGCGCCAACTGCTTGCCAAACGCCTCACCATCCTGCGTTATCGGAGGATAAGTATTGTAATGTATCGGCAGCACGTGCCGCGCCTTAAGCATATCCGCAGCCATCAGCGCCTCCCGCGGCCCCATGGTATAAAAATCACCAATCGGCAGACAAGCCAGATCAATCGACCAGAGTTTCCCAATCAGAGCCATATCACCGAACAGGGCCGTATCACCGGCAAAATAAATAATCTTGCCCCCAATTTCCACAACCCAGCCCGCGGGCACGCCGCCGGGGCTTCCATCCGGAAAAGTGCTGGTGTGAATGGCGAAAGTCATGCTGGCACGGCCGAAGGGAAAATTTCCTCCTCCCCCGATATTCATGCCCACGGCTTTCACCTGCCGTTTGGAAAAATATTCCGACATTTCAAAATTAGCTAGAACGGTGGCGCCGGTCCGTCGAGCAATACGCACCGCATCATCGGTATGGTCAAAATGGGCGTGGCTTAACAGAATAAAGGTCGGATCAGCCGAATCGCTGCGCACATCCGAAATGGGATTCTGGTCATAAAATGGATCAAACTGCAATCGATGCACATCGCTGTGAATTTCCAGATTGGAGTGACCGTGGTAAATGATTTTCACTGACATAGGCGTCTCCAAAGTCCAGGGTGCGACGACGCGCCGCGACCCGTCGCCTACCATAATAGGCCCCCATTCCAGACGCCGCCACCATATCCACCGGCCAAGGCCGCCGGCATGGCAACAGCGCCGGCCAGCACACAGGCACGTGCGAGCCGCCTTCACGTCAGCCGGCCTTTCCCCATAAAACCAACGCGTATACCACCCTTGCGCAATTTCGCGCGGCACCGCTGAAGAAAAAAAGGGAAGGAAAATGAAGCCCATCCGCGGAACCAACAGTAATCCAACAAAAGCCCACGGGGGAAAAAGTCTGCTATCGGGCGCCAGCCGATAGCCGGCCAGAAAAGTCGCCCAACCGAGAATTACATCAAAAACCGGAAGCACCTCAGACCCAGGCGGACCAAACAAACAATCTGACACAATCGCGCTATTGCCTCGCCAGCAGCGCGGTGGCCTCGGACACAGGTGTCCAGACCGGCTGATCGGAAAGGGCAGACGGATCGCACCCGCTGCCATCAACTCCTTCACCGGCAACATGACCTGGGCACAGCGGCGGATTTTCCGAAGCAGTCATCTGCGAAACTCCACAGATTTATATTTTTATATTAAATCCGTCCACACTTCTTCATAACTGTTCCCGAATTTCTGTTGCACCAGTCGCAACGCTCCAAATGCCCGGATTCGCTATTGTCCGCAGTGTCATGTTATTCATAATCGCTTGACATTGCCTCATCCTCCATTATATTGATGCAAACAGGAGCTGCTTCTTTGGCGGCACATAGGTGATTTATGACCACAATTCTATCCATCTCAATTGCTTAACTCGGGCTTGGCATCGCAGTAGATTGCGTGCGCATCGCACAGCCATTTTTTTTGTGGCCTGAATCGCGAGCCGTATCGTCGCCGCCGTCTTCGCGCAACCGAAGCCCATGATTTTGCAGCTTAACCAGGATTGATTTTTATTAACCCAGGCGCAGCGTTAATGCTGCGCCGTCGGAGAATAATTGTGACGAATTCACATTCACGTGAACGACGCGCAGAATCTGCGCGCCGCCACAACCGGTCTCAACGTTCGGACCCTATGGACGGCTTTTCGTATAAGCCTGATTACAAAACGGCCCAATTGTGCAAACAGGCCTTCCGCATTATCAGCCTGACATTGGCGGGTGACTGCCGCGATCCGGTATTGCAAGGCCTTATCGTCGCATCGGTCGCTCCCGCGCCTAATGCGCACCATCTGCTTATCACGCTCTGGCTTAAGCCTGGCGATTCCCCACCCGATTTCGCGTTGGTCTATCAACGGCTCGAACAGGTCAAAGGCCTGTTGCGAGCCGCCATTGCGGCAGATATCTGCCGCAAGAAGGCGCCGGAAATAGACTTTGTCGTGCTGCCCATGCACGAGGTGCAATCATGACCGCGCCCATGCATCAATGGCTATGCGATCCGCTTGACCCGCTGGTGCGGTCGCGCATTCGCATCTGGGTGAACGCCGACGACGTCCGGCATCTTGCCGTCATGCCGGACGTCAATCCGGCAGGCAATTTCTGCGTCGGAATGGTGATAGGAACCAGGCAACTCGTCTATCCCGGTGCCGTCGGAGGCGATATTGGCTGCGGAATTACTGCATGCCGATTTTCGGCCGAACTCACGCCGGATATGCTCGTCCATCTGCCCGCTGTTTATGCGGCCATTCGGCACGATATTCCATACAACCGTCACCGCCGCGGCGATCATCCGCCCGCAATAGCGGACATCCCGCCCGCCACTTTCGTTGATTCTCGCCTCCGCGCAATTCTTCGCGATGATGGCGTTCTTCAGCTTGGCACATTGGGCTCAGGCAATCATTTTCTGGAATTGCAGATAGATGAAGACCGCCGCCTGTGGGCGATGGTGCACAGCGGATCGCGCGGAATTGGGCAGGCGGTCTTCGATTTTCACAACCAGCATTGCCGAATCATGCCCTCCGGCCTTGCTGCAATGGACGCCGCCACCGATCAGGGACAGGCCTATCTTGCCGATGCGCAATGGTGCAGGCGTTACGCCGCCGCCAACCGCAGCGCGATCATGACCGCACTTGCCGCAATTCTGGACCGGATTTTCGGCATGACCCCGGAGGCAGATTCCCTTGTTGATTGCGACCACAACCATCTGTCATTGGAAACACTCGAATCCGGACAGTTGTGGGTGCATCGCAAAGGAGCGAACCGTGCGGACTCAGGCCGGCCGGGACTTATTCCTGGGTCAATGGGCACAGAAAGCTATCACGTCATTGGTCGCGGCAATTCAAATGCCCTGAATTCCAGCTCACACGGCGCGGGACGTAAATTAAGCCGCGGCCAGGCCATGCGCCATATTTCAGGAAACAGGCTGTGCCGGGAAATGGAAGGCATCTATTTCGACCGTGCCCAAACCCACGCCCTGCGCGCCGAAGCACCCGGTGCATACAAAAATATCCAGCGGGTCATGCGGGCCCAACGGGACCTGGTCTGCATCGTGCGGCGGCTCACACCTGTATTAAACTACAAGGCCAGTCGGTGACATGACTCAAGGTCTGGAATGAAAATTCAATCAGGCCGTCGCAGCAATCGCACCGGATATCCTCCGTTTTCCTATTGTGAAAGCTGTCGTCGTGGCCCGTTGCGGCATGAACGCCGCAATCTCCCGATTGTATCGGGAAATGAATCAACACCTTCGGATTGTCCGATGTCACAAACCTCTTTTACCACGAATAGCGCACTGTATACGTCAGTGTGGTCTTTCCATTCGCCGGAACCGCCAGATGGAACTTAATTTCCCGGGAATTTATCTTCTTGAATTTCTGGCTTGTCTTGATAATTTTCCAGTTGCTCCAGCGGTATAAATATTGCGGCACTTGTACGGTCACCGGCTTGGATTGGTGATTATGGAGCACAATCTTAAATGTTTCATCCAGAGTACGCATAGCATTATCTGAATGAAAATTGGTCTGCGTCCGGCTGCCCGTAATATCAAATGCCTGTCCGGCATGAATTTTTAAGCGGCCATCTTTAGGTGTGTCTTTTAACAGGTCTTCGCCAACGAATTCCAGTGTGCCGTCCGCGGAATCCTGTTTATAAAGCCGCACCTTGCCCCGCGGCAAAGGCATTCCCATGCCGTTGGCCTTGGAATTTTGCAGGCGGATATACACATCCGCCGATCCTGAAAAATGAATGGATGGTGAATTATTCAGGTCCGGACTGTTGGCGTAATTCCACCAGTAAGTGTTGGTCTGGCCGGAAAATTCCAGTTCGCGCTCCACCTTCACCCCTTGGCGGGTCGGAAACAGGGCAATTTGAATCATGGAATTGTCCGGTATTGTGGTTCGCCGTGGCAGCGTATACATGTGATATTCAAAAAATCGCTTCTGCTGGAACCCCTGCGGCGCGCCCCCGCCAATATTCGCCGCCCGCGCCATTAGAAACACCGGCTGCGGAGGCTGAATCCGGTTTACAGTTCCGGCAATTAATTTCAAATGGGCGTTCCGATAACTTTTGCCGGATAAATTCACCAGCGTTACCCACGCCGCCACGCCGGCCTTGGTATTGTCGGTATTCAAAACCAGGTTGTAATCCGCGATCCAGGTCAATCCCTTGGTCTGGTAGCTGGTAAGTAATTTCTGCTTGCCGGCCTTGGGCGAAAAAAGTTGCCATTCCAGTGTCGGCTTTGTAATAAGCCCCGTCGGCAAAGCTGCCAGCCGAATTTGCTGCACCGTATGAGGTGCAAGAATATCAATGCCGTTTTTGGTTTTCAGCACAAGCGAACCGCCCGCGTGAAACAGTCGCCCATGGATGTTGGCCAGTCCCCGATTGCCCACCGGCACCCATACGCTTAGCTTATGGCCGATATACTTCTGCAAAATGCTGTTCTGATTCACCAGGTCAAATTTGAACTGCTGTTCAAGCACCGCAGCTTTTGGATCGGTCAGGTCTGAAAAGCTGACCGAGGTTGGGTCAATCAGGGCGGCCACATTGGTAAAATCAACCGTGTTGTCACCCGCCTTTAAATTCAGGATGCGAACCTGCTTCACAACGCCAAAGCCTGGCACACTGTTCGGATCGCCCATTCCGCCTTGCCCGGTCTGGTAAACCCATTGCCGCGGATTAAAGGCCGACGGATCCGCCGAACTGTACACCGTCAGAATTGTTCCGCTCGGTTGGGCCGGTGCCGCCGCCACCGATTTGGCCGCACCAGCGGCCAGGCCAATGCAGGCGGCTGTCGCGGCTGAAAATAAGAAGAATCGTGCAAATGCGGACCAATTCTTGTGTCTGTTCCAATTCATCGAATGCGGATTCATGTAGAAATTCCTTTCATTAATCCAATCTGTACAAGTCGCCAGGGACAGGTCGTTTATATCCCCAACAGTTCATACCTCGCTAATATAACAAGAATTTAAGCTCCCGCTCTCCCAAATACTTCCCCCCCGCATTTTGCATCTTGGTGCCGGTTCATTGAACCGAATCTTTTGCCATAACAACGTTGCCGCCGCTGGCCAAAGCTATCAAAAATCACCAGAATTGTGATTTTATGACAGAATGGCCCCTGAATATTACAATAGCCAAGCTAAGGTTGCCGGGCGATTGCCCGCTCGCCTTGGAAGGTAAGATATCTTGCCGTCTATGAATAATTGTCCGACAAGGATCCGAAAAGATGCTGAACCTGAATTTGCCTCCCTCTTATCCGAAACACGCCCGTCGCGTTTTGCTGACCGGCGCTGCCGGCTTCCTGGGATCGCACCTGGCTGAAGCCCTGGTTTCGCTGGGACAGCACGTAACCGGTGTAGACAGCCTGATAACCGGTGCCCAGGAAAACCTGGCCGGCCTGAATGGCAATGCGAACTTCCGCCTGATTCAGGCGGACCTTGCCACTGGAATTCCCGCCGAAGTGCAGAACGAAAAGTTTGACCGCATTTGGCATCTGGCCAGCCCGGCAAGCCCCGTCGGTTATGTGAAGCACCAGGTTAACACGCTGAAGGTCAATTCCCTGGCCACCGTTGAATTGCTCGAAATGGCTGAAAAAAACAAAGCTCGCATCTTCGTGGCCTCCACCAGCGAATGTTACGGCGATCCGTTGGAGCATCCGCAAACTGAATCCTATTGGGGGCACGTCAACCCCAATGGAATGCGCAGCATGTACGACGAATCCAAACGCTTCATGGAAGCCGCGTGCATGGCCTATCACCGCGAACGTGGCGTTGATACCCGCATCGTAAGAATCTTCAATACCTACGGACCGCGATTGGCCGTAGATGATGGCCGCGTGGTGGTGGCGTTTATCAAGCAGGCGCTTCGAGGCGAGCCTCTGACCGTTCAGGGCGATGGTTCCCAAACGCGGTCATTATGCTTTGTTGCGGATGAAATTCGCGGCTTTCTGTTGCTTATGGAATCGCCGGAATATCACCTGCCGGTTAATATCGGCAATCCGGAGGAAGTTACCATGAAGGAACTGGCCCTGGAAATTCGCGCCCTGGTTGGTTCCAAAAGCGAGATTATGCATCTTCCCCTTCCGCCGGATGATCCAAAACAGCGTTGTCCGAATATCAGTCTGGCCAAAAAGCTTCTCGGCTGGGAACCTTCCATTGCCCGCAAAGATGGCTTGGCGATTACGATTCGGTACTACCGGGAAAAGCTCGGAATTCCAGCCTGATGCAAAACAATGCCCGATTAATATACGGAACAGTTAAAAAAAGAGAACCAGGGGTGTCACCAAGCCGCAACTCCTGAACCGCCCTTAGCCGCATCGGAACAAGCGGCCGCTTAAAAACACGCAGTCTGCCGCGAACAGGCTGCAGTGGACCGCCCGCCATTCGTCGCAGGCGGTTTTTCGAGGCGAACCACACCGCAACCGGCCAGAATCACAATATCCCGAACCGCCGACAGCCTATCTGACCGCCGCAGTTGAAATTTTGAAAATAACAGCCAGCCTGGGGCGACCTGCACTTCGCGAGACGTTTACTAAAAGACCGGGGGATTTGGCGACTTTCCGGTATCCAGTTGACGGGCAGCGCGTCTACCGCCGTCTGTGCTTCGGCGCGGCGGTCGTGGGCGAAGGCCTGGCGGCTCATCGGCCTTATTTAAGGAAACCTTCACGCCTCGCTGTGTCACGAACGATATTTCCTAGATTTTCTGAGTCCTTATCGCTTAGCCAACATAATGGAGAGCCATACCTATTCGGCTTCCAGCAGAAAATGATAATGGAACGCTCAGTTCCGGGTAACTTGGCCTTGGCGTAGACTAGAAACGGCGGTTTGATTTTTTTCTCGCTGACCTTCTTACCTAATTCGGCCGAGGGCTTCCGCCAGGTCGGTATATGCAATAGCTCCTCAAACGAATGCCGCACCGAGCCGCATCCGAAAACCAATTCCGCGTGAGGTATTTTTTTCATGACCTCGAGCCACATCGGGCGGCCAAACTTTTTGAGGTACCTTACGTTAGAGCCTTTGCATCTATTAATGCCTCGCGCGGTGGCGAAGGGGGAAATCACGTCCGTGTGGCAAGCGGTGCCTGACTTGTAACACGCTGACAGGCTGCAAAGCAGCGGCGAATACCTGTCAAACCAACGCGAATAGGCCTGTCCACGTGTAAAATAGTTAGTCATTCGCTCGAACGCCATTTTCCGCAGGTCGCTCGTAAGTTGCCCATCTCTTGGCCAATGCAGGAAACGCTGTTTGTCGCCTTTTAACGGCTTACTTGACTCACGGAATTCTCGCTCGGAGGGATTCAGTCCAACTGTCACGATCCTGGCGCTTTTGAATTGGCCAAACACTAATATTGGGGTCGCTTCTTGATCAATATCTTCCTTGAATTGACTGCGGTCAGATTTGAGTTGATCCCAGCTTTTATTGTAGAGAGACTGCATTTTTGATTACCTCCATGCGAGCCGTAACGGCGAACGATGTTTGACGCCAGTTAGTTTATCCCAAAACCCGGAGAGATTCTATCAAAAGTTGCGGCCGACCAGAAAGGACCCGCGAAATATCTGGTGGTATTGAATGTAAAGCGACGCCGGAGCCAGTTAAATGTAAGAGCGCCGGCCTGTGCTCCCACGAGCCAGATCGAACAGGTTGTGATGTCAAAATTTATGTGCAATCATTGATAGCGACCGTACCGAATTGGCGGTTATGTTTCCGCCTCATCCTCCGGGCCCTCTTCCTCTGGGTGAGATGGCGTGCCTCTGGCCTGGTCAATTGCCCGTAATTTTTCCAGATATCCGCGTATGACAGCTTCATGGCCACGGTTAACCGGCAAGTAATAAGATCGGTCAACCCCCAGATAATCCTGCGACACGTAGCCATCCTTAGAGTCATGCGCGTATTGATAACCCTTGTGGCCAAGTCGCTGGGCACCGGCATAATGAGTATCCCGCAAATGTCGAGGCACCGGCACAGCTCGTTGTTCTTTAACATCCCTGGTCGCAGAATCGATGGCAACTGTGGCGGCGTTGCTTTTCGGGCAAGTCGCCAGATATGTGACCGCTTGGGCCAAAGTGAGGCGGCATTCGGGCATGCCGACAAATTCGGTGATCTGGATGGCTGCGGCCGCAAGCACCGTGGCCATGGGGTCGGCATTGCCAATATCTTCGGATGCGCATATGGCAATCCGGCGGGCAATGAATCGGGGGTCTTCACCGGCAGCCAACATGCGAGCGAGCCAGTAGATGGCGGCATCCGGATCGCTGCCGCGCATGGATTTAATTAGTGCGCTTGCCGAATCATAATGGTCGTCGCCAGTCGGGTCGTAGACGAGTGCCTTGGCCTGAACACATTCCCGGGCAATTTCCAGGGTGATTTCCACAGGGGGCGTGGAATTAACTTCGGGCTTGGCGTTGGTTTGGTCCGCAGGGGAAGCTGGCCTTTGAGCCTGCTGGCTTTTAACCGCCAATTCCAATGCCATAAGCGCCCGGCGGGCATCGCCTTCGCTATGCACAGACAGGAAATCCAGAGCGGCGGGGTGGATATGCAAATTCAATCGTCCAAAGCCGCGATCCATGTCCTGGACGGCACGGCGTATGACGGACGCAATTTCCTCGGGCGTGAGCGGTTCAAACTGAAATATCTGACTTCTCGATACCAGGGGTGCGTTAATGGAGAAAAATGGATTGCCCGTGGTGGCGCCGATCAGTGTCACGACGCCGCGTTCCACATCGGGCAGAAGAATGTCCTGCTGTGCCCGATTAAAGCGATGAATTTCATCCAGAAAAAGCACGGTGCGCTGTCCGGTATTTTCCAGATCCGTACGCGCTGCGGCCAGAAGGTCGCGCACTTCCTTAACGCCGGCGGTAGTGGCATTTAATTCGACGAAGCGGCGCCGAGTGAGGTCGGCAATCAGCTTGGCCAAGGTGGTTTTGCCAGTACCGGGCGGACCATAAAAAATAACGCTGACCAGTTGATCGGCTTCAATCATACGGCGCAAAAGCCGACCCGGGCCAAGAATCCGGCTTTGCCCGGCAAATTCATCGATATTGCGCGGTCGCATGCGTGCAGCAAGCGGTTCGGCGGCGGTAAGGCGTTTGTTTTTAGCCGAGGCAAATAAATCCGTCACAACCGCTCCCATCATTGGTGCCACGGCTTTAGCTGGACATCCGGTCACAGATCGCATGTAGCCGCCCGTTTGGCCTCATGCGCACAGCCGCCCCTAAGGCGTTGCGATGTTCCGACAATTATAACATGTGCCAGACCGGTTTGGCTGAATTGCATATCCGCCGGGCAGAAGCTTGGGGTAATCGGCCGCCAGCGTTATACGCCGCGGGTCAAAAAGCCGCCATCAATCACCATAGTGTGGCCAGTGGTGTAACTGGCGGAGGGGGACACCAGATAAATCGCGGCTCCCACCACCTCATCGGCGTTTCCGAACCGGTTAAGGGGCGTGTGCTTTTTAAGCCATTCGCCGCGCGGCGTGCCTTCAATCAGCGGACGATTGAGGTCTGTGGGAAATACGCCCGGTGCCAGACCGTTCACACGAATTCCATATTGCGCCCATTCATTGGCCAGCCCGCGAATAAGGCCCAATACTCCGGATTTGCTTGCGGCATATGCCAATACTTCAGATAGTGACATATATGAATTTAGAGATGCAACCAGCACAATAGCGCCGCGCAAGCCCCGTGCGTCGGGCGATTGCCGGCGCATCGCCCGACCAGCCGCTTGGCTGATGATGAAGCTTCCTGTCAAATTTGTCCGTACCACCAGGTCAAAGTCCGCTACGGACATATCCATTGATGGAACCTTGCGAATGACGCCG
The DNA here is from genome assembly GCA_027451365.1 of Phycisphaerales bacterium. Lineage (GTDB taxonomy): Bacteria > Planctomycetota > Phycisphaerae > WQYP01 > WQYP01 > JAJYPG01. Next base: position 2,819 of record DAIDJN010000039.1, on the reverse strand, counting down.
GCCGCATGCACCACGGCGTCCAGACGTCCGCATTTGGTCTGTATTTCCTGCACCACCGCGGCTGCCTGCTGTTCATTGCAGACATCCAGTTCCATGGCCAGGTGATCGCCGCCAAGTTCCCGCCCCATAGCCCGAACTTTCTCCGGATTGGATGAGGCCGCAACAACCCTCGCTCCGGCGGCGGCCAGCCCCAGGGCAATGGCTTTGCCTAATCCGCTGGTGCCGCCGGTTACCAGGCATACCATTCCGCCTATATTCAGTCCGCAGAATCGATTCTGATCTGACATAGTCAACCAACCTCTACTGTTTGAAAATCACCGGTCTTTACCACAATGCCGGCCTCGCGGCCAATTTCTTCAAATGCCTGCGCTTCGGCCCGGCTGAAAAGCAGTCCGCCGTGCTGATCGGTCAACTTCGCGGCCATCGCCTCCGGCTCTCCGGGCAGCAGGCATTTATCATTGCCATGGCCCAGAATATCAGCGATAACAGCTCGAAGGTTTTCCGCCTGTGAACGTCCCTGAGCGAACGACTCGCAATCAATGGCATCCGGCTTCATGCACTGGAAATAGAAACAAGGGGTATGCTTTTCATTTTTAACTGTCGGGCTGCGGCGGCTGCGGAGTGTCGGAAGCGAACCGCCAATAAATCCGCCCATTAATTCATCCAGCAGCGCCAGTCCATAGCCCTTATGATCGCCAAAGGGCAGCAGCGCGGCGACTTTTTTCGGATCGGTTGTTTCCCGCCCTTCACTGTCCACAGCGGATTTTGGTGGCAGCGATTTACCTTCCCGCAGAAACTGCTGCACGCGGCCCATGGCCACAGTACTGGTGGCCCAGTCTATACAAATGTCAAAGCCAATTGCCGCGCGCGTCGGTAATCCCCAGGAATGGGGGTTGGTGCCCAGTGTCGGGAATTTGCCACCAAACGGGACCACTTCGGCCAGCGCCGCCGTGCAGCAGGTATAGGCGATATAGCCTTTTTCGGCGGCATCCAGAACATAGCCCCCGCCCCAGAGATAATGAAACGCATTGTCCACCGCCACCGTTCCGGTTCCGTATTTATCAGCCAGTTCCATGCACCGCGCCATGGCATCAAAAGCCACCGCCATGCCCAGTTTCTGGTTGGCATTCCAACGTTCCACCGCCGGATAGCGCGGCGGCAGTTTTTCAATTTCCGCACCTGGACTGCACCCGCCGGCACCGGAACCAAAATGGTCATCCAAATGAATTGCCTTGATGGCATTGTGGGTGCGAATCCCGTGGCGCGATGCTGTTCGGCAGAAGCGTGCGGCCGCCGCGCATTCTTCGGCGTTGTATCCACGCTTTTTGTAAGCCGCTTCCACAATGCGGTCATGGGTGGCGAAGGGCATAAGCAGATATTCCATGAATGAACCTCGTTTTGTAAATTTGGGGAATAATAATCAGAATGGATTGGCCTGAATAAAATCGGGTTTTCCGGTAAGAAAATTCACCAGGTTGTGGGCCGCCCGCATGCCCTGCCGCTGGACGCTTTCCAGCGTTCGGCTGCCGATGTGCGGTGTGACAATGATATTGTCAATGTCGCTGAACGGGTGGTGCTGCTCAACAGGCTCGTGGATCAGGACATCCGCACCGTATCCCCATAATTTGCCACTTTTGCAGGCCGCGACAATATCGGCTTCTACGACCAGACCGCCGCGGGCCGTGTTGATAAGAATGGTGCCATCTTTCATTAATCCCAGCGTGCGCTGGTTAATCAGCCCGCGGGTTTCTGGGGTCAGATTAGTGTGCAGCGAAATAATGTCAGACGCGGCAAATAATTCATCGGTCGTGGCGGCGCGGCGCACGCCGTATGCGGCCGCAAACTCGGCGTCAAAATGGTGACCAAAAGCTATCGGTTTAAGCCCAAAGGCATGGCCACGCTTAATGACTTCCTTGCCAATGCGGCCCATGCCCACCACGCCTAAAGTTTTATCAAACAGTTCGCATCCGGTTTTACGGTCCCAGCGGCCCGCCTTGACGGCCCTTAAATGCCACCAGAAAAATTTGGATACCGCAACCATGAGTCCCATCGTATGTTCGGCGACGGTGGTTTCGTTGACGCCTGGAGTAAACAGGACCGGAATGCGTCTTTCCGTGGCATATTTAACGTCAATCGAATCCAATCCGATGCCATATTTGGCAATCACTTTTAAGCGGGGCAGTGCGGCATCAATTACTTTGGCGGTAATCGCGTCATCGCCATTCAGGAATCCATCAAAACCACCTCCCTGGCGCACGAGTCCCAGCATTTTGGCTTCGTCGATCGGCCCACGCTGGGTTACAATTTCCATCCCACTGTGCGCAAGAATGTCATGATGTTTTCCGGGGGTATCTTGAAAACTTGTGGTCGTAAGAAGAATGCGCATAATTTAATTTTTCTCATGATAAAAACACACTCATACCAAGCTGAATTTTACACGATACCGATCGTTTTGCCAGTGGCAATTCTATTTGGTCAATTTCCCGGACAGTATCGCGACAATCTGAATTGTGCGCACAAACGTTTGCTGATACATGCGTTGTGCGAGCAGATGTTCATATATGATTTGCCCACCCGCGTGTTTGGCGATAGGCGACGTTTAAAAAGCGCATCTGAAGCTTCCGGCCGACGCTCCGTTGTGATGCAGTCGTTAAACCGGTCTGTTCGCCACCGGTGCCGTGGATTTTCCGGCCACCAGGGAAACATCAAACAGAATATTTCTGCGCGGTTCATCCGGATTGGTCAGTCGATGGTTCAATCGTTGCAGTGCCGCTGCGCCAATCAGCGATAGCGATACGCCCACGGAGGTCAGTTCAATG
>DAIDJN010000038.1:0-32344 GCA_027451365.1 Phycisphaerales bacterium | reverse complement strand
CAAAGCCAAGGTGGCCATGGAGGCGATGAAGGGCCAGCGGACGATTGGTGAGTTGGCGGGTTTGTATCAGGTTCATCCCTCGCGTATTGCCGCGTGGAAAAAGCGTCTTGTGGAATGTTCAGCGATGGCATTTGAGGAATCCTCTGTTCAGGGTGTAATACTCCCCAAAAACCGGGCGCGCTGCTAAGGTAGTTTTTTCCCGGTTTTCAGAGTCTATTTTATGCCGACAAAACGTCGTCAGTTTACGTCGCAGTTCAAAGCCAAGGTGGCCATGGAGGCGATGAAGGGCCAGCGGACTATTGGTGAGTTGGCGGATTTGTATCAGGTTCATCCGCCGCTGGGTTTTCAGGCGCCGGTGGAAGTTTATCAGGCTCGACCGACGGTCGGTCGCGGCCGTGGCGCGGCGGCTCGCCAAGGACTATGGGCGACTGGCCGCTACAGTTACAGGCTTAAACTTTGCCGCGTTCGCCTGATTGATGCTCGCGCGGCTGTTGACCAAAAGTTCATAACACGCTTTAGGGCAATGGTGGGGTGTATGAATAAAGCCGGTTCAACGGCCAACGACAACAATTCCAAGTTTATCCGCCAGTTTTAGGAGTTGGGGCTTATCCAGCATGATGGTTTTGCCGGCTTCCAGCACCAAGCCAGCGGCACCGGCCTTTTTTAGATTTTCGATCGTGGAGGGGCCGACGGTTGGCACATCAAACCGCAGATCCTGATTGGGATTGCTGGCTTTGCACAGCACCCAGCCACCGCGTTTACAAAGCATTCCCGCGCGTTCAATCATGCGGTCGGTGCCTTCCATGGCCTCCACGGCAATAATTTCCCGGTCCTTGCAGGCCAGGCTTTGGCCAATCAGCAATTCGTTCATTCTCCGCAATAAAGGCCAGGCGAAGTCGGCATCAGCCTGTATGGCCGTGGTGGGCTGAATGGTGGTCATAACGCCCGGATGGGCCAGGGCGTCGGGAATGTAGGGCAATGCGTCAATAAGGGTTACGCCTCCGGTCTGAAGTTCATCGGCAACTGCCCGTAAAAGGCGGTCGCTGCGCTTGTCATTCCGCAGTCGCAGGAACCAGAGTCGCGCGGTTCGCCAGTCGGGCACATAGCGGAACATATAGTAACGGTCATAAATACGTTCCTTGGCAACGCGGCCAACCATGACCGCGCGGGTTGCGCCGTGACGGCGCAGAATCCGGACCCATTGATTCAAGCGAATCAACCCGACCCGTGAGAATACATCGCATTGTGGAATCAGCAAGTCCTCGCGACTTTGGCCGGAAAGTCCCAGACAGATCACGCGGTGACCCGCGGCCTTTATGCCCTGTGCAACCTGCACCGGCAGCGTTCCCTGCCCGGCGATAATGCCAATTGGAGCGGCGTTGGAAACTGTTTTCATACGTACCCTATTACCAGCGGTTGCCTAAACACTCTACATTGGCACCCATCTGCATTGGCGAATCAGGCGTCCGCCTTTTGCTCGCGGCGGCGCGGGTTGCTGATGTGCATCAGCAAAATCGTAAGGTCCGCCGGCGTTATGCCTTCGAGCCGAGACGCCTGGCCGAGTGTTTGGGGGCGAAATTTCAGCAACGCATCGCGGGCTTCGCGGCGCAATTCCACGACCCGGGCGGCGTCAAAGCCGCGCGGAATTGTTTTTTCGTCCAAGTCAGCCAATCGCTGTACGGCTTGTTCCTCGCGGTCAATATAACCGCGGTACCGAGCTTCAATCCGCACCTGTTCAATCGCGGACGCATTTGCCGGGTCCAGCAGCAGCGGGATAATTTCCCTGCCGCGCACAAACTCCATGGCAGCCAGCGCGGCGGGTTCCACCTCGGGCCTGGAGAGGAGTTCATACGCAGTGGTTCCCCCGACAATGGATGCATGCCGCAGGCTGCGTGTTAATACCGCCATCTGCTCGCGTTTTTGGGTCAGCAGGCGCACGCGGTTGGGCTGCGCCAGCCCCAGGGAATAGCCAATATCGGTCAATCGCTGGTCGGCGTTATCACTGCGCAGCGAAAGCCGGAATTCGGCCCGGCTGGTAAACATGCGGTATGGTTCTGTGGGAACTTTGGTGATTAAATCATCAATCATGACACCAATGTATGCCTGATGCCGCGAAAGGACGCAGGCGGGCTGATCCCGCGCACTGCGAGCGGCGTTAATACCGGCCATAAGTCCCTGGCCGGCGGCTTCTTCATATCCGCTGGTGCCGTTGATCTGTCCGGCCAGAAAAAGACCGGTCACGGCATGGGTTTGGAGAGTGGCGTCAATCTGATGGGTAGGTGCGAAATCATATTCCACCGCATAACCCCATTTTAGAATGCGGGCTTTTTCCAGACCGACGATGGAATGAACGATGCGTTCCTGTACATCCATGGGCAAAGATGTTGAAATTCCATTGCAATAAATCTCGTCGGTGTCCAGGCTTTCAGGTTCCAGAAAAATCTGATGCTGCGATTTATCCGCAAAGCGGACCACCTTGTCTTCAATGCTTGGGCAATAGCGTGGTCCGCGACCCTGTATCTGTCCGCTGTACATTGGCGCACGGTGCAGATTTCCACGTATAAGGTCATGCACCTGAGGATTGGTATAGGTAATAAAGCAATTCACCTGCGGCAGGGGGGGGAATTGGGCCGCCAGTGGCGAAGCTTCTGTGCCGGAAAGATAGCTGAATGGGACAGGCGGGCTATCCCCGGCCTGCGGCACCAAGGCGGAAAAATCGATGGAATCACGGGCCAGGCGGGGCGGCGTTCCGGTTTTCAGACGGCCGAGTTCAATTCCCAGTCGGGCTAGACTGGCGGAAAGGCCGACGGCGCTTTTTTCACCCACGCGGCCGCCAACAGTTTGGTGTTCACCGGTGTGCATCAGCCCGCGCAGGAACGTTCCGGTAGTGAGAATAACCGACCCGCCGATCAGATTCATTCCCGATTCCAACTTCACGCCACGAATGGTCCATTGGTTGGCCGTTGCGGACGGTGAACCGCTGTTGACAATCGGCAACGTATTGCCACCCCCATGGGGTGATGGCTCGGCGAGAAGTTCATCCACAATGCCCTCAATAATGGTGAGATTCGGGCAATGGGTCGCCAAAAGGCACTGCACGGCCAGTGCGTAGCGGTATTTGTCGGCCTGCGCCCGTGGCGATTGCACGGCAGGCCCTTTGGATTTATTAAGAATGCGAAATTGAATTCCGCTCGCGTCAATTGCGTGCCCCATCAGACCGCCAAGAGCATCAATTTCGCGGACAATCTGGCCTTTGGCCAGTCCGCCGATGGCGGGATTGCAACTCATCCTGCCGATGGCATGGCGATCCATGGTAATCATCGCGACTTGGCCGCAGCCGGCCAGAATATGGGAAGCGGCCCATGCCGCCTCAACTCCGGCGTGGCCTCCGCCTACGACAATAACGTCAAATACCTGATCCATCCGGGCAGATTCTGACTGGCACACGGGAATTGCGGGAGCCGGGGCGGGTGTGATTGCGGAATTCATAGGGTTGAGCTTCGCCGAGGCTAGGCCAGGAGGCGCCGGGCAGCAATTGCCGGCATCCGGATGGCCGAAATTCATGCGGACCATCATAACCGGTTTTCAACTGATTTTCGCTGTCCGGACCTAATTATCCGGCGACAAATCGGGAAAAGGTCCAAGGCATTGTTATCGTTAGCGGGTGCCGACCGGCGCAAAATTTTGTGGTTGAATTGATAGGAGGGGGCAATCTATAGTAGAATACAATGCTCGCGACTGTGAATTGGCTTGCAGGTCGTTGGCGGAAGAAGTTGTTTTGAGCCGAGGGTGCGCCTCACTTGGAGGTCGGTACTTTGAAAATAGTGAATCGTCTGGGTTTTAGGCCGACCAAGATCGGTCTTTATGATCCGGCCATGGAACATGACAGCTGCGGTGTCGGCTTTATCGCCCACATAAAAGGTCGGAAATCGCACGATATTGTGATCAACGCGCTGACGATGCTTGAACACATGGAACATCGCGGCGCGTGCGGGTGCGAGGACAACACCGGTGACGGTGCGGGCATCCTGACGGGCCTGCCCCATGATTTTTTAGCCAAAGCGGCAAATCGCGATGCAGGGCTTACGTTGCCGGCGGCCGGTGAATATGGGGCGGGAATTGTTTTTCTTCCATCGGACAACGAACAGCGTGCCTGGTGTGAAAATCTTTTTGCTGAACAGATTTCCGCGCGCGGGCTGTCGCTCATTGGCTGGCGGAATGTGCCGACCGATAATTCCATGATAGGTCCGTCGGCAAAGCGAACCGAGCCTCGCATGCGCATGATTTTTGTGCGCGGCCCGGTCGGCATGGATTCGGAAAATCTTGAGCGTCAATTGTACATTGTCCGCAAGCGCGTTACGCAAACGATTCGGAGCGCGGATATTGACCAGTCCGATTATTTTTATGTCTGTTCTTTAAGCACCAAAGTGCTTATTTATAAGGGACAGTTGACATCCATGCAGGTGCGGCAATATTTTGCCGCGGATATCAACGATCCGGAATATGTCAGCCACCTGGCACTCGTGCATTCGCGGTTCAGTACCAATACGTTCCCATCATGGGATCGCGCGCAGCCCATGCGTTTCATGGCGCACAATGGCGAAATTAACACCCGGCGCGGCAACAGCAATTGGATGCACGCGCGTGAAGGGATGTTCGCCTCGGAACTTTTTGGCCGCGATGTGGAATTGATAAAGCCGGTGGTGGAATCCGGCACGTCTGATTCCGGCGAATTTGACAACTGTCTTGAAATGCTTTTGCATACGGGCCGTTCGCTGCCGCAATCGGTCATGATGATGATCCCCGAAGCGTGGCAGAACCATGAATCAATGGATCCGCGTCGCCGGGCATTTTATGAATATCATTCCTGCCTCATGGAGCCATGGGACGGACCGGCTTCAGTGGCATTTACCGATGGTCACTATATTGGTGCGGTTCTGGATCGTAATGGTCTGCGGCCCAGTCGATATTATGTTACCAAAGATGACCTGGTAATCATGGCCAGCGAAGTGGGCGTGCTGGACGTGGATCCAGCGAATGTGGCGCGAAAAGGGCGTCTGCAGCCTGGCCGAATGTTCCTCGTGGATTTTCAGCAGGGTCGGATTATTGACGATTCTGAATTAAAAGCACAACTTGCGTCGGCCCAGCCTTATGGGAAATGGTTGCAGGAACAGAGGTTGACGCTGGACGATCTGCCGGTGGCGTCAGATGTTCCGGGTCTGGATTCCCCGTCGCTTTTACGGCGAACCCAATGCCTGGGCTACACCACTGAAGATGTATACAAATTGCTGCTTCCCATGGGTACCAACGGGCTTGAGGCGCTGGGATCGATGGGTAATGACGCGGCGCTGGCCTGCCTTAGCGATCAGCCGCGGCTGATCTATGATTATTTCAAACAGGCGTTTGCCCAGGTTACCAATCCTCCTCTGGATTCCGACAAGGAATCCATTGTCATGAGTCTGGAAAGCTACATTGGTCCGGAACAGAATCTGCTGGCAACCACGCCTGAACATTGCCACCGTTTGCTTATTCCCCAGCCGATTCTGACAAACGCGCAGCTTAGCCGCCTTAAGGGGCTGGAAAAATCGCCGGTGCGCGGTTGGACGAGCCGCGTCATCAGCACTGTGTTTGAACGGTCGGGGGGCGAGCAGGCAATGCTTGCGGCGCTGGACGATATTTGCCAGCGCACTTCCCAGGCAATTGAAGATGGCTGTGAGCTGGTCATTTTGAGTGATCGGGCTGTGGATGAAAGCCACATAGCAATTCCCACGCTTCTGGCCTGCGGCAGCGTGCATCATCATCTGGTGCGGCAGGGCACGCGGACGCGCATCGGCCTGGTGCTGGAAACAGGCGAAGCCCGCGAAGTGCATCATCATTGTATGTTGATCGGCTATGGCGCGGACGCAATTAACCCCTACCTGGCATTTGAGGTGCTGTGGAATCTGCGGCTGGAAAAAACGGTTGATTCATCGCTGGATGATGAAAAGCTGGTTAAAAACTATATCAAGGCCGCGGGCAAGGGTATCCTGAAGGTCATGAGCAAAATGGGTATTTCCACGTTGCAAAGCTACAAGGGTGCCCAGATATTCGAAGCCGTCGGTCTGTCCCAGAATGTTATTGACCGCTGCTTTGCCGGAACTGTTTCCAAAATTGATGGCGTTGGCTTTGATGTGCTCGCGGCCGAAGCAATGCGCCGCCATGCGATTGGTTATCCGGTAAACCCCAGCGATGTGCACCTGCCGATGCTGCCGGAAGGCGGTCAGTATTCGTGGCGCAAAAACGGTGAACAACACCTGCTGAATCCGGAAACCATCGCGCATTTGCAGGATGCCGCCCGAACCAATTCTCGCGAGGCCTACGCCCGTTATGCCCGGCTTATAAATGAACAGGCCGGACATTTGTGCACGTTGCGCGGGTTATTCAAGTTAAAACCGGCGGATAAGCCGGTCATGCTGGCGGAGGTTGAATCGGCGGCGGACATTGTGAAACGGTTTGCAACTGGCGCTATGAGCCTCGGTTCCATTTCCACCGAAGCACATGAAACACTGGCCATTGCCATGAACCGGATTGGCGGAAAATCCAACACGGGTGAAGGTGGCGAAGATGCCCGCCGGTTCAAACCGGATGCCAATGGCGATTCCCGCCGCTCAGCTATTAAACAGGTTGCCAGCGGTCGGTTTGGTGTGACAATCAACTACATGGCCAATGCGGATGAACTGCAAATTAAAATGGCGCAGGGTGCCAAACCGGGTGAAGGCGGTCAGTTGCCAGGCCATAAGGTTGATCGCTACATTGGCCAACTGCGGCATGCAACGCCGGGCGTGCAGTTGATCAGTCCGCCGCCGCACCACGATATTTATTCCATTGAAGATCTGGCACAGCTTATCCATGATCTGAAAAACGCCAACCCATCCGCCCGGATCAGTGTGAAGCTGGTAGCGGAAATGGGTGTGGGCACAGTGGCCGCGGGAGTTTCAAAAGCCCACGCGGATCACGTGGTGATTGCCGGTCACGATGGCGGTACGGGTGCGTCCCCGCTGACAAGCATTAAACACGCCGGTACGCCTTGGGAACTGGGGTTAGCCGAAGCGCATCAGACTCTGGTGCTTAACGACTTGCGCAGCCGCATAGTGGTGCAGGTGGATGGTCAGCTGAAGACCGGCCGCGATGTGGTTATCGGGGCATTGCTGGGGGCCGAGGAATTCGGCTTTGCCACTGTTCCGCTGGTAACCATCGGCTGCATCATGATGCGGGTCTGCCATCTGAACACCTGCCCTGTGGGCATTGCGACGCAGGATCCGGTGCTTCGCGCGAAATTCGCCGGCAAGCCTGAATATGTCGTGAATTTCATGTTCCTGCTGGCGGAGGAAGTCCGCGAGCTGATGGCCTTTATGGGCTTTCGCACATTCAATGAAATGATTGGCCGGGTGGACCGGCTGGAAGTGGATGCCGCGATTCAACATTGGAAAGCGGAAGGCCTGGACCTGGCTCCAATTCTTTCCCCGGCGGTAAAGCTCCATGAAAATGTGGAAGTTTATGCCACCAGAAAGCAGGACCATGGGTTGGACCTTGCGTTGGATAATCAGATTATCAAGCAAGCCAGGGCCGCCATTGAAAATGCGACGCCGGTGAAACTTGAATATCCGATTAAGAACACCAACAGGACGGTGGGTACCACACTTAGTCATGAAATTGCAAAGCGCTATGGTGAACTTGGCCTTCCGGAAAAAACAGTTCATATAAAGCTTCGCGGTTCGGCTGGGCAAAGTCTGGGCGCGTGGCTTGCACGCGGGGTATATATTGAACTGGAAGGTGACGCCAACGATTACGTCGGCAAGGGCCTTTCGGGTGGCATGATAGCCGTATATCCAGATCGGGCGAGCACTTTTGTGCCGTGCGAAAACATTCTGATCGGGAATGTGGCGCTGTACGGGGCAACCAGTGGCAAAGCCTTTTTCCGCGGAATGGCGGGTGAACGGTTCTGCGTGCGAAACTCCGGCGCTTCGGCGGTGGTTGAAGGCGTGGGTGACCATGGTTGTGAATACATGACCGGTGGCCGAGTGGTGATTCTTGGCGTCACAGGCCGTAATTTTGCAGCCGGTATGTCCGGCGGCGTAGCGTTTGTGTACGATCCGGAAGATCAGTTTCTTCCGCGCTGCAATCTGGCGATGGTGGAACTGGAAAAATTAACCGATGAAAACGATATTGCGGAACTTAGAACCATGATTGAAGAACACCGTGCCGCGACCACCAGCGCTGTGGCGGAAAGAATTCTTAAAAACTGGCCCCTGGAACTTGCCAGGTTCCATAAAGTTATTCCGACGGATTACAAACGCGCCCTTCAGCAACAGGCTCGGCAATCGGTGGCTGCCATGCAGGGGGTGCCAAATGGGTAAGCCCACCGGTTTTATGGAATTCTCCCGAGAATTGCCGCAGGATCGTTCCGCCAAGCTGCGCATTCTGGACTGGAATGAATTTCACGACCATATGCCTGACCCCAAGCTGCGTCAGCAGGGCGCCCGCTGCATGGATTGCGGTGTGCCTTTTTGTCAGAATGGCTGTCCGGTCAATAACATTATTCCCGAGTGGAACGATCTTGTTTACAAAGACCAGTGGAAAACCGCGATTGAACGCCTGTGGAAAACCAATAATTTTCCTGAATTCACCGGTCGCGTCTGCCCGGCACCGTGTGAAGGTTCTTGCGTGCTTGGAATCAATGAGCCGCCGGTAACCATTAAAAATATCGAACAGTCCATTATCGACCATGCCTGGGCCAGCGGATGGGTCGTGCCCCGTCCACCTTTATCCCGCACTGGTAAAAAGGTGGCTGTGATTGGTTCGGGGCCGGCGGGCTTGGCCGCCGCCGATCAGCTAAACAAAGCGGGACATCTGGTCACGGTGTATGAGCGGTCCGATCGGATTGGTGGCCTGCTGATGTACGGTATCCCGAATATGAAGCTGGATAAGCGCCAGGTGGTAGACCGCCGCGTAAAACTGATGGAACAGGAAGGCGTGACATTCATTACTGGTGTGCATGTGGGGCAGGATGTCAATGTTCATGATCTGCTGCGGCAATTTGACGCCATGATTCTCTGTTGCGGGGCGACCAAGGCTCGCGATATGCTCGGCCACGACCGGAAACCAATTCCCGGCCGCAATCTGGCGGGCATTCATTTTGCCATGGATTTCCTTCATGCCAATACCAAAAGCCTGCTGGATTCTGAACACGCCGATGGAAAATTTATTTCCGCCAAGGATAAAAATGTGATTGTCATTGGTGGTGGCGACACCGGCACGGACTGCATAGGCACTTCCATGCGGCATGGCTGCCGCGGGCTGGTGAATTTTGAGCTGCTCGCCCAGCCTCCGGCGACGCGCGCTCCGGAAAATCCATGGCCGCAGTGGCCGCGGATTTACCGCGTGGATTATGGCCACGATGAAGTTCGCGCCGTTTTTGGTCAAGACCCGCGACAGTACAGCATATTGACCAAAGAATTTCTAGGCGATGATAAAGGCCATGTCCGGGCGGTCAAAACCGTGGCGGTGCAATGGACTGGAGCCAATGGCAAGGTTGCCATGACCGAAGTGCCTGGTTCCGATCGCGAATGGCCTGCGGACCTTGTGCTGCTGGCCATGGGTTTCGTTGGGCCGGAAGAAACACTGGCACGGCAATTTGGCCTTAAGACCGATGATCGCTCGAATTTCAAGGCTGATTACGGCAAATTTGCCACTTCTGTGGAAGGCGTTTTTGCGGCTGGCGATTGCCGGCGCGGGCAGTCCTTGGTGGTCTGGGCTATTAATGAAGGCCGTGGCGCGGCTCGCGAATGCGACCGTTTTCTTATGGGCGCAACAACGCTGCCATAAAGGAATAGAACTTGCGTTGACCGATAATGCTCCGGATGATATTCGGAGGATCGCGTTTCTGAACGCGAACGTGTGATCTATTCCGACGCGACAAAACCTGTCCGCAAACAAATTGTAAGTCGACATCCGGACCTGTTGTGGGGGATGCGGAACACGATGTTTGCACCATAACGCCGCGATTCGTACCCTGATAAACGTGCTATTGATGGTGGTGCTGCATATACCGCTGGCGGCCATTATCCGGTCTTTTGCCGGACGGCCGACGGAGCAAACCGGGATGTAAGGAGTCTGGCGGTCAATTGTGCGGGCCGACCTTGTCGTACGGTCGGCCCTCAGGCTGCAGTTGCGGATGTTGCTCTGATGAGAAAAATGGCGGCTATTGATCCACGATAGTTTCCACATGAATAAATACCGCTGTTTTTGTCAATCAAATGTGCGGAAATTCAATCGTGTGATGCTAAAACAGCGATCCTTGTCCGCAAGGCCGCCGAAATGAATTGCTGCTGAGCAATGGTGGTCCGCTGAGAATTCCCGCCTTCATGCACGCGATGCGGAACAGCCCATTCAACTGATCGGCAAAAATGCCTCGGCCTTGCATTCGCGAGTGAAAACTCGGATCGTTCAGTTTTCCGCCGCGCATGTCGCGAATTCGTGAAAGAACTTTCTCTGCGCGGTCGGGAAAGTGAACTTTCAGCCAACTGACAAACAGGTCTTTGACCGCGTAGGGAAGTCGTATGGGCGTCATATCGGCAAAAACTGCGCCCGCTTGCGCCGCTGCCGTCACAATATTTGCTATTTCTTCATCCGTCAGACCGGGAATGACCGGTGCCACGAGGACGCCTGTGGGAATTCCGGCCGCAGTCAGGGTCTTAATGGCGTCCAGCCGGCGCGCTGGCACAGAAGTTCGTGGTTCCATAACCCTCACCAGGTCGTGGCGCAGCGTGGTAATGGAAATATAGACCCGCACCGCATTGGCCCTGGCCAGCGTTTGAAGTATATCCACATCCCGCGTGACCAGATGGTTTTTCGTGATAATGGTGATGGGATTTTGAAATTCCGCCAGAATTTTCAGGCATCGGCGGGTCAGTTCCAGCGTGCGTTCCAATGGCTGATAGCAATCGGTGACGCTGGACATGGTTATAACGTCTCCGTGCCATTTCGGGTGCAGAAGTTCACGCCGAAGAATTTCCGGCGCATCATATTTCACTAAAATATTGGTTTCAAAATCCAAACCAGCGGAAAAGCCAAGCGTTTCGTGCGTGGGCCGCGCGTAACAGTACACACATCCATGCTCGCACCCCCGATAGACGTTCAGGGAATAGTCAAAGCCGATATCCGGACTGTCATTCCGGCGAATCAGCGTTTTGGCATGGTCGGGCAGCAGCCGAGTTTGCGCATGCAGTGTCGGCGGCTCATCAGAATCTGTATCCCGTTCCTGATGGGTCTGTTCAAACCGGTTGGGTGGATTGACCGTGATGCCCCGGCCCTTGACCGGTGGTCGATGCGAGTGGTGAAGAGGCAGCGAAAAATGAGCCATTGTTTAATTGTAGCTTTTGTGCGGCAATGTGTCGCCAAGGGGAGCACGAAGGTGTTTTGGCACATGTATGGCGGCTCAAATCTGCAGAAAAGCCGACGTATACGCTGCGAGTTAATTGATGACCAAATTAATTTATGTGTAAAAAATAGGCAAAAGGCATTCATTGTGATTGTAAAAGTTGCATTTATCACCTTTTTGTGCACAATATCGTACTTAAGATGCTAAAAATGCCTATTGTTTACGCTAAATGTACGCCTGTTATAATGGCGGTCTATTTGATTATGCCTGTTTTGGAGAGTTTGTGTATTTATTTCGCAATGACGGTATCTGCCAGAAATCTTGCAACGCGTCAAAAAATAGATTTCTGAAAATCGGCATCTTCATCGGACTTTTTGCCATTGGAATAGTGGTGTTTGGACCCGCGACCGCGATGGCCGCCACACCGGATGCAATACCTTCCGCAGGTGCCACCGCCGCCCAGACCGGTATTGATACCGGAAGTACGGCTTGGATGCTCACGAGCACCGCATTGGTTATGTTCATGATTCCCGGTTTGGCGCTATTTTATGGCGGCATGGTCCGCAAGAAAAACATGCTGGGCACAATGATGCACTCCTATACGGCGCTTTGTGTGGTGCTGGTGCAGTGGTTTCTGTTCGGTTATATGTTGGCCTTCGGCACGGATAAATGGGGCATTATTGGGTGGGAGCCGGCGAAAATGCTGCTGCTGGGCGTGCCGCCACATCACTTGGTTTCCGCGGGGGGCGGTAAAATTCCAGAGACCGTTTTCTGCATGTTTCAGGCAATGTTCGCAATGATTACGCCGGCGGTTATTGCCGGGGCGATAGCTGAGCGCATGAAATTTAGAGCATTTGTCGTGTTTCTTATCCTGTGGAGCACGCTTGTTTATGATCCGATGGCACATTTTATCTGGGGCGGCGGGTGGCTGCATAAAATGGGCGCGGTGGATTTTGCGGGCGGCACCGTCGTGGAAATTGCTTCGGGCGTGTCCGGCCTGGTATTGGCCATGCTGCTGGGACGAAGAACTGGCTATCCGAATCAGGTATTGCAGCCAAGCTCGCTTGCGCTGACACTTACCGGCGCGGGCATTTTGTGGTTTGGATGGTATGGCTTTAACGCCGGGTCGGCCGGTGGGGCCAATGCCGTTGCCGGCGTGGCGTTTCTGAATACCACCTTGGCGGCGGCAACTGGCGCTCTATCCTGGAATCTGGCGGAGTATCTGCATCATAGGCGCATCAGCACGCTGGGCCTGGCGTCCGGAGCCGTGGCCGGTCTGGTGGCCATTACACCCGCCTGCGGCTATGTTGCAATCTGGTCATCACCGATAATCGGGCTGCTTGCGGGTCTATTCTGTTATTTAGCGGTGCAGATAAAAATGCTTTTTGGATATGACGATTCGCTGGATGCCTTTGGTGTACACGGTGTGGGTGGTTTTCTGGGAATGATTCTGACGGGTGTGTTCGCAGGTATGGCCGTAAATGGCATTTCCGGTTTGATTGCAGGCAATATCCATCAGTTAAATGTGGAATTTATTGCGGCGTTAAGCGCAATAGCCTGGGCCGCCACCGGAACCGCGTTTGTGGGATGGTTGATTCATCGGACCATCGGATTGCGCGTTTCCGAGGAACTGGAAACAGAAGGACTGGATATTGGTCAGCACGGTGAAAGCGCATGGGATAATGGTGCCATGCCGGAACCCTCCGCGGCATTTCCGGCGGATCCAATGTAGATTCTTGTAAAATAATGGCCCCGCTCGAAGATTTTACGGAACTCGCGCCACCGGGACACGGTGACACAACCGTTGGTACCGGCGGGAAGCGGCAGGATAAAATGAACCGTGAATGTTCAGCAATCACGGTTACGAAGCGCGGCGGGGGGGGCGGTTATTCGCCATCGTTTGCCGATGCCAGCAGCGGGGGTGGATTGTTGCCGACGGGCAGCGTCTGAACGCCCTTAAGTTTGCGTTCCATGGCTCGCTTGCGGGTCGCGACATCTTCAATGGAACCCTGTGCGTCCTGCAGTTTTTTCTGAACCCGATCCAGCGATTCGCCAAACTTCTGGAATTCTGTTTTTACCTCCGAAAGCACATTCCAGACTTCGCTGGAATGCTTTTGAATGGCCAGCGTACGGAATCCCATTTGAATGCTGGTCAGGATCGACCAGAGCGTCGTGGGGCCGGCCATGGTTATTTTGAGTTTGCGTTGCAGCTTTTCGACGAGTCCCTCGCGCCGTGCGACTTCCGCGAATAGGCCTTCAGATGGTAGAAAGAGAATGGCAAAATCGGTCGTGACCGGTGGGTTGATGTATTTGCCGCTGATATCCGCGGCACAATATTCCACATCCACTTCCAAGGCCCGGCCGGCGGCGTGGACCGCGTCGGTATCCAGCTTTTCCTGAGCCTCTACCAGCCGCCGATAATTTTCCAGCGGGAATTTGGCATCGATTGGCAGCAGCACGTGCTGGTCCGCATCGCCGGTGGTTCCGGGCAGCCGAATGGCAAATTCAACGCGCTGGTCATTGTTGCGGACGGAAATGTTGCGTACATATTGTTCGGGAGTAAGAACATCTTCAAGAAGGGCGGCAAGCTGCACTTCGCCAAATACGCCGCGGGATTTCACATTGCCCAGCACACGCTTGAGGTCTCCCACGCCGACGGCCAGAGCCTGCATTTCACCGAGGCCCTTGTGCACCTGTTCCAGGCGATCAGTAACAAGTTTGAACGATTCACCCAGGCGTTTTTCCAGTGTGCCTTGGAGCTTTTCGTCCACAGTGTGACGCATCTGTTCAAGATTCTTATTGTTATCCTGCTGAATAAGCAAGAGCCGTTCTTCCACAGACCCGCGAACTTTTTCCAGACGCGTTTCAACGGTGTCGCGTACCTGGTCAAGTTTCTGGCTGTTGGATTGGGTGAGCTGGTTTAACTGGGAATTAAGTGAATCCGCGGTCTGTTTCAGGGCCGTGGCCAGTTCCTGGCGGGCTTTCTGCTGCTGGTCGGCCTGTTCGCGTCGGGTGCCAGCGGTTTCGTCGCGCAGGGTTCGTTCCAAGCGTTCGAATCGCATTTCCATTTCACCAACCACTTTAGGCAGTTGATCCGCCGAGGAATTGAGATGGTCGGTTAAATCAGGCAGACTGCTGCTGATTTTCTGCCGCAGGCTCCAAAGGAGTGCCAGTGCGGCGAAGATGGCCAATACAATAATGGTCAGCATGACATAACCGAATGCGGAATTGGTGAAATTCATGGCAATGCCCCAGTTACTGTAAAACCCACAGATGTTAATGTAGCAAAATTGGTCAGCATAGTCCACCATGATGCCGCCAATTGCATTAATACGCAATTTCGCTGCTTGAATGTACCACGACCATGGTGCTGTTTAGGAAAGTGGAAACGGATGGCGGAACGCTTTGGGTGGGAAAAGGAATGGAAATGGATAGCCCGGGGCTGGCCAGGATTGGCATCGGGGGCTTTTGGGTGGTACAATGACTCATTCGCCAGCGCGCGCCAGGCCTTGCGGCATGGGGTGCGGTAGCGGATTTAAGGTGAATCCCGGATAGTGTTACCGGGCGCAGCGTTGGTTTACAGTTGCATTGCGGCTGTGGTGCATTGCGGATAATTCCACAGGCGTGCGGTCGGGTTGCTTTGTAGACCATCCAATTGCGATTGTTTCGTCCAAGGAGCTTGGGGCTCCTTGGATGCTTGTCGGCACGCGCAAAGCGCTGTCCCGCACAGACTCAGGAGAATATTGTGACTCACGGCACCAGTTCGCAGGTTCAACCTCCCGCCATGGTCAGCACAGTTCCGGCTTCGCGGGCCGATGCGAACATTCAGATGCTTTTTGACAAGGGCAAGTCTCAGGGATATCTGACATACGATGAAATTAACGAACTTCTTCCGGATGATGCCATTTCCAATTCATCGGACCGTCTAGACGCTCTGATGCAGCAGTTTGAGGCTCTTGGCATTGAACTGCTGAACGAAGCCGACGGCGTGAAGCACACAGCGGCCGGTTCCACTGAAGACCCGGATGAAGGAATGATGCGTGAAGCCGAAGAGGAAATTGTCAATTTAAAGGAAGAGGACGAGATAGTTGAAGTCGGTGCCAAGCGCATTGATGACCCGGTGCGAATGTACCTGACGCAGATGGGTGAAATTCCGCTGTTGACGCGCGAAGAGGAAATCCGTCTGGCAAAGAAAATTGAATTCACCCGCATGACGTTCCGGCGGCAGGTACTGGCCAGTGATTATTGCACGCAGGCGGCAGTGGATATTCTGGCGCAGGTGGAGTCGGGCGAATTGCCTTTTGACCGCACCATGCGCATTTCGACCGCCGAAGTGGATGCCAAGGCGACTGTTTCCAAGCGAATTCCCACCAACCTGAACACCATTCGCAAGCTGCTGATACGTGACCGCGAAGACTGGGAAAAACTGCGGCGTTCAGATATCAATCCAGCGCATCGTGAAGAAATCGAACGGCGGATGACCGCCACGCGTCTGAAAAATGTAAAACTGTTGGAAGAGCTTTCCCTGCGGACGAGCAAGGTAATTCCGCTTATGCGGCGGCTGCTTTCCATAAGCGCGAAGTTATCAGACTTGGAGCGCCGCCTGACGGATAAGAATGCCCGTTACACCGAAGATGACCGCCAGGCCATGGAAGAGGAACGCCATGGATTGGCGGACCTGGTGCTGGAGGAAGGGTCCGCGCTGATGCGCCGCTGTCAGAGCATTAACCTGGTTTTTAATGAATATGAAGATGCCAAGCGCCGCCTTTCCGGCGGTAATCTGCGGCTGGTTGTTTCCATTGCCAAAAAGTATCGCAACCGCGGCCTTTCCTTCTTGGATATTATTCAGGAGGGAAACACCGGCCTGATGCGCGCTGTGGATAAATATGAATACCGCCGCGGATACAAATTCAGCACGTATGCGACCTGGTGGATACGTCAGGCGATTACGCGAGCGATCGCAGACCATGCCCGCACAATTCGCATCCCGGTGCACATGATTGAAACCATGTCCAAGCTGCGGAACATCAGCAAAAAGCTGCTGCAGGACCTGGGACGCGAACCGACGATCGAGGAAATTTCGCGTGAGGCGAAAATGCCGGTATCGGAATGTCGGCGCGTGCTGAAAATTGCCCGGCATCCGATTTCGCTGGACCGGCCGGTCGGTGAGTCGGAAGATTCCTATTTTGGCGATTTTATTGAAGATGAGGCCGCGGAAAACCCTGTCGAAACCGCGACGCAGGACATGCTGCGTGAACGGATTGACCAGGTGTTGCGCACGCTTACCTATCGCGAACGGGAAATTATCAAGCTGCGCTATGGCATTGGGGATGGCTACACCTATACCTTGGAAGAAGTCGGACGCATTTTTAAGGTAACGCGGGAACGCGTGCGGCAGGTGGAAGCCAAGGCCTTGCGCAAATTGCAGCATCCGGTGCGATCGCGTCGGCTGGAAGGCTTTCTGGACGGGTCTATTCTGTCCACCTTGGGCGTTATTCCCACCAATGGAAAAGCGGGTGATGACATTTTAGATGAATCGGCTGGCGAAACGGAAGCTGAGGTCGGTGCGGATTAGGGACGTTGGTTTGGTGCCATTTTTGGCTACTGAAAACCACTCCGATGGGCTAAATAAATCGGCGTTCGGGACTTTCAATTTCAGCTTGCGAACTGGTGTAACGCTGATTTCTGCCCCGACGACGGAGCTTAAAATCGCTCTTTTTCTCACGGCTGACACCGATTTTGGGGTATTGGGAACGCTTCGCTATATCCGGTTATCAGCCCTGATCGCGACTTGCTTTCAAGCTCCATTTTTCATTCGCCGATTGGGCACTTGATTAACCGGACAATCTGCCGCATAATGCTGGACTTTCCCATTGCGGGAGAATCGTTTGCGACTTATTCGCGAACGTACAGAATTTAGTTGAACGGGCCTGGCCCGGCGGTGTTGGAGTTTTCCATGGCATACGCGATTGTTGAAGACAGCGGCACACAATTTAAAATCCAAAAGGATGATGTCCTGGAAATTGATATTCGTGAACTGCCGGCAGATGCCACCACGATTACCTTTGATAAAGTTCTTCTGGTGTCCGGAGATTCCGGCGTTAAGATTGGTCAACCGACGGTTGCGGGTGCCACCGTCACCGCGAAAATTCTTGGCGACACCAAAGCGGACAAAATTTACGTGGAACGTTTCACCCGCCGCAAGGGGTTCCACCGTCGCGTGGGCCATCGTCAGAAATATCTGGCAGTAAAGATTGAATCCATTAATGGCTGATGTCCATCGCTGCAGAATGCGGGCAGATCGAAATCGGTTATGTGCCGCCAATTAACCGTTTAGCAGCTTCGGTTTTGCATCGGCTTCCACCGGGCATTTTATAAGTTTTGGATGAATTGCCAATATTATACAGCGTTTAGCGCTGGAAGATTGCCTGAATCAAGGACTTGGGCTGCAAATATTCCGCCGATGGCGGCCACCCATGCAATATGATCTTTCCACAATTTCGCCTCCCACCGCGGGGCACCTGCGAACCATATCTTGCTTTGCGGAAATAAAAAAAGAATTGTGCCAACGCCAAAAAGATAAAATATTACGGCATTCACCGGAATACGCTGTAATTCGGCTTCCGGTCATCGGGTTTTCAGTTGACAAAATTTGGATTGGTAAAAATTCAGAAAACTACAGCAAGCCCAAGAAATGTCTGAATTCACAATAGAGAATGGTTGAGAATATTTCTAACGCGACCAAGCTCGGATTCAACAGCCGCAATGCTTTCGCGCCCCGGTTGTGTCGTGTGAATAAGCGCATCGGACCGCCGCACAGGCATTGATTCAGAAAGCCGCGTTTTGGCAGGCACACTTCAGGAATTACGAAGTGAAGAAGCAAAGCCACCGTTGGGACTCGAACCCAAGACCTATGCTTTACGAAAGCATCGCTCTACCAGCTGAGCTACGGCGGCGGAAGGTGCGCTTTCCGCAGCAAATACCGTGTGTTTATCAGTATTTGCCGGATTTTATGATGGCATCATACCATCGGCTTTGTATCCGGCCAAGTCCGTTGCAGTTCGCGGTACTTCGTCCGCGAACCTAAAGTAATTCGTCCTGTTAATTTGTTTGGATCGAATTTCTTGGCGGCTTCGCCTTAACTCCCACAAGTCCAGCCGCATAACGCCGCTGCTCACTTGGAATTTTAGCCTGACCGCGCTTGTTGGGGCATTGTTTTGGTTGCGGTTTGGCCGGTTCAGGCTGACGGTGCCTGCGCTGTATCCACCGATTCCGGTTGTCCGGCCAGCAGGCCGACATCGAGCAGGCTTTGCAGATAAAAGCCGTCGGCTCGCAATGTCAGCACGGCGGTTATTCCATTGGACAAGGGGAAGCGTCGCGGCAATCCAGACGGCAGTCCGAGAACGTGGCACACGGTATGCTTGATTACGCCGCCATGACTCACGACCAGTGCATTCCCCTGATGGCTATTGGCAATGGAGGCAAGTTGTCGACTGACGCGATGCCATAAATCTGCGTCGGTTTCCACGCCTGGTACGCCGGTCCAGTCTGCAAGGTCGCCGTTCTGCAAAGGAGAGCCGGTCAACTCGCCACGGATTCGTCGAACTTCATCCCACGTCTTGCCTTCAAATGGCCCAAGTTCGCGTTCCCGCAGTTCGTGGGTGGTATGCACCGGCAGGTTGTGTCTTGCGGCAATGGCGTCGGCGGTCTGTTTGGCCCGCGGCAGATCGCTGGACCAGACGGTGGCAAATGGCCGATCGGCAAACCAGTCGGCCAGCATCGCGGCTTCAGCCCGGCCAGCGGCATTTAATTCTGTGGGTGTATGGCCCTGAATTCGGCGTTGGGCGTTCCAGTCGGTTTGACCGTGGCGGACCAGCCAGATGCGGGCGGGTAAATTTGCGTGTGCCATTGCCTGAAAATCTCCAAACCGTGCAACCTTCCGGATTGTAACGGATTATCCTGCCTTGGCGAATTCCCACGCATTTTAACCGGCACCACCTGATAACTCGCCGCAATTGGCCTTAGGACGCTCTTTCGCTATAATTAAGGGTAATGACGCAACGGTGAATCCATCGAGGTGTTTGCTTATGATAAAGCGGTTGACAGTAAGCAACTTCAAAAGCCTTCTACATACGGAAGCTGAATTGGATCAATTGACCGTGCTCGTCGGCCGCAGCGGTACCGGCAAATCGAATTTCATCGCTGCGCTAAGGGTCTTATGCCTGTTAGTAAATCAACAAGACGGCTTGACTTCGTTCTCGGAAACCGGACTTCAACTCATTGGCCCCGTGCAATCCGCCGGAACGGACGTTAATACATCGTGGCAGATTGAGTTTGACGATTCCAAATCCGACGGGAATTACAAATATTGCCTGACGGTTAAGGTCGACAAAAATCGCGCAATATCACGGATCATCGGCGAGGAACTCAGGCTGGCGGACAATATCATTTTCAAATGGGAAAATGGGAATTGGTTAGTGCCGACGAAGGGGCAACGGGTCGACCGCCCGGATGGAAGTCGTTCGCTGCTTCGCGATTTGGCGAATAGGGCTTCAGAGATTCGCAGCGCGTTTGAAATAATTTCTAGCGGAATTTCGTGTTATCGGTGGTCCGATGACGTGCTGGCTCCATCGCGGACCCATCGTCAGTCTATGGGCGGGGGAATGGCTTATGATGGATTTGGCGCGCTGACTTTGGTTGAGGGCATTAAGGCCAACCCGATTATGCCCAAAATTTGGAAAAAAATTGTTGATTCGATGAAAAGCGTGATGCCCAATCCGGGGGCGGTTGCGGAATTATTCGAATCAGGGTTCATTATGGGACCTGGTGGCAAACCAGCGAACGGTACCACAATCCCCTTGGCAGAATGGTCGGAAGGATTTCGAAGGCTGCTTGCGGCATTTATCGCAATTTACCAGAACCCGCCAAAAATGACGATCTGCCTTGAGGAACCGGAGACCGGTCTTTCTTATCGAGCGCAGATGATATTGGCGGAAAACCTTTTATCCGCAGCAGAAAAGGTGGGCACCCAGTTTATTATTACGACGCAGAGTCCACAATTTCTGGACCGTTTTCCGCCGCCCTCCATTCGGCTCGTTGAAATCGGCGACAACGGAACGCTTGTTCGTCCGCCGCATACTGACGATATTCTCGCGCTCCGAGACAAGCTGATGATGCCGGGCGAACTTCTGGCATATTGAGAATCGTCATCGATCATTGGTTCTGATGGGGGAAGCATTGGCTTATCCAACGATCAAACTTCTCTGCGAAGGTTACAGCGACGTGGAGGCAGCCCCACTTCTTGTCAGACGGCTGAGAAATGACCTGTTTCGGGATGGATCGCCCGAAAGATCGGTTGCCATTCACAACAGCGCCCTGCGGGTTGGCAATTACGTCAATCTTCTTACTGCCAAAGACGGTCGCACCGAGCTGGAGAAAAAGCTGGTTTTGGCGACGCAGAAAGGCCCGGAACGGGAAAGAGCGTCCGGAATTATCCTTCTAATTGACGGTGATGTTCTTCCGAAAATTGGCAGAAATAAAGCTGCGAAAGAGCCGCCACCAATAGATTGCCCGGTTTTCGCAGCATCGAACCTTGTAGAAATTGCCTCGCGAGCTGGCGCGGGGAAGACATTTTCGTTGGCGGTGGTTTTTGCAATGCAAGAGGTGGAAACGTGGATGATTGCGGGAGCCAGTTCAATCCAGCAGAACGACAAAAGCTACGTGTATCGGCTGCGAAAAAAAACTGAATTTCCCACAGGTAATTTGGAAGAAGCACCGCGCAACGCGAAGGGCTGGCTCAAATATAATTTTGAGAACGGCTATACTGAAACGACCGACCTGGCGAAATTGGTCAAACTGGTGGATATTGCCCAGATTCGGGGGAAGAAATTGCGGTCATTTCAACGCATCGAGAACGCCGTAGCTCAAATATGCGCCGCCGTTGTTACAGGGGTCCATATCGCGACGCCGCAGCCAGGCGCTGCTTGCTGATCCTTGCATCCTTTGTGCAGGGGCCGCATACTCTTGGGCTGGCGTCTGATCTATTTTGGAGTTTTTCATGCCCAAGCTGATTGTGGATGATTTTGGCACGTTTGATGTTCCGGCCGGCAAGCGGCTGGTAAATGCACTGGTTGATGAAGCGAAAGTGGACCAGCTTCACGCCTGCGGCGGATTTGCACGGTGCACCACTTGCCGCGTGCAATTTGTGTCCGGGGAACCGGCTGGCATTACCACGGCGGAAAAAGAACTGCTGGCGACTAAAGGTCTGGCGGCAACCCCACAGATTCGCTTAAGCTGCCAGATTGCCTGCGACCATGACATGCACGTAAAAATTATCAGCCGGCTTACGGGCACCGCCCGCAAAGATGCCGGCGCTCGCCCCGCGGACCATATTGAACCGCCGGCCGTCTGGACCACACGCTGATTTTTGCTGCGGCGCATGAAACGAGGTGACCGTTGGAACCCCACCATTCACGGCGGAAAATTCTGAAGGCCTGCAGCCTGGTAACAGTTGCGGCTATGGTGCCATCAGGCGGGGTACTGTCTTCCGTGGCCGCGCCCGAATCGGAACAATCATTCAATTATCCAGGCCTGATTCCCCTTCCGGCTACCGTGAAGTCCTTCCCACAAAAGCCTTTGCCGCTGCATGATGGCATGACTATAAGATTCCGCGGTTCGGCAGTTGATGGCCGGCCGCTGCTGAATTATGCGGTGGACAAATTCCGCCAGAATTTTGGTATCACTCTTGTGCCGCTGCACGCGCACGCACCGGCCGAAAAAGTGCAGTTCGACCTGGCACAGGAAGCCGGGCAGATGATGGATGGCCCCGCATGGCGACAGGCGGAAGCATACAACCTGGATACGCACACCGCGGAGGGCGGTGTAAGTTTGCGGGCAACGCATTGCCACGGCCTTTTTAATGGTCTGGTTACGCTGTTGCAATTGGCCGTCAGTCGAAAAAGCGGTGGTTTCGCCCACCCGTTGTGGGAAATCCCGGCGGTGAAGGTCCATGATTTTCCGCGATTTGAATGGCGCGGCTTTATGCTGGATGTAAGCCGACACTTCTTTGATACGCATGAGGTCATGGCGGTTCTGGATGCCATGGCGTCGCTTAAGCTGAACATTTTTCACTGGCACCTGACGGATGATCAGGGCTGGCGACTGGCGATTCCAAAATATCCGAAGTTGACGGACATCGGCGCGTGGCGGAAGTCCATTGGGTTTGGATTTCAGCACAGCCAGACCGCACACTATAATGCCGCCGGGCAATATGGAGGGTTTTATACCCCCGCGGATATTCGGCGTGTGCTGGAATTTGCCCGTCAGCGGCACATTACCGTTGTGCCGGAAATTGAAATGCCGGGTCATTGCAGTGCGGCGCTTCATGTCTACCCGGAACTCGGTTGCACCGGCCAGCAGGTCCCGATTCCCAGCCACAGCATTTGGCAGACGCGCTATGCGTATTGCGCCAGCAACCCGGCGGTATTTACATTTTTGTCGAATGTTCTGGAAGAAACCGCGCGGCTGTTTCCCGGACCGTTTCTGCACACCGGTGGTGACGAAGTTGCTTATAACAACTGGCAGAATTGCCCCTCATGCCTAGCCCTGATGAAAGCCCGACATATTGATTCTATGCCCGCATTGCAGGGATATTTTGAGCAGCGCGTGTCGGATATTGTGCGGAAACTTGGCCGGTCGATGGTCTGTTGGCACGATAACCCACATTATTCGCCGCCCGGGATGATCGCAATGGCCTGGCACGGGAAATCTCCCCAAATCGGGCCGGCGATGGCCGCCGCGGGTCATCCGGTTGTTCCCTGCCCGCAGGGCCACATGTATTTTGACTGGCTGCCGGCATCCACACCAACCCAAAAGGTGTATGCCTTTGAACCGCTGACTCCAGGCTTTACGCCACATCTGCGGCCGTTGCTGCTTGGTTCGCAGGCGAACCTCTGGACGGAACATGTGCCCAATCTTTCCGTGGTGTGGGATCGCATCTTCCCGCGGTTGTGCGCTGCGGCCGAAGTGTTCTGGACCGCCCGTGGCGAGCGCAATTGGACGGCCTTCAGCGGCCGCCTGACCGGCTACAGGACACCGCCCGCCAAAAGCGTGTAAAATCACCGCTTGAATAATGTTGCGCCGCTGGCGATAAAAATGTGCCGCGGCAATTTTGAAAGGTAGCCTATGCCCTCTATCCGTCGTAATAAATTTTCACCAGCCATTGCGGAACTGACTCCGGTCGCCGAATTCGAATTGGATGCCAGGGTTCCCGCCAATGCGGATGCGGTAGCGATTTTTCTGTTTTCAGATTCCAAGGCTGATCTGTTGGATTTTACCGGTCTGCCCAAAGACATCGGCCACACTGTCGCCGGCGTGCTGGCCCGCGGAGATTTCAAGGCCAAGGCCGGAGCGTGGCAGGCCGTCCCGGGGGCAGGCAATCTGCCGCGAATCATTCTGCTTGGGTTGGGAAAGTCCGCCGATTTTTTAAAGGATCAGGAAGATCTGATGCGCTGGGCCGGTGCGCGGGCCGTTCAGGCGGCACAGAATTTGAAACTCCGGAATCTGCTGGTGCATCCGGGGGCGCTGCTAAATGATACCGGGGCGCGCAACTGGGCGGAATTGGCTCCTGCGTTTGCCGAAGGGGCGGTGCTGGGCGGATTTTCGTTCAAGCTGTATAAATCCGGTAAAACTCAAGAAGACAATTCGGAAGGGGCCGCAAAAAAGGCCAGTGTTTCCACGGCCAAGACTGTTCGCATTATTCTTTCCCGGATTTCGCCGACATCTGCTAATGAAATTGCTGTGGCCAGTCAGGTGCAGATTGCCGCCGCGACCAACTATGCGCGGCATATTGCCTGTCAGCCAGCCAATGTGGTGAACCCGGCCACATTGGTATCTGAAGCGCGGCGCATGGCCCGTCAGACTGGTTTGAAATGCACTGTGCTGGATGCCAAAGCCGCCGCCAGACTTGGCATGGGCGGCCTGTTGGCCGTTGGCCAGGGGAGCCAAACGCCGCCAGCCATGATTTTCCTGGAATATAATCCAGCGGTCGGTCGCCGTGGACAAAGCCCGGTTGTGATTGTCGGCAAAGCCGTAACCTTTGATACTGGTGGAATATCAATTAAACCGGCCGCGGACATGGGCGCCATGAAATATGACAAATGCGGCGGCATGGCTGTGATGGGCATCATGCGGGCTGTGGCGTGTATCGGGCTGAATCAGCGTGTAATCGGCGTTATTCCGACTGCGGAAAATTCAGTGGATGCCGCGGCCTACCGGCCCGGTGATATTATACGAATGTACAATGGTAAAACAGTTGATGTAACTAATACCGACGCCGAAGGCCGCATGATACTGGCAGATGCGCTGGCCTACGCCTGTAAAAAATATAAACCGCGGGCGATCGCAGATATGGCCACTCTTACCGGTGGTGTGGTTACGGCACTGGGCGGTGTTTTTGCCGGTCTGATGACCAATCAGGATCAAATTGCCGCCCAGATGGTGATTGCGGGACAGAAGACCGGTGAATGGCTCTGGCGGCTTCCATTGCATCCACGGTATGCCAAACTGCTGGAAAGCCCGCATGCGGATTTTACCAATAGCGGCGGCCGCGAGGCTCACCCGATTCAAGGTGGCATGTTTCTGAATGAATTTGTGCCGGAAAATATTCCATGGGCACATCTGGACATAGCCGGTACTGCCAATCCACGGAAAGAACAGCGATACATTTCCGGCGACAATGCCAGCGGTTTTGGTGTGCGGCTGATAGTGGAATATCTGCGGTCGCTGCCTGAATAGCCGACACCTCCGTGCCGACTGGCCGGGACGGGCGACCGATGTCTGTTTATGCCAGTTGGCGGGCCTTAATGGTTAAATAACGATTGATTACCGAAATTGACAGACCGCCAGCATCGCTTTCAAGCAGACCGGCACCAGCCAGTTTAAGTTTCGACTTGTGGGAATCGCGTTGTATCAGCAACTGGCGGGCGGCCATCACTTGGAACATTTCCGTGGTCGTGCGCGGTGCACAACTCACCGCCTGATTCAGCAGCGGATCTCGCAATGAAATGACAGTCAGCAGATGCCGCCGCCGGAATGATCCGGCTATTTCCGAAAGATTGGTGGTTAACTGCGGATCGTTCATATCAGTAAACAAAAAGATCATGGCGCGCCGATTCTGCCGAGTCCGAACTGCCTCGGCCAGTGCGGCGTAAGACGGGAAGAGATTTTTGGGCTGAACCTCTACCATCGCTTTTATGACTCGCGATACGGCGCGGGTTGAACCGGCGGGCTTAATGAATGTTTCCATCTGATCACGAAACACCGCCAGACCCACTCGGTCTCCCTGACGAGCCACGGTATAGGCCAGCAGAATGGCGGCATCAATTGCGAAATCCAGTGCGGTGCGCCCGGATACCGGCATGGCCATCATTCGGGCCGCGTCCAGGCAAAGCAGCACATCCTGGCTGCGCTCCATCTGAAAGACATTGGTAATTAATTTGCGGTGATGCGCAGAGGCTTTCCAGTTTATATCGCGAAATTCGTCATCGGGCAGATAATCTCGGAGTTGTTCGAATTCCCTGCCAGACCCAACCAGCCTCCGCTGGTGCATGCCGATCTGATTGAGTGCCCGGTTGCGGCGCAGCGCTTCATAACGTCGGATCGGCGCGATGCTTGGATAAATGGTGATCGGCGGCGGCTTGGGGCCGACCGTCCGGCATTGCGCCAGTCGCCACCGATGGGCTGTTGTCAGGACGGGCTTTGGCAAGTACAAGAGGCCACGGTTCGCAGGGGTAATACGGAATGCCGCATCAATTGCCTGCCGCGGTTGGAGTAACCATTGGCGGGCTGAGGGTAACAGACGCTCGGACGGTCGGTCTGGCGAATTTGTGGCTAATTCATCTGCCAGATCGGTGAATTCAAGCGTGATGTAAATGGGGCCGGTGCCGCGGTTTTCAATACACCAGACAATTTGAATTTCGCGTTCCGCCTCGCCCCGCTTGGGAAATTGCGGCTCAAGGACAATCTGTGCGCGTCGCAGTAAAAAGCCGTCCAGCGTCATGGCTATGGCCAGCAGAGCATCAAGCGCTATGGCGGTCAGCAGGAGCGATTCCCCAGCGGGCGAATGAGTCGCGAGTGCAGCCGCCAGCAACAGCAGACTTACGCTGGCCGCCAGCCCCATCGCCATGCGTCCGGGCAGTATCATCGCGGCACCTCAATAGTTTCAAGAATTCGGGTCAGCACTTCCGATTTGCTCGCGCCGGCCACCTCCGCATCGGCCGATAGTGTAAGCCGATGGCTCAGCACAGCTTCAGCCAGCCGAACGACATCATCCGGAGAGGCAAAATCCCGGTCATGTATCAATGCCCACGCCTTGGCGCATAAGAGCAGCGCGATGCAGGCCCGTGGGCCGCCACCCAGAAGAATAGCTTCATGCCGACGGGTGGCACGTACAATGTCGAGAATATATTTAATAATCGGCGGATCCACCCGCACCAGCGCCAGGGCCGCTTGCGCCCTCAATAAACCGTTTACATCCAACAGTGGCTTTAAGTTTGCCAATTCCAGATTATCCAGCGGCTGTCCGGCATGGGAGCGTTGAAGAATAAAGGTTTCAGCCTCCTCGGACGGGTAGTCCAGCGTAATCTTCAATAAAAAGCGGTCCTGCTGGGCTTCCGGCAGGGGATACGTTCCCTCAAATTCCACTGGATTTTGCGTGGCAAATACGGTGAACACCGGCGAAAGCAAATGACGCATGCCGTCTATGGTGACATGCTTTTCCGCCATGGCCTCGAGCAGCGACGACTGGGTTTTCGCCGGTGCGCGGTTTATTTCATCGGCCAGCAGCAGGTCTGTAAACACCGGCCCCTGGTGCAGATGAAAATCGCGATCTCCCGGAGTCAGGATAGTGGTGCCGGTAATATCGGATGGCATCAGGTCCGGCGTAAAGGCGATGCGCTTTGTCCGGCAGGCCAGTGTCATCGCCATGGTTCGAACCGCCAGCGTTTTCGCCGTTCCCGGAACACCTTCCAGCAGCGCGTGGCCGCCGGCCAGCAATGCCGTCAGCATGCTGTCCAGTGCATTTTCCTGGCCGCGGACAACAGCGGAAACCTGCGCCCGCACGGCCGCAAGCGTTTCAATAGCCCAGATCAGTTCAGGATTTTGAATATCGGACACGTTTAAGCTCCTCGCATAAAGACGACAATTGTGCAAGCACTTCAATAAGCCGGCGGTTATCCTTCGAACGTTGTTTTGTATTCCGTTTCATTCGGGATGGCTTGTATATTAAATTATCTGTATAGTTTATATTGTTCAGAAGGTACCGGGCTTTAACCGAAAGATCGGAAGGAAGTCCGCCGACGCGCTGTGGCAGTTCTTCCTGCCGGCACCCGATGGCCGAAGAGAGTCGTTCAATAATTTCCCGATGAATCCGCTGCGCAATTTCCTGGGCGCTAAGTGACCGTGCGTAAAGGTGTCCGAGGGACATAATCTGGTCTGATATGGTGTCGGTGCGCGCGGAAGCGGGGTTGCCGCGTTGAATGGGATAACCGCCTCGACTCCAGGCGTACAGCAGAAGCAGCAGGATCAGTTGCAGCAGCAAAGGTATCAGCCCGTTGGAGGCAAGCACGCGAATGACCGATTCGTTCTGTCCCAGCCCCAGTTGCCATTCATCAAATATGACCGGCCTTTTTCCCACCAGGGCCAGTATAAAATTCAGATTGTCCGCCTGCGTTATCCCCGCGTTATAGACCGGCCATGGCGAGGCGACGAAAATAATTTGGCCCGATCCATATTTTCGTTCGATGGCGACAGGTTTCGCATTTGCCACGGCCAGAATATGCCACCGGTCGTGGTTGGCCTTTGCTGAATGACTTGTAAGAAAAGACTGCGGCGCCAGCATGACAACTGATTCCTTCGTGCTGCGTGGCTGGTGGCCGCGGTCGGCGATCATGTTCGGTGTGTGAGTTGTTTTCGGTGGAGTCCAGAGGCAGGGTGTAAGCCACGGTTTAAGCCTGTCCGGGTTTTTTCCAGCGGAAAGTATTGAATACCAAGGCCCCCGCGAACTTTGTATCTGCCCGGAATCCATGTGCATTTCATGGACAAAATTCCATGGTTTCTTGCGTTTTGATTTCCGGTTGTCTTCCTTCGCCTTTCTGGTTTTGCGGGTGATTTTTCCAAAATGGGGAATGACTCGCTGTCCCGTGACGCCGAAATGGCTCATGATTCGCGTCTGGTTCTGGCTGAATTCAAGAAATGTATTGCCGGCTCGAATCCATTTCAGCAACGGCGGATTATATCCGGACGAAACACTGTAATTCTCCGTCGCCGCGCGGCCTCCGCCAGGCGGAACGACTACCAGAAGAACGCCCTTGTCTGCGCGATCGAGAATCGAACGGTTCAATAGAGTCACCGGCTGGCCCATCCGCAAAAGTGTGCGGTAGAGCGCCGCTGTGCCGTACGGGTCATATCGCATTGCGGACCCCAGCGGCAACTGCGCGCCGCCCCGTGCGGTGCTGTAAGCCTCGTCGATCAGAAACCAGAAGGCCATCAGGATAAAAGCGATACCCAGCGCTGCCGGCATAACCCTACGCATGGCGGTTCTCCCCCGTAAGCAGCGTGGTCATGGCGGACTTGAGGTCCGCTGTAGTTTGCGCCGGATAAACCTTCCAGCCATACCAGACGTGGTCAAACCGTTCGGTCAGGCTTCCAAAAATGGTTCGTTCAGACTGGTTGCCGATAAACCCGCGCACCAGCGCGTAATTTGTGGCGCTGCGCCGGAAGCGAATCTTTCCTTTTTCGTGCAGACCCGCCAGCAGAGCCAGATACATCGCCCGATACATAAGCCTGAATTCGCCACTGGATTCAAATTCACGAGCCTTGTTCAGCCACTGATCACTTTCCAGTGCCAGAGCATCTCCCTCTTGCAGGGCTTCAGAAATATCCCGGAGATCGGCGGGCGGTGGCGGTGGGGTAGTCCTTTTATCACGGCCCGCCAGCAGGTTTATCAGAAGAAAAACAACTGCGATCACGGCAACAATAATGATGACTTTTCCTAAAATGCCCAGCACGGTTGAAAACGATGAGGATTCCTTTGGTGACAAAACGGTATGCTTGAAATGATCGTGTGAATGCCTGTTCCATATCTTGTCCAGGAGATGCCGGAGTGTTCGAAGCACTTTGGCAATATAGGAGTCCATCGCGGATT
Source organism: Phycisphaerales bacterium (assembly GCA_027451365.1). Lineage (GTDB taxonomy): Bacteria > Planctomycetota > Phycisphaerae > WQYP01 > WQYP01 > JAJYPG01. The sequence continues at coordinate 2,723 of DAIDJN010000038.1, read as the reverse complement.
TAGGAGTGCGGTCGTAAGTTTTCAACTGCCACTGGTGAAACAGCGGATCCTGTAATACCTGACGCAGTATCTGATGCGGGTGCACCCGACTGCGATTCATGGTGGCAACCCGGTTGGCAACCGCGCCGCCCGCGGTATCGGCAACAATGCCCGCGGCCAGCAGCAGCCCAGCGGCGAACAGAATGAATCGTCGACATGCCGCGAAGATTCGTCCTTGAAAACTCATCGCGGACCCTCCAGCATTGCTTGCAGGCGGCTTCGCAAATCCGCGCCCGTTCGCCGGGCATCAAGTTCAAGAAAGAGAATGACTCCGGACACGCACCACAACAGGTCCAGTGCCAGCAGGGTAAAAAAGTCAAGTCCCAGATTCAGTGTCCCGCTGTTAAGAATGACTCCAATGCGCGGGTCTGCGATTCCCAGTAATGAGGGCAGCACAAAAGTTCCCGTGATCGCCAGTACGCCGTACACCATTGAAGACGCAAACAGAAATATAACCATCAGCAGTGCGGCCAGACGCATGGCGCGAGTGGAAACCACGCTATACCGCATCAGTTTTTTCACTTGGTTCCAGCCGGTATTGGACGCATCAAGCAGCAGGGGAGTGACCAGGGTACCGGCGGCAATGGCCAGAAGAGATGGAATAACAAAAAAGAAAATTCCCCAGATCGCCAGAGGTGCCAGCGCCGTGCGGATCACGAGTATAAAGGCGATCCTTTTACGGATCGCCGGAGGCTTTGTTCCCGAAAGGTCCGCAAGAACCCGCGACTGTATCAGCGAGCAGATTCCCCATCGCCAAACCAGTGCCGGCAGTGCCAGCAGAAGGTAAAATTGCGATGCGGTTACATCCCGTTCCATAATGGCGGAAATTTCGGCCACGGCCACCAGAATCAGCGGACCGGTCGCAAGAATGTACAACGGCAGAATCCATCCGGCGGTCTGGCGGATATATTCCAGCGAACCATCCAGCGGGCCGACAAATCCGGCACGTAAAAGTGAGTCATCGCGCAGGTCTTGAATTGGCGACTGGGTCATGCAGCCTCCATTCGCATCAGCCAACGGGCCAATGTGACCAGAGCAAAATAAAGAAAGAAAAGAAATGCCGGGGATAGAACACCAAGCACGATAAACCATACTCGGTCAGGCCAGAACCGTGTTCCGGTTTCCGACGCCCGACGGGCTTTAAGAATCGCAAGCCCCGCCCGGCTGTAATTAACACCTTCGTACCGGGTGGTGCATTCTTCACATACCGGCTGCCGTGTAATGACGCACACGCCGACGGCCGGGCGATCCGAATGATTCACGCAATAGGTTTTTTTTAGTGCCATGGATCAATTCCACGGGCGCATGTCCCGCGTGGGGGGGCATTATTCCACTCCAGCTTCCAGCGGCATGTACATGCTTTGTAAAGCCAGGCGGCCGGGACCCGTGAAGCGGTTCCAGACCATTTGCCCTGCAGAAGCAAAAAAACCGGTGGAAAGTTTTTGGATTTTGGTTTCCATGTTGACCGTCGGGTCTTTATATATCCAGCCGCCTGGTTCAATATCAATCTGTTCGCCTTGCGCCAGCGTTATTTCAAAAATATTCCCATAGCCATGAAGCCACACGATTCCTTCTTGGTGCTGCGTACTGAATGTATCAATAAAAAAGCCAGTGCCGCTGAACAGCATATTTGCCACACCCTGAACCCGACGGAAGGTGAAGTCCACGTTGGAACTGGCGGCCAGGAACTGGTGTTCGCGGACATCCACCGTTTGTCCTGCCTGCAGGTGCAGCGCCATTATATGGCCTGGTCCGTCCCGGCTGAAGGCGATGCGGCCCGGACCGCCAGCCTCGGTCATAAAAATTGGCATGCCGGAAATCATCCGCTTAAAAGCGCCCTTCATGGTTTTGATGCCGATGTTCACGGCCGGGTCTTTCCAAAGCAGGACATGATGCTCGAAATAGATGCCCGTCTGCCCCATTTCAATTTGAAGAACGGGCACAAGTTCTCCCTGAATGTGATAGGTTAAACCGGCATATTTTTCATCCACGACATGTGTTGCAAGTAGAGCTGGCACACCCATAACAACGGCTCCTCGGATTAATTGTGCGACGAATTCGACAACCATAGATTACAACCGTTTACCGCTGGCGTGGCAAGGCAGACGGCGGAATATTGGGATTTCATCTGTGTTCGAAATTGATTAATGTGATGTCGCAACGCTGGTTGTACCGCAATAGCCGCAGTGCTGGTAACCTCAGGCTTAAAACCGCACCCGGATTCTTTACAGTCGCGACAGAGCAGAATTCAGCTGTATTGGCATGCCACTGATATAACAGCAGCGGCAAATACAACCGCAAACAGGTAGGGCGCGGGGCTGCTGCGCGCTATCGCCACATATCTGATGCAGGATAGTCTTGAGCCTGCCGATAATCGCCAAGGCCGGCCAGACTGGCCTCAAGGCGTCAACGAAGGCGGTCGGTCTGCCGGAGCGGTGGCCCAGGTACGGTTTGGTGTGGCACCAAGGTGGAAATCCAGTCGTCCGCCATGGGTTATGGCGGAAACGGGAATCCAACATCGGTTGAGTCTTGAGCCATTAAGTTTGACCCCTTCAATGTAAGGGTTTTCAATGGGCCGGGCTGAACCAGTGACCACAAATTTGCCGCCGGAATAGGGTGATTGCAGGTGCAACGTGACTTTGTGGAACACCGGGCTGCAGATTTCGTAAGCACCGGATGCGGGG
>DAIDJN010000037.1:0-36480 GCA_027451365.1 Phycisphaerales bacterium | reverse complement strand
ATAAAGACAATGTCAAGTTACAACACGACATTTACATGGGTACAAATTTAAGGCAAAATCGACCCGAAAAATCGCTGCAAACCACGATAAATCAAAGGCTTGTAAACGACTCGATAGGCTTAAACTGGGGGGAACTACGGTTTAATTTTCAGCCCATGATACGACGGGCTTTCCTTATGCTTGTGGTTGGATATTTGGTCGCCAGATCAGCCCGGGGTAACGCACCTTCCGCAGACTCGCGCGGGGAAACAGCTTCGCTTTCGGTGGACAGCGCTCAGTCGCCTGCAGGTCCGGCCGGTGCGGCGACTCAACCCGTGGCCGTGCGGCCTGCTCCGACATCGTTTGATGCGTTTGTTCACAATCTCCTGACCCGCGGTAACCTTACAGGTGGCTGGTGGGGGGCGCTTGGAACTATGGAGGATGACGGTATTACGCCATCGGTTACACTTTTGCAGGCGGCCAGCGAGAATTTCTCCGGCGGCATTCGCACCAATCGAATCGACTGGCGCTACCGTTTGGATGCGACAATGACACTGGATACTCAAAAAGTGTTCGGCTGGAAAGGGGGAACGGCATTTGTGGACTTCCTGGCCCATGGCGGTCAGAACCCGGCAAATGATCTGGTCGGGGAACTGCAGGCCGTCAGCGCAATTGATCAGAATCCGGATACACGGCTGGACCAGATATGGTATCAGCAGAATTTGTTTGACGGAAAACTCTGGTTCAAGGCAGGTCGCATTGATACCACCTATGATCTTGACCACATCCGGGACGCTCAGCCGTTTCTGAATGGTTCATTCGGATTTGCTCCTTCAATTTTTGTTTTTCCCAGTTATCCGTTTTCCGCCTGGGGTGGGGAATTTTCATGGCAGCCAATCAGCAGTCTGGCTTTTCGCGGCGGTCTGTTTGATGGCAATACGTCCAACACACTGCCTGCGATTCCCAGTATTGATCCGTATGCGGTGGAAAATCCTTATGGGCTTATGGCGCTGACGGAGGAAAGTCTGAACTGGTCGGCCGGTCGCAACAAATTAAGTGGAACACTTACAGTCGGCCAGTGGTTTCATACCGGCGGGTTCCAAACGTATGCGGGGGGAACAAGGCAGGGTGCGTTTGGCTTTTATGGGTACATTGATCAGACTCTGTGGAAGTTTGCTTGCCCCGCCGGACAGGCTGCTTCACGCATCGGCGCATTTATGCAGTATGCCTGGGCGGATGACCGGCTTACGGAAATGGATCAGAACATCAGCGGCGGTCTGCGCTGGCGCGGCCCGCTTCCCGGCCGCCCGGACGACAACACCGGTTTGGGTGCCACGTGGGTTCACCTGAGTCCGTATGCCCAGACTCCGCAAAACTTTGAACTTTCCGTTGAAGGCTTTTACTCTGCGGCGCTTACGCCCTGGCTTAGTGTCCAACCCGATGTGCAGTATATTGTAAATCCTGGCGGCACCTATCGAAATGCTCTGGTGGCTACAATACAGATGGGCATTCAATTTTAATTCGGATCAACGTTCGCACCCGTGGATCCATTGAAATTGTTATCATTTGCCCCATCAGGCGGCCCGCGCTATGCTCAACAGTGACTGCTGTGTGGTCTAGTATCTATTCTGCTTGAGAAAAGGGTGCTGAACAAATTGACCACACCAGACATCAAACGCAAAGTGTCCGAGGCGCATAATCAACAGACGTGCAACAGTGTATTTTTATCCGCAAGGAGTTCACGATGGAAATAGGCATGATTGGTCTGGGCCGCATGGGCGCAAATATGGTGGAAAGACTTTTGCACGGCGGCCATCGCTGTATTGTGTTTGATGTAAAGCCCCAAAATGTGCAAGCAGCCGTGGCGAAAGGGGCAAGGGGGGCTTCCACACCCGAAGATTTCGTAAAACAGCTGGCCACGCCGCGAACGCTCTGGCTGATGGTTCCCGCCGGTGTGGTGGATTCCACTCTTCAAACATTCGCCCCATTGCTGGAAACGGGCGATATTATTATCGACGGCGGTAATTCTTATTATCATGACGACCTGCTTCGTGCTGCAAAGTTAAAAGAACGTGGCATTCATTATGTGGATGTTGGCACATCCGGCGGCGTGTGGGGGGCAAAGCGAGGTTATTGCCTGATGGTGGGTGGCGAACCGTCGATCGTCAAACATATTGATCCGATTCTTAGCACACTCGCGCCCGGCATCGGTCATACCGAACCGACACCCGGTCGGGACCATTTGCCTCCGAGTACGGCGGAAAATGGCTATCTCCATTGCGGCCCGGTGGGCGCGGGGCATTTTGTAAAAATGGTGCATAATGGAATCGAATACGGCATTATGGCGGCATACGCGGAAGGCCTCAATATTCTAAAACACGCAAATATCGGCAAGAAAAGCGGCGAATCCGATGCCGAAACCACGCCATTGCGCAACCCGGAAAGATACCAGTACGACTTTAACCTGCCGGATATCGCCGAAGTGTGGCGACGCGGGTCTGTGATTGGTTCCTGGCTGTTGGATCTGACGGCGATTGCACTGGCGAAAAATCCGACTATGGATACATTTGCAGGCCGAGTATCGGATTCGGGTGAAGGCCGCTGGACAATCACCGCGGCTATCGACGAATCTGTGCCCGCTCCGGTGCTTAGTTCCGCGTTGTACGAAAGATTTGGTTCGCGTGGCGAAGCTCAATTTGCGGACCGCATACTTTCCGCCATGAGGTACGAATTTGGCGGTCATTTGGAAAAGACTGACGAAACAAAATAGGAGTATGGCGGTGACAGACCATTCCGATGCACTGGTATTTTTTGGCGCGACCGGAGACCTTGCGTACAAAAAAATATTTCCCGCACTGCAATCCATGATTCGCCACGGTCATCTGAACATGCCTGTGGTCGGCGTGGCCAAGGCGGGCTGGAATTTAACACAAATGCAGGCTCGCATTAAGGCCAGCCTGGACGAACATGGGGGCGGAGCGGATCCGCGGGTACTTGAGCAGTTATTTGCCACATTGCAATATGTGGATGGCGATTACAATGATCTCAAGACTTTTGCGCAGCTGCGCCAGGCGCTTAATCAGGCAAAGCATCCCCTGCATTATCTGGCCATTCCCCCCAGCATGTTCGCCACGGTCGCGGAAAATCTGGCTCGCTCAGGCTGCCAGAAGGGGGCGCGAATAATCGTGGAAAAGCCTTTTGGGAGGAATCTTCTGTCGGCGCGCCAGTTGAACGCCACTCTGGAGCAATATTTCCCGGAAACCGCCATTTTCAGAATTGACCATTACCTTGGCAAGGAACCCGTACAGAGTCTTCTTTATTCGCGCTTTGCCAATTCTATGTTTGAGCCGCTCTGGAATCGTGATCGAATCGAGTCGGTGCAGATTACCATGGCGGAAAAATTTGGCGTGCAGGGGCGTGGCAAGTTTTATGAGGAAGCCGGTGCCATCCGCGACGTGCTGCAAAACCATATACTTCAGCTTGTCGCATGTCTGGCGATGGAGCCACCCGCTTCCATTGGCGAGCCGCTGCGCGATGAACGCGCCAAGGTTCTTTCCATGGTCCGGACTTTATCATCTGACGATGTGATCCGCGGCCAGTTTAAGGGTTATTTGGTGGAGGCCGGTGTTTCCCCGAATTCCACTGTTGAAACCTTCGTCGCGGTGCGATTAATGATTGACAGTTGGCGCTGGGCGGGCATTCCATTTTATATCCGGGCAGGCAAATGCCTGCCCATTTCCTGCACCGAAATTATGATAAAATTCAAAAGACCGCCTCAACAAGTGTTTGACGAGGCTGCCCACGGAAATCCAAATTACATTCGATTCCGCCTGAGTCCCCAGGTGGTCATTGCGCTGGGGGCGCGTGTTAAAAAGCCGGGTGGCACCATGGTTGGAACAGATGTTGAATTAATCGCCCAGCGGCAGACACGCGATGAAATGCCCGCCTATGAAAAACTGCTGCTTGACGCGGCCAATGGGACTTCGGAGTTCTTTGCCCGTGAGGATCAGGTAGAGGAAGCATGGCGAATTGTCGATGCGATTCTTGGCGATGCGACTCCCATTCATGCCTATGATCCCAATACCTGGGGACCCGCGGAGGCCCGCGCATTAATTCCCGACGCAGATGGCTGGCATGACCCGCGTGACGAACCGTCGCCTGTCAGCGATTAGCTGTCCAGCACCCGAGGTGAACGCAACGGTTCCGGTGCCATTACGCAATGCTTACATTGATACGCGCGTTGTCATGGTTGCGCCCAGGCCCGTTTCCTCCGGGGCTTCTGACCGGTTGGCGTTGGAAACTGAATTTTTGCAAATTGGCGGATAATCAGGTCTTTAACTAACACTTTGGTCAAACTGCTAGCCCACAAATAAATGAGCCGTGCAGTGTTTTTCCGGTTTTGGGCGGGGGCAGTTTATTACAGTATCGGTTATGCTGGCAATTCGGAAAATCTTTTTACCCAGGAGCTTCGGAAATGAACCATGGCTGCGTGATCTTTGATTTTGACGGCGTAATAGCCAATACCGAAGAAATTCATCTGATGGCGTACAACCACGCACTCCAGGAACTTCGCTCCCGTCTGGGAAAGGAGATAGTGATTACGCCAGAACGATATTTTTCGCGTTATATCGTCTATGGAACGATTGAAGGTTTCGGGCTGATATTGCAGGACGCCGGTATCACGGCCGCACCAGAACTTGTGGCGGAACTCGCAGCCGCGAAGGACCGTATGATGGACCGTGACATTGTGGAATACGCCGGTCTGCTGCCAGGCGTTCGCCGTTTGCTGGATCATCTGGCTGATCATAAGGTACCGACCGGCATTTGCAGCGGCGCGCGGCGCCATGAAATTCAACCGCTGTTGGAGACCTTCGGCATCGCGGCCTTTTTCCCGGTCATTACCGCGATTGAAGACGTGCGTCATGGCAAGCCAGACCCCGAAGGTTATTCCAAAACGTGGCAATTGCTTAACGAACTGGATGACCGCAATTTTCCCGCCAACTGCAGTCTGGTGATTGAGGATACCAATGGGGGCGCGATCGCCGCGCATGCCGCGGGAATTCGCGTCTTGGGCGTGGCTACGAATTCGCCGCTGGAGCGAGTAAAGCATTGGGCTGATTTTGCTGTACCTGACCTGGCACATCTGGACCTGGCGGAATTTGATTCATGGATCGGACTGTAAAGCGGCTGCGTATGTTCGCTGCAACAGGCCGCTGGCCACCATACGACCGATATGCTCGGGCAGGCATAATCCGGGCCGTGAACAGGCATGAATATTACAACCCTGCGGAGCGGCCAGTCCCTGCAGCGGGCATGGCGGGAACACTCGCGAATTTCGTGTATTTATGTTAAGATGCGGCCGGTTGAAAAGCGGGAAAAATCGCCCGCGTGGCCGGCAACGGAAATGCCGCCTCCCAACAGGCATGAGGACCATATAAATGTTCGATCAGGACGCCCGGATTACCGACCTGCAGATTGAAACCGAGTTGCAGGAAAGCTATCTCACGTATGCCATGAGCACAATCATGGATCGAGCGCTGCCGGATGTGCGTGACGGATTAAAGCCGTCCCAGCGACGAATTCTGGTCGCCATGAACGACTTGCAGCTAACTCCGCGAAGCAAACATCGTAAATGCGCTAAAATTGCCGGTGACACGTCCGGCAACTATCACCCGCATGGTGAAGCGGTCATTTATCCCACATTGGTGCGCATGGCGCAAAAATGGAATATGCGACATCTGCTGGTGGATGGTCAGGGAAATTTCGGCTCCATTGATGGCGATCCACCGGCCGCCATGCGTTACACGGAAGCCCGCATGGCGGACGCTTCGCATGAAATGATGGACGACCTGAAAGAGGACACGGTCGATTTTATTCCCAACTACGATGAGGCTCGTACCGAACCGACCGTGCTGCCGAGCAAATTTCCAAATCTGCTGGTCAATGGTGCCCAGGGAATCGCGGTAGGCATGGCTACCAGTCTGCCGCCGCACAACCTTCGCGAAGTCTGCGATGCCATCGTCAAGGTTATAAACGAACCGCAATGCACGGTTCGGGACCTTATGAAGGTCATTAAAGGCCCCGACTTTCCCACCGGTGGCGTCATTTGCGGGCGGGCCGGCATTGTAGAGGGTTATGAAACCGGCCGTGGCAAAATCACGGTTCGCGGCCGGGTACATACTGAACAATTAAAGGGTGGGCGCGAGCAGATTGTCATTTCAGAAATCCCGTACCAGGTGCTCAAGAAAACCATCATCGAATCCATCGCCGACCAAGTGAAGGAAGAACGCATCAAGGATATTTCCGACGTGCGCGATGAATCGGACCGCGAACATGATGTGCGCGTGGTGGTGGAACTGAAGCGAGATGCCGACCCGAATGTGGTCATCAATCAGTTGTATCAGTTTACGCCGCTGCAAAGCACTTTTTCCATCATCAATATTGCGCTGGTCAATCGCCAGCCGCGTACGCTGAGCATCAAGGAAATGGTGGAATATTTCATCCTGCACCGCAAGGAAGTGATTCGCCGGCGCACCGCGTTCCGCTTGCGCAAAGCGCGGCAGCGAGCCCACATTCTGGAGGGTTTGATTCTTGCCCTGGCGGATATTCACGCCGAAGACGTCCGCAAGACCTCGGGCGGCAAAGTGGATGTCATGGGCGTGATAGAACTTTTGCGCAACCGCAAGCTAAGCCCCGATGTGCCGACCGCCAAGCTGAATTTAATGAAGAAAAAATTCAGTATTGATGAATCCTTAAGCTGGAAGGCCGCTATTCCCAAGGCATTCCGCAAGCGGATTGATGCAGCCGAAGCGGCCGAAGGCGGCATGACACTTTCCAGTGCTCAGGCGGATGCCATTCTTTCCATGCAACTGCAGCGGCTGGTGGGTCTGGAAATCGACAAGCTGACCGAGGAATACAACCGTCTCGTTGAGGAAATCGGCGATTATGAATTGATTCTGGCGGACGACAATCGGGTGCTGGATATTATTCGCGAAGACATCCTGGAACTGAAGGAAAAATTCGGCGATGATCGCCGCACCCAAATTACCAATGACGCAACCGACATTAACATTGAGGATTTAATTGCCGATGAACAGGTGGTTGTAACCATCAGTCATGAAGGCTATATCAAACGCATGCCGCTGGACACCTACCGAAAACAGGGTCGTGGCGGCCGTGGCATTGTTGGAGCGGACAGCAAGGAAGGGGACTTCATTGAACATCTGTTCATTGGGTCCACCCACGATTACCTGATGTTCTTTACCAATCTGGGGCGTTGCTACTGGCAGAAGGTGTATGACGTGCCATCCATGAGCCGCCAGAGCAAGGGCCGTGCGATTGCAAATCTCGTGGAAATGCAGGCTGATGAAAAACTCGCCGAAGTGCTGGTGGTGCGCGATTTCACCGATGAAGCCAAGCATCTGGTCATGACCACCGCCCAGGGCGTCATTAAAAAGACGTTGCTTAAAGCGTTCGGCAATCCGATGAAACGCGGTATTATCGCTATTGGCCTGGAAAAAGGCGATTCGGTCATTGGCGTGGGTGTTACCAACGGGAAAGACCAGATTGTGCTGGCAACCCGCGGCGGCATGGCTGTTCGGTTTGAAGAAACCGAAGTGCGCGACATGGGCCGCCAGGCAGGTGGTGTTAAAGGCATCGAACTGGACAAAGACGATGTGGTGATTGACATGGTAATCATTCCACAGGGGCTGGACCATGGCGATAACCAGGTGACCTTGCTGACCGCCTGCGAGCATGGCTTCGGCAAACGCACCCGCATAGAGGAATACCGCCTGACGCATCGCGGCGGCAAGGGTGTCATCAACATCCGCACCACCGATCGTAATGGACCGGTTGTAAGCGTGCAGGCCATTAACGACAGTGATGAACTCATGATTATTACCAAGGGCGGCCAGGTAGTGCGCATTGGAGTTACGGGCGAACTGCGTGAAATGGGGCGCGCCACCCAGGGCGTGCGGCTGATCCGTCTGGATGAAAACGATATTCTGGTAGGCGTGGCTCGCGTCGCCCCGGAAGATACCGAAGGGGATGCTCCACTCCTGGAACAGAATCCCGAGTAGCAACCTCGGGCCGGGTTAAATTGTGCGCCGGTTGCCGGTTAGGGTTATACAGCCCGTCGGCTGGTTTATGGGACCATTGTTGGTTCCCTGCTGTTTTTCTCGGGCCGCGCACCCCTGGGCCGGCGTGCCGCGACTTGGTTGAAATCACTGTTCGCATTAGAGTAGTGGCATAACGGGCGATCCGTGATGACTCAGTTGACGGGTGCTCCTTTTTTTTTGAAGGTAAACAGACATGATTCACTTAAGTCAGGAACGGCAGAGGTATGATTCCCAAATTGGATCGACAACACACGCGGTACGCTGCCGCATGGGAACTGCTCTGCGGGCAGCTATCACCCTTGCCGCCTTGGTTCTGGCGGGTTGTTCCAGTCCGAATCCGCCTTCAGGCAGTTTTCCTGGCTATAAACTGCCAGCGGTCGCCAGTGGTCCGGGCTATCGCGCCGGGCAGGTCTTTACGCTTACCCAACCGGTGCTGATCTGGATTAAACCGCGGACCATCATGAGCCATTCACCCGCCCAAGGGCGGGCCAGCGGCGGCATAGGGAAAAACGGATTGATTCCGCCTGATGCATGGTCACGTTATTATCTTGATTACATTGGCGATCCGCTGGGGCCGATTGGGAGCCCGCTTTCTCTGCAAAGCTATTATCAGAACCCGGCCGCATATTCGCATCGGATTCGCGGTGTTCTCCCTGGGGGCACACGAATCAAATTCCTGTTTGACGGCGCCCCCCGCAATGCTCCGGGAGTTATGGGTTATCCATTTTTTCAGATTCTTAACGGCCAATTCAAGGGATTCGTGGTAGATGGTTCACTTATTTCTATCCTTGGGCAGGCCGGAGTATTCGTTCCGCAGCCCAATCCGCAAGTCATGCGGCTAGCCAAACATGGTTCCTCCGCGAGTGGGCATTCATGAAGCCGTTACCATGGTTTCCGCTATCGCTGTTTGGCTGGACCTTTTGGTTGCCCATGCTGGTTGCGGGTTCCATTGCCACCCTGGCAATCGCGGCGCTATGCCTGCCTCTGGCTGCATTAACTCTTCTCCTGACACTGGCCTGCATGGCTTTTTTTCGTGATCCGCCTCGACGGGTTCCAACAGAAGCGGGCATTATGGTGTCGCCGGCGGATGGTAAAGTTACAGAAATTACCCGTCTGGACCATGATGACAATCTGGGCGGCCCCGCGATTCGCGTTGGAATATTCCTAAGCGTGCTGGATGTGCATATTAACCGCTCCCCATGCGATAGTGTGGTAGATTCCACGCGTTACACGCCCGGCGAATTTCTGGATGCGCGCCACCCGCAAAGCGGACAGCGCAATGAGGCCAACCTGATTGTGTTGCGCGGTGTCAGCCAGACGGCCGACGGTGAACCTGTAGCGGTGCTCCGCCAGGTGTCCGGTGCCATTGCGCGGCGCATTATCGCGCCGCTCTGGCCAAATGATCGTCTGTTGCGGGGCCAGAGATTTGGCATGATCGCATTCGGCAGTAGGACGGAACTCATTGTTCCCCATCCTGAAAACTGGGAAACGCTGGTGCATGTCGGACAAATGGTTAAAGGTGGTGCCACCATTTTGCTGCGCCGCCGCACCTGACGGCTGATGTGACCGCGGGAAATGCTTGGTTTGGCCTCCGAATTGTCGTCCGCTAGGGTCCTGCGGTTTGGCAGATATGGGAAATTTCTTGCGAATTGGTATATGATGTTCATTGAACTGTCCGCGGCTGCATTGCGGATAGAATTGTGACTTTATGGAAAATGGCGTATGGCCCAGGCAGATATCTCCATTATAACAGAAACACAGTTGCCCATGATCGTGGATCTGTATAATCAGGTTTTTCGTCCGCCTGAAAACGAAAATTATTTTCGTCGCCGGTTTCAGGGCCGCTATAACGTATTGGTCATGCTGGCCTCGCTGGATAACCGACCCGTCGGATTTAATATCGGCTTTGAACTTAAGCCGGGCGTTTTCTACACCTGGCTGGTCGGCGTGCATTCTGATTTACGCGGTCAGAAAATCGGCCGCCAGCTTATGGAATCGCATCATGAATGGGCTAAAACCCATGGCTATGAATATTCCCGGTTTGAAGCCCTTAATCGGCACAAGGCGATGGTGCATCTGGCCTTGGCGGTAGGTTATGATATTGTCGGGACCCGCTGGGATTCCATGCGCAGTGATCTGCTGATACAGTTTGAAAAGCCGCTTGCCGATGATGCCCATTAATATGGGGAATGTTCATGCTGGTGGGGCGGCGCCGCCTTTTCTGCCACAGATAATTAAATCGTGGCCAGATTCCGCCCAGACAGGGTCCTTCCGCCCGCTGCGCCACTGAATTCTGTATCTGAATCGTCCCGATCAGTATTCCGCCCAAACATCGGCGTTCCATTAAAATCTGCCGCCTTTCTGACCGAGCCTGCAGGGCGGTGGCCCGTTTTGGTTGGCCGGTCTATGGCGTATCACTGGAGGCGAGGCTTGTATTTGTTTATGATACAGCGTTATGTCCAGCGCTCTAAACATTATTCAACGCACAACCGCCCACGCGGCCGCCATTGAAGGCGCGCGGCCATCCGATGTGCAAAGCGCACCGGGCCGAGTGGATATCATTGGCGGGCTTTCCAGCGAGGCGGGTGGAGTGGTGGCCCATATGGCCCTACCGCGCCGCGCCGCCGTTGCGTTCAGTCCCCGGAGCGACGGCCAACTGGTGTTTTATGCCGCCCGCACAATTCCAGGATTATTCGGCTCATCTGATTCCACGTCCGCAAATGCCATGATTCGCTTTTCAGCCGATGATCTATTTCCGGCCACGGGCCACGCTCTGCCTGAACCGCAGCGACTGGTCACGCGCATCGGACCTGCAGGCTGGTGGACGTTGCCCTTCACTGGTTTGTTTTACCTGCTGGCGAAAGATGGACATTATGCGCCTTCGCTGGCCGCGGGGCTGTCGCGGTCCAACATTCCGCAGATGCGCGGTGCCACGATTGTCATTGATTCAGATATCGCCATGCACGCAGGCCAAGGAAGTTCCACGGCTATTACCGCGGCGCTGCTTCAGGTCATCAGCCGGGCGGCACAATTAAACCTTTCCACACTGGAAAAAGCCGTTTTAATTCAACGGGCGGAAAGCCTGTTCGGCCCCTCCAGCGGGCACGTGGTCGATGCGCTCACCATTTTGTGCGCACTGGATGGTCCACCCGCCCATCTCCTGCGATATTCCGCCCAGCCGCACAATTTAATGGGCCAGATTCCGCTTCCCGCTGATGTGCGACTGTTTGCATTGAACACGGGAATTTCCGCCAAGCGCAGTGGCGAGACAGTGCTTGCCCTGCGGCTGGCCGGTGACATGGGCCTGCGAATTATGGAAACGATTTATCGCGACCTGGGTCGTATTCATAATCCATTGCATGGATACCTGGGCAATACATCCCCTGAACTGTATCGCAGATATTTCAGATCTCTGCTGCCGCGCCGGCTGCGTGGCAGCGATTTTCTCCGTTCCTATGGCGAGCTTTCACCGGAGGCCGGGCTGATTCTGCCGGGTGAAATTTATCGCGTTCGCGCCGCGGTCGACCATCTGGTATCGGAACGTGAACACGCGGAAAACTTTCTCCAGGCCATGGAAGACCTTTCTGAACCCGCAGCATCAATCGCCAGCGTCAGGGCGGCCGTCGTTCCCGGGTCGCCGGAAGGGCGGCAGCGGCGGCTAGTTCTACAACGCGCAGGCCGGTTGCTGCTGGCCTCCCAGCACAGTTATCGCCTGCGACTGGGGCTTTCATGTCCTCAGGCGGATTGGCTGGTCAACCGTCTGATGCAGGCTGGACCGGCGGCGGGGGTCTTTGGTGCCCGTATAAGTGCCAGCGGCGGCGGCGGTACGGTTGTGGCCATGCTGGATTCCTCCAGCCAGGCCACAGACGCCCTTTTGCAATTGGTTTCAGACTATCCTCTGGAAATGGGTATGCCTTTGGAAATTCAGGCCGCTGGTGCGCCAGGAAGCGCCGGAGCAGCCCTGAGTGTGGATGCCGCGCCGGGAGCAGATAGGTTACACACGGCTATTGATAAAAATTTTTAGGATACGCATCACCCGTGATGGCGGCCCGTTTTCGCTGCCGCGCATGATCTGTCTGCGAGGTATCACCCCAACCCGGTAGCGGTATAGCCAGTCGATCGACGAACGACCGCAAATGGCAAAGTCACTGAATATTCAAAATTTAATTCTGCATGAATTATGGGTTTGGCGCAGGTGCCAAGGTCAGATTTCCCTGATCTGGCGGTGACAAAATAAGCCGCCCCATACAATAGGGTGCCATTGCCTGATATTCCTTCGCAACTGGAAAAAGATTGAATTGTACCAGACGGCGTTTGGACGAATCGCCGACGGGCTGCCAGACGTAACGGATCACATTGGCACGCAACCGTTCGTTTGGCCGCGGCGTTACACGCAATGGACGCGGCAGACTGTTGAGTGGAATGCGGACCACCACATTCCAAGATGGCTGCCCATGATAGATTCCGTGAAATGTTTTAACCTGCAATCCCTTGGCATTCCATGGAATCAGGCTGTACGGCTGAAGTAAATTTATCTGGCCGTTGGAATCTGGTGCTGGCGGCGTGCTGGACCGATGCCAGACCTGATTCACCTGGCCATCGGGAGCAATCGTGATTTCATAAAAATTCGTGCCGTTCTGCCGTCGCGAAGTATCCAGCCAAACTTGTACGCAGTCGCGGCGCCAAAGTGACCCTGGGGCCGCCCCGGGCTTGTACCAGGGACCACGGCCGGTATTGATAAGGGAAATATAAATATCTCTTTTGCCGTAAGCGGTGGCCAACTTTGTTTGAGTTCCAGCGGGCGGATAATGGGACTGGGTGTTGACACTTAATTTTGCTTGGTGGCTCCAGAAGGGGCTGGTGGTCGGATTTGTCATTGCAGAGGTCGCATTGGCACCGGGGCTGGCTATCAGCGCCGATACCGCGCCTGAACCTTGATTGCCCACTGCGCTGTCACCTGAACCACCGCCCGTGGTTGAGCTGCCTTTGCAGCCTGGCCAAACCGATACCAACGAAGCAGCCAATGCCACCACGCCGAGCATCTTCAAGGTTGTCAATCCAGTCTTCTTCATTTTTACCAGTCGAATGGCAGCATCCATTCCGCGCAATTCGTGGAGCCACAGCACCTGTCATAATTGTAACCCGATTCCCGGCTTATGCACAGTCCCGCGAATCGTTGAATTGGCCGCAAAGTCAAATTATCGCAATTCATCTTTGCGACACACAGCAGCCCTTTATCCTCCTTTCCCATACGCCTTTATACGCCCAGAGTTGCAGACGGGCCAACTTCAACCGTGGCAACCGTTTGCGGACTCATTTCACTGCTATGGCCAGGAAAAGCCTTGGCTTTGGGATCAATCAGCGTTTTAGCAAAATTCACAGCTGTCGCCGCTTCGCCGAACCCCGTTGCAATCAGCTTCAGTTTTCCATCAAATCCTGCCACATCGCCGGCGGCAAAAATGCCTTTCATGTTGGTTTGCATTTTTTGATCCACCATGATGGACTGCCCTTCAATTTTCAGGGGCCATTGCTTTAGTGCACCCAGCGAGCTGATAAATCCGAGCTGCGGAAGAATCGCATCAATTGCCAGCGAGCGCTCTTCCTTGGTCTGGTTATGATATATGACCACGCCGCTTAATTTATTATCGGTCGAAAGGACCTCTTTTAATTCCCAAAATGTCAGAATTGGTATTCCCGCGCTCTGAACCTTTCGAACGGAGTCCTCGTGCGCGCGGAATTGATTACGTCGATGGATAATGGTGATTTCACCCGCGATGCCATGCAGATTCATCGCCCAGTCCAGTGCGGAGTCGCCGCCACCGACAATCAAAAGTCGTTTATTCTCGAATGCGGATTTTTTACCCACAAAATAGTGAATTCCGCGACCTTCCAAGGATGCCGCCGCCGGTATCGGCAATTTGCGAGGTTGGAATGCCCCCGCACCAGCACAGATCAAGAGTGTACGCGTCGCATGTTCCCCCTGTGCAGAGGTCACAACATAGCAGTCGCGGGCGTCATCGCGCCGCAGGTCGGCGATGGTTTCATTCAGACAGACCGACGGATTATATTGCAGGCCCTGCTCTATTAAATTCTTAACCAGGTCGCGAGCAATAACTTTGGGGAAACCGGCTACGTCAAAAATATATTTTTCCGGATAAAGCGTCGCCAGTTGACCGCCCAACTGGTCCAGGGAATCAATAATTTTCGTTTTCATGTGGCGCAGACCGGCGTAATATGCGGCATAAAGACCGACTGGGCCTCCGCCAAGAATTGTAATATCAAATATCTCACCGGAGATCTGGTTCATGGAAAATGGTCCTTTCTAAGTCGGCCTTCCTGCCCAAAAGCCGAATTTGGCATTGTAACAGAAGTTGCGGCCATGAAAAGTCAATTCTGGGCGATTCTGGCAAATTTTCAGGCGGCAGGTTTAAACTTGGATTTCCAGTAGGTTTGCCAAAGGTCACTCTGATGCAAGGCTTCCAGTGCCAGCATCCCGTCGGCTGTGATCGCGATCCAATTTGCCACCTTCGTCAAGCGCTAATAAAATGGATTCGCCTGATGATCGGCAAAATGCCAGACGCGATGGGCCGAAACCGGTAATGGTCAGCGAATAAAACATGGCAGGTAACGGTGGCGACGGCATCGACGCGCGGCCTACCGGCCGCCAGCCGGGTGAGACGCTCAATCGCAGGACGGCGATCAAACCCTTAACCGAGGACGAAAGCACATGAAGACCGTGTCCGTATTACGAACTGCGTCTACTCTATTATTTCCGGATTTGGATAATAGGCGTGCATGAGAAGCACGCCGTTGTTTCTGCGGCGTCGGCGGACTATTTTTGGCCGCCGGGCTGGCAGGCAATAGCGTGCGGGACGCCGGATGCGATGTCCTGGCGAGTTACTGCTTGGGGTTCATCGCCGTCCCCGTTGTGCTTGCGGCGGCGATAGATGAGCGCATTATGAGTTCACGCAGACAAGCGGTTCGCGATACGGAAACGTTATATTGTCGTCCGCGGCTAAAATGGGAGTGAAATGAAGAAGGTGAAGCCTTGCTGAGCGCACGCTGCGGTGTGCGCCGGTCGGTCGAATAGCTCGCCTGCTGACTCCCACGGCTTGATTGGTATTAGGTCCTCGGGGAAGGGCGACAGCTCGTCGTTACCCAATAGATAAATTAGGCGGGTAGGCGCTCCGAGCCTTGCGCCGCACCCCCAAGCGAAAGGATCCCTGCCAACGATAAATGCCACGCTGCAATTAACAGCTTTGCAGTTATCCAAGGCTGGTCGCTGATTTATTAAGAGGCCGTCGGCAGTTAAATTTAGATGGATGCCATTCCACCACGTCTCGGCCTCCATGATCCTCAATGCCGGTGGCTTGAATCCTGCGCGGAAGCAAATTCTTCCATTGCGACGTATTGTGAGTACTCCCCCTTGGTAGCATACGTCTTCGACATCGCTTGTTCGGTAAATTAGCTCGTTGCTGCTGACCGCGAGCAGCGGCCGGTCATGCTCGTCGTAGATTTTAAGACTTAAGAGCCAATAATCGTCCTCTTTTTCCATGAAACAGATAGGGTTGCCGTCCATTACTAGGGCAGCCGCGCTGGGCATTTCGGCAAATTCGACGACATTGTTTCCGAGCACGACCTGACAGTTTCCACCGTAATGCATCCAGACGACATCGGGGGTGCTGCGCCTCCGATTGAATGGGTTTGTGTCAGCGGCGACTATTGCGTCGCGAGAAAAAATGCCGTTCGTTGTTTTACGATGGCAGGTGTCGCATAGGATTGTGATTTCGGATTCTACGTGCCCGATCTTTTCAACGAATCCCTCTATATGGTGGTACTCGTAGATTGGCTTGCCGCAAATGATGCAACCGTAGCCGCACCGTTTCCTCACGGATCGTTTCACATCAGCGGGAATTGGCGGGCGCTTTGGCAAGTGTTAACGGCTCCATTTACGATAATATGAGCATTGTACCGCGTTATTAATAATGCGAGAAGAGACGGCCGCCGCAGCGCTGCGCTTCAATCCCGATGGGTGGCAGCGCCGCGATTCAATCCCGATGTGCGGCTCCTGCCGCACCGGGATTTCGCCTCCTGGCTCAATGAGACGCGATTCGGGGCGGCGCTGCGCTCAATGAATAATGAATAACGAGTAATGAGTAGCGGAGGTAAGCTGCGCCGCAGCTTGTGATTTCATGCAGCCTGCGGCTGCGGCGCGATTACTTTGGTGACCTTGGAATGGGGGATTTGAAATTTGGGGATTTTGGATTTCGGAACGGCGGCCGGGTTACGAGCGGGTCGCCGGTTAATTACCGCCGGACGACAGGCGGCTATTTACCCAAAATAATGTCGATACCGATCAGAATCGATTCCAGGCGTGAACGCGTCAGTTTGCCTGCCCGAACGGTTAACATCTGTTTATCTATCGTGATAATCTGCGATACGTTCGCAACGGAATCTTTCGGAAGTGAAGTCTGGCGCGCTGAAAGCGGGACGTTGCCCGGGGCGGACGCCCATTTGAGATTGCTGGTCAGCGGGACGCAGACGACTGTCCCAATGTCGCTCATGTTCAGGGCGTCGGATTGTACCACCACCACGGGCCGCCGGAAGCCGGGGCTTGAGCCTTTTGGTTCATCAAGTTCGGCCCACCATATTTCGCCTTGGGAAATTACCATTCCTGACGCTCCAGCATGCGACGTGAGGCGGAAGTGACAAATGGATCCTTTGAATCATTTGAATCTTTCACATCGCGGCAGGCCGCGTTCATTGCCCTGGTTATTTCATCGGGTGCGTGGTGGGCCAGGTATTCCCGCACGGCATCAGTAAAAAGCCGACTGCGCGTTTTGTTTGTTCGTGCGGCAAACCGTGCCGCCCTGGCATAAATGTCATCAGGAATGGAGATTGCAGTTTTCATACCTTTAGTATAACAGGCCAAGGCGGAAGTTCAAGGTGCGCTGCGCTCAATGAGACTCCCGGTGCGCCGGGATTAATGAGACAGCCGGCTGCGGCGGCTTTAATGAGACGGTGGCAGCGCCACCTTAATGAGACGCGATGCGGTGCATCGCTTAAAAGCGCAGGAAGCACGAGTTAATATTTAGTATTTGGCGGGCGAGACGCCCGCCCCCCAGGTTGAGGTTGGTATTTGGCATGGGAGCGGCGCTGCGCTTCAATGAGACAGCCGCCTGCGGCGGCTTTAATGAGACGTTCGGCCCCGGCCTCACTTAATGAGACGGTGGCTGCGCCACCTTAATGAGACGCGATGCGGCGCATCGCTTAAAACACAGGAGTTAGGAGTTAGAAGTTAGGAGTTAGAAGAATTTGGGGGCGCTGCGCTTCTTTTTCTTCCTTGCGGACGGTGGCTGCGCCACCTTAATCCCGATGGGCGGCTCCTGTCCCGATACCATCGGTCGGGAGATTTCGCCTCCTTGCTCAATGGGCCATCCGGTCGGGGGCGGCTGGTTGTGTTGATAAGGGTTCTCTGGTCAGGTTATAACGTCCTCATGCAAGACGCCATAAAGAATCAGATTCAAGAACTGCGCGATCAAATTCGCCATCATGATCGGCTGTATTACCAGTTGGCCAAGCCGGAATTAACCGACCAGCAATATGATGACTTGTTTAAACGATTGCGAGCTTTGGAGACGGCGCATCCTGAGTTTGCCGCACTGGATTCTCCGACGCAAAAGGTCGGTGGAGCACCGATTGAAGAATTCGCCCAGGCTCGTCATGCCGTTCCCATGATTTCCATTGACAACACCTATACCACAGGGGAGGTTGTCGCATTTGACGCCCGCGTGCGAAAACTGCTCGGTGATGCACTGGTTTCATATGTTTGCGAACCAAAAATTGACGGTGTGTCCCTTTCGCTGCGCTATGAAAATGGATTCCTGGTTCAGGCGGCCACCCGCGGCGATGGTGCGGTGGGCGATGATGTAACCGTTAATGCCCGCACGATCCGCAACATACCACTGAAACTTCAGGAGCCGGTGCCGACAGCAGGGTATCCGGCGGTCATTCCTGAAATTCTGGAAATTCGGGGTGAAGCGTTTCTGACACGTGATCAATTCCTGCTAATAAATCAGCAGCAGGAAGATATGGGCGAAGCGCTGTACGCCAATCCACGGAATACCGCGGCCGGAACTTTGAAACTACTTGATTCACGCTTGGTGGCCGCCAGAAAGCTGCGGTTTCTTCCACATGGCCAAGGACAAGTGGAAGGGTTTGATTTTGTCGGCTATCGGATATGGCTGAATTATCTCTCTGATCTGGGATTTGTTTTGGCACCGCACATCACCATGGTGGACGACATAGCGGCTGTGCAGGAATTCCTGACGCGATTTGCGGACATTCGCCGCAATTTGCCGTTCGATACCGACGGCGTGGTGATAAAAGTTGATTCCTTGGCCCAACGGCGCGAATTGGGATCTACGTCACGGGCGCCGCGCTGGTGCATTGCATATAAATATCAACCGGAACAGGCTACGACCCGGTTGGCGCGTGTGGTATTCCAGGTGGGCAAGACCGGAACCATTACGCCGGTCGCTGAATTTGAACCGCCGGTGTTTATCAGCGGAACTCAGGTGTACCGCGCAAGCCTGCATAATTTTGATGAAATTGTGCGAAAAGATATTCACCTGTTCGACTATGTGCTGGTCCAAAAGGCCGGCGAGGTGATTCCTTATGTCGTGGGGGTGGCACCGGTCCAACGGCCCGCCGACGCCGTGGCGATAAAGCCGCCCGAGCAATGCCCGTCTTGTGCGACCGCAACGGTCCGTGAGGGCGGTTTTGTACGTTGCATGAATGCGGCTTGCCCGGCACAGCTTGCGGAACGCTTGCGATATTTTGGCGGTCGCCGACAGATGGATATTGAAAACCTTGGCCCGGCGATTATTGAACAACTTATGACAGCTGGACTGGTCAGGAGTATTCCGGACCTATACCGCCTTTCGTTGACTCGGCTTGAGGCCCTGGAACGCATGGGGGCGAAATCTGCGGAAAATCTGCTCCAGGGTATTGAAAAAAGCAAAGCGCGCGGACTTGAACGGCTGCTCGGCGGACTTGGAATTCGCCACATCGGCACCCGCACTGCGGAACTGGTGGCCGCCTGTTTTCCGTCGCTTGAAGCGTTGCGAGCCGCATCGCCTAATGCTTTCCAAACGGCCGAAGGAGTCGGCGAGGTCGCGGGGCAATCGCTTTACGACTATCTCCATAATCTCGGCGGACTGGTTCTGCTGGAGGAACTCGCGGGGTTGGGAGTAAACACCAACGCGGCACGTGCGACAACGCAGGCTATGGACGGGCCCTTAAGCGGAAAAACTGTCGTGGTGACCGGTACTCTGGAAAAATTTACACGAAGCCAGATACGGAGTTTTATTGAAAAGCTGGGTGGGAAAGCGGGGGAATCGGTAAGTAAATCGACCGCTTTTGTTATTGCCGGTGCCGAAGCAGGCGGCAAACTGGAAAAGGCCCGCAAACTGAAAATTCCGATTCTTGGAGAGCGCGAATTTCTGGACGCCTATCCGGACGCGGTCGACTGAAGGTTGCGGGCTTAAGGCTAAGCCCTGCTGGATAAAGGCCCGCGTATGTGAATAATCAGGCTTACCGTCTTGCTGGTGTGGGCCGGCCCGGTCATGTTTCCTATCAATACAGTGGATTAAAAGCCGGAATGACCGTTCGCAATACCGTTTGAATGACGTGGTGCCAAAAATCGATGGCACGCAAAACAAAAATATGGACGCGCGCAACAGGGCCAAAAGCGCCTGGGCGGGTTGCCAAGCGGGCGGCAAATGCGCATGATATCCCGCTTGGCTTATGAAGGAGCGTTTTTATGGCCCAGACCCAAAGTGTAAAAAAGATCGTCCTCGCCTATTCCGGCGGACTGGACACCTCGGTCATTCTTCCCTGGCTCAAGGACAACTACCCCGGTTGCAAAGTGATCGCGTTTGCCGCGGAACTTGGCCAGGGGGATGAACTTGAGGGCATTAAACAAAAGGCGCTGGCCAGCGGGGCCGACAAGTGTATTGTCAAAGACCTGCGAGAGGAATTCGCCCGCGACTACTGCTTCCCCATGCTGCGGGCTGGTGCAGTATATGAACATACATATATGCTTGGAACATCCATTGCCAGGCCGTTGATTGCCAAATATCAGGTGCAAACGGCGCTCAACGAAGGAGCGGATGCGGTTTCGCATGGTGCAACAGGCAAGGGCAATGATCAGGTGCGGTTTGAACTGACTTATATGGCGCTGGGGCCGGGATTGAAAATAATCGCGCCATGGAAAGACGACCGGTTTGAACTCCGCAGCCGCGAGGCAGCCATTGAATATGCAAAGAAAAAAGGCGTTCCAATTGCCCAGAGTATAAAAAAAATATATTCGCGCGATCGTAATTTATGGCATATTTCACATGAAGGAGCGGACCTTGAAGACCCGGCAAACGAGCCGTTGGATAACCTGTGGGTCATGAGCGTGCCGGTGGGCAAGGCGCCAAGCCGCGCTGAATTTGTGACGGTGGATTTCCAGGCCGGAACCCCGGTCGGCGTGAACGGCAAAAAGCCTGCGCCCCACAAGATTATCGAAACACTCAATGCCCTTGGCGGCCGGCATGGCGTGGGCCAGACTGATTTGGTGGAAAACCGCCTGGTCGGCATGAAAAGCCGCGGTGCGTATGAAACGCCGGGCGGCACCATTCTGCTGACGGCGATCCGCGGACTTGAATCGCTTTGCCTGGAGCGGGAAACCTTGCATTACAAGCAGCAGGTGGCGCTTAAATATGCGGAACTGGTTTATTATGGACAATGGTTCCATCCCCTGCGCGAGGCACTGGATACGTTCGTAACCCATGCCATGCGCCATGTAACCGGACGTGTAAAGTTGCGGCTGTTCAAGGGGCGCGCGACGATTGCGGCGATCACGTCGCCCCACAGTCTGTATCAGAAGGACTTGGCCAGCTTTACCATGGGCGACGAATATGATGGTAAAGATGCCATCGGCTTCATCAAGCTCTTGGGCCTGCCAATGAAAGTTCACGCGATGGTGAATAAGTCCTAACGCCGCCCAACGAGCGCCAAAAACCGATGAATTCGCCATTTTGGTGGTTTTGACCAAATTGCTCACCGTAAATGGCCGATAATTGATGCGGCGACCGTCAATACCTCGGATTTACGCGATCAGGCGGTATGCAAAAAACTTTGAAAGGTTGCGACGCATTGCCGCTGATACCTAACAGGAACAGATTTGTATGAATGATACATCACCCCGGCGTGCGCTAATTACCGGTATAACCGGCCAGGATGGGTCGTATCTGGCCGAGTTCCTGCTGGCCAAAGGGTATGAGGTGCATGGAATCATACGCCGCTCCAGTAGTTTTAACACGGAACGGTTGGCTCATATTTATCAGGATCCGCATGAAAGCAGCCGACGGCTGCACCTGCATTATGGCGATCTGACGGACGCTTCGTGTATGCGGGATATTCTTACGCGGTGCCAACCGCAGGAAGTTTACAATCTTGGGGCCCAATCGCACGTTCGCGTGAGTTTTGATCAGCCGGTCTATACCGTCAGCGCCGACGCGCTGGGCACGCTGATGCTGCTGGAGGCAATCCGCGAGGTGAAACTTCCGATTCGCTTTTACCAGGCTTCAAGCAGTGAAATGTTTGGGAAAGTGATGGAAACACCGCAGAAGGAAACCACACCGTTTCATCCACGCAGTCCGTATGCCTGTGCGAAAGTCTATTCATTCTGGCAGGTGGTGAATTACCGGGAAGCCTACGGAATGTATGCATGCAACGGTATTTTATTTAATCATGAATCACCGCGACGCGGCGAAACCTTTGTAACCCGCAAAGTGACCCGTGCGGCCACCCGCATTAAGCTCGGCCTGCAGGACCGGTTATATCTGGGCAATATGGAGGCCAAACGCGATTGGGGATTTGCCGGTGATTATGTGGAGGCCATGTGGATGATGCTGCAACAGCCGACCGCCGAAGATTTTGTCATCGCTACCGGAGAAACCTACAGCGTCCGGCACTGGGTGGAGCTTTGCTTTGGCCTTCTGGGAATGGATTACACAAAATTTGTTGCCACAGATGAGCGTTACATGCGGCCTTCGGAAGTGGATCTGCTGTTGGGCGATTCAAGCAGGGCACGGCAGCGCCTGGGCTGGAAACCGCGGGTAAATCTTGAGTCGCTGGCACGCATGATGATTGACCATGATATGGAACTCGCGGAACAGGAAAAGTTGATCCGGTCTCACAGGGAGCGCAGCCGATAATGGAATTAGTACCAATTCGGTTCGGAAGGATGCTTGGATGAAATATCTGATAACCGGTGGCGCCGGATTTCTGGGGCGGGTGTTTTGCCGTAAATTAAATGAAATGGGTGTGCCTGAGGGGGATATTTCCGTGGTGCGCAGTGCCGATTGCGATCTGACCCGGCAGGAACAGACCGAACGGCTGATCGACCGCATGCGGCCGGATGTCATTGTGCACATGGCCGCACGGGTGGGCGGAATCGGGGCGAATCGGGCAAATCCGGGATATTATTTTTACGCCAACATGGCCATGGGTCTGAACCTGCTGGAAGCCGCGCGGTCGTGCGGTGTCAAAAAATTTGTCCAGGTGGGAACCATTTGCGCCTATCCAAAATTCACACCGGTGCCGTTTCGCGAGGAAAATTTATGGGATGGCTTTCCCGAGGAAACCAACGCTCCTTATGGCATTGCAAAAAAAGCTCTGCTTACCATGTGTCAGGGCTACCGGCGGCAATATGGCGTGAATGCCATTTATCTGCTTCCGGTGAATCTCTACGGCCCAGGCGATAATTTTGATCCGGCCAGTTCGCACGTGATTCCCGCCCTGATTCGGAAATTTGTCGAAGCCCAGGCCGCCGGTCGGCACGAAATAGTTGCATGGGGAACGGGCAAAGCCTCTCGCGAATTTCTATTTGTAGATGATGCGGCCACGGGCATTGCGCTGGCCACGTTGAAGTACAATAACCCTGAACCGGTGAATTTGGGGGCGGGACGAGAAATATCAATTTTTGATCTGACTTCACTGATCGCAAAACTCAGTGGCTTTAGCGGCAAAATTGTGTGGGACGAAAGCAAACCGGACGGTCAGCCGCGGCGCTGCCTGGACACCAGCCGAGCACGGGAATGTTTTGGCTTTTCCGCTGCAACGCCCTTGGAAGAGGGTTTGGCCAGAACAATAGCCTGGTACCGGGCCAATCATTGAGGGACGAACACAAGTGGGGCGGCTTGGATTTCTGGTGGATGTTCGTTCGCCATGGTGGCAGTGGGATTGTCCGGTGAGGCACTCACCGCCTATGATGTTCCCAATGGCTGATGCATCAACAAATACTCCCGGCGCTATTTCCATCCGCAATGTGGACAAAGTTCACCGTCAGGGTGTTCATCAGATTCAGGCTCTGAATCAGGTGAGTTTGTCGGCGGCGGCTGGGGAATTTGTGGCGATCATGGGGGCCAGCGGATCTGGAAAATCCACACTGCTCCACCTGTGTGCGCTTCTTGACAAGCCGGACCGTGGAGACATCGAAATTGCCGGCCTTTCGCTGGCAACACTGACCGAGACGCAGGCCGTCCAATTTCGTCGCCGGACGGTGGGCATTATTTTTCAACAATTTAATCTGATTCCATCTCTGACGGTCGAGGAAAATATACTGTTGCCCGCCCGACTGGCCCGCGATTGCGGAAAAGGCACTGTGGAATGGGCGGGTGAACTCATCGAAAGGCTCGGTCTTTTACCCAGAAAGCGCCACCGTCCTGACGCCTTATCCGGTGGCGAGCAACAACGCACCGCAATTGCACGCGCGCTGGTTATGCGGCCACCCGTGATACTTGCCGACGAACCAACCGGCAATCTGGATTCTGTAAATGCGGGCCATTTCTGGAAACTTCTGGCGACGGTTTTGCCTTCGCTGCGGGCCACAGTCCTGCTGGTAACCCATGAACCTACCGCCGCGATGCAGTCGCAACGTGTGGTTGTGCTGCGCGATGGCCATGTGGCTGGCGGCTTTTTGATAGAGGAAGTGCAGCATGCAGCCGGTCTGGCAGCTCGCTATCAGGAACTGGCGCGCTAAGCCGGCACGCGGCATTCTGGTCGCGCTGGTGGTGCTGCTTGCGGTGGGACTGGTCACACTGACCAGCCTGCTGCTGGCCGGGGCGCGGAACCATTTTGAACAACGCATGACCGGCTGGCTGGGCAGTGTGGATGTGCGACTGCGTCCTCTGGTGGCAAAGGCCGGCCAGACGCTTCCGCGAAAACTTCTTCGCACGCTAAGGCAAAATTCAAAGGTGCAAACAGCGGGGGGGCAGGCCCAGGTTTACGCACAATTTATTTTCCGGAAGCACGCGATTATTGCACCCCTTACCGGCCTTTCATGGCCGGCCATGGGAAAATTGCATCCGCTGCAAATGGTGCGGGGCAAATTGCCGCGCCGAACGACGCAGGGGTGGAATCAGGAGATTGTGCTGGATGGCGGCCTGGCCAGCTCGCTGCATGTGAAGGTGGGCCAATCAATTCTAATTCGGCTGACGGCCGCAAAGACGCGGCGCGTCCTGGTGTGCGGAATTGCGAGCCGATCCGCCGTGAAAAGATTTTTGGCCCAGCCCCACGGATATGTAAGCATGGGGTTGTTGGGCGACATTGTGCATGGTCCTGTTGGTTTGACACAAATTGACATTCGTTTGAAAACTGGCGTGAATAAAAAAAGTTTTGTCGCTCGGCTTCAGAGACAGCTTGGACCGGCGGTAAAAATTGTGACTGCGGGTGGATCGCGAGCCGCATTTGCAAAGATACAGCAGATATTTAACAGGCTAACGGTTCTGACCGTTGTACCGGCGGCCATCGGGTGCGGGATGTTCATCATGGCCATTATGCTGATCGGCTTTGCCGAACGCGTACGCTATCTTGGGCAATTGCGCTGCATCGGGGCGAGCCGTGGCCAACTGGCGGCGGCCGTGATATGCGAAACAGCGATGCCGGCGTCGTGTGGAATTCTGGTGGGAATTGGGCTGGCGATTCCAATGGCGGCGGCCATAGCCTTTCATTTCAGAAATATTTTTGGAATCTTGCCGCTGGATACCGCCGCGATGGCGTGGGGACTTATAAGCGGGGTGCTGGCAACCTTGATTGGTCTGCTCCTACCGCTGGGACAGGCCCTGCGGGTCAGCCCCATGGCGGCGGTGCGCGTTGCGGGCGCCGGTCCATTGCGGCGGCGGGTCTGGCCGTTATTTGTGGCAGGTGCGCTGGCCGTTACACTTCAGCGCTGTTTATGGGAAATTCCTGATAGTCGGGTGGCAGTTGGGGTCTATGCGCTGGTGGGGGCACCGCTGTTATTTTTTTCAGCCTTTGCATTTGGGCCGCCGCTGGCATCGTGGCTGGAGGGAACAGGCCGGGGCTTTTTGGGCTGGATATGGCGTATTGAAGGTGCCCTGCTGCATGGGGCCTGGAACCGCGCGCCGTATCGGGCGGGATTTTTAATCGCGTCGCTGCTGTTCGGCACCGCATTTTTTATTTCCATGCGAAGTCGCGGCGCGGGATTGATTAAATCATGGGAGTTTCCCGCTCATTTTCCAGACGCATTTGTGTTCAGCCCGGTTTCACCGCTGCGGCAGAACCGACTGGAAAATCTTGCTGCCAAAGTACCGGGAATAAAAGCGGCGACCGGCTTGACCGCATTTTGGGTGACGCGCCAGAATAATGAACCGGCAAAGGCCGCGCCCAAGGAAAACAGTATTCTGTTTGTGGCGGTGCAACCGCGCAGATTCAGCCGGATGGTAGGACTGCAATTTGTGCGTGGTTCAGCCGCAAAATCCCAGGCGTCGCTGCTTAATGGTACCGGACTTCTGGTGGCTACACGATTGCGGCTGGGCGCGGGCGAAATTCCAAATTCTCTGGTATTGCAGACACTGTTGGGACCACGGCGTTTTAAGGTCGCCGGAGTGGTATATTCGCGCGGAATGAGCATGGCCGCCGGATATATGCGCGTCGGGCATATGTTTCATTCGATGGCAAGTATTTCTGTATTGGGCACGCTGGCGGAATCGGCTGAATATTTTGGAATAGGTGGGGCGAATATGGTGCTGCTAAGGGTTAAACCGGGATTCAAAGGTATGGCGGTGGTAATGGGAGTTAAAGCCTTTCTGGGGCGGCCACGGCATCCGACACTGTTTTCCAATATTTTTAATTTAAAGGCAATGCAACTTCGTGGCACCTCGGTCCGTCAGATGAAACGCCGCCTGAATGCCGTCGTGCGACGGGTGATGCAGGCAATGCTCCTGCTGGCAACGGCGGTGTTTCTGACTGGGGGAATTGGTGCCGGTATGCTGGTGGCTGCGGACATCCGGTCCAGAAGGTATGAACTCGGAATTCTATTCGCGGTAGGGGCCTCACGTGGGCAGATACTTCGTCTTCTGCTGGCGGAATTGTCGTTGAATCTGATTCTGGCGATTCTGCTGGGCAGCCTGCTGGGAATTTACATGACTTTCATGGCCACACAGGTTGATCATCGCTTGACGGGTTTTCATTCGATGCTGATTATTTCATGGATGGCCATCCCGATTGCCGCGGCCGCAACGATTATCATGGCTTTTGCCGGTGTTGGCCTGCCGCTGCTGCGCACGTTCAAACGCCCGCTACAAATGCGGTAGCCGCCGATGAGGTAGCTAAGGATCGATTAATTTTTCATCGGCATCAGTTTTAACTCCGTTCGGCCGGTTGGTGCAAACGTTACATTGACATTCCAAGCCGCCTGGGCGGGCATACAGACTCCATTTTGGGAATTGGTGCAATAGGCATAATAAACTTCCACGTGCCATTGCGCTTTGCCGCCCGCGAGAAACGGTGATGATTTGCCTGTCTGGAGGCGAAACACTAGCGGTAAGGCTTGGGCGCCGATGGTCTGCTGGGCTACCGTGCGGCTGCCGTCGGTAATACGTATCGAAACCGGCACGCCGGGGGTCAAGTGGGTGTCGGCGGGTAAAACCACGTCCGCAGAAATTGAAATTCGAGCATCCGGCCGCAGAACGGCGGAAAGGTCGGTGGCCGCGGGCAGATGCGCTTGGACAATTGCCGATGCGGCCGCCGCCGGAATATGGAGGCCGGAAATCATGACTTCGTGCCATTGCCCGGATAACGCATTGATCATGACAATTCGTTGGTTATCGGTGTCCGCCACGAAAATAGTATGATGCCAGACAGATAGTCCGCCTGGTTCATAAAGCTGCAACGGACCGCCCGGTGTGCCGGTTCCGGGCTTTCCATTTCCCGCAAATGTTGTCACTTGTTTGGATGCGGTGCTGATCAGCCGCAATTTGTCATTGTAGGTGTCCGCTACCAGAATATTTTTTCCCAATAACGCCACACCAAGGTCGTGCTGCAAAAGTGCGGTGGCAGCCGGACCATCCTGGTCGCCAAAATCAAAAAGGCCGCGCCCAACCAGCGTGAACACCCGTTTTGCCGCAAGATTCACTCCCCGAACCGCACTATTTTCCGAATCGGCAAAATAAAGCGTGTCGCCCGCCAGAGCCAGTCCGGAAGGTTGGGCGAGCGATGCATCGGAAAGCGAACCGTTTCGCAGGCCTTCCGCACCGGAACCGGCGAACGCCGCGGCCTGATGCGTCTTAATATTCATCCGCCAGATTTGGTGTTCGCCGGCCATGGCTATGTAAAGCCATTTTCCGCCAATGGCCAAATCCCAGGGCGAATTGATTCCCTGATTTCTTCCGATACCACCGCCGGTAAAATCAAATACTTCGTGACCTGTACCCAGCACCGTTTTCACCTGACCGGTGTTTAAGTTGATAGCGCGAATCAGATGGTTGTTGGTGTCGGCCACATAAAGTGTTTGCCCCTCCATCGCCAGTCCCTGGGGACTGCTGAATTCAGCCTTGGCGGCCGGGCCATTTCGGGTTCCACGCCGGCCGTTGCCATAAACGGCCAGCAGTTTAGACCGGCCCTCGGCATTCGGCCAGGAGGCGGCGACGATTCGGTTGTGGTCCGTATCAGCGATGAAAATGCGTCCATTGGCGTGGTCTGCCAGAACTTTTCCGGGAAACAGCAGACCACTGGCAAACTTCATTGTTTTCTGCTTTGGCAGCACCAGCGGTTGCGCCGCCAGCGAGCCATTCGCTTTGTCGGCTGCCAAGGTGTGTGCAATGGATTGTTTGAGAAGACTGTAGTTCCCTTCTCCGGAAACCGACCCGACAATTTTCCGGTTTGCACCCACGAGCACCAGTGTCGGCCAGGAATCAACACCGTAGTCGTTCCATATTCGCATATTCTGGTCCACCACAACCGGATGATCAATTTTGTATCGCAATACCGCCTGGCGAACATTTTCCGCCAGACCTTCGTTGGCAAATTTCGCACTGTGAACGCCAATAATGATAAACGGCCGACCCGCAAAATGTTTTTGCAGCCGAGCGAGTTCCGGAATAATGTGAATGCAGTTGATGCAGCCATAGGTCCAGAAGTCCAGCAGCACTACCTGCCCCTTGAGTTGATATTTGAAACTCAGGGGAACTGGCGTGTTGATCCAGGTAAAATCAGCTGGAAAATCAGGCGCCTTTTCGGACGCCCCGGTGGTTTGTCCTAACGCTCTGCTGGAGAATGGACTGCCTTGGCCGCGCCACGTGGCCATGCCCCATATTAAAAGTCCGGAAATGACCAGAGTTGCGGTAAAAAGCCAGAAACCGCGATTTTTACGTTCCGCGGTTTTGTCAGCGCCCCGACGGGAAGAAAACGGGTCAGTTGTCATAAGCCATCTCCGCAAAATTACAACACAAGATATAATAGCGCGCCACAGTTCGACACCAGCCTGAAACCGCCTGATTGGCTCGCAGTTCATGCCGTGGCCGACTAAATTCGGCATCGCTATTGTATTGGTCTTGAACTTTGGGTGGTCCTTACACGAATCGGATTATTGCCGGCTGATTGTCTAAATTCCCGGCCCTTTATGACCGCTTCTGGAGCTTGTTGGCGAAGCCTTGGGTTTCGGCTTGGTGGTGGCCTGAACCGGTTTTGCCGCTCGCTGAGCCACATAAGCCAGAATATTGCGGGCTAAAGCCTGCGCGGTGGCCGGAGAAAAGCCGTTGATGCCCCAGGTATTGGTTCCAAGCAGGCCGCTGGTCAGATCCAGTGGCGAAAAAATCACAACCCATCGCCCGTCCCGCCTGATTCCCCATAGAGGGCGACCGGACGGTTTGTCATGCTTTTCTATTGTGAATTTGCGATAAATCAATGGTCGGGCGCGGGCACCGCCGGGAATTGTACCGGTGTACAGCACGCTGTGACGGCGAATCTGCACCAACTGAGCGTGGGGGAACAGATGGTCCATCATGCGTTCAAATGAATTGGTAAACGCTGTTTTTCCGCCGCCAGAATCGGCCAGAAGGGTACCCCCATGGTCAAGGTAGCGTAGAAGAGCAGAACGCTGCGCATGTGAAAAATGAATATCGCCAACCCCAGTGAGGTGCGCCAACGGGAATTTGGCGGGATTAAGTTGCGACATCTTCTGTATGCCGGCAACAACCTGAATATCTGAAAGCATGGGCATAAGCTGAGCCATTCGGTGCCATGAACCCGGTTCGGGGTTCCAGTTTCCGGCGTATTGAACCGCCGCGACTGAAAGTTGGCGGGTAATCGCCGCAAGCTTCGGCGTAACAGCAAGAGATTGCAGTTTGTCCGCAAGGGGGGCTTTTCCAGTAGCGTAGAAATAAAGATTGGCCGCCAGTTCCCAGGAGTCTTTGCGGGCAAAATTTCGTTGCTGCCAGACGGCACTCGTGTCTTTCGGGCTGATGATCCATTCATATCGCAGGCCATTGGAAATTCCCACGAGGCCGGGCGAATGTTGAAATTTGTACCATGGCTGCATGGTATAAATTGCGCTGGTTTGTACAAGCGGGCGGACTGGATATTGTGGACCGGCGACCTGTTTGCCACAGGCAATCATGGCCTGACGGAAAGCGGTGGAATTGCCATCGCACGAGCAATACACAATTCCTCCAGCTTGCACATAGGCCCGCAGTTTCGCAATGTCGCCAGCCGTGAAGTGAGGATCCTTATGGCCGGTAATAAGCAGTAAAGGCGAATCCAGCCACGCCCGGACCGGCGACCGCAAGCTGACAACCTGCCAGTTCAGAGGTGTTTCAAAATTGCGGGTCATCCAGGATGTGACGTTGGCGTCATCGCGCGGATAGGCATTCCACTGGCCGTAATACCGGGTGCCGTAATCCAGTTTATTGAAAACCACCGGATTAAGCCCGCGGGCAAGAATCAGCAGGGCGTAGGCGGTTCCGACAATGCGGCTGTCGATTCGCGGATGGTGAATATCCGATGACCAGCTTCCATTGGAGTGCTGATTGGCCAGCACATCCGCGGCGATTTTCTGATACCAGTTCTGGTCGCGAAAATTCTGAAGCCCGCAGGCAAGGCCTGTTCGCACATAACCATAAAGAGTGTACATATTTCCAGTTGTCGAATTAAAGTGGCGGTTTATCCAGCCCAGTCCGCGGACAATGGCCGGGTCCGGCGACAAGGCGGCGCCGCCACCGCTTTGCAGAAACTCGTCACAAATAAAAAGGCTGGCCAGGCCGGCGGAAGTCATCGCATGCGGCCGGCTGGAGTCGACATCCGGTGCCGGGGCGTGCAGGTGCTGCCAGTAGCCCCAGGAACCCGAGGCGTACTGGCACGATTCCCAATGGCGGCGGACGCGGTGCCAGTAACTTGTCTGAACCAACAAACCACTGTGTGCGACGGCCCACATTCCCAGTACGCCATATTGCGAATTGGAATTATCCCAGTGGCGATGACTGTTGGAACCATTGGCACGCCAACTGTAGCCGTAGGCACCCTGCGGAAACAGGCTGTCGCGTAAAAATGAGCGGTCTTTTTTCAGCACCTTTATATATGCCGCTTTGGGCGGAAGCAGGGCCATGGCATTGGCCTGCAGCGAAATGACATAAGTATCTGGTGACCGCACATTGGCGACATACGCAATGGCCCGCCGCATGGGTGGCCGGAATATATTCAGATTTCGCATATGCAGGCTTTGGCCGACAGTTAAAAGCGACTCGAGCACCAGGGCGCTTTCGCCGCCCTTTTCGCCGTTGCCCTCAATGGTCAGGTCCGCCTCTTCCCACGGCTTGGGCCGCTTTTGATGCTTGAGCAGGTAATGAACGCCTTTGCGTATGGCCGAAATCACCTGCTGGCTGGAAACATCCGCACGAACGGTGCCCGCATGCACCAAAGCCAGCAGTCCAATCGCCACGCCCAAAGGTCGCCATGAGAATTGTTGGGGCATTGCCATGTTTATTTCCTGTTCTGTTGGTTACTACTGTATGCAAGTAGCGGCACCACGGTAAGCCGACAGCCGGTCTTCGATCAGATTCCGCACGCGGCCAAGCGGCCGTCCGCAGGTTGGGGTTCAATTCAACCGCCTAATCGCCGGGTTTTACAAATTGGCAGCGCACGATTGACCGCAGACCGCCCCGCGGCGTCCATTCGCTTATGACCATGATTTTCCGTGGCCGAAGAGCGTTTAACAGATCGTCCATGATGACGTTTGTGACATCTTCGTAAAAAATGCCGCGGTTGCGGAAGCTTTGAAGGTAATACTTATAAGATTTAAGTTCGACGCAGAATCGATCAGGCGTGTAAAGAAGTCGAATTACGCCGAAATCAGGCTGACCGGTTTTGGGGCATACAGAGGTGAATTCCGGAGCGACATGCTCAATTTCATAATCACGGTGGGGGTGGGGATTGGCAAATGTTTCAAGCTGTAGAGCAGGGCTGTCTTTATGGGCTGATTTTCTGGACTGTGCCATACCTTAAATTCTCCAAATGGGCACGGGCGGTAGCCCTAAATTCAACGGAATATAGTATACGTCGGTTACGCCATCTTCGCATATTTCATGGTCCTTGTTGGTCGGGAATCGGGAAACGTGCGGCCGCAGGTGCCAAATGACCTTTCATTTACCGCATTGGAGAATTTATTTTTCCGGCCTTGTGATCCCCTTTGGCCAGGAATAGAGACCGGGCGGAAAACGAAGTGTAATTAATTGTGCCAAATCGCATAAAGTTCGCTGGCGGCTGATACTTATTAATAGTTGCGAAATATCCAATGGACAACACGCGGCAGCGGGTGGTGCCCAGGGCATAGGTCAACGGTTTGCCCGCACACGGGTTTGCCGGCAGAACCGGCAAAAAATGCCCGACCAGCACTGCCAGCGAATTCGGGTAACGACCGTGGCTGACGCGGTATGCCGACATTGCCAGAGATACCTGGTCCAGCTCTGTCTGCGCCGCGGTAGCGGCGCGAATTCTTATAACATGGGCTATTGGCGAATAAATTTGAGCGAAGCCAGGACCTGTTGTTTTTCATCAGCCGAATCGTCCTTTTTTTCTTTCAATGGAAGTTCGGGCCAGTCGAATGTCTGCGGTTATAATATGGCCGTTGCAAGGCGACAAACAAAACAGTTCGGCCTTCGGTTCTTTAGCGGAAATTAGGTTCCGCGCGTATTGCCATACAGCAGCACATGCAAACGTGGGCCAAAACGCCAGCCGAACTGCTTGCAGATTTCTGCGATCCATCCGCTGCGATTTGTCAGGTCCGCAGCGGTGATTCCTTCCGGCATCAGTATGACATCTTCAGGCCGAACATTTCCGATACTGTGGAGTATCTGTTGGATTTCATTTACATCTTCCGGCTGGGCGACCACGAATTTCCATTGAATATCCGTAATTCGACGGCTTTGACCCCAGCGCTTAAGAATTTCCGGTACCAGCCGCTGGCGGTCGTGTGCGGCCGCAAAACGGCCACCCTCACGGCCGATGGGGCTGGAATTGGCAAGTTTCGGGCTTACGCTGGCCAGGTGCAGCGGCAGGTCCAGCCAGACCGTTCCAGCGGTTTCCAAGGTAACCAGACGGTCCAGTACGGTCAGGCGGTCAACCAGTGCGGGCAGGTCGGTCTGAATCATCGGTTCGCCGCCGGTAATGACCACATGCCGCGTGGGATGCGGTTTAACGGACTCCAGAATCTGATTAATCGTCATATCCCCGCCGGTCGGATTCCAGGATGCGTATGGCGTATCGCACCAGGTGCAGCGCAAGTTGCAGCCGCTGGTCCGAATGAACACGGACGGCGTGCCGGCCAGCTTTCCTTCCCCCTGAATGGAATAAAATATTTCCGAAATTTTCATGGCCGCTCGCCATCCGGCCGACTGACGTATGTGACGGGATCTTTTATGCCAAGCCGGGCAAATGCGGCCAGCCGCAAATAACATGCGTCGCAATGGCCGCAGGCAATCGATTCCGGGGTGGGGTCATAACAGGAGACAGTTTGCGCATAGTCCACGCCAAGCGACAGTCCAAGCCTGATGATTTCCATCTTGGAAAGTTGAATCAACGGTGTATGAATGGTGAAGGTTCCAGAGCCTTGAACGCCGGCGCGGGTTGCCAGATTTGCAGTCCGTTCAAAAGCCGCAATATATTCGGGGCGGCAATCCGGATAGCCGGAATAGTCCACCGCGTTAACACCGATGCAAATGTTGAAACTTTCCAGCACTTCCGCCCAGGCTAACGCGCAGGAAAGAAAAACAGTATTGCGGGCCGGCACATAAGTAATGGGAATCGCGTTGGACGCGGGGTTGCCGCCAACAGATTCCATATCCCGGTCTTTGGGAACCGGAATTTGATCAGTAAGTGCTGATCCCCCGAATTGCCGAAGGTCCAGTTTCAACGTGACGTGGCGTTCCACACCCGCGG
The DNA here is from genome assembly GCA_027451365.1 of Phycisphaerales bacterium. Lineage (GTDB taxonomy): Bacteria > Planctomycetota > Phycisphaerae > WQYP01 > WQYP01 > JAJYPG01. Next base: position 2,602 of record DAIDJN010000037.1, on the reverse strand, counting down.
CATTGGCCAGGGCGTGGGCGGCGGCGAGTTCCACCCGGTGCCGCTGGCCGTAGTCAAAGCTGAGGGCATAGACGGCGAAATTCCGGCTTTTGGCCCAGGCGAGTACCGTGGCGGAGTCCAATCCGCCGCTCAACAAAACCACCGCACGCTGTTGCATGAATCCAGATGCTCCAAAAAACGCGACCATTGGTCGGTGGTCAGTTTAACGCCTTGACCGGTTTGCGCCGAGAGTTGCGGCGGGTAAGGGCAGGCTGGAATTGGCCGTTCGGCGTTCTACGACGCTTTGTGTAAAAGCAATCACCGGTAATCGGTCGCCCCCGGCGATATAAGGAGGGCAAGCTTCGCCGCGCATATCGGGGGAATTCCAGAGGCCAATCTGTGGCAATCTGTGGCGGGGGGCGAAGCTTCGGTTTAACGAGACCGCCGCCCGGGACGGAATTAAGAAAATGGCGGCCGCGCCTTACTTTAGGAGACGCGATGCGATGCGTCACTTAAAGATTTCGCGGCGGGCGCAACAAACTGGTCGCAATGGGGACCTTTAACGAACCGGCAATGCATCGTCCGCCTTGAATAAACCGCTTCACTTGAACACTGGATGCTGCATTTCCATTTTTTCTTCCGTATGGGCGGCGAGCGATTCGCTTTTTTTTCTTGTGTTGGGGATGTTGGAGGGGTATAAACAGGACATTGCAAATGGGTATGCCGGGTTCGCGGTTTTGATGATTTTGGTTCAAACGGGGCCGTAAAATGGTCATGAATGCGGATAGCATAGAAAACGCGATTGGTCCCCCGTGGCCGGGCGGGCAATATGCGTATGGGGTCGGCGGAACGGACGAGCCACAGAGATCACCGAGTGCACAGAGTGTTAGTTGCGGCCGCCGGGGCAGCGGCAGCACGGATACGCCGGTTCGGCAATATATCTGGGAAACATATATTGACGAATGCATCCAGTCGAACCTGCTGGTGGCCGCCGGGCCACAACCAGTGCCTGTCGGGGCGTATTATTTATTGCAGGATTTGCTGTACCGCGCGGTGGCGCTGACCAATTCTGGCGGGCAGGTTGTGGAGGCGTATGACACCGATGCCTACGGCAATACCTTGATTTTCACCGCGCCGGGTGCGGATGGCATTTGGTTTACCGATGATGATGCGCAGTCCGATTACGGTGCCAATGAAATAATCTATTGCGGCTATCGATTTGATCCGGAATCGCAGCTTTATTATGTCCGCAATCGAATCTATAACCCCGTCCTTGGCCGCTGGATTCAACGTGATCCGATTGGATATGATGGCGGGATCAATTTGTATGAGTATTTGGGGGGGCGGCCTGCCATAGCTCTCGACGCGCCCGGTACGGGAGCTGTGGGTACAATGTTAGGCTACCTGAGAGATATTCTGAATTTGGGATTCTTTGGGACGAAGGCCTGCTTTAACTTTATATTTCCTAGCCCCATTCCGAGCACTGTGGTTGCAATAACGGTTTGCGGGAGCGTTGACGTGAAACGGTGTTGCGAACATGGTAGGAAAAAAATCTGCGCAATAGCGGATATAACCGCTAGCGGAGGGATTTACGAGCTGGGGAGTATTCGGTTCGGCTGGAATCCACCGCCCTCGAGTTGGCGGTCCCCCATAAGTCTCCAGCAGATAAGAAAACGTCATTTGCCCGCAAAATGGCTCCGCGTCCCCTTCCGGCATGGGCTCGAATGGGGGTGCCCCAATGAGGGAATCCAAGGCGAGGTCTGTGCGACAGCGTCTGTCGGATTTTGGTCCTGGACGTTCGGGGTACGTGGCTGCCTCGGTTCGCCCGGCCTGCGGCCGCGCATTGAGGCGGGGATGGGGGTCGGGCAGGGCACTGGCATATCTGTTGGCGGCGGATTTACAATTACTGCTTGCGAGGGCTAGAAATGCAGGAGTTCTGGGCTAGGCTCATTATCGTGGCTGGCTATGCCAGCGTGGTGCTGGCCGGGGCGGTTATGCTCGTCACGATCGTCCTTTCTTTTATGGGCCGCGTCAGATCTGGCACACAATTTCGGATGCCGATGCGGCTGATGTGGCTGATTTATCTAGCAATTGCTCTGCTTGCGCTCGGCCATTTATTGGAGGGCAGGCCAAGCGGGTGAGGTGGCCTGAAGGGGTGAAATCCGCCGCGTCGATGGGGCGATGAAGCCCGAATGTCCATATTTAGTTATCCGACCGCATAACCGATGAGGCGTAATTTGGGGTAACTGTTTACCGCTCTGCGGCAAATATTCACAATAACGACGCTGGCGCGCTCGGGTAATTGGTGTTATGCTTGACTTCACCATGGATGGTGAAGTTCAAAAACATCGCAAACAACTGGTCGCAAACGCGGTCGCAAATCAGACCCTCAGCATGGCGCAATACCGTAATCTGACCAAGCGATTTAATTATTTTCTCAAGCAATATGACAAACGCAAGGAGGAATTGAGCCATTACCGTGGGCGGTGTTACGACTTGGAAGGCGAACTGCGGGTTATTCGGCCGGAGGTCTATCAGGCCTATCAGAAGATCGACCGCCAGCAGCAGCGGCTGAATAAGCTTGAAGCGGAGAATATCGCCTTGCGTAAGGAATTGGCTGGGA
>DAIDJN010000036.1:0-15610 GCA_027451365.1 Phycisphaerales bacterium | reverse complement strand
GGTGAAAACAACAGTCCACAGCCTGCCAGCAGAAATACGCCCATCGTCCGTGAGAACATGTATCAACTCCTTCGCCGCTTTAATGTGGTTAAGATTCGTTCAACCATAAAAATCGTTCAACTAAACGACCGAAAAACATTTCACCAGATTTACCGCTGGAAGTCAAACCGAATATATCAACTGACGCACGATTGTTTTATTGCGGCGCAAGCTTGCGGACAAAAAAGGGTATGGCGCATCAGGAAGGCTCGGCGCGATCTTTCGGTCGGCTGCCAAAGCGCACCTCGTAACGTGCTTCCTTGGTTATGCTCATCATGTTGGTTTTTAATTACCTGAAGTTGATTCGGCAATGTTCAAAATAGACCGTGAACCGGCGGCCGGGATTTTGATGTAATTGTGCAAACGTTGACCTTTAATTACCTTGGCCTGCGTCCCATTAATCGTCGCGTTCCCACCGCGTATTCCAATCGTGGCTCGCACGCCAGCCGGGAGAGATACATGTATCGATTCAGCGGATCGATTTCTTCGGACCAGCACCAGAATATCCCCGTGCGGTGTGGGTACGCGTCCGCTGATCCAATGCAGGTCACCGGGATGGGGAGCGATACGGACCGACGCAAAACCTCCCCCGGTCGAATTCACGCCCAGTACATATTGGGTAAGCCAATTCGTGACTCCGCAGGACCAGCCATGACACATGCTGACAAAATATCCCTGAGCCCAGTCGGCCTGAAGGAATTGATGAATGTGGACTTTGGGCCAGGATGGGTCATAACCCTCCCAGAAAGTCGTAGCGCCCTCATGGATCATGCCACCCCAATAATTTCGTACAAAGGTTAGTCCCTGATTCGTCAGGCCGAGCCGCCCCAGGGCAAAAAGGACAAAGTTGTTATAATAGGGCGAATCAATCTGTCTCCAGGATGAGCAATTTGGCCCGAGGATATACCGTTTGATGGCGCGTCGCTGTGCCAGGTCCGCCACACCCGAATCGATTGCCATGGCGTTTACGTCCCGCAGGTCCGTGAAAGTTCCGGTCCGGGAATCCGCAGGATATTTTCGGGCCGCAATAATCAGAGTTTTATCCCAGCGTGCGTATCGACGGGCATTGGTGGTGTCGCCCATTACGCGAAGCAGCAAGACCGCCCGTCTGACGGCCATGCAAGTATATAAATCTGTTGCTTCATAGGACTGCGGCGCATTTCCATGCAATTTGCTTGACCAGTCGGTAAAACACCAGTGATTGTGCCCGTTTACGAACAGATTACTGGCATTAAACGCCTGCTTCATATAGCGCAGCATGGACAGCAGCAGCAAATGCTGTGAACGGATATACCTGATCGCGCCGGTATGCCGGTAAAAGTCCTCAAGCCCGCATATCCACGCGCAGGAGTAACCCGGAATTCCGTTCACATCATTGGTCGGCAGTGCGGCGGGCGGATTTCCTCCCTGTGCCTGCTCACGCAGCCGCCGCATGGTCTGTTCCATGAGAAAGTGATCGAGAAACACATTATTGATCACTTCGCCGGAAACCTGAAGATCGCCCATCCACATCGCACGGTCGCGCTTCGGCGCATCCCAGATATTTTCCTGCATGCATAGATGCGAAGTATAAGCGCCGGTGTACCAGATTTTTGTTAACAGGGGGTCCGAACAGGCAAACGCACCTCTGTATTTGACGGGATAATACTTAAAATCCAGTCTTAGGCGGTTAAGTCGAATCGGCCCCGGACCTGAAAATTGTACCGCTGCGTACCGAAACGCACTGTAAGGCGTTGATTCCGTCTGATCGGTATTCAGGCTAAACGAATGCCAACCGCCCCATGGGCCACGCAACGCTTCGCCGCGGGATTCCCCGGTTCCTATCAGCACGGTGCCTCCGGCGCCTCGCACTTGTATTCGCCCCGCAACTTCCTGGCCGAAATCCAGCAGAACTTCCGGAGATGCGGTGCCCGCGTTTACCTGCATCTGAATTCGACGCGCCGGTGCCAGCAGGGAGGTGCCCCGATACCCCGGACGCAATGCGCTGCGATTTTGCGGTGTTAATATGCGGGCTAAGGAATGCAGACCGGAAAATGCACCCGGATGGTGAATGACGGTGACATGTTCCGGCTGAAAAAACAGGTGAAAAAGATAGGGGGCGTGGTCGGGCCATGGTGTCAGAGCGTCTCCCCAAGGACCTCCACCGTAGTTTGCTTCGACGGTCGCCTGCTTCCAATGCGACTGGTCGGTGCCTGTTTGCCAGTGTTGTTTCGGATGGTCTGACTCATGCCATGAACCATCCGTTTTCAGCAGTGTACGGTCCCCACCAATCAGCCACAATATCGCGCCGGCTGGGCCGCCGTCATTTGTGGCTTTGATGGCAAATTCGTTCCTGCCTGAATGCAGGTATGCGGCCACATTTATCCGGTAGACCTGGCTCCAAGCCATCGAATTGGACAGTCGACTGGCGACTTTTTTACCATTGATGTACAAAGTGAAATAATTATCCGCCGTCACATAGACCAGCGGTTTGTTCGGCGGAGCTTTTAAAATAAGAGATTTCCGAAGGAAAACGGTCTGGTGATCGCTTACGCTTGCGGCCCATATCCAGAAGGGGGGGGCACCAAGTGTGTTGGCGATCACTTTAGGGCGGGGCATGCCGAACGTGGGATCAATGACTGGCGGAACCGCAAATGTAAATCCTTTCAATCCGGATTTGGCGGCCACCGCATTTGTTGCGGCCAATTGAAACAGCAGCAGGATCGTTGCCAGAGCCAGGCTGGCCAATCCGGGGAATATTTTCGGCTTCATGACGTTCTCCTGGAAAAAAGGTGGGGGGAATTGGCATTGATTAAAGCTCTATTTCACCGAGCGATAACCCGTATCCGTTCGCATCCGATTTTATTGAATTTCCGGCGCAGAGAAATCATAATTTCCGGATTCCACGGAATAGACCGCCCGGCCCTGTTTATATCGCAACAGTTTGATCCAACGTTTATTGTGTATGGGCCTGCCATTTAGCCGCACAGCACCCGCTGCAGTTGTCGGAATTTCCACGGTGGCGACCGAATTGGCGGGAATTTCTATATGCCAGTTGAACGTGCCGTCTGAAGTAATCTTCCAGTTACTCACAATTTTGCCGAATGGCGAACGATGCCATGAATGGACCCATGTCAACCCTTGTAACGGTATTGGTCGCATAATAATATGACGAAATCCCGGATGCAGCGGGTCGCTCTTTATGCCGCCAATGTCTTCAAATAACCAGGTCATCATGTCGCCGATAAGCATCACATGATCCTGCGAATTCATGGCGGGGTTGGCGGTATTGCCGTTCCAAAGTTCCCAGATTGTCGTTGCGCCATGGCCGATCATAAAGCCCCAACTCGGATAACTTACCTTATTGAGCATATTCCAGGCCGTCTGGGCCTGTCCGATGTCCGTCAGGGTTCTAAACAGCCATTGTCCACCAATCAGTCCGCTGCCGACATGTCCATGTTGAACCACCTTGATTCGATACAAAAGTCTACGAATGACATCCGTGCGACGGGCTGGCGGCACAATGCCCGCCGCCAGCGGCAATATGCAGGAGGTGTCTGACCCGTTGCCGTAATAGTGTTTGACCGGGTTCCACAGTTGGCGGTTAACGCCCGCCTTTATTCTGGACGCGGCACGCAGCCAGTTGCGCCTGTCAGCATGCTTATGCAGCAGGCTGGCGTACCAGGCCATGAGTTTCAGATCCTGATACAGCGTCACGCTGGCCAGAAGGGGGCCTGGTGTCGCGCGGTTTGGATCACGGGAATGAATATGCGCTGGTGATCTGGATGGTGAGCACCAGTCACCGTAATTGTCCATGGATGTGATTCCATGGTGCACAAAACCAAGTTCCAGATTGATCCATTTGGATTCCGCCGCGTAATGATCTCGAATGACTGCCAGGCGGCCAAATTGCTTATACAGATTGTACGGCAGAAAAATAAATGTGCTTGGCCAGGTCACGTTGTTGTTGTAAAACGGCCAATAGGGTGGATTCACATCCGAGATTGCCCCGTTTGGCTGCTGCGCATCCTGCATATCGTCGAGCCACATCTGATAAAATCGCTGGTTGTTAAACGCAAACATTTCTCCCTGTGATTCTTCCGAGCGGTCACCCATCCAGCCCTGTCGTTCATCGCGCTGCGGACAATCAGAGGGGATCGAGCGATAATTGTTTTTCGTGCCCCATTGCCAGTTGTGAAAAAGTTTGTTTACCAGTGTATCCGAACAGGAAAAGCCACCAGTCGTCGGCAACGCATCATGTACTTCCTCCCCTACCAGAGAGGAAAGCGTGGGAATGCCGGGATACCCGATCAATTCAACAAAACGGAACCCGTGAGTGGTAAATATCGGATGCCACGAAATGGGTCCTTTGCCATTGAGAATCAGAGTATCCGTTTGTTTGGCAGATCTTAGATTTGCAACAAAAAGATGCAGTTGCCCATTTCCGGTATTTTGCAGGTCAACTGTATAGTGTCCATTGCGCGTCAGGCTTTCACCGTGTCGCATCACTATTGTCGTACCCCTCGGCCCGCCGGGCACCTGAATACGGCACCAGCCAGCCATATTCTGGCCCATATCAAACATCCACTTGCCGGGCGAAATGTTTACCAGTTTGATAGGATGCACCAGGCGTGTAACCCGAATCGGCTGCGAAAATTGTGATATCAGTCGGCCACCGGGCGATTTAAGTTTGACCGCCTTCGACCAGGATGCTGCATCAAACCCCGGGCGATCCCAGCCGGGCATCCGCTTGCGGGCATCATAGGTTTCGCCGTCATATTCGTTGTTGGCGGTTATCGGGCCATTGGCGGTGGCCTTCCAATTTGTATTGCTGCTGACCCGTTGAACGGAGCCGTCATTCAGTCGAATGTGCAACTGCAAAATAAGCCGCGGCGCGCCAAAACCGACTGTGGCGGTTGGAAAATGCAGCCGAGGCGCATAAAATCGGCCGTTCCCCAGAATAACCCCGATCGTATTCTGCCCCTTAACCAGATATCGTGTGACATCATAGGTTCGGTAATAGCAGCGGCTAGGATACCAGCTCAGGGCCGGCGACAGTTGGTCTTTGCTGATCGCGTGGCCATTAATAAACAGCTTGCTCCAGCCCAGGCCGCTGAAATAGACCAAAGCCTTTTTAACATGTTTTGTCAGCACAAAATCCCGGCGAAGATATCGGGCCGGCAGACTTCGCCGATAGCCATTTGCCAACTGTCCCCACGGGCCGATTCCGTAACCACCCAGCACCATCGCTTTTGTCCAGGAGCCTGCCCAGTGCCGCGAAGCCTGCCAGGATGCGTCGGTCGGCAGATTTAAGGTTTTGCCGTCAGTAAATGCAAAATGAAAATTTCCAATCAGACCTGCCGGGTTGGGGCTTGTGCCGGTATTTGTGGCGGCTACGCTGATGACATTGCGACCAGGATGAAAAAATCGACTTGTGTCTGCCGTATAGACATGATTAAAATTGTCTCCGTGTTCCACCCGTCGGCCATTAATCCGCAAGACAAAGGCGTTGTCCGCTGTCATCGCGACGATCGCTTTGCGAAGCCGGGTTTTCGTTGGCAGCAGAATGATCCGGCGGAAAGTGCGGGTGCCAATTGGTGCCGACTGGGCGGGCTGTCCCTCCGGATACCATATCCATCGGGCATTGATCAACGACGCGGCTCGTGAATTGGAACCCAACGGCAGCCCGATCCATTCCGCGTGATGCCACGCGGCAGCGGTCCACAATCCTTCCCTCCATCTGGCGATTGTGCTCCATTGGGTGGCTTCTTCTGCCTGATTCCAGACTCGCACTTTCCAGAAGCACTGTTGTCTTCCAGCAAGCGCCGAGCCTGCGTATGGAATAGCAATTGAGTTATGCGAGAGCACCTTGCCCGAATTCCACAGATTTCCTCTGTTCTGATCCAAATCCTGTCGCGATGAAGCAACAAGAATCTGGTAAGCGATTTGCAACTGGCCACGGCCTTTCCATGGCAGGACCCATCCGAATTCAGGATGCCGAGAATTTACCGCCAGCGGGTTTTTGCGCAGTTGTACTTGCAGATGATCTGGCGCGGTAGGCGGGGTGGCCGGCGCCACGCCGGCGGCAAGGGCGGTGCCACACATATATAGCGAAGAAATCCACAAGAAAATCGCCGCAGCGCGGCAACTCTTTCCTTTAACGGTTGGTTGTGTCATTTTTGTGTCCTTTAAAATATCGCTGTTGATTGCGAGAGGCTGAGTAATCAATTCATTCCTAAAGCCGGAAAGTCAACCCCCCGGCGGGTCAAAAAATATTCCGCTAAGCACCGCGTTGCCGCCGCGGATCGGGTCAAACCTTATGCGAACACTGCCGTGGCATTCAAATACCATGTATTTCCCGTCGGAAAAATGCGAAAATGCCGAGAGCGGGGCGATCAGTTGTCTGGTTGTAAGGTTTTCTACGCTGATGGTTTCCTTCCGATTCTTCCGGTCAAAATCAACCGCATATAATGCCAAACGGTAGTCTCGCCTGTGCTTGAGACGAATGTCCACTGCTGCCTGCGGTGCTTGCGAGGTCAGACCAGAATAAAATACACCCGCAATTCGATGGGTATTGCCGTTTGACGCATTTATCGCCAGCGCGCGGCGATCCGACGCCCCGCCGGGCCATACAGTTTTATATCCCCATAAGCAATGGACAGATTGAACATATTTCGGAACATGATCGATATCCACCTCTTTTGATCCATCCGCAAAAAGCACATAACCATCGTGGCCATATACGCCGCCCCAATTGCCTTGCGTAACCGAGTCTTGTCCCAGTTCCCGAACAGGAAATATAAACGGTTCATGCAGGAAGGTGGGGCTGTGTCCAAGATAGGATATTGCCATAGTGTATCGGCCAGATTGCACTCCACGGAAAATGATAAACGAATGGCTGGATCGTGCTCCAACCAGGCCCGGACAATGAATAAAGTGGTTATGTGACCATGCCGCCTGACCATTGACCGTAATCGCTGTTATCTGTCGTCCCGCCTTGGGCACGCCGATAGTCGCGGTAATACCGGATGGAATGGTAAATTCCCCGCTGCCGTGGGTTACGTCAACGGATTCGGATATGGTCCCGTGCGGTGTCGGTGCGGTTGCTTTAACCCACGTAACGGTACTCGCCAGGTGGGGCATGATGGTCACGGTCGCAAAGCCAGGCGTCGTGGGCCGAATTCCCGCAATCCATTGCGTCAGCCAGGTCGTGCAGCCGGCGCTCCATGGATGACAAAGACTGGTCGGGCCACAAATGGTGCTCGGGATGCCGCCGTTGGTGTCGATGATCTTGTTCCATCCTGGCCAGTAAACCTCAAAAAAAGTTGTGCCGCCATAATGAATCTGGCCACCCCAGTCATCCAGAACTGTTTCGATTGCTTCATTCCACAAGTGCGCCCGTGCCATTGCTTCCACGACAAAATACTCGTTAAATGGCGAAAATGAAATGCGATTAAGCCGGCTGGCGAAGCAACGTCGGTCCAGTTCGCGCAACTGAGCGGAAGTGGGAACCCCGGCGTTAATCGCGTCGCTGGCCGAAAACAGATCGGCGTTTTTCACCCAGTCCGGATGTCTCTGAATTTCGGCGGCACATTGACTGGCCACTTGGGCATACTTTTGTTGCAGGGCCTTGTTTCCGGCTTCGCCGGCGGCCCAGGCAAAGCGTCGGCATGTTTCAATGAACAACATGCGATATGCTTCCCGCGTGATGGGATTCTCTGCGCTGGCGAATCCACCCAGTCGATCGTCCCAACCATAAAAGGAAATATGAGGATGCGAAAAATCAGCAGAGGCTTTATCCATCAATGTTTTGACCAATGGATAATACTTTATAAGTTCTGCCACATTTCCGGTATAGCGATAATAATCCACCAGGCTAAGCACCCAGTACAGATAATAACTGGCAATTCCATTTCCTTTGCCGGCGGAAAGATTCAGATTCTGTTTTACAAAATCAAAATTGCCGAAGGCCACCATCGCCGCGGATTGTGCCACATGTGCGTCGCCAACCCAGGAAATGCGATCCCCACGATTCATCAGGATGGCTCCGAAGTAATTCTTAAGCAAGTTAAGTTTCACCGTATATGCGCCGGTGTACCATATTCGGGTGAGCAGCGGGTTGCTGCAGGAAAAACTGCCGGCGTAATTGGTTGGCTTTATCTGGCAAACCGCCCTAATGGCGGTAATGTGCCACGGCTTTCCTGAGAAGCTGCGAATATAAATCCAGCCGAATCGCACTCCCTCATAATATTCGGGATTGAGTTTGATCCGGCAGGTGTTGCCGATTCGTTCCGGCACGCCGATGGAATCGGTCTCATGGGCGGGTGAATTAAATTCGCTTACTCCCATTTCCACTTTACTGCCGTGAAGGTCCGGGCTGTCAAATTCCAGCCACGCGGCGCTTTCCACGCCGAAGTCCACGCGAATAGCACCGGTTCCATTGACGGTGATATTGCATCGTTGGCTCGTCGCGGATCTGAGATTGGAAAAGGATTTGGGCGATTGTGTGTAAACGGCCGTCGGACGAAGCGCGTACGTTTGCAACCCGTCGGAGGCTGCGGGATGGGGCCAGTGGTATGCAACCAGCGGATCTGGAGAGAGTTTAACTTCTGGCCCGGAAAATGAGCCGCCATGCAGCGACGGATATGGCTCGGCAATCGGTAAGCCGCGCCGAATCAGTTGAGAGTGCGGCCGGCTTGGCAATTGAGATGAAAAAGCCCAAGGCACGGCATAATCTGCACCGAATATCGCCCCGAAAGCCAGTATGCCCGCCATCGGGATGAAGGAAAGGAATTTCAATATTTTCTCCTGTTGGTGCGGCTTGTCTTTGGCGTTTTTTTTGCCGAGTCTGCAGGGTAGTTCGCAGTCATAGTACCTGAAAAGTTCGCGGGGAAATTCAGGATTTCCTGGCCCACAATTGGGTAATTGGCCGCGGCAATGGATGGTTTAACGCAGTTCATTTTATATTATTTCGTAGTCCAGCTAAAGGCGACGACCGGCACGGCTTTTGCCGGTAATTCCAAAGGATGACAATGCCGCGCCGGGGCGGCGTTAAGCCGCGGGCTAACGATAAAAATCGTAATTAAATGCATACCCTACATGCATTTGGGTGTATGGCTTCCATGCCACCGAACCGTCGTTGTAGCCAATATTCGCACCATCAGGAGCACCGGTCTGACTGGTATGATTACTCATTGGAAAGGTTGGATCTGCGCCACCCAGAAAAGGGCCAGCCCCCCACGAGCCGTTGTAAGATGCGGTGAGATCTGTTACCAGAATGGTCGATCCGGCATCGATAGAGCTTTGAGTGAAATTTTCATTTGGGATCGCGTAATTGATTCGCTTTCCAATTCCTGTTTCCGGATTGATCCATATGCCATAAGTAGTATTGCCGGGACCAAACACGTTCACGTTTGGCCGTTGCCACCAGTAACAATAGGTCGAATAGACACCGTACCAGATCATGTTCGTAGACCAGTTGTATTTACCAGTCGTGGCTATGTATTGCTTCACCGCAGTCGGAAGATACGCCGCCCCCATGGAAACGCCGTTTCTTGGGGTGTAGGAATAATTCGCATAGGGTCCCTCCGGCCCCATGTAACCTGATTGTGGGCAATAGATTGATGCGGGATTCGTGAGTATGCCATTAAAATACAGGCTGCCAAAATCATCAGTCGGATAACTGGAAATTATTGCGGATCCATTCATGACGGATTGCCCGCCAAAAGGCCAATTTCCCTGGGTGGTCCAAGGATATTGTCCCTTAAAATCGTTGGCGTAAATATGTATCGCCTGGGTAATAGAGCGTATATTGGTAGCGCATACGACGCGCTCCGCATCAGCACGTACGCTGGCAAGTGCCGGTAGAAGCAAGGCGATCAGCAGTCCGATAATCGATATGACTACCAGCAGCTCAACCAGTGTAAATGCAGCGCGTTTCATTCTGATACCCCTTTTTGTGTAGCCCCGACAGGATCGCCAGCCGGATGTGTTCCAAACTGGCGATCCTGAGAGTCGTTGTTGCCACTTTGCGTCAAGGCCTTATTGCGAGGCATTCATATCAGAATTCCACGCTGCCTTACGCAGCTTTACCGCAGTATCGGTCAAGCTGTTCTGCGGCGTTTAAGCAGCAACAACCCCGCGCCGCTCAGGCCAAGGAGCGCCAACGAAGCTGGCTCCGGCGTGGCCGTTACGGGTGCCAGCGAAAAATTATCCACAAGCAGGGTGCTGTCCGGAGCGCCTGAACCGAAAGCTGCGCCATTGGCGACATCCAGCAAGGCGCTGGTGCTGGTTGCAGTGTAGTTGGCGGTGAACAGATCGTACGGATTTGACCCGCCAACAGGGGTTACCGCCAGGTTGTTGGCCAGAGTTGAACTGCCCAAGGTGACATTCATGGTCGGATACCCGCCACCGCTTGAGACACCACTGGTAGATCGAGCGTTGTAGTAGAATTTAAGTTGATAGGTTGTGCCGATCGTCATTCCGGTGAGGGTTTGACTGAAACTTGCCTGCGCGGTCGAAGAACTGTTATTCTGTAAAAATCCAACCTGACTGCCGTCGGGAACGTTTCCATTATTGGCAAACGGACCACTTCCCGTATTCACGCCGGTATTTCCCGTAGTGGCCCAACCGCCAATGTTCGATATATATCCCGGGTATATCCATGATTCGTTAGTGCTGCCCTCAAAGCTTGGGTTGGCGACAACGATCTGTCCCGGATTGCGCTGGATCACCGAAACGCTGTCGATTAATAACGTGTTGTCTCCATAGGAACTGTAGCTTGCGGAATTGGCAATCGTCAACGTTCCTGAACTGCTTGTGGGTACAAAGGCCGCGTTAAACAGGGTGTAATTGGGGTTTGTTGACTGAATAGCTGTGACACTGCCGATTGTCTGGCCACCATAAGTGACGGTCATGGAGGGGGAACCATATCCCTGTCGGGCGTCATAGTAAGCCTGGAACCAGTATTGATCTCCGGGAGTAAGGCCGGAAATCGTTTGGCTGAGCGATGAATAGGTGCCCGCAGAGCCGTTCTGTATAAACGCGACCTGATTTGCGTCTGGAAAATTTGTATTCAGGCCAAATGGCTGTCCAGGTCCGTTTACACCGCTGAAACCATTGTTAGCCGTCCAACCGCTGATGGTCCCGTAACCGACTCCAGTGATAGCACCATTCTGAAAGCTTGGGTTGGAAATGGCAATTGAATCGGACGCCCGCACAGCGCTGCCCGCAAGCCCAAGCGACAATGCGGTTGCTGCAACTGAGGCAAGCTGAACAAGACGTGACCCGGAAAACATAAAAATCTCCTTTTTCCTGATACGAGGTTGCGCATATTCTTTTAGCCGCGCGGCTCAAAGGTATATGCGGAAATCTGCTCTAGAAATCCCAGCAGGATCAATCGCTTAAAGCATTCAGATGACTGCGCTGTTTACACCCCTTTATCTATAAAAATCAGGATCCGATCCCGCCACGGCAAAGTGACGGTATCCCGGCGATAATTGCGACAATGGCTTCCAGGAAACGGAGCCGTCATTATACCCGATATTGGCACCATCTGGTCCGGTCTGGTCATGCATGTGATTGCAATAAACGCCTGAAGTAAAAAAGGTGACATTCCACGACCCGTTATAAGATGACACCAGATCGGTAATGAGTATTGAATTTCCCGGGTCGGTCGGGGCTTGACAGAACAAGCCATCGGTCGGGTCGGCGTAGTTATGGCGCTTGCCAATTTTCGTAACTGGATTTATCCAAACACCATACTGATTGGCGGATGCTTCATCGAAATATGGATTCGCCGCGTTGGTTCCCGTATATATCCCATTGGGGCGCTTGTACCAGTAACAATAGGATGAAACAATGTTAAACCAAGCTCCGTTATTAAGCATTTTTTGTGGCCAATTGGTAGCAAATGTGTGGTCAAGGTTCTCATAGTATTGCAATTCTTTGGGCAGCAAATAGACTCCGGTGGGAAGATTTGGTCCACTCATTTGCCCCAAGGTGCTTTGGGGTGATAATTCCGGAGCCGAGTCAGGACAATAAATAAAATTGGGATTCGTCAGAATTCCGTCGGTGTACAAATCACTGAGTCCCCATGCCAGGCTGTTGGGGGACACATATCCGGGTGGTGTGCCCAAGCCGCCCATCGGCCAGTCCAACTGATAATCCATCGGATATTGATTCTGATGGGTTTGTGCATATTCAATGCAACCCTGAACAAGGCTGCGGATATTCGATGCGCACACCGTCTGCAACGCCACAATACGGGCCTTGGCCAAAGCCGGAAGCAGCAACGCTATCAGCAGTGCGATAATGGATATTACCACCAGCAATTCAACAAGGGTAAATCCGCGGCGTTTCATCTGCTGCTCCTTTCTTTTGGAATCTGAACAAGGGAGAGCCAATACAAGACTGTCTGAATTGGCTCTCCCTTTGGGGGCATCCGCCCGGCTGCGTTATCAGCCCGCAGTTTGGCGAATCCAGGTTTGGCATCGCAATCAGGCCGTTCTGCGGCGTTTAAGCAGCAACAACCCCGCGCCGCTCAGGCCAAGGAGCGCCAGCGAAGCTGGCTCCGGCGTGGCCGTTACGGGTGCCAGCGAAAAATTATCCACAAGCAGGGTATTATCCGCTGCGGTACCGCCGAACGGTGTGGAGTTCATTACATCCAGCAGAGCGGTGCTGGCGGTGGCAGTATAATCCGCAGTAAACACATCATAAGGATTCGTTCCGCCCACCGGCGCGACGGTTAAATTATTGGCGAGTGTAGAACTGCCAAGGGTTACAGTCATTGCAGAATTGGGGGCTGTTCCACCCTGTGATCGTGCGTTGTAATAAAACTTCAGTTGATAGGTTGAGCCAACTGTAAGGCCGCTGAGCGTCTGACTCATGCTTGCCTGTGCGGTCGCAGTACTGTTATTTTGCAGAAAACCAACCTGACTGCCGTCGGGAATCGTGCCGTTGTCCGCAAATGGGCCGTTGCCCGTATTCACGCCGGTATTTCCCGTAGTGGCCCAACCGCCAATGTTCGATAAGTATCCCGGATATACCCAAGTCTCGTTGGTGCTGCCTTCGAAGCTGGGGTTGGCGATAACAATTTGTCCCGGATTGCGCTGGATTACCGAAACGCTGTCAATCAGCAGGGTGTTGTCGCCATAGCTTCCGTAACTTGCCGGATTTTCAATAGTTAATGTTCCCGAACTGCTTGTCGGGGTAAAAGTGGCGTTCAGGAAGGTGAAGTTTGAATTTGAAACTGGAATCGGTCCAACATTTGCAATTGTCTGACTTCCATAGGTGGCCAGCAGACCTGGGGATCCATAAGTCTGCCGGGCATTGTAAAACACCTGGAACCAATATTGATCGCCCGGTGTAAGGCCGGAAATGGACTGACTAATCGAGGTGTAGGTGCCGGCGGAACCATTTTGCAGAAACGCCACTTGATTGGCGTCCGGCAAATTCGTGCCTGCGGCAAAGGGATAGGCGTTGCTATTTGTTCCGGCAAAGGAATTATTTTCCGTCCAGCCGGAAATTGCACCATAACCTGGATATGGATTGGCCCCGTTCTGAAAGCTTGGGTTGGAAATGGCAATTGAATCGGATGCCTGAATTGTGGCCCCGGTCAGCCCCAGCGACAATGCGATTGCCGCGGTAGAGGCCAAACTGATAAGACGTGAATTGGTAACCATAAATACGCACTCCCAAAAGTAAGCTTAGGTGTATCGTTTCGGCTCCACCCATCGGTAACCGATGGTATAAAATGGAATTGAAACGTCCCTGCTTATTTATATTCTGATTTCGATGGCATCTGATATACTCGCATTCGCGTTTATGAATTATCAGACGTCACTATCTGCACACTTATCCGAACCTAAAAACAGCCTTTTCTCGTGCCTGCCAGAAGCCGTATTTCTCATTTTCGTCAAGACAGGCTAATATCAACTTCTACAAGACAGCATGCGCAGACAGTTAAAGAAAGTCTGCATTTGATATATCACTTACTATAGAACAGGCTGGCGCGAATTGCAAGTAAAAGTTGAAAAAAACTCATTTGATTTTACGACACTCCAATTATGCTACAATTATGCAAAATGCTAGCGTGTTATTTGTTATTCGTCGTTATAGGAGCCAATAATGTTGTTGAAAAACGACACCACCCATGGTTATTTCCCCGTGAGCGATGCCGTTTTCGCCACAGGCTTTTACCTTACCGGTGCGGGCGTTGAACGCGTTGGCCCCAACCAAGCCTATCCACTTACATCCCATCCTGATATGTACGAATTTTCATGGAACACCGGGCGGGTTCTGCCGGAATATCAGGTGGTGATCATTCACAGTGGAGAGGGTGAATTTGAATCTCATGAAACCGGATTGGTGCGAATTCACGCGGGTATGGCGATGCTTCTTTTGCCGGACGTTTGGCATCGCTATAGACCCAATCCCAAGACCGGATGGGAGGAATTCTGGATATCCTTTAATGGCCAAATCCCGCATATCTGGCAGCAGGCGGGTGTTATCAGTCCCCATTCCGCAGTGCGAAACATTGTTCACACCAAATTATTGGTGAAAAATATGGAAAAAATTGTTGAGTCAGCTGTGAAAAGCCCTGGCGACGGCTACGCTGCATCCTTTTCGGCTTTGGGGGTTCTTGCGGGAATACTCGGGCGCGATACTTCGGCGGTAGCTACCAATATTACCCGACCGGCGCGTGCCGAAGCCAAGGCCGCAGCCCAGTCAGACGATCCAGTGGCCAATGCCGCGCTCGGTATTATCTGGAATTACAGTCATCAGAATTTATCCGTTGGCCGTATAGCCCGCCAACTGGGCGTTACCCGGCGGAAGTTAGAAAGAAGATTTCTGGCCGCCTGCAATCGTACTGTTCTTCAGGAATTGACCGCCTGTCGGTTATCGCGAGCCCAACGGATGCTTCGCGAGACACATCTGCCGATTAAATATATCGCCACCGCCGTCGGGTTTTCCTCACCGACGCACCTGCCGACCGTATTTCGGCGCGAATTAAAAATCACACCGCGTCAATATCGCGCTCGCGAAACGACTGGTTCACGGACCGATGAATCGCCGTCCGCATGAATGATTTTCCGGAAACGGCTGGTTTCCATGCTGTGTAGCAGTTGCTGGTTAACATTTTGGAGCCTCATTATTTAATTGCCCGTTGAATATAACCGTCGTTCCGGGCACCGAAAGGTCCCAATGAACGGAATGCGGCCGTATTGGTTGGCAATAAGCGGTCCTCCGCCGCATGGCCCGGCTTTGCAGGTATCGGTCGTTTGCTTGAATTGCCAGCAGACGTGATCAAGGCGTCAACGAAGGCGGTCGGTCTGCCGGAGCGGTGGCCCAGGTACGGTTTGGTGTGGCACCAAGGTGGAAATCCAGTCGTCCGCCATGGGTTATGGCGGAAACGGGAATCCAACAGCGGTTGAGTCTTGAGCCATTAAGCTTGACCCCTTCAATGTAAGGGTTTTCAATGGGCCGGGCTGAACCAGTGACCACAAATTTGCCGCCGGAATAGGGTGATTGCAGGTGCAACGTGACTTTGTGGAACACCGGGCTGCAGATTTCGTAAGCACCGGATGCGGGG
>DAIDJN010000035.1:0-68887 GCA_027451365.1 Phycisphaerales bacterium | reverse complement strand
AATGATGTTATTTGCACCATAACTCGATGGCACATCATCATCATCGGTAAACCAGCGGCCGTCAGTGCCAGGCTCGATAAAAATTAACGTGTTGCCATAGGCGTCAGTGTCATACGCTTCCACGATATAGCCGCCGGAATTGGTCAGCGCCACCGCCCGGTACAGAAAATCCTGCAGAAGGTAATACGCACCAAGCGGCAGGTCTTGCGGGCTAACAACAGCCATTAGGTTAACTTGAATACATTCATCAATATACGCACCCCATACATATTGCCTGATCGGTGTATCCGTGCTGCCGCTGCCCCGGCGGCTGCAACTAACACTCTGTGCGCTCGGTGATCTCTGTGGCTCGACCGTCCCGCCAAACCCACGCGCATATTGTCCGCCCGGCCACTTGGGACCAATCGCGTTTTCTATGCTATCCGAATTCCTGACCATCTTACGGCCCCGTTTGAACCAAAATCATCAAACCGCGAACCCGGCATACCCATTTGCAATGTCCTGTTTATACCCCTCCAACATCCCCAACACAAGAAAAAAATGGAAATGCAGCATCCAGTATTCAAGTGAAGCGGTTCGTTCAAAGAATCCGCAGGCATCCAGTTCATTGCGCTTCCATTATCGCCGCCGCTCATCCCCCTATACAATTGCCACCCGCACCGCGCCGGGGCAATCCGAATAGTCATGCGCATCATCAAAACAAGCAGATAAATTCCAAAACCTCTGCGTCCCTCCGCGTCCCCTGCGGTGATTTTTTTGCCGAAGTGCCACGCGCGCATCCAATGACAAAAGAGCGACGCGCAACAACCGGAAGCCAATTTTCACCACCACCGCACGGAGGCACAATGCAGTTAATACCGGCTAATCGATTATTGAATTTTCCACCTGATGAATTGGAATATGCCATCTGGGTTTCAAATCCCAATGCTCCGCCGCTGCCTTCGTCCGCGCCGCTGGTTTATCGGGGCGAATGAATTCCAGTACCGTTAAGGCCGCAAGTGGGGTGGAAATTTCGATGACAAAGTGCAACGGGTCAGGCGGCGTTCATTTTTCGGCCTGCCAGACCCAATAGAGAAAGACCGGCCAAAATTGCCGAAGTCAGGGCAAGGGCGGTGTTCAGGGGCCACAACCTTTGGGATGTGGTCGGGCCGGGTGCGGTGGCGTTGGTTACGCCGGCAGGTATTCGGGGCAGGTTCTGGCTTGCCCGCCACCGGGCTTGCCCACTGTCAACCGCGCCATGCGGCAGGCTCGCGAGTAGATTGGCGAAGAAAATGACAAACGATGCGTGATGCTGCCAATCGGTAAAATGATCAACGGGTGGGCTGGCTAGCC
Source organism: Phycisphaerales bacterium (assembly GCA_027451365.1). Taxonomy (GTDB): domain Bacteria; phylum Planctomycetota; class Phycisphaerae; order WQYP01; family WQYP01; genus JAJYPG01. The sequence continues at coordinate 67,555 of DAIDJN010000035.1, read as the reverse complement.
AATACCAGATGATTCCGTCGGCGGAGTCTGTTCTTTTGGCCAGCCACACATGTGCGCCGGTGCGAATTTCCGCATGCCATCCACTCCCAAAACTCGCCTGATAAATCTGCTTGACGCGAACGTCCGAAAAATTGACGCGATGGAACAAATTTCCGTCTGGTTGAATGATTACGGGGTGGTCCGTCTGCATTACCCGAACAATTCCTGAAATCTTCATTTGTGGACCGGCGGCCGCACCCAGGCACACCGCCACCAGGCGGCCCGGCTTCGGCGACAATTGTCGCAGAAAGTTCTGATAGCGCTTGCGGTCGGCGGTATTGGACAGTATCCAGATTGCCGGCAATTGCCGTGGATGATTCCATACTATCTGATGCATGGACACAAACAAATGCCGCAGTGACTTGGGAAGCGACGAAGGCGAATTCACTGTCAGCGGCCGTTGTATGGCGCGGCGAATCAGTGCAATATGGGTTAGAACGCGAGTCTTGCCGGACGATTCTTCGGCCCGAATGAAAACATTTATTTTTGCGACTGCCGGGACTTTGCTAAAAATAATTCCACGCGTCATCGCCGCGCCCCGGACACGGCGGATCAGTGTCGAATTTCCCGCAACAAGTCGGACAACAAAATGTGCGGACTTGGCTGATTCGCCGCGCACAAACACCTGCGCTGTGGATTGATTTTCAAACTTTCGGCCCACCGCGTGAAATTGCGGCACCCGGGCCAGTTTCTGAGGTGTCATGTTCCAGGCCGGACGGGCCAAGGCTAAAGCCGCGATGGTGGCGGCAAGGAGCATTCCGACCTGCGGCCAGTCCGGAGCTTTTCGACTGTGACTTTCGCCAGTGGACGCAAAGGCTGATCGAGCCGGCCAGAATTCGGGAACAGTAAATATTGCCGCTGGCGGACGGCGTGCCCGCAGCAGTTGCCACCCGCCCAGAATGACTGGCAAAAGTGCCACAAGCCAGACCGGATTTAGAAAAATAAGGTTCATGTATAATCTGCCGGTTGACGATTGGGTCCGGACGCGGCCGGTTTGGGATTGACGGGAGGGTCATCATTTGCCAGTCCGCCGGAGAGTGGAAAATCCTGCGGATCGTTGCCGCATGGAAGTTCCACGAACACGCGCGTGCCTGATTCGCCGGTTTCAACCCGTAACGATCCGCCGTGGTATTCGGCGAACCGCTTGGCCACTGGCAAGCCAAGTCCAAGGCCAGAGCCTTCCAGCCCTTTGCCACCGCTGTGGTGGTGCATGACCTGTCCCGCGGAGGGGGAAAGGTTGAAAAGATCAGCCAATTTGTCCGGTGAAATGCCCGGGCCATGGTCCCTGACCATCAGTTCAATGCGGCTTCCGACGATTTGGCATGCCGAAATTTCAATTGCCGAACCAGGCGGCGAGAACTGATTCGCATTGCGAATCAGGTTATCAAGAATGTCAGTGATTTTATCCGGGTCGCCATGTACGGGGGGAAGAGAATCAGGAATATTGAGAACAATTTCCTGCTGACGGGCCGTGATAAATTCCCGATTCTGCTCCACCACGTCCAGAATAATTGTGCGGATATCACAACGCTGCCGGCGCATGCGGGTGGTGAACTGATCGTGGGCGGCAAGCTCGTAAAAATAATTGATATAACGGGTGATGCGTTCAACGCTGGCAGAAATCTGAGACAGATATCGGTTAATGCGCCGCAGGTCGTCCGGACTGCTGGCGGTTCCCCCGGCGGCCTTTTCCAGAGTCAGTTTGAGCAGCTCCGCGGATGATTTGATTTTGGTGGTGGGGGTCAGCAATTCATGGGCTGCCAGATCCAGAAATCGCAATTTGGCTGATTCCTTGCTTTGCAGTTCAATAATCTTATGCTGCAGGTCGCGGGTCATGGTTTCAAAATCGCGGGCAAGCAGTCCCAGTTCGTCATTGCGGAAGACGGATGTGCCCGCTTGGTCGGAAAAAATGCGGATGCTCAATTCGCCGCGCCGCACGGCCGCGGTGGCATCGCGCAGCCGCAGTAATGGGCGAACAATTTCGCGCTGGCTCATGACATAGCCTATCGCCATAATACTGATCATCAGCAGCAGGCCGGCTACCATAATGGTCAGAGCCTGGGTCAGAATCGGCGACAGTGCCACGCGCGTTGGTTCGCTGACTATAATTGACCAGACAGGAGCGGTAATATTTGCATTTGCCACACGGCCAAGGTCGGTCAGCCGAACCCTGGACCGGCCGATGATCGCTCCGCTGGTCAGGTCATTAATCCAACCTTCCACCCCCGGCTCGCGACCATCGAGGAATCGCTGCTGTGCGCGTTTTTCCTCGGTTTCGCTGCCGGACACAAACACCGTGCTGCGAAGGTTATGATCATAAATTTGAAGCGTGGCCTGCGGCAGTCCGATGCTTCGTTGAAACTGCCGGCGAAGTGTGTCGATACCCAGCGTCAACCGGATATAGCCCAGGCATTCGCCTGTGCCGGAGCGAATGGGCACCGCCATAATCAGGCCCGAAGCATGGGTATGGGAATCCTGAATAAAAGAACTGACATATGCACGGCCGCGAACACCCTGATCGCAAAGAATCCACCACGAGCGGTTTGCCTGAAGGAAACTGGTCGGTTTGATGTCCGCGGCAATGACATGGCCATAGCGGTCGGTCGCCAGCAGATGGTAGCGGGCGGGAATATTGCGGCTGATAAGTCTCATGCGTTGTGCGATAGGGTTATGCAGAATTTTCCGCAACGGATCAACCAGCGGTGTTAAAGAGGACCATTCGTTCTGAATCCGGCGATCTTGTGCGTCGGGTTTCTGCGATTTCCCGCCCAGTGGGGGGGCGTTGAGCTTGTTCTGTTCATGGGCGTATTGAATGACCTCCGGGAGGCTGGCCAATAATTCCAAACGACGCAATTCCATCCGAATCCGGAGCGATATGGCATGGCCGGCCGCGGCGGCCGTGGCATCATAGGCCCGCCCAATGGTGCTGAGGCGCGTTTTCGCCCCAAGGCCGATAATAGTCAACAGACTAAGCCCCATAGGGATCAAGCCGACTACAACCAGCGTGGCAATGAGTTTATTGCGAATGCCGAGGCGCATCAGGGGCCCTCATTTTCTGGTAAAAACAGGTTTGAATCCATTCTTTTGCTGGCGTTCTGCCGACCTGTCCTGGTCGGATCGACACCTGCCTGGGAAATCCTGGCATGCTCCACGCGGCACCCGCCCGTGCAAACCCGGCCTGCAGGCGGATATAACTGCCCAGATGCGCCCGCCGGGCAATTCCTGGGGGAAGCGGACAGGCGGCTGATTGTAAAAATATTTCGCCAGATCATATAATTCGCATAATAACGAAGTAAACCGGTTGCGGCCAGCCGATAAAATGCTTGTAACTTTTTGGCCGGTCGGAAATAATAAGCCCGCTGGACAGAGTCGGACGAATTGGCCGATAACGACCGTTTGAAGGCTGCGGCGATAAAACGAACGCATGCCGCGTGCAATCAGCCGGGCGGGATACTATAATCCGCCTGTCAGATGGCGAACGCCGTTGAAGAGACGTGCGGTTTTACAGTGTGCATTTTTAACAAGGAAACTCCGATGCGTAAATTGCGGAAAATGGGATTATCGGTCGGAATCGCGCTTTTGAGCATTTCCATGGTTGGGCTTATTGGCTGTGAATACCGTGGACCGGGCTTTGCCGGCCGGGTCCTGAAAAATACCGGTAAACATACCGCCTATTCGGTCATTTATTCAGAGCCGGAGCTTTCCTCGCTGAAGGATGCGATTGCCGCCGCCCATCTGAACAACACTTTCAAGATGCAAGGCAATTACACTATTTTTGCACCCACCAACGCTGCGTTCGCCCGCCTGCCGGCCGGAACGCTTCATTCCTTGGAAAGCGCATCCAATCACGAACCGCTGCGGAACGTGCTTTGGTATCACGTCAGTACCGTGGACATCACGCCGCCAGCGGCCGCGCGGCAGGCTGTTCAGACGATGGCTAACGGACAAAAAGCCCTGGTTTCGTCCAATGGAACCGAAATTACCGGCATAGACGGAGCGCATGTGGTAGGCAAACCAATTCTCTGCAACAATGCCGTGATTTACCCGATTGACGCGGTTATCATGCCGGCGCCGGTTGGCAGCAAATAAGCCAAGTAGGGTGTGGCACGATCGCAGGCCATCCACGCTGGTATTTCAATTGGCATACGTTGACCGGGTCAGTACCGTTTGAATCCGCGCAGATATTTTTCCCACTGGGCGGCGGTGTGGAAATCCAGCCCTTTGCTCCAGCATGCGCCGGTATAATAGGTAAGAACCTCGCCCGGATTCACATTTACCAGTAAAAGCCGATAGTTCAATTTGTCCTGAGTCACACCGACCAGCATTTTCGGATCCACCAATACACCAATTCCGGTGGAACCATAATGCTTCTGAGGCGGTTCCCAATAACATAACATTCCAATTTTTTTATCAATTATCAGGGTCCCTTTGCCATGCCGGGCTACGCCAATCCCTACGGTGAGCGGTCCCGGCCGATTGGATTGCAGAACGGTCTGAATGCGGTCCAGATTGTCGCCAGCCCGAAGCGTATCGGTGCGTTTTTCCCACACCAATCGTCGGCCGACCCGCCACGGCTTGTACCAGACCTGAAATTTTGCGGTATTCGGTCCGCGTTGCAGGATACGGTAATACTGCCAGTAAACCGAATTCCATAATCGGCCGCCCGACCAGATTCCCAGTCCGCCGCAACCGCGGCTGAAGCCCGTGTTGTAGCAGTCGAGTCCATTGCCCTGGTCCACATGGTAAATGCCGGATTTGTAGCGGATGTTGATAACCGGGAACCGCACGGATTTAACCCAGACATCTATTCCACTTCCGGCCGGTTCAACCAGACCCAGCTGCGGCCCATAAATACGATGGGCAATCCGGTCGTTTTCCCAGGCGATGTCATCGAAGCGTTCGGGTACATACCGGACAAATGCCGGCCCTGTGGGCTGGACAATATGGTTGTTGACAAAATGCAGCGACGTATGGCGAACGGGCGGCTTGGGCATCTGGGCGAGACGGGGCAATTGGAACGGCGCTAATTTCACCATCTGGCAGCCGGCCATCAGAAAAGCCCCGACGCTGAAGGGTCTGCTGCAGCGTGCCCGCACCCATGCCGGTGCCACTCCCTCGCGCTGGGTTCGGCCAATCAGGCCGCTGGTCATCTGGCATTTCAGCAGACCGGCCCACGCCTTTTCAATTACCGGCAGGAATATTTTCCGATTAAGAATGCCATGTCGCACACCCCATGCCATGGCGTAACAGTCCAACGCGGTTCCGCTGGATTCGGGCAGCGGAAACCAGGCCGGATCCGTAAGGCTCGGTGCCCAAAGGCCGTCCGCTGGTTGCAGTTTTGCCAGGCGGGCCGCCATCCGTCTTAAAAGCGATACATAGTCTTTGCGTTGGGGCGCGTCGGCCGGTAGATATTTAAGATTTTCCGCCAGTGCGGCTACGACCCATCCATTTCCGCGCGACCAGAAAATCCGGTGGCCGTTGGGATCGTGCGCATGTATAAAGTGCGGGTCGCGGAAGAAGAGTTGTTTGGCCGGATCATAAAGGAGAGACTCGGTTCGCGCCCAGTTTACGTTCATAGTGTGCACATAGGCTTGGTCATGGGTCAGTACCGCCAGCCTGGTCAGCACCGGACCGGCCATAAACAGCGCGTCGCACCAGAACCAGGGTACGCGGTGGTGCGGCAGAACCCGGGATAAATTCAACGTTCCAAGTTTATCCGCGCTGGCGCGAAGCGCTGCGAGCATCGCCGGATCATGCGCCAGTTGAAAATCTGCTTCATAAAGCCGGCCGATGCAGAAATTATCGGCGAAGATTCGGCTGTGAAAGCGGGGATGTTCGCGGAAGCCGGCTTTTTTACCCGCGGCCAGCATCGCCGCCGCATAGCGTTTACTGCCGGTCAGGTGCTGCAAGTCGGCCAAGCCATCCCAGAACGTGCCGCCAAGCCAGGTGGTATCAACATGCGAGCCATACGCCTTGATCTGGGCATCAGCCGCTCGCCGGAGTTCCACAATAATCCGTCGGGCCGATTGCGTTTTTGCCGGGGCAGCGGCGAGCAGGTGAACAGGCCCCGACAGCAGTGTCAGCCCGGCGGCGATAAAAAGTCCGGCTGTGCGGGGCGAAAAGCGGCGATTGATTATCATGGGGTGCTCCAAATCAGGGAACGTCTTTAAAGGTCGGCTTAAAATAACTAATGCGAGATATATCAATATTTTTTAAGGTTGTATCCCGGGCGATCCGACCGGATCATTCAGCGGCCCATCCATCCGCCATCCACCGTTAGAACGGTTCCATGGACATAACCGCTGGCTTCGCTGGCCAGAAACAGTGCGGCTCCCGCAACATCTTCCGGCACCCCCCAGCGGCCCGCCGGAATGCGTTCAAGTATTGAGGCGCAGCGTTTCTCATCGGCGCGAAGGGGCGCGGTATTGTCTGTGGCAATATAGCCCGGTGCGATGGCATTTACATTCACGCCCCGCCCGGCCCATTCATTGGCCAGCGCCTTGGTAAGTTGTGCGATGCCTCCTTTACTGGCGGCATACCCAGGAACCGTCAGGCCGCCCTGAAAACTAAGCAGGGATGCGATAAAAATGATCTTGCCGGATCTGCGCGTCAGCATTTCCCGTCCCAATCCACGCGCTAATACAAACGGTGCGGTCAGATTCACTTCCAATTGGGTATCCCAATTTTCATCTGAATATTCGGCCGCGGGTTGCCGTCTGATGATACCGGCATTATTTACCAGAATATCGATTGGCGCTCCGTGGGACGCCAAATTGCGCAGCAGATGTTCCACTGCAGATCGCTGGCTCAAATCCACCTGAAACGGGGTGAACTGTCTGCCGGCGCTGCGAACCGCGTTTTCCACTTCGCTGCCTGTTTCAAGGTTGGCACTCGCTCCAACAATGTCCGCGCCGGCCTGGGCCAGCGTGGTCGCAATGGCCCGGCCGATCCCGCGGCGGCAACCGGTTACCAGTGCAGTTTTACCTTTCAGTGAAAATAAATGCATCGTCATTATTGAACAGCCTTTCAGGTTAGCGAAGATCGGCGACAGCTACGGCATCCATATCCGCAAATGTCTGATTTTCCCCGCCCATGCCCCAGCAGAAGCTGTAAGCGGTTGTCCCCGCGCCGGCATGAATGGACCAGCCTGGCGAAAGAACGACTTGGCAATCGGCTACCATCAGGTGACGGGTTTCATCGCTGCGGCCCATCAGATGGACCACGCGAGCGTCGGGTGCAAGCTCAAAATAGAGATAGACCTCTGATCTCCGCAGGTGTGTGTGCGGCGGCATGGTATTCCATACGCTTCCGGGTGCCAGGCGCGTAAAACCCATCACAAGCTGGCAGCTTCGCACGCCGTCGGGATGAATATATTTATAAAGTCTACGCTGATTGGCTCCGGTGGGAGCCCCCAACTCCAGCGGGACCACGGAATCATGCCGAACCACTGCCGTTGGATACGCCGAATGAGCCGGATAACTGAGCAGATAAAATTTAGCGGGATGATTTGCATTGAGACTGGAAAAAACAATTTTTCGGCAGCCTAGTCCGGCATAAAGGCCATCTGCGTTTCGCAATTCAAATGATTGGCCATCCACTTCCACGCGTCCGACACCGCCCACATTTAGAATTCCCAATTCGCGCCGCTCAAGAAATGTTTCACTTCGCATCGAATCATGCGGCTGAAGCGACAGGGTATGACGCGCCGGAACCGCGGAACCGATGATGGCTCGGTCCAAGTCGCACCAGGCCAGATTAATTTCACCGACGTTAAACAGTGAATCAAGCAAAAAGCCTTCCCGAAGGTCGCGACTGTTCAAGGTGGCGTAGCGGCGTTCATCCGGAACAAGAACTGTTTTCATGCAAATCCTTTCGACGCTCTGCCGCCTGACAACGCGTTCTGAATGCCACTTATGTATAAAGTCGCAGCATGGCATTTATGGTGTAACCTAAAGCCAGAGTCGGCAACATTCCGAGGGCTATTTTAACTGTATTTTGCCTGCTTCTCCAGTTGCACAGGAATGTCGCAATTTACTGATTTGCATGACGTAGTACGACACGCTATTGCTGCAGCGTTTAGGTGCACAGGCGTATCCGGTCGGGCGGTTATCTGGCCGGCTGATGGAGGATTCCCCCCAAGGACTGCGCCCGCCGATTTGCAATCTTGGGCCGTTCCCCATGAGCCGCACAGGCGGGCGGCGATGCGATTAAAAAGGCCAACGCCATGTCGCACGACTGATCGGGAAGGTCACAAAATCGGACTTTATCTTCGCCCGCACGCACGCGGCATTATTTGGACCGACTGCGATATTTCAATCCGCACCTGAGGTTTTAAAAATTCTGTTATTTTCGGACTAAAAAAAAAGTGCGTTTTTCTAAAGTTTTGCGTGCAACATTTCCAAACTTGGATATAATCTATTAAATGAGGGTTAGAAATTCAGGGAGGTTGTGACATGGCAAAGCAGCCAAAACAGCGGCAGAGCACCGATTCCAGAGAAAATCTTGATATTTCCGCTGCGCTTGCCGGTTGGAGTTTTCAACCCGGACAGATCAACGTGCGACTTATCAGCGGTCGTAACAGAAAAAGCAAAATTCAGGTTCGGCTGGAGCTTGGCGTATTGCAGATGGAACTTTCCGGCCGGCCGGATGGCAAGCGTCCTCACAATTCACGTTCTGAACTGGACTATCAGTTTTCGCGGCTCAACCGTCACATTAAGACCCATAACTCGGATCAGGATTTCCAATTGGTGGCACGTGATTGTCAGGCGTTACGGCAGGAATCCGCCTTGTACTACCATCGCTACCTGAGCATGTTTATTCTGGGCCGCTTCGAGGCTGTGATCCGTGATACTCAGCACAATCTGGATGTGCTGGATATGTGCCGAAAATACGCCGCGTCCGAACGTGATCGCGAACACTTGGAACAATACCGCCCGTATATCCTGATGATGCAGGGCCGCGCACGGGGAATGGTGGCACTTGAGGCGGGCTACGCCAAAACGGCATTGGCATATTTGCGGGGCACCCTGCGAAAAATTATTTCCGCGTATGGCCAGCCGGAGGCCCGCAAGTCCATGGAGGCCCAAACCATTCTGGCCATGATGCGCGACATACGTCGGCAGTTGCCGCCCGATCCGCGCGTGGAATTGCACCGGCAGTTGCAACGGGCACTTTCGCATGAACGATATGAGGAAGCCGCCTCTCTGCGGGATCAATTGATGGCCCTTCAGGCTACCGATGCCGCCAGCGCGGGAGAAATTCGCGCCGGCAACTCGCCTGTTTCGCACCGGCGCGAAAGCCGCGATCGGCTCGGGCGGTTGCCACGCGGTAGATCTGCAGGTAATCAGCGCGGTAACCACGATGCTCAAGACGGGTCAGCTGCCTGACGACACAATGGCACAATCCATCCGCGAATGCGCGGCTTCTGGATGATGACCGGCACCTCGAACGTTGCGCGCCTTGGCTTACGGAATTTGGTCCTTGAACTTTTCCTTAAATTCCGCAAGCGATGTTATTCCTTCCGGAAGAACCGCCTGTTCCGCCACTAAAACGGGGATGCCATCCACAATCGGATAACGCAGTCCGCCAACCTGTGCAACCAGAAATTCGCCCTCCCGGGTAAGTTTGCTTCGCGTCAGCGGGCAAACCAGTAACTGCCAGATGGCATCGTCAAGCATGGGCGTTAATCCTTTGTGCCGGTCGGCTCTGCCGCCAATGATAATTATATTCGATGAACTCCGATCAACTCGGCCGCAATAAGCTGCTCGATTCGGAATATCTTACTCCATTGCGCTTTTGAATTTTAGCAGAATATCGATTTGCGGCCAGTTGCCGCCGTAAGAATATTGATTTGGTCGCCGCCCAGCCGGCTCTCGGAATTGGTTTTCATCATTTTCCGAGATTAAAATCTGCGGAGATGCTTCAATGCATCGCGTCGCCCACCGCCATTACCGGGCAGGTTGATTCCCGCAGAACTGCCTCTACGGTCGTTCCCAGAAAGAACTTTCCCGGGCGGCTGCGCCCGTGGCTTCCCATGATGATAAGTTTTGCTTTCCATTCCGACGCGGTTTGCATTATTTCCATCGGCGGACTGCCGCGCCGCAAGAATAGCTGCACATTCGACCGATCTATTCTGGCCAGCAGCCGATTGCACAAATCCATGGATTCACGTTCGATAGCCGCAAAACCAAGAGCGGATACATCAGGTGGTTCGGTGATCGGTACGGGTGAGGCGTCGATTACATGCACGACCGCCAGCGTCGCGCCCAATTCCCTGGCCATTGAATGAGCGGTTTCCAGCGCATGTACAGCCGGCAAGCTGGCATCAATTGCCACAAGAATTCGATTAAATTCCGTTTTCCTCGGCGGTGACGCAGATTTCTGCACCTCGTTCGCCAGGCGGGCACAGGCGTTTTCAAGCTGGCTGGCACGCGCGCCGGAGTCCGACGAGCTTCGCAGCAGATGCAGCACTTCTCTGGCGGTTGCGGCCAGTGTGGTTTCAGGCATAGTTGCCTCCATTGCGGAATCCAGTCGCGGCAGATGCCGCAAAAATTCTAAGATGGCAGATTCCAACTGCTGCGAAGGAACGCAAGGGCGCGATTGGCCCGCCGTTACCAATTCCGAAAATTGCCAACCCGGTCTCGCCCGTCTGGTGTTTTCGGAGAACCGCCGGGATCCGCCGCTCGGCCCCTGCGGCCAACGGCAGATTCGGGCGCTGGCCGCGGTACCAAAACCGTGCCATCAGCTTCACTGCCCATCGTCACTTGTATCCTGCCCGGTTGACAAACAAAATCGGTTTGAGTTTGGCATTCGCTATCAGAAAAATCCACAGGCAACGCATAGGATAATATCCGATGGCGGCACGCGCCGGGCGGCAAGTGATTACCGACGATCAAAAAGCTCGTGATTGCCTTGTGGACCGGAGAAATGACACACTTGGAATCTATTGCCTGCTGGCCGAGAATGCGACGGTTTAAATCTGGTGTAAGGCGCTTAAGCCATGGTCGGGCTACCGACGGCACCGGACCGGGCATGCTTATGGCTGCTTCCTTCCGGACCTGACCAGGTTCACAGTCGACCCGTGCATCGGGCCCGACCATGGCTGAAGCGACAGAGTTGCAAGTATAGCACAAACCGGACGAGAACGGAAACAATTGCCATTAATCGCGGATTTGAATGGATTAAGCCGGAATCGACGTTCTTACTTCAGTCTTGGACTCTACATTCTGGTCGTGGTCTACCGCTCGCCCGTGAGCTTATCGTACGCGTCTTGATATTTTTGCAGAGTTTGGGCGACGACATCTGCGGGAAGGATTGGCCCAGGCGGCTGTTTATTCCACGCAAGAGTTTCAAGATAATTGCGTACATATTGTTTGTCGAAACTGACGGGTTCGGTTCCCGGTCGATAATTTTCCGCTGGCCAGAACCGGGAGGAATCTGGTGTGAGGGCTTCATCTATCAGAATGGGACGCGATTCACCGAATGGAATGCCCCATTCAAATTTTGTGTCCGCAATAATAATACCTCTGGCCAGCGCAATTTTAGCCGCTTCTTCATAAAGCCGGATCGACATGTCGCGCACAAATTCCATGGTTTGCAGGCCGGCAATCTGTACAGCGCCCACGAACGATATGCTTTCATCATGACCCGCCGCGGCTTTGGTTGTGGGTGTAAAAATGGGCTGCGCAAGTTTTTGACACCGCTCTAATCCGGTTGGAAGGTCAATTCCGCAGACTGCGCCAGTGCGCTGATATTCATTCCACCCGCCGCCGGCTATATAACCTCGCACCACGCATTCCACTGGGATAACGCTGGTTTTCCGCGCCAAAATAGATCGGCCGGCAAGTTGTGCCGCAAACGGCTGAAGCGACGCGGGGAAATCTTCCATCCGCGTGGCCACCAGATGATGCGTGACTATGCTGGACAGCCTCTTGAACCAGTAATTGCTTAGTTGGGTAAGAATACGACCTTTACCCGGTATGGGCGTGGGCATTATGACGTCAAAAGCACTAATGCGATCGGTTGCCACAATCAGCAACGTATCGCCAAGGTCGTAGACATCGCGAACCTTCCCGCGGCGCACAGCCAGATTCGGTATGGATGAATTCATCAGAGCGTCGGATAGGGGTGGCACATTCGTTCCTTTATTCCAATGCTGACCATTTTCAGTTTACGCGCCGTGGTTATATGCGTAATGCGCAAACCCTGCAATGCGGTGGGAAGCGCGGTCTGATGCACGAACTTATTGGGGGATCAAAAATTGGCCAATTCGGCCGGTTTTGCAGATCGCCAAATGCGACTGACGCGTGTTCCCAAGCCGAGGATAAATAAGTCCACGACCATAGAACTCTTCTAATTTCGAAGTGCTTTCCTTCTATGCGTTAATTCTTTTCCGCAAGGCCAGGCCGTTATTTTGCTGGATTCGGCATGCCGCGGAATTTTTAATTAGCGGCGAAAATGAACTGCGGATGGGGATGCGGATGGCGATTGGCACGTTGGAACTTTCCGAGGCCTGTTAATCGTTATATATTTTGGTAAAGCTGCGCAATTACGGTGCGTGCCGTGATTTGGAATTTTGTTGTTGACTAAACGCTTCCGGGGCATCTTATGGCTGAACAGATTCGCAATTCTGAATGCAATTCCCAGCAAGACGGGGACAATCAGGCCGTCGCCCGCCGCTTGGCCCGTCTAGCAACCATGCCGGTGGACACAACCGGTCTGGATTGTGCACTACGGGAGCAAATTTTGGCACCCAAAAGAAGCGTTGGCACCTGGCGGATCGCCGTATCTGGCCTGGTTGCGGCCGCAGTTATGCTGGCCGCATTTCTAATCCCCCTTATGGCGCCCCATAGCAGCCGGGCGTCGGTTAACGATCTATCACAAATTTATAATCATATGCTGGCTTCACCCATGTCAGGCGGAATGACCGACGCGCAGAAAAATAATCTTCAACGCATGTGTTCGCCTCAGGCAGGGAATATGGCCAATTGTTGCATGCAAACTCTTCATCATCATCGTGTGGCGTGCATGCTGGTAAAGCGCGGCAATCAGACAGTGGGGGTGGTGGTTGTGCCTGCCGGAAAACTTGAATATCCACAGGGGCAGCTTCGACGATTAGACGGTAAGTCCTTTATCGTGCAAAAGACCGGTCAGTTGAATATGGTGATTCAATCCGGCAGTCGGCATTGGATATGTGTGATGGGGCCTCAGCGGGTAAGTAAGCTTATGTTAATTGCTAATCAGATGCATTCGAGTGGACGGTGAATTTGATTTTAGAGTCCGAGTATTTGACTTGGTTAAATAAGACTTATTTGACCGCCAGCCACGCATTTACCTGTCGGTCTATTGCTGTTTTATCGCGGCGACGGATAATCTGGACCGTCCTGCAGGAAATCGTCGCGAGCGCTGACTTGCCATCGGAAATAATCGGGGCAATGTGCTTAAATTCTCATCGCCGTCGCGTTATGTGGTCGGTTAACGCAGAGAGGGGCTTTTGGTTATCGATGAAAGAGGAGTGTAAACTGCGTGGCGCGGTCGCTTAAAAAGGCAACAGCCGCCCGGTTAACAACCGGTAATAAGAAAGTTAAACCGGGCGGCGGATTGAGGAAAGAACGTTATAAGGCTCCGATGCAAAATTATGTTGACACTTTCGCAACGGAGAATGAAATTTTACTGACCCTGTCCAGAGGGTAACTGGCGGCCATGAAAATACCAGTCAGGATGGTAATGGCCTTTGCCGTCAATTGTTGACGCAGGCGGAATGAATGTCGGCGGGCTGTTTGTGCCGGTGAGGGCATAGGCACCCGGGTTGCTGGATGTGGAAGTGCATCCACCAACCAGCGCCACGACACTTGCCCCTAAGAGGAAGGTTGGCAGCACCTTGATTATAACAAGACGTGTGCGAGACATGATTTTTCTCCTTTTGCGGTTCCTTCGGCCACAGGTATCCGGCACGTTGCCGATAACTCAGCCACGTTTAATCAGACGAAGTCGCCCGGCTAAACGGTTCCATTGCCAATTGTTTATTACTGTTGGGAGCGGGAATTGAAAACGCCGGAAAGCAATTCAAAGCGCTTTTACGAATTAGTTTGGCCAGAACGATCAACGGTGCTTCGTGCGGCTATGTTGATGACGCATAACGCCGGAAAAGCCGAGGAAATTGCACAAGAAGCACTTGTGAAAGCATGGCGTGGCTTGCATCAGTTTGATGAAAAGGGTGGGAATCTGCGAGCCTGGTTGCTGACGATACTGCGGCATACCTGGGTTGACCGCCTGCGGTCTGATGGTGCGCACATTCATCACAATGCGAGCCTGGATCAATTATGTGAATCGGGCAATGATCCCGCAGATACGGATGCTGTCGCGGAAACGCTGGATATTCGTAATGCCGATGCGATGATGGAGGCTTTTTCGGATCAAACTGTGATTGCGGCGCTAAAATCGCTGCCGGAAGATATGCGGTGGACCATCCTGCTTGTGGATGTTGTACAACTAAGCTACGAAATTGCTGCAGAGGTATTGGCTGTGCAAGTGGGAACGGTAAGATCGCGGGTATCGCGTGCCCGGGAGACATTGCGCAGACGTTTATCAATGCTTCCGGAAGAGATTGCGGATAAGAGTGCTTGAATCCGCAATTGCAGTGAATTCCGAAGCGATACATTGGAACTGCACCGGTATAACAACTGCAGAACCCGGATCAAGCATTGCGGCGAAATGCCATGAGCGGCCAAAACGCGAGATCCCGTAAGATCGGCACCGGCTTCAATTCCCAACTTTTCACCGTTGCGACCCAGTGCATACGGACATTGGACGGCGTTGCTGTTAATAAGATGCCCCATTTCATGGGCAATTGCCGCGGCAAGTTCATCATCGGTCAGATGTAAGGCCAGCCCCCGGGTAATATAAATATCCCTGTCTGGCCAGGTCCACGCACCAAGCAAACTGCTATTGACGATCCGGACATGAATTGAATTATGTATCCAGCCGCGGCATAAGCGATCGCATAACAGTTGTGCGCGCAACTGCTGCGAACCGCGAATAACACCACCGCGCTGCAAAACCCATTGGCTTTCGACGGCGGACTGGTCGCCAGCGTCCATTCCAGACGTGCAACCACCCAAAACCAGCAAAAGCAATATTGAGCAGGCTCGCGCCATCCAATTTCTGTTCATGCCAAAATAGCACTACAAAATCTGTGCCAATTTATAAAACTGTGGGCAATTTGCATCTAAATATGCCGTCGTCCAACATTATTGCCTTATTAACAGACAGTTTCGGATAGTTTGCGGATAAATCGGGCGAAGCGGCTTGCGTGCATAACTGTCGGCATCGCATATTTTGTTTCAATTCGGTTGCACCTCAAGGAAACCAAATTCTGACAATCAGTGGAACTTTTGGCCCCGTGTAGGGCGTCTTATTTATTGTTCCCGCAGTCGCGAAACCGGGTGTCGGTTCAGATTGCGGGCGGACGCTTAATATAGCGAGGTGGTATCATGTTTACGTTAAACCTGAAGAATGGGCTGGTGTTGGGGGTATTAGTCGGCTGTGTGACCGCCGGCGGCATCATGGCGCAGGCAGCGACATTTGCCAAGAGTCAAAACGGGAACGTCGCGGCCAAAGCAACATTCAATCCCGTGGCATTTACTGATTCCAAGGGGCATTACCACCCGGATTGGTACTTTGCGACTTTGTCGACAAGCAATAAGCGACTTGGGCTTCCAATGGTTCAGATCTCGCCGTATGCCTTGACGGGGCGCGCTCATCTTGTGTCATCTAATCCGTCGCTGTTTACTGATTCCAAAGGACATTACCACCCGGATTGGGCGATCCATGGTCGCCCGTGAATACGCAACTGATTGAATGTGCATGTCGTTATGCGCCATGTCCGCGACTTGGCGGCAACCGGTTGTAGTCAGGTTGTCGGCCAGTGGTGTCGACAATCCGTCGACGCGGGCCTGCTTAAGGCATTTTTTTAAGTGGTGGCCCGAGATGCCACTATTGATTAGAATTATCTCAATTGCAGACGGAAGTTGTTTCACACATTTTCAGGAGTTTTTATATGAAGCAGTTTTTGAAGATGTCTTGCGGTTCGGCAATTGGATTGGCTTTATTGTCCGCCGTTGCGTTACCCCTCCATGCAGCCTCGGTGGCTAAGCCGGTAATAAAGAAGATCACTGCGAAAGGGGAACTGCTGGATATGGCGTGCTACAGCACTATGGGCATGACGGGGCGGGCGCATGGCAAAACCTGCGGCCAAAAGTGCCTGGCCAGTGGCATACCCGCGGGCATCCTGATCGGCGGTCATGCGTTTACGCTGCTGACCAATCCTAAGCCGCTGGCAAAATATGTCGGTGTGCAGATTAAGGTGGTCGGAAAAGAGGATATGAAGGACAAAGTGATTTACCCGACCAAAATCTGGTGGCGCATGGGCGATATGTGGATGAAGATTCATCTGAGCGATAACCTTCATCAATAAGGCTTCACGGTTGCCCGTCGGGTTTGCAGTACCGGTAGGCAATTTTAACCCGGGGTATTTGACGGTTGAAACTTTTTTTTGTCATTCTGGTCTGCGTGAGTGTGCTATTTGCGCCGGTCTCGCGGCCGGCGCAATGCCGGATCGCGGGAGGCCGTGATATTCATCGCAGGCCGATGAGGCAAGCCCGGTGTATGGCCACGATGCCATGCTGCCGGTGTGGCCCTGTCGGCAACGCCTGTATGCGGCGAATGAATGGCAATCCGTGCACGGGCCTTCCGCAGACCGGTGGCGGGTCGCGGCCGTGCTCCAAATGCCGACTGACCGGTTCAGGCGGATTTCCGTTGGCATTTTGCCCCTCCGTATCGATTGTCTTGAATCCTGTTATGCCGCGACTGGCTGCTGCGGCATTTTGTTTTCATCATGCGGTAATCCGGTCGGCGGAGGTTCGTCGGCTGCCTTATTTCCGTTGGCACACACCGCAGAGCCGGTACATCGTATTAATAATCTAAAATATCTACAAATATAGATCTTATATGTGTGTGACGGCGATTTCGCCATCACAGGCATTTATTGCCCACGGCGTCCGTCCAGACCCGGATCGCCGGGCCTTGGCAACTATATTTGGGGTATTTTAATGCGACTTCGATTGATCACGACCGGACTTGTCGGAATTATTTGCGCGATATTTGGCTTTATGCTGGCGATTGTTCTGCAATCTGCCCTCGGCCATGCCGTCGGCGGTGGTGTTGCCGGACAGAGCAAACCGAACAAAACGGCCGAATTATCTGCCACGAAAAAGGCCGTCCCCAAACGAAAGATACTGTATTGGTGGGACTCCATGGTCGGAGCATCGTCTATTTCGCCCAAACCGGGCATCAGTTCCATGGGTATGCCGCTCAAACCGGTTTATGCGCCATCAAGCGAAAGCAATAATCCGGGACAGGTTCATGTGGATCCCGCCATGGTACAGAACATGGGCATTCAAACCGGTTTGGTCACCCTGGGGGCATTGACCAGGCGGGTACGGACTGTCGGCACGTTGCAGGTAGCCGCACCAAAACGCGTGGCGATCACAGTGCGCGCGGATGGCTGGATTGGCAAACTGTTTGCGACCACCAATGGGCAAATCATCCGCCGCGGGCAGCCGCTGTTCACGCTGTACAGTCCGAAGATTGTGGCCGCGGAGCAGGAACTCGTGGCGGCTCAAAAGATGGTTTCCATGGCTGGAAAAGGTGCGGACAGGCAGGCGATTGGCCAAGCCCGAGAACTGGTTCGGTCTGTGTCCATGCGGCTGAAATTTCTGGGGGTGAATCAGGTTACCATTCAAAGGGTCCTTAAAACCCTGAAACCGGAAGTGTATGTCACTTTTACCAGTCCCGCCAACGGCATTCTTGCGGAGATAAAAGTACAGCAGAAATCGCCGATTACGGCCGGCATGACCGTGATGCGCGTGGATGATCTTTCCACACTTTGGCTTAACACCTATGTGTATGAGAACCAGCTTCCCTGGATTGCGATGAAACAGCGCGTAGTGGCCAGTATCGCGGCGTTTCCCGGCAAACAATTTACCGGCCGCATTATTTTCATAGACCCGCTTGAAAATCCGGAAAATCACACAATCACAGTTCGTGTGGCTCTGGACAATTCCGACGGGATGCTTCGCCCGGGAATGTTTGCCATGGTGGATGTTCTTACCAGTCCGTTGAAGCACACCATTCTGGTGCCGCGCCGCGCTGTAATAAACACTGGTACCGGCGAACTGGTGTTTATTGAAACGTCGCACGGGCATTTTGATCCGGTAAAGGTCACGACCGGACTGGTGGGGGCGCATGGTCTGGTGCAGGTAATATCCGGACTCGGGCCGGGGCAAAAAGTGGTGACCAGCGGTCAATTCATGATTGATGTGGAGTCTCAATATAGCCAGCTTAAGGCGCGTTTTTTGCCGAAAGCCACGGCGGCGAAGCCGGTCGTCGGCACTACGCTGGCCCCGAATATATCCAAATAGTTGCGCATTGGCGCGGGTGATTCTGATTTCAAACCCGATTGTTCCCCGAAAATGGACCACAACATGATCCGTAAAATTATTGAATTGTCTGTAAAGAACCGCGTGCTGGTGGTGCTGTTATCACTGATGGTGGTGGCCGTTGCGGGCTGGGCCGCTTTTCACAGCAAGCTGGATGCGGTTCCCGATTTATCTGACGTGCAAGTGCTGGTGCTGACCAACTACCCCGGTCAATCGCCCGGAGTCGTGGAAAAGCAAGTAACCTATCCGCTGGAAACGCAGTTGATTCACGCGCCAGATGTAAAAGCTGTACGCGGTTCAAGCATGTTTGAATATTCGCTGGTGACGGTGGTATTCAAAAATGGAACGAATCTTTACTGGGCGCGAAGTCGCGTACTCGAATACCTCAGTTATGCCAAAACCCTTCTGCCCGTGGGCGTTAATCCGCAACTTGGTCCAGACGCGACCGGGGCGGGCTGGGCTTTTCAGTATGTGCTCTATCCGGGCTGGTATGCCCGGCATCATCCCAATGGGATTTGGCATAACGGTCAAACCAATCATTGGTACGCACATCGAGCACAGGCGCCGGTGAAAGACCGCAGGCAACTGCAACTGGTGCGGGCTTTTGACCATCCGGGAAAATCACCGCTGTCGGGGCAGCCTCTGGTATCATGCGATATCAATCTGGGCCAATTGCGGTCGCTTCAGGACTGGTTCGTACGATATCAGCTTGAAGCGGTGCCGGGTGTTTCCGAAGTAGCCGGGCTGGGTGGTTTTGAAGAGCAATACCAGGTGGTGCTGGATCCCAACAAGTTGCGGGCGTATCACCTCGGCATCAATCAGGTAACGCTCGCCATTCAACAGTCCAATAATGATGTGGGTGGCGCGGTCGTGGATCGTGGCGAATTTCAATACATTGTGCGCAGCCGCGGGTATTTGAAAAATGTCGGGCAGCTAAGAGATGTGCCAGTTGGCCAGGCGAAGAATGGCACGCCGATTTTGCTGGGTACCGTCGCCACGATACAGATAGCCGGCGCGCAGCGGCTGGGCGTTCTGGATTGGAATGGTCTGGGGGAGGCGGTGGGAGGTATTGTGGTGGTCCGTTCGGGCGCGGATACCTACAGAGTGATTCAGCAGGTCAAAAGGAAAATCGCGGTCCTGACCAGCAGTTTGCCGCCGGGAATCATGTTTAAAACCGGCTACGATCGCACGAATCTGATCAGCCGTTCCATTCATACTCTGTCCGATACGTTGATGGAGGAAATGATTGTTGTCGCGGTGATATGCCTGGTGTTTCTGCTTCATGGGCGCAGCAGTCTGGTGGCGATAACGGTTATTCCATCCAGCATGATTATAAGCCTGGCTATTTTGTACTGGTTGGGGATCAGCGCCAATATTATGAGTTTAAGCGGGATTGCCATTGCGATTGGAGTGGTGGTGGACAGCGCGATTGTGATGGTGGAAAACGCACACCAGCATATAAATCGCGATGAACAGCGCGTCACAAACGGATATCCGCCAGTACCGCGAGCCGACCTGATTCTATCCGCGGCGGCGGAGGTCGGGCCGAGTCTGTTTTTCAGCCTGCTGATTATTACGGTAAGTTTTCTGCCGATATTTGTATTGCCGGGCGAAAGTGGCAAAATGTTTTCGCCGCTGGCGCTTACCAAGACCTTTGCGATTGCCTCCGCGGCGCTGCTGTCAATTACCATTGTGCCGGTGCTGATGATTTATTTCATCAGTCCGCGATTGTTTCCGGAAAGCTGGCCACGATGGATTCAATGGCCAGTTGCCCTGGCTATTGTGATTCTGCCGGCAATAGGCCTTTATCATGTGATAGGTCTGGGCAGTGAACTGGGGCACTACCGCGGGTGGCTGTGTATCGGCTGGATGGCTCTGGCGATATTGCTGGTCATACCGCAGGAGATCATTCATGAAGACCACAATTTTGTTGCCCGCCTGCTGCAAAAGTGCTTTGATCCTGTTTTCCGTATCGCCATATTTTTGCGCTGGCCAATTCTTGTCCTGATGGCGGGGCTTTGCCTTTCAATTTTCTGGCCACTGTCCCGGCTGGGAACGGAATTTACGCCCCCGCTTTACGAAGGGGATTTGGAATACATGCCGACGACCTACCCCGGTATCAGTGTTGGGGCGGCACGGTATGTACTGGGGCAAAGCGATAAAATTATCAAGAGCTTTCCCGAAGTGAAGACTGTTTTCGGCCAGATTGGCCGCGCGGATACCGCCACCGATTCGGCACCGATGAATATGGTAGATACCATTGTGCGGCTTAAACGCCGGGCACAATGGCCCAGCGCGCCGGTGAGGCGATTTTATGATTCCTGGCCGCACTGGATACAGTGGCCCTTTGCGCATACGTTCTGGCCTTCCACAGCGCACCTGACGCTGATGCAGGTAAAGCACGGCTGGACGGGTGCGGACGGGAAACATCATCCGGGAATGGATGAGGCCCTGAAAATTCCTGGTTTTGCCGTCTATTGGACGATGCCCATCGCCAATCGGGTGAACATGGTGAATACGGGCAGCAAAACACTGCTGGGTATCCGGGTGTTTGGCGAAAATCTGGGAGTGCTGGGCAAGGTTTCCAATCAGATTGCCCACGCGTTGCAGGGTGTTCGCGGAACTGGAAGTGCGATTGCGGACCAGCCGCTGGGGGGGTATTACCTGAGCATTCATATCAATCGACTGCGTGCGGCGCGATATGGCTTAACCCAGGGCGCGGTGCAGAAAATGATCACCATGGCCATCGGGGGAGAGCCGGTGAGCACCATGGTGCTTGGATTGAAGCGGCTGCCTGTTACTGTGCGGTATTTCCGGAATCTGCGCGGGAGCGTCTCTGCCCTGAAAGCCTTGCCCATCGCCACACCCAGTGGTGCTTTTATCAATCTGGGAATGTTAGCCAATATCCACTACAGTTCGGGTCCGCCGGAAATAGACTCCCAGGACGCCTTAACACTTAATTACATCAACATTACATCAACTGTAAATGACACCATTGGTTATGTACACCGTGCCAATGCGGCGATCCGCAGTCACGTTGTGCTTCCCGTTGGCTACACTTACCAGTGGATCGGTCTTTACAAACAGATTCAGGAATCCAATGACCGCCTGAAACTCGTCATACCATTGGTGCTTCTGATAATTTTTATTCTGTTGTTCGTCGCGACTGGAAGCGTCGGGCGCGTGCTGGGTGTGCTTCTTTCCGTGCCATTTGGTCTGGTGGGTGCGATATGGGCTCTGTATTTTCTGCACTACCAGCTTTCGGTGGCGGTCTGGGTCGGGATTATCGCCTTGGCCGGTCTATGTGCGGAAATGGGACTGGTGCTGCTGCTGTACCTGGATGTAAGCTTTAACGAGGCCAGATATATGGGCGTTCTGCGTGACCGCAAGGATCTGTTTGAGGCGGTGCGGACCGGTGCGGTGCGGCGCATTCGTCCGCAGACCATGACGGTCTGCGCTGCACTGATCGGACTGACGCCATTGCTTTGGGTACACGGCGCAGGGGCAACGGTCATGCGTCGTCTGGCCGCCCCGATGATCGGTGGCCTGGGAACGGCATTTGTTCTGGAACTTCTGGTGCTGCCGGCGCTTTACTATATCGTCATGGGCTGGACGCTGTTCGGCGCACCACGGATTTCACTGAAAATGTGGCGTAAGCCAACCGAATCCACAGGAGACCAGTCATGAAAAGTCGCTGTGTCATTGTACTTCTTCTTGCAAGTCTGACGGGTTGCACCATGCATCCGGCGGGGGAATCGCGCTTGCGTCTGGCGGCGGCGCGCGATGGAAAGCCGTTTGCCAAACCATATGCGCAGCGCCACCTGCCGCCATTGCCAATCAAGGCCACGCCGGACCAACTGGTGGCCTATGCGCTGATCCACAACCCCGCTGTGGAGCAGGCCTATTGGAACTGGCGTTCAGCTATTGATCAAATACCGCAGGCGGGTGCCGAACCGACCACCGTGATGTTGAATGCGGGCACACTTCTGACCAATGGCTCGGCTTCATTGGCAAATTCGACGCTGGGTGTGTCTAACATGGGGAGCGCCGATATTCGCTGGCCTTCAAAAATGTCCGTACAGGCTGAAAGGGCCTTCCACCAGGCTAAGGCGGCCGGATGGAAATTTATGTCAGCGCGTTTTGCCCTCCGCAGGGATGTTCTGACTGCCTGGTACAGATATGTCCGGACTTTTCAATTGTTGAATTTGGTCCAACGCCAATTGGTGATCATCCGGTCGGCTGTATTGCTTCGCCAGGTGGCCGTAAGCACCGGCGGATCGACTTCAGATTGGCTGACCGGTGAAAATTCAATAGACACTCTGCGGGTGCGCATTGCCGCACTGAAGGCCAGAACGCCGTCGCTATTAGCGCGGCTTAATGCGGTGCTCGGTCGATCCGCCACGGCCCCTCTTGACCCGCCGTCGGCGTTGCCCGCGGTTGAAGCGCTGCAGTTAAATGACAGCCAGCTTTTACAACTTGCGGTGCGGCGCAACCCGGATTTACAGGAATTGCGGCAATTACAAAAGTCTGGAAAATTAAGTATCCAGCGGGCAAAAATGCAGTACATTCCTAATTTTGATCTGGGGCTCTCCACATCGCTGGATGGTACAGTGCAGAATTTAACCGGCGCGCTGATTATGCCGCTGTTTCAATATCAGTCGATTAACGCATCCATTGCCCAGGCACGAAGCGACTTGCGGGCCGCCAATGCCATGTTACGCGGCAGAAAAATAAATCTGGACGCCGAATTGACCATTGATCTGCTGGCATTGCAAGATGATCAATTACGGCTGCGGATTTTTTCCAAAAAAGTTCTTCCACGGGTTAAATTGATCGCATACCTGGCCCGGTCGGATTATCAGCAGGGTACTGCAGGAATTCAGGGGCAAATTCGGGCCAGACAGAAGGAACTGGAAATTCAGGCGATCATTCTGGACCTGCAGACCGATGCCCTGGAACGGCTCGCGGATCTGGACGCAATTGTCGCGCTGCCGCTCCATCATATCGCAGTGCCCAACCGCGCCGCCGCGGCAGCAGGCAATCCGTCCCCACCAGAACAATAGAACAGGTCTGGAATGAAACAGCCGAGCCGGATTGGGCGGAACACCTTTGTCAATTTGTGGTTTAATATTCATATTCCTGCCCAGAGCTATTCCTGGCTGGTGAATCCAGGGGGGCTGCGCCATAATATGATGGTACGAGTTGCCGACAGAGCCAAACGATGTCTGCGGCGGCTCAATACCTGTTTCGCAAGGATTTTGTTGTGACCATCAAGGCCGCCTTCGGTGATTCATCCGACCATCGCTTTATGCGGATCGCCCTGCGGCAGGCCCGACTTGGGCGCGGAGCGGTGGAACCTAATCCGATGGTCGGGGCGGTTCTGGTTAAAAATGGCCGCGTCATCGCACGTGGCTGGCACCAGCGTTTTGGCGGACCTCACGCGGAAATCGAGGTGCTGAAAAAGGCCGGAAATAAGGCTCGCGGCGGAACCCTGTATGTCACTCTTGAGCCATGCTGCCATACCGGCAAAACCGGGCCATGCACCAAAGCGATTATAACGGCGGGAATCAGTCGTGTGGTTGCGGCGATGCTCGATCCCAATCCAAAGGTTTGCGGCAAGGGGCTGGCAGCGCTGGCGCGGGCGGGAATTAACGTGGCGCGGAATGTCTGCCGGGATCAGGCCGTGGAACTCAACCGTCCCTTTATAAAATGGATTACCCGCAAACAACCGTATGTTATTGCCAAGTGGGCCCAAAGTTTGGACGGCTGTATTGCGGATCGCCACGGCCGCTCAAAATGGATCAGCGGCGATCTTTCACGGCAGCGTGTGCACGCCCTGCGCAGCCGGGTGGATGCGATTATGGTGGGCATTGGAACGGCTTTGGCAGATGATCCGTTTCTGACGGCGCGACCGGTGAAAATGCGCATGCTTGATCGCATAGCTCTTCGGGTGGTGCTGGACAGCGAATGCCGTCTGCCGCTGGAATCCAATCTGGTTCGAACATGCGGCCAATTCCCCGTGTTGCTGGTGCATGGGAATAATCTGAATCGTGCGGCTGTGTCGCGTCAAAAATTATTGCAAAAAGCTGGTATACAGCTTATGCCCGCGGCCAGACGCAAAGCTGGTTCCCTGGCGCTGCGATCCGTTCTTGGCCGCCTGGCCCGCATGGGCTGCACCAATATTCTGGTGGAAGGGGGGCCGCGCTTAATTGCGTCGCTGTTGCGTGATGGCCTGATAGATGAGACCTGGGTTTTTATTGCACCTATTGTTCTGGGTGACGCATTGGCCCGTCATGCAGTAGAGTCTGCGGCCACCATTCCATTGGCGAGCGCACACCACATTTCCCGTTGGGAAACAGAGCGTCTGGGGCCGGACGTGTTGATTCGCGGCTGGTTGTAACCAATGGCCGCCGGTGCGGGTCGTCTGGCGATCAGGCCATCTTTTTGGCGGCGGCCACAATATGGGCGGCATCAATTCCGGCAGCCGCCATCAATTCGGCCGGGCTGCCGCTGCCGGGCATTTTCCGCACAGCCAGTTTCACCACCAGCGGGCGATTAGCCGATTGCGCAAAGGCATCGAGCACGGCATCTCCCAGGCCGCCCTCTTCCCAATGGTCTTCCACCACAATGAATTTATTGTTGGTTTCGCTGGCGGCTTTGGCCAAAGTCTGATGGTCGACCGGTTTGACGGAATACAAATCGATGACGCGAATGGCAATGCTTTCTTTGGCGAGCGCGTCGGCCGCCTTGATGGCCTCATGTAACGTGATTCCCGCCCCGATCACGGTCAGACGATCTTGCGCCGACTGGCGAATCACTTTGCAGCCGCCGATTTTGAATTGCTCGTCCGGACTGTAAATAATCGGAAGTTTTTCGCGTGTGGTGCGGATGTAGGAAATGCCGTTAACTCCAGCCATCAGAGCCACAAGCTTCACTGTCTGATTCGCGTCGGATGGATAGAATACTGTACTTTCAAAAACGCTTCGCATCATCGCAATATCTTCCAGAGCCATTTGCGAAGGGCCATCCTGACCGATGCTTACTCCCGGATGCGATCCGGCCAGGCGAATGGTGGCGTTGGAAATCGCGGCCATGCGAATCTGGTCATAGGCTCGCGAGAAAAATGCCGCGAAGGTGGAGGCAAATGCTTTTTTGCCGAGCACGCCAAAGCCAACGGCTGCTGATACCAGTTGCTGTTCGGCAATAAACATTTCAAAAAATCGGCCGGGATGGGCTTTCTTGAATTCGTCAGCATGGGTTGAATTACTGACTTCCGCGTCCATTGCCACAATGGTGGGGTCGGCGTGGCCCAAGGCGGCAATCGCGTCGCCATAGGCCTTGCGAGCCGCTTCCTTGCCGCCAAGTGCATACGTTGGCAGTGTCAGCGTTGCAGCCGGGTCCCAGCCGGTGGGCTGAAGATTCTCTGGCTTCTGTGTTTGAAACACCAGGTTAGTTGGTGTGCCCAGTTCGGCGATGGCTTTTTTCTCTTCATCTGCGGAAAGAGCTTTGCCGTGCCAGCCATCCTTATTGGCCAGAAATGAAACGCCACTGCCCTTTTGAGTTTTCGCGATAATGACGGTGGGGCGGTCTGTCTGGGCAAGCGCTTCTTTGTAGGCCTTTTGAACCTGGCTGATGTCCTGGCCGTCAATTTCAATGGCGTGCCAGCCGAAGGCGCGGGCACGGGCCGCATAAATTTCGCCATGCCATCCAAGGTCGGTTTCGCCGCGCTGGCCAAGGCGATTCATATCAATGATCGCAATCAGATTATTCAGCTTGTAATACGAGGCTTTATCAAACGCTTCCCAGACGGAGCCTTCCGCCATTTCGCTGTCGCCCAGCAGTACCCACACACGGTAGGGCAGATGGTCCACGTTCTTGGCGTTCAGTGCCATGCCCACACCGATCGGCAGGCCCTGCCCCAGCGAGCCGGTGGCCACGTCCACCCATTTAAGGACGTGCGGATTCGGGTGCCCCTGCAGTGGGCTGTCAATTTTCCTTAGACGCAGAAGTTCGGCGTCGGAAATAATGCCGGCGGCCTTATACATCGAATACAGCAGCGGGCACGCATGGCCCTTGGAAAAAATCAGCCGGTCGTTGTTGGGGTGATGCGGCGTAGACCAGTCAAAACGCAGATGTTCCACCATCAGCACGGCCATAAGTTCTGCGGCAGACATGGATGAAGTCGGATGGCCCGAACCCGCGGCGGTTGTGCAGCGGATGGAATCAATGCGAAGTTGCCGTGCCAGCGCGGCCAGCGATTCGGTCGAATGATTCGATAATGGTTTCGGAGCGGTGGTCTGTGTTTGCATGATAAAAGTGTCCTGTAATAAACCTTAAGCACCCTAATATTATTATCCGAGAACATACCGTAAAAAAGGGTGATTGTCCAAAGTTTTGTCATGGTCGAATGGTATTGGTCAGGCCGGTCCAGGCGGGCGAAACGGTCGCGGTCTGACGGGCACGGTGATCAAAACGAACAGAGTTGATTCATCCGCAATGCAATATGAGTCAATTCCCGTCAAATTGCCGCAAAATTAACGTATCGTTCTGGCCGCCGAAGCCAAAGCTGTTGGACATGGCCACCTTGACCTTCGCATGGCGCGCCGTGTTGGGAACGTAATCCAGGTCACATTCTGGATCCGGCACACTGTAATTCGCGGTGGGGGGAAGAATCTGATCGCGCAGAGCCAGCACGCAGGTAATGGCTTCCACGGCACCGGCGGCCGCTATCAGGTGGCCCATCATGCTTTTGATACTGCTGATTGGAATTTGTCGGGCGCGGTCGCCGAAAGCCTTTTTAATTGCCAAGGTTTCAGTTGAATCATTTTCCTTTGTGCCGGTTCCATGGGCATTGATATAATCAATATCCGTCGGCGCGAGGCCAGCGTCTTTCAGCGCTTCGTTAATGGCTACGACTGCCCCGCGCCCCTCCGGATGCTGGTCGGTAACACGGTATGCATCGGCAGAACTGCCATAACCAACCACTTCGGCCAGAATGGTGGCCCCGCGGGCTTTGGCGTGATTCAGACTTTCCAGGATAAGAATGCCGGCTCCTTCACCAATCACGAATCCACTGCGGGTGGCGTCAAACGGGCGGCAGGCGCGCCGCGGATTGTCGTTAAAAGTGGAAAGGGCCGTCAGGCGATTAAAACCCGTTACGCCGAACGGATGGATCATGGAATGCGCACCACCGGATATCATGATTTTGGCATCTCCCTGCCGGATAATTTCCATGGCTTCGCCCAGCGCCTGTGTGGAAGCCGCGCATGCGGTCAGGCAGTTCATGGCCGGTCCGCGGGCATTAAATTCCATGCTCAGATGTGCGATCGGCATGGAGGGTTCCTGTTCAATTTCACGCATGGCATGAAAGGTCTTCATAGAGCGAGTGCCCCATTCGGGCATGTTCAGCGATCGGGTTGCCGGGTCCCATGCGGCCAGTGCCGTGCGGGTGAACGCGTCGAATTCCACCGGGCTTTCGCCCCCACCAAGATATACTCCCACATCATAAGGGTTGATATTGTTTTCGTGGGTGCCGGCGTTTCCCAGGCCCGCCTGCAGCCA
The DNA here is from genome assembly GCA_027451365.1 of Phycisphaerales bacterium. Lineage (GTDB taxonomy): Bacteria > Planctomycetota > Phycisphaerae > WQYP01 > WQYP01 > JAJYPG01. Next base: position 39,458 of record DAIDJN010000035.1, on the reverse strand, counting down.
GGCCTGTCGCGCCGCGTCCAGCGCAAAAAGCGTGGCCCGCGCCGCATGGGTATGGCGGCCGGTGGCGGCAAGATCCGGAGGAAAGCTGTAATGTTTTACTTCCGCGGCAAAAGTGGTGGGAAATGACTGTGCGTCAAACAAGGTCGTCGGCGCGATGCCGCTTTGGCCCGCCAGCAGGCCGCGCCAGACCTCATCCAGATTGTGTCCCAGCGGCGTGACCCAACCCATTCCTGTAATGACGACACGTTGTTGCATATTAGCTTCTCCATTTGTTGTGTCTTCGGCCGGTCCATTCTGTCAACCGCCCAGTGCTGATTCTGGTCAGACTTCCTGCAGACCCGTTTTACGGAAGACCACCACGGAATTTTGTCCCGCCATGGAAGTTGACAGGACCATCACATGGCGAAGGTTCGCGTCGTCGCGCCGTTCATGTGGAACATTCAATCCCGCAATGGGGTGGTTGTTGTTTACCACGGGGAACAACTTTTGTTCGTCGATGGCCAGTGCCGCCGCCACAAGGTCCAACGCCTGACTTCCCGCACCGCAATCGCCGACGCCGCCGCGGATGGGAGACACAAAAGGTGTTCTGGCGCCGAATACCGCGCGAATGGCCGCGGCATCGGCCTGATCATAAGCCGGAATGCCGTAGCCGGATGGGATGACCATATCCACAGCATCGGCGGAAATTCCAGCCTTGGCCATCGCCTTGTGCATCGCCACCACCAGGGCTTCACCGGTTGGGTCGGCCTGACAGACTTTCTGGGCAGAGCTTGATTCCCCAAGGCCGGCGATTTCACAATAAATTTCCGCGTTGCGCCCCAGCGCACTCTTCAGTTCCTCAATTACAAGAACGCCGCCGCCTTCGGCTATGACTGTGCCCTGCGCATCGATATCCAATGGACGGCAGGCTTCCGCCGGGCGATCATTGGCTTGGGTATTCACGCGATTGAGTAACGACCAGCGCATCAGCCCGACGGGATGAATCAGAGATTCGCAGCCGCCCACCAGGGCCATGTCCGCCTGGCCGCGAGCGATGGTGCGGCAGGCTTCACCCAGGGCCAGGCCAGCTGAGGCCTGCCCACAGGTAATTGTGTTGGATGGTCCCTGTGTGTCATGAATGATGCTGACATGGCAGGCCAGCATATTCGGAAGATATTTAAGCAGCCAAAGCGGTGTCAGATTTTCCATTCCGCTGGTCTGAGTTGGATTGTCTGACCGACCCCACCGCTGCATATCCAAACTGCCGTCAGGGGCCTTGGCCTGAGCCAGCGCGGCGGACAGTTCAGTTAAATCCGCACATATCAGTCCAGCACCAATGTTGCAGCCTAGTCGAGCGGGGTTCGGCAGGTACCAGGTGTCATCCGGCTTTTTTCCGCCGCTGGCTTCAATAATTCCCCTGGTGGCGATTTTCGCGTCCCGCAGCGCGCCATCGGCTCCAAGAACGGCAAGTTCAATGTCCCTGGCCATGATTTTGGTCGCTTTGCGATAGCTTTTGGGGACAAAATCTGTAACTTTAAACGAGGGCACTACGCCGGCCACGCGGCTGGGGAATGTGCTGCTGTCGAATTGTGTCAGGGAAGTTGTGCTGGACTTGCCATCCAGCAATGCGTTCCAGAATTCCTTTGTGCTTAAACCATGAGGAGAAACAGCTCCCAATCCGGTAACAACCACGCGCCGCATGAAAACTCCGTGCAATTCCGCCCGCAGGCTAAAATACAAACTAAATTCTAGGGACCCTTTTTCTCAATGCCAAATCAACGCCGCATGACCCGGATGCGGTTTTGGCGGAAATCAATCTGCTTTCACTGCCTTGTGAACGCCCGGAGAATCTTGCCGGGCTAACTGGCCGCAGGCCGCGGCAATGTCCCGGCCGCGGCTTTTACGCACATGCGCCTTAATGCCGAATTCACGCAAACGGGTCTGAAATTGAAACATGGTTGGGCCGGAAGGCCGTCTAAATGCCAAGTCTGGCACTTCATTGTAATAAATCAGGTTCACGTTCGCCCGCATCCGTCGTGCTATCGCTGCGAGTTCATCCGCGTGCTCGGGCAGGGTATTCACGCCGTCGAGCATGATATATTCCAAAGTGACCTCGCGCCCGGTGGTTTGGAAGTAATACTGGCATGCCACAACCAACTGGTCCAATTCGATGCCTTTTGCCCACGGAATAATTTGCTTGCGCAATTCATCATTGGGGGCATGCAGGCTAAGGGCCAGTGTCACCGGTGCGCCCACATCCGCAAGTTTGCGAATCTGCGGAGGCAGACCGACTGTACTGACGGTAATTTTTCGCCCGCCAATGTGGAATGCCCATGGCGCCATCAGAATACCGATCGCGCTGACGGTCACATCAAAATTTGCCAGTGGTTCGCCCATTCCCATGAATACCACGTTGCTAAGGCGGCCGTCCGCAGGCAGGAGGTGGGTCAATCGCAGCGCTTGTTCCACCACCTGACTGGTTTGCAAATTGTTTTTGAATCCGGCCAATCCGCTTGCACAAAAGGCGCAGCCGACCGGGCAGCCCACCTGGGTGGAAAGGCAGGCCGTTCGGCGCAGGGTAATGTTTGTGCGGCCAGAGTCGTCCACGGCGTCTTCATCACATGGAATCATGACGCTTTCAGTCAGGCCGCCGTCGGGCCAGCGAAACAGGCATTTTTCAGTGCCGTCGGTTGCCTGCAGATGCCGCACCAGTTCACCCGTAAACAGTGTGAATTTTGTGTCCAGAGCGGTTCGGTCGGCCAGAGAAAGATTGGTCATCTGGGCAAAGCCGGTTGCCCGTTTCCGGTAGATCCATTCCATAATCTGGCCCGCGCGGAATTTCGGCATTCCCATTCCGGTGACCTGTGCCTCCAGCGCGGCAACATTCATACCCAATATGGATGGACGCGATTCATTCTGGGCTCCTGTCGCCTGAATCGCGCTTTCCGGTAGTTCTTCGCCAGTACCGCTGCTGGTGTTTGTTTCGTGTATGCGTTTAATTGTCATGGTCCTGATTATATCCGTCTGACGATGAAACTTCCCGCCCTTTTTACTCAAAGGCTTTATTCGCGCTGGCCCGTACGGCGGCAACGGCACCGTTTGACTTTACCTGCTTCGTTAAACCACACTTCCGCGGTGAAGGTTCGTCAGGCGATCCGCTTCATGATGTCGCAGCAATGTCAGCAATGAATCTCCGCCCTGACTTTTCGCAAAGCTGCTTTCGACAACTGTAATGCCGGTGACACAAAACAGATCCACCACACCGGATTCAAGCTCAAACGCCGCGGGAATATCGTCCGGTGGAAATATGAACAGGGTATCCAGTGTGGAGCCTTCGGTTATCGGCCGCCCCAGCGGCACGCGGTCCAGCGCCTCCACCAGTTCGCCGCGCAACTGTCCGCAGGCAACCAGCGTTTGAACTGCCGCGAGCCATAGCAGCACAGTGGCCGCAAAATCGGCTTTTCCAGAAAACCGCATGAAAAACTCGAAGCCAAGGCCGCTGAAAACCTCGGTATTTTTCTGACTTGGATCAAATCCCCACGGAGTGGAAAGGCCGCTGGTGACGTACAGGCATTCCCCGCTCATCGGGCAGTTCCAAAAGCGCAGCACACTGAGTGTTTTCCATCGCGGGTCAATTTCGCTTTGTCCAAGTTGCCGGAAAATCTCGTCCGTCATTCGAAAAATGCCGTCCGGACTGCCGCCGAACAGTTGCGGATAAATCTTTTCCTCGCGACAGCGCCAGACATTCTCGAACCACGTTTGTCGTGTCTGGTCGGCGGGGGGGGGTGGCGCGTCGAACATAGCTCACCATTTCCTGCGGGGATGCATTTGACTCCGTAGAGACTATTTGGATTTCGCAGCTGACTTCGCAGGCTTTTGGGATGCCTTCTGAGAGGGTTCAGATTTTTCGCTGGCGGCCGGTGCCACGGGGGCTTTTGGCGCCGCTGCACTTGAACCGCTTTCGGTGCCGCTTTTGGACTCCGGTTTTCCGGCAGAGGCCGGTGCCGATGTGGCGGTGGGTGCGGCATCTTTTTTTGCGGACTCTTTATACCCTTCCGAGCGGTAATCCGTCTGGTAAAAGCCGGTGCCCTTGAAAATAAAGCCAGCCCCTGCACTGATCAGCCGATGGACCGCATTTTTCCCGCACTTGGGACATTTGCGAATGGGGCGGGAAGTGATGGATTGAAATTCCTCAAATTCGTGGCCGCATTTTTCGCAGCGGTATTCGTAAGTTGGCATGGCCGCAACTCCAATCTTTTCTCGGGCGGCATTTGCCGCCGGTGGAACGGGCAGGCGACGTGCGTCATGTCGCTCCCGGGTGTTCTGTTTTCAAGCCGGGCTCATGCTGACTTTAACCCTGGCCGATCGCAGCACCCGATCGCCGGATTTGTAGCCTTTGGAAAAAGTCTGAAGCACCGTCATCGGCGGCTTTTCGGCACTGCTTTCTCGGGCGATTGCCTCGTGCAAATTCGGATCAAACGGCTGGCCGGTTGGATCAAACGATTGAATGCCGCGCCTTGCCAGAACCTTTTTCAATTCGTCATACGTAATTTTCACGCCTTGCAGAAGCGTGGACGAATCGGTTTTCGTCGGGTCTACGCTAAGGGCCATTTCAAAGTGGTCCAGAACGTCCAGCATGTCGCGCGCAAAATCGCCCTCGGCATTCTGCCGGGTATCCAGCGCTTCCCGGGCGCTGCGACGCCTTAAATTTTCAAAATCCGCCTGCCAGCGCAGCAGCTTTTGCCGCAGGTCCTCGGCCTCGGCAATCGCGGCGTTCAGAGCCGAATCGGAATCGGCGGCCTGCGATCCGGTCCCCGTTTCATCCTGAAAATCTTGTGCCATGTCCTGCTTGTTTTTATCTTCCGGCATATAAGCCTCCCGAATGAGTATCAAAATCCTTAATCCTGATGGACTTACTTTTTCCCTTCGCCCTGGGTTTCTGCGACTTTGGCCGCTTCTTCATTACCGACCAGGTAGTCGCGCAGTTTTTCAAAGAAATTCTTTTGTGCGGGGAGTACCGCATGTTCTTCGGCGGCGGCGTAATCCCGTAACAATTGCTCCTGTTTGCGGGAAAGCTTTCGAGGCACTTCGACCAGAATTTGTGCCAGCAGATCGCCCTGACGTCCGCCATGCACATCGGGCAGGCCAAGTCCTTTGACTTTCACAATCTGTCCGAATTGCGTACCGGGTTCCACCCGCATGGATGTTTTTCCGAACAGAGTCGGAATTTCCACATCCGCACCCAGCGCCGCCTGGCTGAAGCTGATAGGCACATTCAGAATGAGATCATTTTCCTGCCGTCGGAAAAATTCATGCTCTGTCACGCGCACATAGACATGAAGATCGCCACGACTGGCCGCTGTTTCCCCCGGTTCGCCTTCACCGCGCACGCGCACTGCCTGACCATCATGGATGCCGGCCGGAATTTTGACAATCACCGTTCGCTTGAGCGGGCTGCGTCCGCTGCCATCGCACGCGGTGCACGGTTTGTCCACTGTAGACCCTTGGCCCATGCAGGATGGACAGGTGCTGACCATTTGGAACATGCCGCCGAATCCGCGTTGAAGCACTTGGCCGCGACCGCCGCAGGTGGCGCATATTTTGCGTTTGGTTCCGGTCTTTGCGCCGGTTCCGGAACAGGTTTCGCATATATCCTGCCGGGTGAAGCTGACTTCGCGTTGGCAGCCCTGCGCCACATCCTTAAGCGCTATTTCCACCTGTGTTTCAAGGTCGAATCCACGGGTTTGACGCCCAGCCTGTCGGCGGTTTTGCCCCATCCCACCGCCGAAAATATCGTTAAACAGTGACGATATATCGTCATATTGCATGTTCTGGTAATCATGCACGGCGGTGCCGCGAAGGCCATCGTGACCGTGCTGATCGTAACGGGATCGCTTGTCCGGATCAGAGAGTACTTCATAAGCCTCGGCGGATTCCTTGAAGCGCGTTTCAGCTTCCTTATCGCCCGGATTTTTATCCGGGTGAAACTGCAATGCGGCTTTCCGGTATGCCCGCTTTATTTCATCCGCCGATGAGGTTTTGGAAACCGACAGAATCTCGTAGTAATCACGTTTGGTTGGCATGTTCCCGTACTCGCGTTATCGGGTGAATCCGGCCTGCCGTAAAGCGGCCCGGAAAATCAATGCTTCTGGCCGATTTTGCCTTTGCCGGCTCGGTGCATTAGCGCATTATACGACCGTGGCCAGGTTTCAATGCGGCATACCGGCCAACAAACAAAAGCCCAGGGATTGAATCCAGCCCCTGGGCTTTTGAAACATTTGGCCGTCTGGACGTTGGCCGACCGGGCACATGAAGAATCGGATCTTGCCCGGCACCATCCGCAGGAGGCTTATCGCACGCTGCCGACAATGGCCTCCTTTTCGTCCTTTAGTTCCGTCACCAGAACATCCGTGGTCAGCAGCAGGCCCGCTACCGAAGCAGCGTTCTGCAAGGCAGTGCGGGTAACTTTCGCCGGGTCAACTACACCCATTTTGAACATATCGCCGAACTCGCGGGTGGCCGCGTTATAACCGTAAGCACCTTCTTTTTCGAGAATCGTGTTTACGACCACGCTGCCATCTTCACCGGCGTTGGCACAAATTTGTGAACATGGGGCACGCAAGGCGGAAAGGATAATGTCAAATCCAACCTTTTCATCGCCGCGGGCGCGGTTTTTGGCCGCTTCTATATCTACAATCGCCCGCAGGAAGGCCACGCCTCCGCCGGGAACAATGCCCTCTTCAGCGGCGGCCCGGGTCGCGTTAAGTGCATCTTCCACACGGAACTTGCGTTCCTTCATGCTCGTTTCCGTGGCGCCGCCGACCCGCAGAACCGCCACGCCGCCCGTCAGTTTGGCAAGGCGTTCTTGAAGTTTCTCGCGGTCGTAGTCGCTGGTGGTTTTTTCAACTTGCAGGCGAATCTGGGCGACACGGCCTTCAATATCCTTTTTCTTGCCGGCGCCTTCAATGACGGTGGTGTTGTCCTTGTCCACCACTATCTTTTTCGCGCGGCCAAGATCAGACAGTTCTATCGTGTCGAGTTTGGCCCCGAGGTCTTCGCTGATGAACTTGCCCCCGGTGACGACAGCCAAATCACCCATAATCGCCTTGCGGCGATCGCCAAATCCTGGAGCCTTCACCGCGCACACCTGCAAAATGCCGCGCAGACGATTGACTACCAGCGTGGCCAACGCCTCGGCTTCCACATCCTCAGCCACAATCAGCAGCGGCTTGGCCGCAGTGACCAGCTTATTAAGCAGCGGCAGCAATTCGCTGATGGTGCTGATTTTTTTCTCATAAAGAAGGACGTATGCATCATCCAGAACCGCTTCCTGGGTGCTGGGAACGGTCATGAAATAGGGGGACAGATATCCCTTGTCAAAGGCCATGCCTTCCACCACTTCCATGGTGGTTTCAATGCTTTTGCCTTCTTCAATCGTGACCACGCCGTCTTTGCCCACACGATCCAGCGCGTCGGCAACCAGATCGCCAATGGCGGTGTCTGAATTCGCGGATATGGTCGCTACCTTGCGAAGATCTTCTTTGCCGCTGACCTTGCGGGCCATTCCCCGAATGGACTCAGTTGCAACTTCAACAGCTTTGTCGATGCCGCGCTTTACCACCACCGGATTCATTCCGCTGGTCACATGCCGCAGGCCGGCACCGTAAATCGCTTCAGCCAGAACGGTGGCCGTGGTGGTGCCGTCGCCGGCAATGTCGTTGGTTTTGCCTGCGACTTCGTTCACAAGTTTGGCGCCCATGTTCTCAAATGGTTCGGGCAGTTCTACTTCCTTGGCGACGGTCACGCCGTCACGGGTGACCTGGGGCGAGCCCCAACTGCGGGAAAGCACGACGTTGCGCCCGGACGGGCCAAGCGTCACTTTTACTGCCGCGGCAAGTTTGGAAACACCGTTGAAAACTTTCTGCCGAGCCGCCTGATCGAACATCAATTGTTTCGCTGCCATGATTCATTACCTCATAATAAGTTTGTATGTAAGACACCGATAAGACCCTGACGCGCCAGCTGGCGCACATGGCCCGACGATTGTAAATTACTTTACGACAACGCCCAGCAGGTCGCTTTCGCGAAGAATCACGAACTTGTCGTCGTTGATCTTCACTTCCGTTCCTGCATATTTTCCGTAATACACTTCTTCGCCAACATTTACCCCGACCGGCGCGCGGGTGCCGCTGTCCAGCATTTTGCCCGGCCCGACACTTATCACTTTGCCTCGCGTCGGCTTTTCCTTGGCGGTTTCAGGCAGAACGATGCCTGATGCTGTTTTGGATTCCGCTTCGGCGGGCTTGACTACCAGACGATCTTCTAATGGACTGATTTTCATAATATGAACTCCTGTTATCTGATTTTTCACATAGTGCAAAACGTTACCGGGATGGACCAGTGCGGCCAAAACCGTCAGGCCTGTGCGGGCCGGTTGGCCCGCACAGAGCCGCGATTAAGTTACATCATGTCCATTCCACCCATGCCGCCCATTCCACCCATACCTCCCATGCCCCCCATACCGCCCATTCCACCCATGCCTCCCATTCCACCCATGCCGCCGCCACCAGGACCGCCCGGACCAGCGACATCCTTGGGTTTGGGCTTTTCGACAATGATTGCATCAGTCGTCAGCAGCAGCGTGGCCACGCTTGCCGCGTTCTGCAGGGCGCTGCGTTCAACTTTGGTGGGAGTAATAATGCCTGCCTTGATCATGTCCGGTTCGTAGTCCAGGGTAAGCGCGTTAAAGCCAAAGTTGCCTTTGCCGGCCAGAACCTTTTTCACCACCACGCCGCCATCTTCGCCAGAATTCTGGGCGATGCAGCGGGTCGGTTCCTGCAACGCGCGGCGAATAATCGCCACGCCGGTTGCTTCGTCATGGCTGTCGGCCTTGATACCATCAAGAAGCGCCAGACTTCGCAACAGCGAAGTACCACCGCCGGGAAGAATTCCTTCTTCCACGGCAGCGCGGGTGGCGTGGAGCGCGTCTTCCACGCGCGCCTTTTTCTCCTTCATTTCAGATTCGGTAGCCGCACCGACGTTAATCTGGGCTACGCCGCCGGCGAGTTTGGCCAGCCGTTCCTGAAGTTTCTCACGATCGTAGTCGGAGGTGGTGACGCCAATTTCCCGGCGAATCTGTTCGATGCGGCCCTGAATGGCTTTGCTTTGGCCGGCACCTTCAATAATGGTGGTGTTGTCGCCGTCAATTTCCACCTTGCGGGCCTGACCTAAGTCAGGGACGGTTACTTTGTCCAGTTCTACGCCAAGGTCTTTCATGATGGCGCGGCCACCAGTAAGGATGGCAATGTCTTCCAGCATGGCTTTCCGTCGGTCCCCATAACCGGGGGCCTTTACCGCGCACACGCTAAGAATTCCGCGCAATTTATTGACCACCAAGGTGGCCAGGGCTTCGCCTTCAATGTCTTCGGCGATAATAAGCAGCGGACGTTTGGCGGACTGAATTTTTTCCAGAATTGGAACCAGTTTCGTGGCGCTGGAAATTTTGTCTTCAACTATCAGAATAAATGGCTTTTCCAGAACGCAGGTCATGTCATCCTGATTGGTGATAAAGTTGGGTGTCATGTAGCCGCGGTCAAACTGCATGCCTTCCACTACGTCTACGTAGGTTTCACGGGTTTTGCCCTCTTCGACGGTAATCACTCCGTCCTTACCGACCTTTTGAAAGGCGTCGGCCATGATCGTGCCGATTTCCTTGTCATTGTTGGCGCTGATGGCGGCCACATCAGCGATTTCATTTTTATCCGCCACATTCAACGGCTTGCTTAGCTTGATCAGATTTTGGGAAACCACCGCTACCGCTTTGTTAATGCCGCGAGCCAGAGCCATGGCATCGGCACCGGCGGCAAGGTTGCGAAATCCTTCCTTGAATATTGCTTCAGCTAAAACGGTCGCCGTGGTGGTGCCGTCTCCGGCGATATCGCTGGTTTTCGTGGCCGCTTCCTTTACCAGTTGAGCGCCGACGTTTTCAAATTTGTTGGTCAGTTCAATTTCTTCCGCGACCGAGACGCCGTCCTTGGTGACCGTCGGCGCGCCCCAGCCTTTATCAAGCACGGCATTGCGGCCACGCGGGCCAAGGGTGCTTTTGACCGCGGATGCAAGTTTGGTGACGCCCGCCAGAAGACTTTTGCGAGCTGCTTCATCGAATGAAATCTGTTTTACTGCCATAGGGAATTCTCCTTGATAAATAATGCCAGACCCATTCGGGTCACATATATTTTGCCGGTTCACCAGCCTGTTTCAATTGTGTGATTTATTGCCGCAACTTCCTTCGCATTAACAACCGATGGGCGAATTTTCAGTTTCCAATCAGTTTCATGGTCCGCCCTTAGTCCGGGTCCAGGGCCGCTGCAATACGCCGCGACGCTGCGGGTCGGAGGCTAATTTCGCTCGCCCGGCGCACCATGCGCTTGGGCGGATTGTAAGCAAGGGTTATGCCATTTGCTTTATCAGCGGCGGATGAATATCTGTAACACGTTATAAAATAAATGGTTATGAATTTTTCTTGCACCCAAAAACAGCCTGTTGCCTCGCGCCGCGTTCCTGCCGGGCTGGCAGCATTTCCTGGGGTTGCGGCAGAGTTTGTGACAAAACGGCAGGTTGCCGACGTTCATCTCTGTTCATCTGCGGCCAGCGGTTTAGCCCGTTATTGCCGGCGCATAATCGCAGGCGAAGAACGACGAAGCGCGAATTGCCAAATACTGTCCACCCGAAGTGTCAGAATTTGATTTGCCATCAGGTTGTCAAATGGTCCGGGCATCGCGTAGAACGGTTGTCGCGCGTTGGAGCCGCGTGTTTTCAGAGCTACTGGCATTTATAAATCATGTGTGCAATCCCACCATGCGCTATGGTCTAAACGATCATCGCGCCGCCGCTTTGGGAGGTTAAACGCGGATTGATTCCCGTCTGCCGAATGGTTGAACGGTGCGGCCGGCCTTGCAAGAATGTGTAACACCCGGAAACTTGACATTTCTGACGCGTTTTTCTAATATCCTCCCTGACAATTGAATAAGGCTCTTATCAAGAGTGCCTGAGGGACGGGCCCGTCGAAGGCACAGCAACCCATCAAATCCGATGAAATGCATCGGTTGAAGCGGGTGCTAATTCCCTCCCGCTCGCTTGGAATTTCGGTTTTCACCGCTGTTCTGGCGAACCTGGGGATAGATAAGTGGAGCAGCTTCTCACCTTTATTCTCCGCTTTGCGGGGTAATTCGGAAGGAATCAAGCGGCGGCCTCTTATCGGGGATTGGCGTTCCGGCCTTTTGCTGGATGGCTCCTGATAAGAGGCCGCTGTCGTTTGGATTGCCGATGGCTAGCCGTCTGGCATATCCGGACCAGCACCAGTCCGGCGGGACCGCCGGTTTCGGAGGTTGTAATGTCCTACGTCCTTGGTTTGAAATGCCGTGAATGCGGCCAGCACTATCCGCAAAAAGGTGTGCATGTATGCGAGGTCTGCTTCGGCCCCCTGGAGGTGCAGTACGATTATTCCGCCATGCGCGGCCGCGTAACCCGGCAATCCATTGAAGCCGGAGATCGCAATTTATGGCGTTATCGTGATCTATTGCCGATCGAAGGCGAACCGCGAACAGGACACAATTCAGGTTTTACGCCGTTTCGTCGCGCCCGGAATCTGGAAAAAGTTCTGGGTGTAAAAGAACTGTATATAAAGGACGATTCCGCCAACTACCCCACCTGGAGTTACAAGGAACGGGTGGTAAGCGTGGCCATTACCAAGGCGGCGGAACTTGGATACGACACCGTCGGGTGTGCCAGCACCGGCAATCTGGCCAATAGCGTGGCCGCCCATGCCGCCATGGCGGGTCTTAAGGCGTTCGTCATGATTCCCCACGACCTTGAAGTGGGCAAAGTGCTCGGATCCCTGATTTTCAATCCCACGATGGTGCGTATTCAGGGCAACTATGACGACGTGAACCGACTCTGTTCGGAAATTGCGGATAAGTACAAATGGGCGATTGTGAATGTGAATCTGCGCCCGTTTTATACCGAAGGTGCCAAAACCTTCGGCTTTGAAATTGCCGAGCAGTTTGGATGGAAATTACCCCGTCATACGGTCTGCCCGACCGCAGGCGGGACCATTCTTCCGAAAATTTACAAAGCCTACCGCGAGTTTATTGATCTGGGACTGGTGGAGGATAACCACCCGAAGATATATTCCGCGCAGGCCGCGGGCTGCAATCCGGTGGTTGAGGCCATTGAAGCTGGCCGAGATCTGATTAAACCTCAGAAGCCCAAAACCATCGCCAAAAGCATCGCCATTGGAAACCCTGCGGACGGATATTATGTGGTGCAGGCGGTCAAACAGAGTGGCGGCTGGGGTGCCGATGCCACGGATCAGGAAATTGTGGATGCGATCAAGCTGCTCGCCTGCACAGAAGGCATCTGGACCGAACCGGCCGGTGGCACGACGCTGGCCGCGACCATTAAATTGATCGAACGCGGCCGCATCCCACGTGATGAAAGTATTTGTGTGTGCATTACCGGCAACGGACTTAAAACGGTGGAAGTAGTCGTGGATCAGCTTCGCCAGCCGGCGTCAATTCCTGCGAAACTCGAAGCGTTTGACGCCTTTATTGCGGGACTTGTGCCCGGGCCGCGCACGTTAATGGAAGGCCACGTGGAACTTCCAGCCAGCGCCGGGCGTTGATAACCGTATAATTATTTTACCGCCGGGCGATACTCCCGGCGGGCACTTTACCATTTTTTTTGGACGTAAAGCGGAGATTTATATGGCGGTTAAAATTCGAATTCCCACTCCCATGCGGCAGTTGACCGGTGGCGTAGATATGGCCGAAGTTCAAGGGGCCACCGTGGCGGCACTTCTGGGACAGTTGTGTGAAAAATTCGCCGGCATGGATAAGCGCCTGTTCAAGCAGCCCGGTGAACTGAACCGGTTTGTCAATATTTATGTCAACGATGAAGACATTCGCTTTCTTTCCAATTTGGAAACTCCCGTAAAAGATGGCGATGATGTCAGTATTGTTCCTGCGATAGCGGGGGGCTGAAATGACAATGGCCCACAAACGCGTATGGCTGACTTTTGGCGACAAGCGGATGGTGGAAACACCCGCGTTGTGGCGTATGGCGCGGGAATTTCCCCAAGTCAGTTTTGATATCCGCCAGGCCAGCGTAACCGCGGAAATAGGTATTATGGCCGTTCTTTTTCAAGGCGAAGCACCCGCGGTGGACGCGGCGCTGAAATTTCTTCAACAGCAGGGAGTCACCGTGGAACCGATTGAAAAATCAGTTATGGAAGGGTGACGGTCCAACCCGCGGGGACCGGCGCGGCTGAAAGGCCGCATGCAAAATGAACTTCGCAAACTAAAACAGGATACGAAACCAACCATGGCATTATCAGATCAGGCACAATTACTGGAAAAAGCGGACCCGGCACTGGCGCGTTACAACCGGCAGATGCTTTGGGAACCTATTGGCGTTGAGGGCCAGAAAAAGCTCCGCGATTCCAAAATTCTTATGGTTGGCTGCGGCGCGCTTGGCACCGTGCTGGCCAACACGCTGGGCCGCGCCGGCGTTGGGCATTTAACCATCATCGACCGTGATTTTATCGAGATCAATAACCTTCAGCGGCAGGTACTTTTCGATCAGCAGGACATTGCCGATCAACTGCCGAAATCGGTCGCGGCACAGCGCAAACTTGCCGCCATTAATTCCGAGATTCGGGTGGAAGCGATTGTGGCGGATGTCAACCACACCAACATTGAACAATATGCCGCCGGCAAGGACCTTTTGCTGGACGGCACGGATAATTTTGAAACCCGTTTTCTGATTAACGATGTGTCGATTAAACTCAATATTCCATGGATTTACGGTGCGTGCATCAGCGCTATGGGGCTGGGCATGGTGGTTCGACCCGGCATTACTCCATGTCTGCGCTGCATTTTTGAAACAGCGCCGCCTCCGGGAATGAATCCAACCTGCGATACCGCCGGGGTGCTTGGTCCAACGGTGAATGTGGTGGCCAGTTGGCAGGCTATGGAGGCTATCAAACTGCTGACCGGAAACGTGGCCGCCGTCAGCAGAAGCCTCTTCAGCTTCGATCTTTGGGATAATCGCTATCAGCAGTTGAACGTTTCCCGCGCCCGGGAAATCGCCGATTGCCCGGCGTGCAAACATCACAATTTTGAATATCTGACCGGCAAATTCGGCAGCAGCGCCACGTCCCTTTGCGGCCGCAACGCTATTCAGATAACACAGCCCGCGGGACATCGGGTCGATTTCGCGCAGATTGCCGACGGATTGCGGGCGGTCGGCGAGCCGACTTTTAATAAGTTCATGCTTAAGTGCGCTATTACCGAAGGGCCAGCGGATGGTCGCAAAAATTTTGAACTGACACTTTTTGCGGATGGGCGTGCTATTATAAAAGGTACCAGTGAGGCCGCCGTGGCCAAAGCCATATACGCCAAGTATGTGGGAAGTTGAAATTCAGGCGGATGGAAATGTTTGCCATCCTGTTGTATCACCGCTTTTGAGGAGTCAATTATGCTCGACGCATTCATTGCCACCATTACCCACACCCGCAACGCCACCTTGAAACTGGTGGCGGATCTTACCGATGACCAGATGACGCTTCAGCCGGCACCCAAGACCAATCATCCGGCATGGGTGCTTGGCCATCTGCTGCTGGTGGAAGGAAGCTTTTTGACCCTGCTGGGCGGACCAACCCCGGCGACCGAAGCGAACTGGAAAGAAATTTATGGCGGTGGTAGCGTGCCAAGTGCGGATAAGTCTATGTACAAGCCTAAGCAATATTATCTGGACCATCTGGCTCAGATTCGCGCCCAGATTATCGAACGGCTGAAAAATATCAAGCCCGAACAATTGGCCCAGCCGCATCCGGATCCGACCCGGCGCGAGCGGTTCCCGACCATCGGCCACACTGTTTTTATGTACGGTACCTGGCACGAAGGGTATCACGCCGGCCAGATTTCGGCTTGGCGTCGCGTGCAGGGCCTGGCGGCGGTGTAAACAGCGGGAATCTCCGCTTGTGCCCGCGCCAATTAGACCATGGCGGCGCCGTGCCCGCTTGACTTCGGCGGCGGCTTATGGTGTTGAGTTCCGCGCTCATTACATGCGGACGATTTTAAAAATTGACATTATTGAATAAATGAATTCATACCAATGGAGTTTATTATGGTTAAAGATTCCTTTGCGATTCTGATTGGACGCCATCAGGAAAAAATGCTGCCCACGCTGACTGCCGATATCCGGGATGACCAGATGTCCCTTCAGCCGGTTGCCGGCGTGAATCATCCGGCCTGGATACTGGGCCATTTGCTCGCGGTGGAAACGAAAATCGCCACGGGCGTGCTCGGTCGTCCGTTAAAGACCGCACTTGACGGCAATTGGTGGGAAATTTATGGCATAGGTTCCGTGCCAAAACCGGATCGGGCCATGTACAAACCCAAGGATTTTTATCTGGCCGCGTTGGCGGAAACCTGCGGCCAGATTACCGCGTTTATCGCGACTAAATCCGATTCTGATATGGATTTACCGAATCCAGACGCACAGTTAAGCCAGCTTTTCCCGACAATTGGCATGGCGGTCTGTGTTGCAATCACTCACCGCGCGTACCATACCGGCCAGATTGCCACCTGGCGAAAGCTCGCCGGTTTACCGCACGCGGGGATGTGATCGGCCATGGAATCCAGGATGCCTGTATAATCCGGGATAATTGTACAATCCGATCCGCGCGGTCTAACAGTAATGATGACCGTATTTTTGAGGCTCAAATCCGGATGAATAACCCACAAGTCACTTATCTTGATAACGCCGCCACAAGCTGGCCCAAACCGCCCGTCGTTGCCGAAACCATGACCGAATTTCTGGCGAAGGACGCGGCCAACCCTGGCCGCGCCGGCCACCGCATGGCGATTGCCGCCGAAAAAATGCTGGATCGTGTGCGCAAAGAAGTATCGGATTTTATTGGAGGTGCCGATCCGCACAGGCTTATATTTACACTTAACTGCACCGATGCGCTGAACATTGCATTCAAAAGCTTTTTGCGTCCGGGTGATCATGTTTTGACGTCCATGTTGGAACACAACAGTGTCAGCCGTCCGCTGCAAAGCATGGCGGACAGTGGGTTTATCACGCTGACCCGCGTCGGCTTTTCGCCGGAAACAGGGTTGATTGATCCGGATGAAATTCGTCGGGCCATCACGCCGCGCACGCGCCTTATCGCCTTATCACACGCCGGCAATGTGCTGGGCACCATTCAGCCGGCGGCGGCTGTGGGAAAAATTGCCCGCGACCATGGTGTGAAATTTCTGCTGGATGTGGCGCAGACCATCGGCGTGGTTCCCATTCACATGGAACGCGATCAGATCGATTTTCTGGCTTTTCCTGGTCATAAATCGCTTCTCGGGCCTACCGGTACTGGAGGGCTTTATGTGAATAAATCCGTGGAAATTGATGCGCTGATTGCGTTTCGTGAAGGTGGTACCGGCGGAGATTCCGCCACACCGGTGCAACCGCGGCTGATGCCTTATCTGCTGGAAGGCGGCACGCCGAATACCGTGGGCGTGGCTGGGCTGGGGGCGTCGTTAAGCTTCGTCCGGAAGCATGATCCGGCCGCCACGCTGGCGCATGAACGGCAAATGGTTCAGCATTTTATCAGCGGCGTTGCGGATATTTCCGCCCTTACTATTTATGGCCCCTCCGGTCGGGACGGTTCCACCAATCGGATTGGAACCGTCAGCTTCAATGTGGCCGGGTATTCACCGCAGGAATTGGGCGGCATTTTGGATGAAACGTTTTCCATAGCGGTTCGTCCCGGCCTGCATTGTGCGCCCTATGCGCATCGGGTTATAGGCACATTTCCCGACGGCGCCGTGCGCATGAGCCCCGGACATTTTAATACTGTTGCGGATATTGATACACTTATCGCGGCCCTGCGCGAAGTTGCGGCCTGACTCTTTTTTTTGCGGCCGCGCAGCCCCATGGGAGACACAATGACAGTTACAGAATCCGATGTTATTTCGCGCGTTCGGACCATGGGACGCAAGGCCCGAGCCGCCGCCGCACAGCTTGTAACCCTTACCGGAGCGGCTCGCAATACGGCACTTCTGGCCATGGCTGATGGCCTGATCGGCCAACAGGCCGTTATTCTTGCGGCCAACGCTGAAGATGTGGCTGCGGCCACAAGCGATGGTCTTTCTTCCGCTTTGATCGGTCGGCTGACTCTGACCGAAAAAAAACTTGAGGCGATGGCACGCAGTATTCGCGAAATTGCCGGTCAGGTGGATCCGGTCGGGCAGACGCTGGAAGCCTCTGACCGCCCCAACGGCCTGCGGGTGGAAAAACGCCGCGTGCCGATCGGTGTCATTGGCATTGTGTTCGAAAGCCGGCCAAATGTGACCAGCGATGCGGCGGCGCTTTGCCTGAAAAGCGCCAATGCGTGCATTCTGCGGGGCGGCAAGGAATCCGTGCGAAGCAATCTGGCGATTGCCGCGGTTGTTCGGGCTGCACTGGACGGCGCGGGCGTTCATCCCGACGCCGTTCAATTGATCGAAACAACAGACCGGGCGGCGGTGGGGGCGCTTGTGACCGCGGAAGGACTGGTGGACCTTGTTATTCCCCGTGGCGGTGAATCGCTGATTCGCGCCGTGGTTGAACAGGCTACCGTTCCGGTTATCAAACATTATAAAGGTGTGTGCCATATATACATAGATGAATTCGCAGATATTGACATGGCTGTGAATGTTGCCCTTAGCGCCAAAGTGGACGGATGCGCTGTGTGCAATACCGCTGAATGTGTGCTGGTGCATGCGGCGGTGGCGGATCGCGTACTGCCGGAACTTGGCCGCAAATATCGGGCCGCGGGCGTACAAATGCGGGCCGATGCGGCAAGTCTGCCGCTGCTTTCCGGGGCCATCGCCGCCGTGGATGCCGACTGGGGCCAGGAATTTCTGGACATGATTGTCGCGATCCGTCTGGTTCAATCACTAGATCAGGCCGTGGACCATATCAACCGGTACGGTTCGCAGCACACCGATGCGATTATAACGGATAATCTGGAGCATTCGCGGATTTTTGCCGCCCGCGTGGATTCAGCCAGTGTCATGGTCAATGCCTCCACCCGCTGGGCAGATGGATACGAATACGGCCTTGGGGCGGAAATTGGTATCAGTACGGATAAACTCCACGCGCGCGGCCCCATGGGAGCCGCTGACCTTTGTACTTACAAGTTTGTCGTCACCGGCCGCGGCCACATTCGCAAGTGAATGTGACCGGCCGTTCATGCCGCATTCCCGCCGGACAAACTCAGGCCGACGGTTATTCCTGTACCAGTGTCCAGGTGTTGTCCGGGTTGTAACGTGTCATTCGCGCAGCGATTTTGTTCGTATCCGGGCCAAGGTCTTTCTGATAAACCTTCCCCTGCTGATTCACAATAAAGGTCATCACGCCGGAGGCTCCATATTTATCTGGAAATGCAACCAGTCCAAATCCGGCGATCATATTGCCGTTAATCACGTAATTGTATTTCCCCCCCGGTGCCGCCGGACCCTGCTTTTTCAAAATATGAAACAGATATCCGTGGAATGGATGCGGTCCGTGACTGTTTTTATGCACGCCAGGCGTATAGCCCTCGGCGGCCGCCTGTGCCGCCAGCGGGCCGAACGGACTTTCCGGCTGATTTGCGGCGGGGGGCCAATAGAGACCGTCGTGTGTTCCGGGTTTGCTGACCATGCGCTGCGCGTACTGAAGTACATCGCTGCCGTCGTGATATGTGGCGGCATATTGGCGCTGGGCGTAAACGTATGCATCGCACACTTTAATGGTTTCAAGTTCATCAGCCCCGATGTGCCTGGCCAGAATTTCCGCCAGGCCGGCGTGCGTGTCAAAATACCATTGTCCTTCCGTGGTTTTCCGTATGGGTATCGGAAAGGGCCAAGCCTTATTGCCAATATGAATGACAGCTGTATCAGCGCTGGTTTGCCGCAGTTGAAACTTTTGCCGTGCGTGCGCGACAAAAGCCTCAAAATGGCGGTGATCCTCAACCTTGTCACCGGTAACCAGTTTCTTTATTTCTGGACCGAATATCCGGTGCAATGTTTTGTGATCCTGTTTTTCCACAGCCGCTAGAAGGGCCGCCGATGCGGCCTTGGGAGAAGTGAATACTTCCTGTCCGGCCGCCGGCGTGTCGGGTGCCATGATAGCCGGCTGGGCGGTCATTTTTACGGCGACCGGCGCGGAGCTGGCGGCCTGCTGGCTTTGGCAGCCAGTCAGGAATGGAACCATGGCAAACGCCATGCATCCGGCTGCTGCAAGACGGATGATAGTCAACTGATTTCTGTCAGGTGCCGTGATGGGCTTCATGCTACGCTCCTGGAAAAATGGTCTGTTAAAATTAGGTTAACGCTTGTGTCGCATGGATTGCCGCCCGCGCTGACTTTCCTGTTGCACCTGGCGGTTCGAATTCCGAATTTGAAATGCGTTTCCGCCACGGTCTGGCGCGGAGCGGCCACGCGCTGGCCCACCCTGGTTTCTGGGCTGGTAAACGGAATGTTGAAGGCTCTGGCGTCCACGGTTCATTTGGCGGTTCACCGTGGCCTGATTGCGGTAGGTGCCCCCGAAAACAGGTGGGTGCCAGGCAGGTGCATTTCCGAGATGCGGATTCCGATTGGGTTGCCCCCGCGGACCAGGTTGCCCGCGGTAACCGGGGTTAACTCGCGGACCGCGATTTTGTTGAACGGATGGCTGCCACCCACGATACTGCCGCAGCGCACCGCGCGGACTCATGTCGGGCCGAATCGCGGGCATGGGCTGGTTCCGGTCGCGCGTCCACTGCCGCGGTGCTGGTTGGTTCCATCGGGCACCGTTCTGATCGCGGCCGCGCGGTCCGTTATCACGACGAAGCCAGTGACCGCGGTTGTCACGCTGCCAGTTTCGCTGCCAGCCGTCGCCGGTGGATATCCAATGCTGGCGCCAGTCGCAATCGTTGTTCAGCCATGTGCCAATGCCAAAACCGAATCCGAAGGTAATGAGCAGACCAGGGGAAATGTTTGGTTGGCTTTCGTATACAAGTTCCGGATTATATTGCGGCACATATAAAATTTGTGGATTAGATGGTTCGATCCATATAATGCCATTTTGTGAAATAACCTGTTGTTGCGGATTGCTTTGCAGTGTGCCTGCGCTGATGGCCGCAGCGCGCAGCCGCTGGATGGAAGCCATCACGTCCGCCTGCTGATTCAGGAACGCCACGCCCAGCGCCTCAGTCCAGTTCAAATTCGCTTTCATATACGCCAACGCCGATGGGTAATGTACAAGCGCCTTGACCGAGGCGTCCCACGGCTGCATGTTAATTAATATATCGTTCGGTGCCGGATTGTACGCAAGCCATTGGGCGGCCTGCTGAATCTGCTCAGGATAAGTTGATGCAGGCAACAGTTCCGCCAGCAATGGGTCGGGATAAAGCGCGATGGGACCGGTAATTTGGTCAATCTGTTCGGGTGACATCGCGGGTACCACCTGCGGATTGGCCTGCACCGGTGGGCCGGGATATGTCACCGCACCGTTATTGGCGGGATACTGACCATTGGCCGGTTGATAAACCGGCTGATACACCGGTTGATAAACCGGCTGATAAGCGGGCTGGTAGCCGGAATAGGCCTGATACGATTGGCCATACAGCACACAGCCGTTAACGCTAAACGCCAGCAGAATAACCGAAAGCTTTGCAATCCACTGTAGCGGTCTTACAGAATCATGACTCGTATTCATATTGTCAAACCCCGTCATAATGAACGCAATCCGCCACAACTCTCTCACAATAGTGACTTTATTATACCATGCCCGGCGGGAAAGCAAGCCGGAAACTTCGCATTTTTCATAAGCGGAGAGTGCAGCCTTATTCCCGCCGGCGTTGGCGAATTCCGCGGAAACATTCGGAATCGCATGCCTCCACCGTCTGCCGCAGCGCAACAATATCAGAATTTGGCAACGCGGCGCAGCATAGCTCGAACCTCAATACAAAAAAAATCGTGTCTGGCCAGCACATGTTGTCGCACGCTGTTTCTCAAAAATCGGGCGGCCAATGGAACGCGATGGTGGTGGTCTGTGCGGCCGATGTCCGGAAAATAGCGAGTCGATATTTCTAGAATAATGCGTATTTATACGTATTGAGTTAATTAGTTCAAAGGTGTAGTATGCGTCAGACAACTCGGCGTATGAATCAGGCGTCGCCTGATGCGTTGAGAGAGAGTTCGTCCCGCCAAAACATTTTCGTCTTCGGATTCGAGAACAAAAGATCGCGTTATCGTCATGACTAAGTTCCCACCGAATGGGGACCGCCAGAGTAAAACATAAGGACTCGATTACTGAAGTTCGTGGAGATTGCAGATGAAAATAAAAATGGAATCGATGTTCCCGAGCGTCATCAGTGCGGCCATTCTTGCGAGTGTGGCGGTCGCGGGCACTCTACCAGTCCAGGCCACGACATATAATTTCACTGCCTTGGGATCTTTGACCTCGGGTTCGGGCAGCTATGCTTTCGGAATTAACGATTCAGGCACCGTGGTGGGTCAAGCCGTCAATTCCTCCGACCAATTGCATGCGTTTATTTACACATCGTCCGGCGGAATGCAAGATTTGGGAACGTTGGGAGGTCCAAACAGCGCGGCGCTGGGTATAAACAATTCCGGCACAGTGGTTGGTGAAGCAACGGCGGCAAACGGTGTGTTTGCTTTTAGTTATACCTCTTCTGGTGGAATGTCGAATCTGGGGGATTTAGGCGTTCCTCTATATGGAGGTACCTACAGCCGGGGTTCCGCCATAAACGATTTGGGCACAATTGTCGGTTATTCCGTGAATTCGGCGGGATATACCAGGGCAACCGTATACACATCGGCCAGTGGATTGCAAGTGATAGGAACCCTGCCGGGCGGGAACAACAGCTACGCCTATGCCATAAACGGTTCGGGTACAGTGGTGGGGAACTCGGACACCGCAACGATTAGAACGGAGCACGCTTTCAGTTATTCGAACGGCACGATGACGGATCTTGGCACCTTGGGGGGTACATACAGCGTCGCCAACGCAATTAACACTGGTGGTACGATAGTGGGTTCATCTTATTTGTTGAACGGTTATTCCGGGCACGCATTCAGTTACTCCAACGGCATGATGAGCGACTTGGGTGTTTTACCTGGAGGCTCCGTCAGCACCGCGAACGGTATTAGCGATTCCGGCATTGTTGTGGGGATGTCGGACGTGTCATCAGGGGCCTACCATGCTTTTGTTGACTCCAATGGCGCGATGAGCGACCTAAATAACCTGACGGTCAATTTGCCCAATACCTTCCTGCTGAAGGACGCCTATGCGATCAACTCCTTCGGCGACATTGTTGGAGTGGGCTACAACAATAGCTGGCCACAACACAACGAAGCCTTTCTTTTAACGCCCACACCGGAACCCGGTGCGCTGGCTATGCTCGGTATTGCGGGCGCAGGAATGCTGCTGCTGGGGCGGCGTCGCGGAGTCGTGAGAGCGGCATGGAGAGAGTAAAGATTTGTGCGACCGTCGCCTTGGTACTCGTTTGAAATGTGCTGAATTGTTTTAGTTCCTTTTTTTTAGGTAGATAATTATGATTAACCAAATACCGGTACAAATCCGGGCCGGTCAGAGGCCCGTAAAAATCGCCGTGGCAGCCAGACTTATGGTGATATCGGCCTGTTTTACGCTCGGGTCTGTGGGTGCATCCAGGGTGTTTGCAGATATCGGGACCAATGGTGCCAATGGGGCGAATGCCTCCGATACAACTCACAATCCCGCTATCGCCAACGGTGGTAATGGCAGCGACGGTGGTTCGGGTACATACCGCAATGGTGGTGGCAACGGTGGTAATGGCGGCACCGGCGGCGACGCCTATGCGACCATCACATCCGGAATTCCCACGAACACATTTCTTGGAACAAATACCGCCCATGCGACAGGTGGCTACGGCGGCAACGGCGGTGCTGGCTATAACCGAAGTTTCTCCGCAGGCGCGGGAGCGGATGGCGGTAGCGCACAGGCTGGAATTAACATAGGGACATTGGCCAATCCGTACATTGGAAATATCGGGGCTAGCGGAGCCTATGCCAATAGCGGTCATGGTGGCTCTGGCGTAGATGCCGGTGCCAGCGGTAACGCCACCATTGATGCTTCCAGTGTTTACGCAACTGGTATTGTGGGCCTTACGGTCAGCGCTGCGGCGGCGTACGGCGGCAAGGGTGGCATCGCCGGCAACGCCGGGACTGCTTTGTTGGCATCCGGAATCATTTTCGGCGCATCAACGGGCGGTGGCGCTGTTACCGTCGCGGCTTCTTTATTTGGAGGTCAGGGCGGATATGGAATTGGTACAGCAGGTGGTGCTAATGGAACTGGCACAAGTCTGGGAGCCAATGGTTCCTACGCTGTGTTAGGTTCCACCACAGGAGCATTGAATCTTAGCCAAAGTGCAACCGGAGGTACCGGAGGCGGCAGTTTAAGTTCAGGTACTGTTGGAGGTCTGGCCGGAAATGCTTCTTCCATTATGGATATCAATTTTAACACGCTGGCGAATGTGCTGACTCCCAGTTCTATAACCATCAACAATATTGCCTATGGCGGCGAAGGCGGCTATGGTGCCTCCCATTCTCTCCAGGCCAATGGTGGTAATGCAGGAACTTCGTACGCGGAATCAACCATTACCGCGGCATCCAATATTGATTTGAATGTGACGGCGGGCAATAGCAACACCGTCGGAGGCATTTCATACGCAAGCAGCGGCAACGCCGGTAACGGAACGCCCGGAACGGCATTGGCGACCGGTACGGTAACCAATAATGGCAATCTTACCATTGTCAGTACCGGTACTGGCGGTTCTGGCGGCATTAGCTACAGCGGCAACGGCGGCCAGGGCGCACTCGGCGTGGCTACCGCCACTGGCACGGGCGATGGATCCGGTAGTGTTACGGTAAATGCCTATGGGTACGGCGGCAGCGGCGGACGCGGCGGCACCACGACCGGTTTTACCGCCGGCAGCGGAGGGGCGGGGATGGCCACGGCTGTGGGTATTGGCGATGGCAGCGGCAGTGTTACAGTAGGTGCCACCGCTTTCGGCGGTGATGAGGGGGGCATCTATACAATCCTTGGCGGCCGGGGAGGCGGCTTGTCGGGTGGAAATGTCGGCAGTGCAACCGCCAAGGCTACGGCCACCGGGCTTACTTCGGAAAATGTGAACGCAACCGCCTATGCGAGAAGCAATTATGCTGGAGCCACTATTTCAACCGGCGGCTCGGGGCCGGCTTTGGCAGATGCGTACGCGACTGGCCTGGGTGGAACGTCGACCTCATACTCAGACTCCCGTGGCGGGGCAATCTGGGCGGTAAGAGCCAGTGCCAGCGCACCGGTTATCAGTGGTGCAACTGCCCATGCCGAATCTTTTGCGATCACCATGGGGCCAGCCCGCGATTCATCTGCTGCCAATGGTATTCAGGCCGTCTCTTATGCCTCCGCACTTCCTTCCAATAGCGATGCAAATGCGGCTTTAGCCGGTTCGCCAAACGTGCGCGGTAATTTTAATGTGGGAGGCAACGGCACTGGACCAGTCAGCGATGTACTGGGACTTATGACCTTGGACTCCAGCAACATGAGCACCGGTTCTACCGCCACCTACCACAACGAAGTGGATTGGACCATCAATCCGGCACAATTGGCGCATGGCCCTCAGAGTATTTTAGCCGGATTGCTTGGCGCAAATTCAACAGGAACGGGTAGCGTTAGTTTTGCCGTGAATCTAAATGGAACTAAAACCATGGAGCTTACTGGCGCGAGTTTTTCGACCGCCGATACTTTTTTCACGGACAATACCCTAAATCTCGGCGCGCTTCCAAACAGCACCTTCACGCTCAATTTTCTGCTGGATGTTACTCCCAGCAGCCCTGGGGCCACGTTTGATCCGAATATTATTTTCGGAAATGCCACATCGGGTTCCGGCCCGGCGGCCCCTGAACCAACCGCGCTGGCGATAGTCGGGTTGGGTGGCTTGGGGCTATTGTTGCGGCGGCGCGGCAGCCGCGCTCTGACCAATGACCAATAAGCGATACAGTTTAGATGCAGAAAGAACGGACGCTTAGCCTTTGAATAAGCCATGAGACAAGAAGAGACGCGGCTTGTTCTTCAGAAAACAGAATTGGGCCAGTAACCGGCGGATCAACCCAGCCGCACAAGATAGGCGGTAATCGTCAGCCCGATTCCCGCCAGAATGACGGCAATAATGACCGCCTGGGGCCACTGCGTGGGGTGGGCAGGAATTCCGGCGCGCATGCGCCGGATGGTCATGGCAAAGCGGACCGCCGAAATAAGATTAGCCGCCACGCCCAGCATCACCAATGCAATGCCGATCCAGACCGAAAACGACTGGTTGCTCGAAATATGGATATGCATGCCGCGCAATTCCGATAGTTTCTGTAAAAACAGCCCGAACTTCGCTACCACAAAGCCAAAGCCCATCAGCGCCAGGCCGGTGCGCATCCAGGCCAGCGTCGTGCGTTCGGCGGCCATTTCCGTCGCCGGATCGCTCCGTGGTTTTCCGGTTGAATCAGACCTGACGGGTGAACTTTCCTGCACAACAATCTCCAATAACCAAAATCTGCAACCCCTGAACTGAAATGAATTATACCGGTCGCCGTGCGGTTTGAAACCCGGCGAACTGCTTATATTGCATTCAAATGCGCCGAATGCGTGTGTCCGGGGCGGATCATCCATGGGGCGATATGCCGCCGAACATAAGTCGTGGCGGCGGCAAAAACTTATGAGCCGAAATGATCGCCCTCAACAACCTTGCCCGGATGCCGCGCGATTTGGAATAATCCCGGTAGTCCGCTTTTATACGAATGTGCTCGTGCATCAAAGGCAAATCTTTAACGGAGGGCAGGATATTCAGGTCCGCCCGCCAATTTGACAATGTTCGTGGAATCAGATAACCTAAAAATTTAGGTTTGGCTCACATGTATGTCTGCATGCGACAAACGCTTTGAGAGTCTGTGGCGTATATAATCATACAAACCGCCGTGGGTTTGACTGGCAATAAGGAGTTGATGATGCGATTCGGTCGTCCGGTTCTGGGAATATTGTTCGCATTGTTCGCTGGGGCGGGGGTATTTTTGAATCTGCCGCTGGGCGGCGGGGACGATTGCGCGATTGCCCGCGCCAGCACGGCCAAGCCCGCCATTATGGTAGCCGGTGTTGCGGTGAAGGATCGTGTGCTGGCCCGCGGACTGAATTATTTGTTAACCGTCCAGCAGCCTAATGGGGCTTGGCTTGACCAGGTGGGGCCAGCCACGACCGCACTGGTGGTGAAGGCTTTTGTGCAGGCGGGAATACCCGTTTCCAGCCCGGCCATTGCCCGCGCTTTGCATTTTATTGAAAGTACCCATCAGCCCGATGGCGGCTTTTATGTTCACAACATGCTTCAGAATTACAACACCAGCATTGTGCTGAGTACCTTGGCTATGCTTCCCGGCAAAGAATGGAAAAAACAAATTCGCCAGGCCCAGCATTACCTGATTTCCCTCCAACGGGTAGCGCCAATGAAAGATGCCAGCGGCCAGCCCATTACACCCGGTAATTCCTGGTATGGCGGCGTGGGTTATGGCGCGGGGCGGCCGGACCTTTCCAATACCACATTTTTCATTTCCGCCCTGCATGACAGCGGCGTTCCCGCCTCTAATCCGGCCATTCAGCGGGCGCTGGTGTTTGTGACGCGGTGCCAGGAAAACAGCGAAACAAATTCCCAGCCCTTCGCCAAAGGACTCAGCAATGGCGGATTTATTTACACCGCAGCCAATGGTGGCGAATCGCAGGCGGGCGATCGGGATAATCTAAAGGGGGGATCCACTCTTGCGGCGTACGGCACCATGACCTACGCCGGCTTGAAAAGCATGGTGTACGCCGGTCTTACTAAAACCGATCCGCGGGTTAAAGCCGCTCTTAAGTGGATACGGGCTAACTGGACACTGTCTTTCAATCCCGGAACCGGTCACAGTAAAATGGGGCTGTTTTATTATTACCTGATGTTTGCACGCAGCCTGGCGGCGTTGGGCACGCCAGAAATTACCGATGCCAATGGCATTCAGCACAATTGGCGGCGGGAAATTCACCAGAAGCTTGCCGCATTGCAGCGGAAAAACGGTTCTTGGAAAAATATCTGGTCCAAACGGTGGCTGGAATTTAACCCGGTCCTGGTGACCAGTTATAGCTGCCTGGTGCTGGATGCCGCGGATGGAAACTCGCCAACGGGTGCCAATTAACCAGACTTTTAAGCTTCTGTCGCGCAGGCAAAATTGTTTTGGCGCAAAATTCCGACCGTGTCCGCTTCTATTGGGACGCGAAATGAATGCTATGGATATTTCGCGCACGCTGTGAATTTAAACGCTTTTAAAGGGCTGAATTGATAAGATCGCAAGCGGGTCAAATTACGAACGTTGGAGTGTGGAACCGTCATGAAGGCATGGATGATCAGGAAAGAACAGCAAGTAGAGCCAAAGTAAAGCTGTAAAATTTCGGCCAGGGTGCCCGACCCCCAGATAAGCAAAATGCAAATACACTGGGGGGCGTTCTATGTGCCTGCCAAACGAGCCGGCCCTCATTTTGCCCGCTATGGAGACAGCCTCAGGATGCCTGATGGCCACAAAAATATTCTCGAATCACAAACTTAGCGATCTTCCACATAAACCGGGCACGTGATGGAATCTTGCCATCGCGCATTCAATAGCGTTCATCGGTGAAGCCGGGCGCACTGCGTCTCCGCCGATCCACAGCGGGTTAAACCGCAACTCAATGATTGACGCGTCTGGCCACCTGGCCTGCAAAGTAGATTGCCGCCCGGAAAAAAATCTACGCTTTCCTGCCCGCCCATCGCGCTTCGCATTTTACTTAAAAAGGCGGTTTTCATCTTTTGGCCGCCCGCACGATTTTCCGTTAAACTTCCCTTTTCCCTGATCGGGGCAAATAAATGTCGATCGGTTCGTGATCGGCTATGGATGCACCCGACAGGCACACAGGAGTCAGGAATATGGTCGCTGGTTCTTCCGCCACACATCGGACATCGCTTTGCTTCATTGGCGCAGGCAATATGGCTGAGGCTATTGCCCGCGGAATCATTTCCACCGGAATCTTGAAGCCCGGTCAGATGACCGCAGTTGATCCCGTGGCGGAACGCCTGGCGATTTTTTTGAATCAGTTGCATATTGCCGGCGCGGATGATGCCGCATTGGCCGCCGCACGGTCAGATTGTGTGATTCTTGCGGTCAAGCCGCAGAAAATAACGGAAGCCTTGACCGAACTTAAGACGGGCATTCACTCAGGCACCCTGCTGATCAGCATCGTAGCCGCTGTATCCACACGTTATATCGAAAGCGTGCTGCCTCCCGTTCGCGTGATTCGCGTGATGCCCAATACTCCGATGCTAGTCGGATGCGGTGCCAGCGGACTATGCCGGGGAAATCTGGCATCCGCGGACGATATGGCCAAGGCCCGCAAACTTTTTGGGGCGTGTGGTAAAACCGTGGAAGTTCCGGAAAACCTGATGGATGCGGTGACCAGCCTTTCCGGATCCGGCCCGGCGTATGTTTTTTTCATGGCCGAGGCTCTGGCCGCCGCTGGACAGAAAATGGGCCTGCCCAAGGCGGAAGCGGAACTTCTGGCTCGCCAGACAATAATAGGTGCCGGCAAGATGCTGGCGGAATCAACTGATTCGGCGGTTGAGCTGCGCCGTAAAGTGACCAGTCCTGGCGGTTTTACCGAGGCTGCCATTCAATCTATGGAAGCGCGTGGCTTTCAGGCACTAATGGAAGCCGCCCTTGCGGCGGCACAGGAACGTGGGCGGCAATTGGCAAGGTAATGATTTAATTTGTGCGCGGAAAAGCCTCGGCACCGCCGCCACCGGTTCTAGACATTTGAAATCTTGACGAGACCAAGCAGATGTACGCCATTGAAGTGACCAGGGAATTTTGCGCAGCTCATCAGCTTCGGCTGGCAGATGGCGGCGTGGAATCATTGCACGGTCATAACTGGCACGTGACGGTGCGGGTGGAAAGCACGAATCTTGATGCGTTGGAAACGGTGATGGATTTTCATGCGCTTCAGGCAATTGTGGATCAAATCGTGGGGCCGTGGGTGAACCGGAATCTCAATAATTTTCCGCCATTTGACCGGCAATGGAACCCATCCGCAGAACGGGTTGCCGAATTTATTGGCCGTGAATTGGCGAAGCAAATGTCGGCAATGGTTCGGCTGGCCGAAGTGCGTATAACCGAGGCGCCAGGGTGTGTGGCGATTTTTCGGCCGGAGCCATAAGAAATCAGGCCAAAAGTGAATTCGGTCTAATTTTTAGGTCGATTTTTGGGAGTCGGATACTGCATCGCACAATTAACAAAATTTTGCAATCGCGATATTTGGCGCGACGGACCGAGAATACAGGCAGAATTCTGTTGACAAATCTGCCAATGGGAATTAAAGTAGGCTCGTCGGATTGAGACTCCGACCTGATATAAGCTGAGAGCAACCACCCCCCATGATTTAAAAAAACTACAGATTAGAACAGTCAGAAGTCGTTGTTGTTTGAAGCGATTCAGGAAAGATACTTGTGAGCGGGAGAGACATCTCGTTCTGGTTTTCTTTCAACACCTAATCAGGATCGTCAGTTCCGCGGGTTTGCGGAGTAATTTGGCTCCTGATAAGCATTCCTCTTCCATGCGTTATGGATGCGAACCATGTGGTTTGTGGCGTATGAGAGGGAGCAGAGTTTGGTGACAATCGTATTGTCGCAATTTAATAAGGAAATATATCATGGTGAACAAAGCGCTTGCTGGAAAATTTAAAGTTACCTCCGTTCTGGCCTGCGTCGTGGCCGCAGCCTTAAACGCCGGAACCGCTTTTGCGGGCAGCGCCACTGCAGTTACCTGGAACTTCAGTACCGCATCAAGTTCGGCCTCCTTAAGTACCACTGGAGATTTAGGCGATTACGCGACTTTCACGGGCAGCGAATCCCCGGCCAACTCTCTTGGCTTCCCATTGAGCAGCGACTTGGGTGTTAAAGCCTACGGTGAGGAGGTTGGAACTTCCGTAACGACTGTTACGAAATATTCTTCGAAGGGCCACCAAGTGGGCAGCCCCAAGGTTACGTTAGCCTACACATCTAATACTACTAACGCCGCTGCGTTGTATGGAAAGGACTTGAATCCTACTGAAACGGGCCTCGGCTTGTACAACTTCCCAGACAATGAAATTAGCGACACACCGCCGTCAATCGCGACGAAGGATAGTCATTCGGGAAAATTCCGCATTGTGACCACTACCGAAACCTACCAGACCGGCGTGGTTCAAATTGATTTGACTAACATTCTGGCCTTCCTGGCAAATGCCAGCCCGGCCGATGCCACACTCACCATCGGCAGCCTGCAAAGCCCGGATGAGGCGATTATTTCTGTATCCGCATCGCTGGGAACCATCGGTAAGCAAATTGGCTCCGTAGCTTCCGGCAATGGCTCAAATCAATCCACAACGATCTCGCTTAGTGAATTGATGGGCGAAAGTTACCTTAACATCACGGCCGCTGCCGCCGGTCAGGCTGGCAGCCATTGCCAGCCCGGCACGCCGGGCCAGACGGTGCTTCTTAGCACCATCACACTGAATGTTCCCAACCCAAGCACTATTCCCGCTGGACCGTCCGTGCCGACCCCAGCTTCGTTTGGCCTGCTGGCGGTTGGTGGATTGGCTCTGTTTCCGATGCTGATTCGCCGTCGAAAAATGATGATCTGATTCTCATTGGATATCATACGCAAAACGTTCGCGGCCCGGATTTTGCTTTCAAAATCCGGGCTTTTTTTTGAGTTGCAACGCGCGTGGGTTATTTTTTCGTCGGTTTCGGGCTCGCCGCTAAAATAAGCGGACGCCCCCATGGCCAATGCCGTGTGATAAATTTATCGGTCATGGCATTGCGCTGCCGCATAAATGAAATGATGGCGGTTGGAGAAGCCGGAACTCCGACCAGTTGAATCGAAAATGTTCGCAGTTTCCTTCCCCGCATAACCAGCAGATTCACCGTCGCTCCGGGTGGGTACGCGCTCAGCATCAGGGGAAAAGTGTACGCATTAGCCCCGTGTGGAAAAGGATGAGAATTTATTGCAAGAATAATATCGCCGCTCTGTAAAACCCGGGCCGCCGGAAAGCCAGGCAGCACCGAAATCACCTGCGCGGCATTTAAACGAATGCTTTTCTTTTTGGTGGTAAGCGTCAGGTGTCGCGGAAAAAAGTTGATGCCAATCAGCGGTCGCGGACCAGCAGCGAATTCTGCGTGTACAGGCAGTATCTGCAGGCAGATACGCATGAGGCGCGCCTTCTGTTCCATATTGTGTGTTAACTGAAGTTTGAATACCAGCGCCGAAAGGGCCGAATTGTTTTGTCGCAGCAGCCAGCGCTGGGCATGGGACCGCTCAAGCCAGCGATCAGAAGCAAGCTGGCCGA
Source organism: Phycisphaerales bacterium (assembly GCA_027451365.1). GTDB lineage: Bacteria > Planctomycetota > Phycisphaerae > WQYP01 > WQYP01 > JAJYPG01. Next base: position 7,931 of record DAIDJN010000035.1, on the reverse strand, counting down.
TGGCCCGCTGCATGTTTTCATTCGGCTTGTTGGCAATTGCAAACCGTGGGTTTAGAAGTACAAGGAAAAATGTCGCCAGCAGGCAAGGACATAACAACCCCAAGCCGCCGGATACACGCGGCCCACCGGGCGGTTGGCATAGGACGATCGTTCTCATTTCATAAATTTAAGCTTTGGGCTTGGTAAGCGATTGCAATGCCGAAAGCGCGTCGTCCGCTGGAATATGTTCATGATCCAGTTCTTCAGCCACGGGCAGATCATCTTTTGGTTCAATATCAACCGTACCCGAATCTTCGGATTGGTTGCGGCTTCGATCAGAAATTTCCTCGCCCAGAATGGTGCGCACCGGCTTGATTTGTGTCGGTTCGCCATCAATAACGACCGTAAATGTCACGGGTCCGATGCGAATATGATCACCGGGCATCAGGGGCTGGTCCACGGTCACGCGCTGATTGTTGTGATAAGTTCCATTGGAACTGCCGGCATCCTTCAGCATCGCTGTGTTGTCTTCAATTGCAATTTCACAATGGTGCCGAGATATGGTTCCGAGCGGAACCTGAAGTTCGCAATCATCGCCACGTCCAATAACCGTTTTGGTCCGGTGGATGGGAAATTCGCGGCGTTGGCCATCTTCCTTGAAGACAACAAGAGTCAGATCCATGGTATAACCTCCGGCATAAAAACTGCGGTTATGCAATACTACGTCGAACCGTTCCGGGAAACCGGCACGGCGCGCTGCACCGAATCTCAAAACTCTGACCCTCTGATGAATATATCGTACAATAATGCCCTTGAGGTCGCAAAAAATATGACAGAAAGAATAAATTTACCCGTAGTGCCCGTTCCTGTTGGCGGCAAGCCCCTTCCGCTGGAGAGGTTTTTTGACCTGCCGCCCGCTGATAGGTTAGATTCACAATCAGCAGTTCAGGCAATTTACATGCACGTACCATTCTGTACGACCAAATGCCATTATTGCGACTTTTATTCCTTGGCCGGGCATTTAGAGCAGATTCCTCGCTTTTTGGCTGCGATTAATTGTGAAATGCAACTGCAAACGACACATTTCGGTACTCCAGAGCCAGAAACAATCTTTATTGGCGGCGGCACGCCAACCCTTTTGCCGCCGGAGGATTTGGCTGCTCTTCTGAATAATTTACGTAAATCAGTTAAAATAAATCGCGTAAAGGAATTTACAACCGAAGCCAATCCCAACACCTTCGACCAGGTACGTGCGGAAATATTGGCCGAAGCGGGTGTAAACCGCGTTAGTTTTGGCGCGCAATCATTCCATTTAAATGAGCTTAAAACCCTACAACGCGATCATGATCCTGAAAGTGTGCCACTGGCCATAAGTTTCGCGCAAAAAGCAGGCATTTCGAACATCAACATCGACCTTATTTTCGGAATTCCCGGTCAAACGCTGGCCTCTTTGCGCCAAAGCCTTCATCGGGCGATCGAACTTCATCCGGCTCATATATCCTGTTATAGCCTGGTTTATGAACCAAATACCCCGATGACTGCCCGGCTGAAGAGCGGACAAATTGCTCCAATGGATGAAAATCTGGAATTGGAAATGTTTGACATGGTGCGCGACACACTGGCCGCCGCCGGACTGAACCGTTATGAAGTTTCCAATTTCGCCCGTTCTGGTTTTGAGTGCCAGCACAATTTAAATTACTGGCGTGGCCAAAACTATCTGGCGTGGGGGCCGGCCGCCGCTGGCCACCATTCCGGATACCGCTGGAAGAATGTGCCAAGTCTTATGCGTTATGCGACCGCATTGCTGGATCACCCATCGCGCCTGCCGATCACCCAAATGGAACGACTGGTGGGCGCGGCGCGCTGGGGTGAACGGGCCATGCTGGCGCTGCGGCTGACCGAAGGATTAAATCTTGCAGCCTTTGGGCAGACCACCGGCCTGGATGCGGTTGAAATTCTTGCGGGTGTTTTGAAGAAATACGAGGGGCTCGGCCTGTTGGAAGTAACCGATTCCCGGTTGCGCCTGACCGCGCGGGCGGTGGCGGTATCCGATACGATAATGGGGGATGTGCTGGCCGCGTTTGAAGGTTATGTGAATCGTGGCAGCCAGGCTTTTGATCAGAAAAAACTTGGAATAAACCGGTGAACGATTGATGGCCTATTCCGTAGTGGAAGAGTATCATCATCCGCGCGGCGGGCAGCCGCGCAAAGAAGCTGTATGGAGAAAAAATGAAGAAAGCCAGTTTGCTTACCATATTTCTGATTGTTTTTATTGATCTGGTGGGTTTCGGCATTGTGCTGCCCAATCTGCAGTTGTATGGCCAGCAATATGGCATAAACAATTATTTTTATCTGACATTAATCGGCGCGACCTATTCATTTTTCCAATTTATCTTCGCACCGGTGCTGGGCAAGTGGTCTGACCGTATTGGTCGGCGGCCTGTGCTGCTCATAAGCCAGTTGGGTACGCTGGCGGGATTTCTGATTTTATTCGCCGCCAACGCGTTCCGCGGGCAGGCGCTGGGCATTATTCTGATTTTTTTATCCCGTATCATTGACGGCATCAGCGGTGGAAATATTTCCACGGCTAATGCCTACATAGCGGACATCACCACGCCCGAAAACCGGGCGAAGGGAATGGGTGCCATCGGGGCGGCATTTGGCCTGGGATTTGTGTGCGGGCCGCTGATCGGCGCGGGGGTCAGCAAATTTTTCGGTTTGCAATATGTCCCGCTGGCCGCGTCAGTCTTTACCATTGCGGCTCTCCTGATGACCTGGTTCACTTTACCCGAATCGCGCGTCCTGAATGCGACGAAAAATGATGCCGCCGCCCGGCGTTTTTCTTTCCGCGGTCTGCAGCATTCCATTGTTCGGCCAATCATCGGGCCGCTGATTCTTCTGTTTTTCGTAAATGGTTTCGCCTTTGCCGGAATGGAACAAACGTTGAGCCTGCTTATTCAGAATCGCCTGTATCCGATGCAGCCGGTCACCGCACCTATTCCGAATCAGCCAGACGCCCATCCTACGACCGGCGCTTTTTCCAATTCGCCCGGCGCAGTCGCGTTCCGCAAGAAGCAGGACAGGCGGGCATCCGAGGCGTCCGGACTTCTGTTTGGCGCGATTGGTGTGATGATTGTGATGATTCAAGGCGGCATGATCGGCCGGTTGACCAAAAAATATGGTGAACTGAAACTGGCTGTCACGGGCCCGATTATTATTTCCGCCGGCCTTGTGTTGATCGGCCTGCCCGTGCACTGGGCGTGGAAATGGACAGGATTTTTAATCGGCGGGCTGCTGTTGGCCATAGGCATTGGCATCTTCAACCCGGCCATGCAAAGCCTGATCAGCCGTCATTGCAGCGCCGATGAGCAGGGCGAAGTGTTGGGGGCGAATCAGGGAATGGCCAGCCTGGCGCGCTGTGCCGGGCCTATTCTGGCGGGCCTGCTGTTTGAATATCTGTTCCCCGCAGCGCCTTATTACATTTCCGCCGCGCTTTGTCTGGCGGTTACTCTGATGGTGTTTGCGAATCGGGCGAAATTCAGGCTGCCTGTGTCCGGCGCTGCGGAACACCAAGCTTCGCCCCAAGCCAAATAGCTACGCCAAAGCCGCAAAACCAGCCGATCGTTCCGCCGGCAATAATGTCGGAATAAAAATGTGCCTGCATGACCACGCGCGAAAAAGCTGTCAGCCATGCGACCATTAAAAACAGCCATTTGCCGCGCGGCGATAAATATGTCAGTGCCGCGGCCATGGCAAAAGCAACCACCGCATGGCCGCTGGGAAAGCTCAAATCCTTTTGGGTATGCAGGCCGCGGCCGAATATCCATACATTTAATCCGTCATTTAAATGACCGCTGGGTAACATTCCAATAGGTCTGATACGTCCGCACAGACTTTTAAAGAATTCCGATACTCCGCCCGCTCCCAGAATGCTTCCCAGCATGATCGCTCCGCCGCGCCAGCGAGCCGGGTCATACACCGCCACCAGCAGCATGATGAACAGAACCTCAGCCGGAACTCCGACATCGCGCAGTGCCCGCCACGTTGATTCCATGTGATGATACAGTTGGGAATGAAACAGGGGGGTGGTGGTTCGCCACCAGGGAGCGTGCGGATGGGTTGCCGGATTTAATTTTACGGCGGCCCAACTGTAAGGTTGCTGATCGCCCATGAGCCACCGTGTCGCCCGCCAGAGCGTGGTATCCAGACGGGCGTTGAAACTCAACAGGCAGATAAGTGCCGTTGCAACTATGCCAAGAATGGTCAGGTTCTTGGGCATGGGAGACGCCGGTCCGCCCCCTGAGGCGGAAGGTTTTACCGATGCATGTGGATTGTCACTGTTCATGGAATACGTTTATACCAGCGCACGGCGGGGATTTGAACCTGGCGGAATTTTTTTCCCCCTTCGGGTTTGTTACCCTGAAACCGGCGGAAAATGACCGGCGGCGAGTGCGGTCGCTCCATTCTTAAGGGATAGATCGCCGGGCAGGCGCGCCAGACCAACAGGCTCATCACCAATCAATTTGTCTTAAGGGTCGCCTGTCTATAGCATCATGCGGTAAACTGCTCCCGTATTCTGGCTGCTTTGGCGCAAAGCCGATAGCCAGAAAGTACGGGCAAGCTGTATGGAGATGGCCAATGAATGGCAACGACGGCACGGGTGTTAAACGCGAACACATGGATCCTTCGCACAAGGCACTGGAAATTAATCTGGATCGTCGGCGCTACGGCACGTTTGCCGAAATCGGCGCCGGTCAGGAAGTTGTCCGCTGGTTCTTCCGCGCGGGCGGCGCTTCAGGCACCATCGCCAAAAGCATTAGTGCGTATGACATGTCCGTCAGCGATGCGATTTACGGGAAATCCGAACGGTATGTAAGCCGGGCCCGACTTCAGTCCATGCTGGATTACGAACACAAACTGAATTTAAGCCGATTGAACGAATCGCGCGGCGATACCACGGCCTTTTTTGCGTTTGCCAACACAGTGGCGGCGCGTGGATTCAATTCCACCCGCGAAGGGCATGGCTGGCTGGGAGTTAAATTTCAGGCCCATCCGCGCGATCAGGATAGTCAGATCATCCTTCATGTTCGCATGTTGGATCGCGAAAATTCGCAACAGCAGGAGGCGCTGGGAATCGTGGGCGTGAATCTGCTGTACGGCGCGTTTTTCCTGCATTATGAACCGGAGTTGCTGCTTAAGTCCCTTCTGGACGGACTTTCGATTGACCGCATTGAAATCGATATGATTGAATTCACTGGAATCGAATTCCGCCACGTGGACAACCGCATCATGAGCCTGCGTCTGGTGGAGCTTGGCTTAAGTGACTCGGCTATGTTTGGCCCGTCGGGCGAAGTGCTTCAGCCCTCTGAAATTCTGCATAATAAGCCTATTCTGGTAGAGCGTGGAAGCTTTCGTCCTGTCACCCATGTCAACCTGGACATGTTGCGCTGTGCCCGGGAAAAATTCGCGCAGGTCGCCGGGGCGGGCATCGGTGAGCCGGTTGAATTAATGGAAATCACCATGCGCAATCTAAAGGCAAGTGGTGCGGATATAGATCTGCGTGATTTTCTGGCAAGGGCCGACATTCTGTGCGCCTGTGGAAAGACCGTGCTTATTTCGGATTTCTTCGAATTTTACCGATTGGCCGCCTGCCTGGCCCGCTATACCAAAATGCCGCTGGGATTGGTCATGGGGGCCGCAAGTCTGCTGGAATTATTCGACGAAAAATACTATGCCGATCTGGAAGGCGGCATACTGGAATCACTCGGCCGACTGTTTAAAAATGAACATAAGCTGTATGTGTACCCCTATCTGAATGCGGAAAAAAATATCGTGACCGCGCAGACTCTGGGCATCAAGCCGGAACTTGGCCAACTTTACGGGTATCTGCTGGAGCGCGGATTCATTCAGCAGATGGATAACTACCGGCCGGAATACCTGCCTATTTTTTCCCGCGATGTTTTGCAGAAAATTAAGATCGGCGATGATTCCTGGAAGACCATGGTGCCGGAAAATGTTTCTGAAATAATTCAAAAGCGCTGCTTTTTTGGATATAGGCCCAAGTGATTCAGCGTCCCTGATCCCGCCGCTGCCTGGATTTTCCCGCCTGGACGTCCGCGTGACTGACGGGCATTTAAATCGTACGATCAGATGTCCACGCTGGCCCATGGCCGCCGGGATGTCATGCTAAACAGAATCTGTTTCAGGAACTGACATTTATGAAAAGTCTGTCGCCGGTATTAAATCTGCTCATTGTGCTGCTGGCCGCGGCGGTGATTGTGGTAACCGTGGTGGCCATGCGACGCCTCGCTCGCCAGGCCGCGATGGGAAGGTCAGCCAGTGGGGTTTATAACGTGCGAAACTTCGGTGCCATGGGCAACGCGGTTCATCCGGATACCGCGGCAATCAACCGTGCGATTAATACGTGTACCAGCTACGGCGGAGGAACCGTACTGTTTCCGCCAGGGAAATACTTTTGCGGCACGGTGCTGCTGAAAAGCAATGTCACGCTGCATCTGGAAAAAGGGGCGGAAATATTCGGTTCGCCGCATCTGGCGGATTATGTCAAGGTAGATCCATTTGTGGATGGGGATGGCCAGTCTTTTGGCTATTGCCTGATAGGTGCCGCCGGGGCGCGAAACATCGGTATAACCGGACACGGCACGGTTGATGGCGACGGCGTGGGTTTCAACGGCGATCGGCCGTTTCTGGTTCGCCTGGCGGATTGCCAGGGTGTTACCGTTCGGAATGTCCGCCTGACGCAATCCGCCGCCTGGGGATTGAATCTTTACCATTGCCGGACCGTTCTTGTTAGCCATGTAACTATTTATAATCATGCAAATTATAACAACGATGGAATCGACATTGACTCGTCCGAGCTGGTTCGGATCGTGCACTGCGATATCAATTCCGAGGATGACTGCATCTGCTTCAAAACCACCACCCGCGCACCGTGCCGCCACATTCGCGTGCGCGACTGCCGCCTAAGCAGCCAGTGCGCCGCGGTCAAGTTTGGCAGCGAATCGCGCGGTACTTTCAGCGATATTCATGTCCGCGACTGCCACGCCTATGACACCCGTCTGGGCGGAATTAAAATTCTGTGCATGGATGGCGGCCATATTCACAATGTCCGGTTTGATAATTTTTCCATGCGAAATGTGGACATGCCGATTTTCATTCGCCTGGGGGCGCGGCTTGGCACGTTCCATCCGGGCCAGAAGCCGGAAAAGCCCGGTACCATCACCAATATTGTAATCCGGAATGTCACGGCGACCGCCTGCAACGAGGGGCATCTGCTGTTTCCGACCGGCGTGTTTATAACCGGAATTCCCGGAGATCCGATCGGCAGTGTGGTCTTGGACAATATTCAGATGACCCTGACCGGCGGGGCGGCCGCATCCGATGCCAAAGTGCACGTCCCGGAGGTCATAAGCGAATTTCCGGATTTCTATCTGTTTTCGAGGTATTTTCCCGCCTACGGCATTTTTGCAAGGCATGTCAGCAACCTGCGGCTTAATAATGTGGATTTTCACCTGGAAATGCCGGATGGCCGGCCGGCCATTGTCTGTCAGGATGTTTCCCATGTGGTATGGAATCAGGCCCCCGCGCCGGTATTTCAAGCCATTTCCAGATAATGGGGGGCAGGTGGTTCGCAGGCGAGTATTTTCCTTGGGCGACGCGAATTCCGCCACAGCAGAGGCAGAATAGGGCGGATTGGCCCCGACCGGACGGCAAGCTTATGGCACCTGAACGGGACGAACCAATGCGACATCTGCCTTGTCCGGCGGGCAAGCTGCGGGAAAGTGGGCAAGGGGCCTGTGACAGTTTCTGTCCAGGGTATCGCTTGGTAAAATATGTGAAGACTGATCCACAGGATGTGGTTCGGCAGTTGTGACTTTATTCAAGGAGGAACAAACATGTCAGCAGCGACCAGTCGTCAGGAAGCGTTGGAG
>DAIDJN010000034.1:0-98267 GCA_027451365.1 Phycisphaerales bacterium | reverse complement strand
GGGATTTTTTCCGGCCCATGCATTCATGAGAAGCGTCCTGATCGTTTCAAACAGTGGCCGATTCTGCTGGCGGGCCGTGCGTAGGACCGACATCAGCACAGCCGTGGCTCTGGCTCCCCGTTCACTGCGGCTTCCGCCGGTGATCTTCCGCATCACCACCGCTGGCCGTAGCGCCCGTTCCGCCGCGTTGTTGGTCCCATCCACCGCGTCTTCCCAGAGAAATACCGTCAATTCCTTTTCGTGTTTCCGCAGTCTTGCGACCAGACGGTCCGCGTGGGGTTCTTCCCACCGCTGTTGGGCCAGCTCCTTGAGCCGCCCTTCCATCTGCTTGCCCCGGCGCTGATATTCTTGAACTTCCATATCCGGCTTGTTCTTCTTGAGTAACAGCATCTCCTTGAGCAGCCGCTTAAGCCTTCGACAGAATGATCCCTTGGCAAATGCCGGGCTTTTTATCGAGGTTTCCTTTAACTCCCGTAATACATGCACCAGACATTTCTGTTTCCGGGCCGAGAGTTTTGAATACCCACAATAAAAGTCGCTTACCAGCACGCCACCAAAGACTTCCCCCAGTAATTTCTGCACCACCTTTTGCCCCCGGCTCTTATCGACATGGAAAAGCGTGTGCTGGTCATCCAAGAGTGTCCAAAGCCACTGATTGATCCCATTGACCCGCCAGGTGGTCTCATCCATATGTACCGCCGGCGCGCAGCGAAGGAAGACCTGCAGTCGATCATATTCTCCTTCCAGCCAATGGCTCATGCGACGTATCTGTTTGGTCACGGCTCCGGGAGAGACCGTTAATCCCGGCAAGTCTGCCAGCAGTTGCGTGCTCAACCGGTACGGCAGGCGATACTGCACCCGCAGCAACGCCGCCGTAGCCAAGGCATTGATCCCTATTTGTCCATGCGGAAGATCCACCGCCGGCGGCTGCTCCGGTGCTCGACTCTCCACCCGCTTACGGCATCCCGGACAATAGCCGCTGATGGTGTGATAGCAGCGGGCAATCACCTTGGCCGGGATGATGTCTTCCACGATGCGGTCATGTTTTTCCACCTCCGCCAATTGGACACTGCAATGCGGGCAACACGCCGCACCCATGGCATCCCGGGGAACTGGTACATCAATGTACTCATCAATCTTTTCCGGCATGCGCCGAAGCGCGGCGGCATGGCCAACCTTGCGGCCAGGCCGCAGGTGAGGCTTGTCTTTGGGTACGTTGGCTTTAACAAACGTGGGTAACACCTTGGGCTGCTGATGCAGCTTCTCCTTAATCCCAGCCAATTCCTTACGCAAGGCGATATTCTCCGCTTCAAGCTTATTCAGCCGCTGCTGCTGGCGGTCGATCTTCTGATAGGCCTGATAGACCTCCGGCCGAATAACCCGCAGTTCGCCTTCCAAGTCGTAACACCGCGCACGGTAATGGCTCAATTCCTCCTTGCGTTTGTCATATTGCTTGAGAAAATAATTAAATCGCTTGGTCAGATTACGGTATTGCGCCATGCTGACGGTCGGATTTGCGACCGCGTTTGCGACCAGTTGTTTGCGATGTTTTTGAACTTCACCATCCATGGTGAAGTCAAGCATAACACCAATTACCCGAGCGCGCCAGCGTCGTTATTGTGAATATTCGCCGCGGAGCGGTGAACAGTTACCGGTAAAGGTCGTTGCGACCGGAAAGCTATCCCAGCGGTGATGGAAGCAATGAAGCTGCCGGAATCCGACGTTGCCGGGACACGTTGAACCCCTCAAATTATTTTCGTTCCCGCTCCGTTGAAGTCCGAACCGAGGCCATAACCGCCAACTTTTGTCAGCGAGCGGGCAAAAACGGCCAGTTATTAACTTACATATTTTATACCTCCAACGGCCAAAATTTGAAGGCTTTATTGCAGGATGAGGGCCATCCTGGCTGTTTCTTTTCACGCGAGACGCCCGACCCCCAAGGTGTTTTGGCCTGCGGCACGTGTTTCACCGAATTTAGCTGCTGATACCGTGCCTTCTGACGGGATATCTGTGGCGGATACTGGTGTGACAGTTTATCCGCCTCCGGTGTGGTCTTTTACAACTAACGGCGATCAACGAACAGAAAAATAGAGTTCCCGCCAATTTGCTCATGGAAACATAATCTGTGGAATCTGTGGATTGGTTTATTTCGGCGTGCCTTTGTTTCGTGGTGATGATCAATGGCTTCTGGTTATGCGATAACCAGCGCCCTGGGCGGTGATCACGGCCCCTGGCTGCTTCTTTTCAGGCCAGACGCCCGCTCCCCAAGGTATTTTTGGATACACGGGAGAGCCGCCTATTAAATCTGGCGTGTGCACTGCGCGGTGCCATTGCCGATCAGGTTATTGTATCTTTTCCTGGCCTGGCGATTTGTGTGGCACGGCGAAGAATGGTGATGTCTCTTGGATCGTCGGCGTGCCGGGGGAAAGCCCGCCACGCCTTCGGGGACGGCCTGAATCCGTTGGCACTGATTGAATCATTGGGAAAGCTCGGTGGCATCGCCTGGCCGACGTGGACCGCAGAAAATGGTGCCGGCCCAGTGGCCGGGCAGGGAGAAAATGGGTTGATAGGCACAGTGGTATTCCACGGCCCGGATATCTTTGCCCACGAACATCATTCCCAGAGGCGGAATGCCCGGGCTACGACGGCGTGCCGCCATGGGACAAACCAAACCGCTGATTGAACTTGCTTAAACGAATCGGCTGTGCGGAATCGGCGAACAATGCAATTTTCTCAAGATATACTTTGCAATTGTTACCTGTTCAACCGCTCTGGGCAGCCGTTGCACTATTCATTTGTCAGCGACGTTGTCAATACAGATACATTTTGAAGCGCATCGGCCGCGGCTTTGTTGTATAATAGATCCGTTGGATTAAATCTGGAGTTATGTCAATGGCCAAAGCCAATGTGGACCCCGAAGAACTTCGACGTTTCGCCCAGGACCTGAATCGTTTCAACAATGACCTGCAGGGACTTATCGGGAACCTGTATGGCCGCCTTCGCGGACTGGAGGCCAACTGGCAGGACCAGGAACAACGAAAATTCATGGAAGCCTTTGAACAGGCGATGAAAACGGTTTCCAGTTTTCTGCAGGATTCCCACCAGCATGCACAAGTCTTGGTCAAAAAGGCGAAACTTATTGAAGAGTATTTAAAACAGCGCTAATCCGCCCGTTGCGGCCGCACTGTGGGAGAATCCATGTCTCAAGGCGCCCGGATTGATGATATTGACGCGATCAAAACCTTCCGCGTTCAACTGGCCAAATTCGCCGAGGCGGCAAATTTAGCCCTTGATGACGCCCAAAGCGAAATCAACCGGACTCTCAACTGGCTGGAAGGCGAACAGACCTCCTTCTGGAACGCGCAAATCCGCAAACGCCAGGAACTGCTTGCCAAGGCCCAGCAGGCTCTGCGCGATAAGACTCTTTATAAAGATGTCAGCGGGCGGCCGCCGTCGGCCGTTGAAGAACATAAGGCGGTGGCCGTGGCCAAACGGAACCTCGCCGAGGCCGAACAGAAAATGGCCAATACCAAATCGTGGTGTCGCCGTTTCCCCAAGGAAATAGCGATGTACCATGGCGGCGTAAAACCCTTCGCCAATACGGTCGCCGGTGGCATTCCCGCAGCCTTGGCGCAATTAACCAATTCGGTTGCTTTACTAGAGCGCTACACCGCATCGCCCGTGGAAGCCGGTTCCGATGCCACTGGCCAGCGAGCCAGCGAAGGTGGAGGCCACAACCAGCCGGGCGGCATGGCGCGTGGCCGAACAACCGACCAGCCTGCGCCAGACCCCGAAGCCGCGCGTCTGCGTGATGCGATTCCGGCCGATTCAGTCCTGACCCATTCTTCCCCCGCGCCGGATGCCCCGCTTTCGCTGCCCGCAATCAAAATCACAGAACTGGGGAATTTGCCCGCGCCAGATATGACGGGTGAAACCAGGGCGGCTACCAGCATCGTGCTTTCCGGGCAACTTCCGCAGGATGCGGATTGGATAGTCATACGTCTGGATGCGGACCGGCTGTTTATTGGCCCGGCAAACCGCAACCAGACCGCCGGCGCGGCTGAACGGTTTTATAATTTGACCGCGGCGGCATTCCTTCAAGAGCGGCCAGAACTCAACGCGATGACAAACCTTTCAGCCGGTACAATTGCGCTATTCGGGCCGGAAGGGCTTAAGGCGGTTTTTAATGCGGAAAATCGCCGCATTTGGCCGCAAAGTTGAAACTTTTTGGAGCTTCATGCGATGGGCGTATATGAAGGTCAGGCGCGAATCAGTAAACTGGCACGGGATTTGGATGCCCGTTGGCATGAAATGCGGCTGATTTGGGATGATGCCAACAGCCACTCACTGGAAGAGCGCTGCATTCGCCCGGTGATGGAAGATGCACGCAACGCCCTGACGGCCATGGATCATCTGAAACAGATATTAACCCAGATCAAGCGGGATTGCGGATAAGAGGAACATGACACAACCAGCACAAGATTCGATGGTAATTCCCACAAACGGCCAGCCGGTAACTGTGCCCCATGATGCCGCCAGCCGCCGTGCGGTGGCCGGCTCTGATCGGCAACGGGCCGCATTGCGCGATCTTATGTCGCTGGCCCAGCAGGCCGTCGCACGGGAACCAATCATTGAATCCGAATTCCATCGCGATGCCGCCAGTGTTGATGAAAAAGAAAAACATTCCCTGGAACTTCTGGAAAGCAGTCTGCGTCATGCCGAATCGCAAACGGCAACGGCTTATGCGGCGCGCGTGGAACAGAATCAGAGTCGCCACACGGCCGAATCTCAGGCCGCGATTGAAGAAACCGCCGCAGCGCGCAAACGCGCCGCAAAGGAATTTGAAAATGTGCATGAAGCTCTGAAAAAGAAAATTGCCGAAGTGGTTTGGCTGGCGGATATTGAACTTGACGCCCAGCAGAACCGGCTGCGCGCCGAGTTGCAGGAATCCATCGAAACCAATACCGCTAAAATGGCCGGAAAACGCGAAAGCGGCGAAGCCCTGCTTAGAAAATATGGCCATTCACCGGAGGCTGAAGCCGCCACCGCCGGCACGCCGGAACGGCAACCCGATACCACCGGCGACCGGCTGGCATTGCTGGCGGAGTATGACAAACATGTGGCGGATGTAAATGCCGGTATTGAACATCTGAACAGCCTTGGGCTGCCCCGCTTTTTTGCGGGTGTCGGACCCTACATGGTGTTTTCGGTGGTGGTGCTGGCCGCAGTTGGCTTTTCCCAGATTCTGCCGGGAGAACAGCTTCCCAACTGGAATATGCTGGGTCTGTTTGGTGCCGGCGCGGTTCTGGTGATGAGTTGCCTGATGCTGCTGTTGCGATGGATGGCCCGCAAAGCAGTCCGCCGCGCGTATATCCCGCTGCACACGGCTCTGTTTCAGGCCGATGCCGCGGGCCGGGAACTGGCTGCCGCGAACAAAGCCTGGCACGATGGCGTGCTGGCCGGGGCGCGGGAAAAGCACAAAACCGAAATTCAGGCGCAACGCGAAAAGGCGGGACCCCTGCTGGAAAAAGCCAAAATAAACCGCGACACCGCGCTTCAGGCCATTACCGCCGAAGGAAAGGCCAAACTCGACCGACTCACACAGCGCCATGCGGTCGCCCAACAGGAGGCGATTCAGGCGCGGGATGGGCAGCTTGCGGAAATAAACCGCAAATATCAGATGGAACTCCAGAAAATAACCGGCGGTGCCGCCGCCCGGCGCGCGGAAATTAACACCCGGCACAGCCAGTTGCGGACCGAACTTGAAAAAACGTGGTTGGATGGGTTGGCACAATTTCGGGAACCGATTGGCTCCGCGAGTCCGGCGGAAACAGCGGGCCAGCGGCCTGGCCAGCCTGGCTGGGTCGCCCCGACAAGTTTTCCGGACAGCGTGCGTTTCGGAGAACTACAGGTGGACGTCGGCGAACTGATCGCCGCGGCGGATCCGGCGGGCGGCTTCACATTGCAAATTCCCGCGCCGATTTCCATTGAAGCGATGCTGGAATTCCCGCGGCGCGGCTCACTGCTGCTTCATGCGGACCGCGCCGGACGGGCCCAGGCTATCGCCGCGCTGCAGGCTCTGATGACGCGGCTGCTTACTTGCGTTCCGCCCGGCCGTGCCCGCTTTACGCTGGTGGATCCGGTCGGACTGGGCCAGAATTTCGCCGGATTCATGCACCTGACCGATTATGACGATGCGCTGGTCAATGGCCGCATCTGGACCAGCCCCGAACAGATTGACCAGCGCCTGTCCGACCTGACCGAACACATGGAAACAGTTATTCAGAAATATCTTCGCAATGAATACGAAACAATTGACGACTACAACCGTCAGGCGGGCGACCTGGCCGAACCCTATCGATTTCTGGTGATCGCCGACCTGCCCGTCGGCTTTTCCGATGAATCGCTCAAGCGGCTCAGCAGCATTGCGACCACTGGTGCCCGCTGTGGCGTCTACACGCTGATTTTCCGGGACACGCGGGTTGCCACGCCGTCCGGCACGCATCTGGACGACCTGGAGGCCCACAGCATCAATCTGATTTTCCGCGACGGGCGGTTTGTCTGGCGAGATGACGTTTTCAGCCGCTTCCCGCTGACACTTGACCGCGCCCCCGGCGAGGATGAACTGACGGCCATCCTGCACCAGGTGGGCGAAAAGGCCAAACTGGCCAAACGGGTGGAAGTTTCTTTTTCGGCCATAGCACCCACTCCGGCGGAATTCTGGACCCGCCGTTCCGACCGCGACCTTCAGGCGCCGATCGGTCGCTGTGGTGCCACCCGGCTGCAGACTTTCGCGCTGGGCCGCGGCGTGGCGCAACATGCGCTGGTGACGGGCAAAACGGGTTCTGGTAAATCTACATTGCTACATGCGTTAATCAGTAACCTGGCCATGTGGTATTCCCCGGCGGAACTCGAACTGTATCTGATTGACTTCAAAAAGGGCGTGGAATTCAAAACGTACGCCGCCCACGGCCTGCCCCACGCGCGTGCCATTGGCGTGGAATCGGACCGCGAATTTGGACTTAGCGTTCTGCAACGGATCGACAGCGAAATGAGCCGCCGTGGCGAATTGTTCCGCGCCGCCGGCGTGCAGGACCTTGGTTCATATCGCGCGGCAACCGAAAAGCCGATGCCGCGGACCCTGCTGATTATTGACGAATTCCAGGAATTTTTCAGCGAGGACGACAAACTCGCCCAGGATGCCGCCCTTCTGCTTGACCGGCTGGTGCGCCAGGGCCGTGCCTTTGGCGTCCATGTGGTTCTCGGATCGCAAACCATCGCCGGTTCTTCAGGTCTCTCGCGCAGCACCATCGGACAGATCGCCGTGCGTATTGCACTGCAGACCACGGAAGCTGATTCACAAGTTGTGCTGGCGGATGGCAATTCCGCCGCCCGGCTGCTGTCCCGCCCCGGCGAAGCGATTTACAACGATGCCGGCGGCCTGGTGGAAGGCAACAGCCCTTTTCAGGTGGCGTGGCTTTCCGATGAACAGCGCGACGCGTACCTTGATGCCGTAACGGCAATTGATCATAAAACCGGCATTCAGGCCGAGGCCGCAATTGTTTTTGAAGGCAACGCCCCCGCCGATATCCGAAAGAATCCCCGGCTGACGGCATTGCTCAAATCTCCGCAGGTCGTTTCGGTGCCACGAATCTGGCTGGGTGAACCCGTGGCGATTAAAGACCCCACCGGCATAAGCTTTCGCCGCCAGAGCGGCGGCAATGCCCTGCTTATTGGCCAGGCCGAAGAACAGGCTCTGGCCATTATGTCCGCGGGCATGATCGCGATTTCGGCGCAACAGGAATCCGCAGCAGTATTTTATATTCTGGATGGCAGTCCAGCCGATTCACCGTCCTTTGGCGTACTGGGAACGGTGGCGGGCATCACGCCGCAGACCTGCCGCAATGTTGATTACCGCGGTGTTCCCGATGCAGTAAACGAATTGGCGCAGGAACTCAAGCGGCGACAGGAAGACGCCGGCGGTCAGCCGCCATCCATTTTTGTGTTTATCCTGGGATTGCAGCGTTACCGCGTGCTGCGAAAGTCGGAGGAAAGCTTCGGATTCTCCAGCGGCGATGAAAACGCCGCGCCCGATCCGGGCAGGCAATTTGCCGACCTGCTGACCGAAGGACCGGGAGTTGGGATTCATATTATTGCCTGGGTGGATACCATGGTTTCCGTGGAACGGGCGATGAACCGGAATTTAATGCGTGAATTTGACAACCGCATTCTGTTCCAAATGAGCGCCGCCGACAGCAGCAACCTGATTGATTCACCGGCGGCTAACCGGCTGGGTGCCTGCCGCGCCCTGGCCTTCAGCGAGGAACAGGGCACCTTGGAAAAATTCCGACCGTACGCGATGCCCGATGCCAATTTCCTGGAAGAAGCGCGGCGGCAGTTAAATGCCCATCAAGCAGGTACCACGGCCTGAAACAGGGATAGACTGAACGCTTTGTTTATAGCCGGGTGGCCGTCATTTTCATATTCTCCGGCGATGCGGGCTTCGGTGCGGCGGCCAGTACCATCAGGGCCAGCGCGGTCCAACTGGGAAACACCGCAACGCCGGGAATCAGTTCAATAATCAGTGCGACTGCCATTGCCCAACTCGGGCCGATGATCAGCCAGAGAAAAAATGCGGTGGCCAGATCAGCGACATCATCCACAGGGTCCAGAAAGCCAATTGTTCCGCCACACAGCAGGCGAACACCATCCACCCCAACCGCCAGACAAAGCGCCAGCACTTTCCGCCTCCGGGAAAGCGGCCGCTTGAAAAGCCCATGCGTAAATATCGGATTCATCGTGCGTCTGCCTTACTCAGGTTCTACCAGCCGATGCAAAATCCCAACGCGTTCCATCCGTTCGGCGGCAAAGGAACATGCACATGCTATAATCGGCCTTACCTCGTGCTGCGGCTGCAACAGTATACCGCATAGGGTGCCATGCAACGGTCAGGAAAGATGATCAACATGAAAACAATTCCTCGCAAGGTATTGAAGTTGCCTGCGGATTTGGAAGTAATTTTTTCACCCGGTGAATCCCAACCTTTTTACACCACGCCCAAGGGCACGGCATTTTGACCGACTCAATTGAAATTCTTCGCCAACTCCCCGCGGCCAGTGTGGATCTGGTGATGACGTCGCCTCCATTCGCACTCACTCGAAAAAAAAGGAATATGGCAACGAGCCAGTGGAACGATACCTCGATTGGTTCATGCCATTTTGCCGGGAAATCCATCGCGTTCTGAAACCAACCGGCAGTTTCGTTCTGGACATCGGGGGAGCATGGGTTCCCGGCGTTCCAGTGCGAAGCTTCTATCATTTCGAGTCAGTGGTTAAGTTGGCTCGTGAAATTTTCCTTGCCCAGGAATTCTATTGGTTCAACCCGGCCCGCCTGCCCACGCCCGCCGAATGGATTACGGTACGCCGTGTTCGCGTCAAAGATGCTGTCAATATGGTCGGGTGGTTCAGCAAATCCGAGCATCCGAAAGCGGACAACCGTCGCGTGTTACAGCCATACAGCAAATCAATGAAGAGCCTTATTCAGAACGGCTACCAGCATCTGCAAGGTTCGTTGTTCCTATTTGAGCGTGGGCCATTGTTTCCAGTCCCTGAAACTTCCGAGATCGCGGAGTCAAATCAATGCCCGGCATAAGATTTTCCGCCTTGGTGGAAAGGTTTATCGCAGCGCTAGAACGCAGCGGAGCGATGGTACTGCTGGTGGGCGGCATGCCGACGGAACGTCCCGCCCGAATCTCTATAACTTCCACGGAAGGCACGGCGGATTGCCTGTTGTTTATCTGGACAATAACTCCCGGGGAGGAGGCGAAGGCGTTCGACCGGCCAACGAACCTCGAATTCAGGTAACCGGAGCACGGCAATTTCCACTCCAGCCAGGTCGCCACACCATTATAAGTGGTTATAGCGAAGAGTTTAATGCCTAGGCTTTCTGGGACGCCGCAAGGCACACAAAATTTTCGCCGCGTTCACCAAGCATGCAAATTTCCGCAAACGTACTGGAATCTGCCTCGGCCAACGGTATCGCGGTGCAGGTCAAGCCCGCTGCACAAGGCAAGGAAGTAGTCGTGGCGGCGGGGCCTGCCTCGTTGCCATGGTATATATACCACGGCAGAAAGCTCCATGACGCGGATTCCGACGCGAAGTCTGTAAGTGAAATGCTTTCGCAAGACGTTGAGAACGAGAAGTCTTTTATCGATACCGCCAGCACCACCTCAGAACTCGCTCGCCGTATTGAAATGGTGGAGATCATGCGGACTTACCGCGAGGCCAGGTTTCGCCCCAATGTTCTTCAAGCGTATTCATACCGCTGTGCTATCTGTCAATGCTCGCTTAATTTGGTCGATGCCGCGCACATCGTACCCGTATCGCACCCAAAAAGCACGGATGAACTTGAAAATGGAATCGCCGTATGCAGGTTGCATCACGGCGCCTACGACAACGCGCTCCTCGGAATTCACGCGGATTACAGCATATCATTGAACCCGCATGCCATTCGACAACTTGATTCAGCGAAACTTCTTCAGGGATTAGAGACTTTCAGAACGGCGCTCCCCCTAGCCATTACGCCGCCGGCCTCGCTTGAAGCTCGACCAAAACCGGAATTCTTGAAACTGGGCCTGCTAGCGCGTCAATGGCCCGCGGATATGATCCACTGACGATACATTGCCCATCAATTTGTTTTTACGCGCCGCACGAAAGGCGATAGAATCCAGTAATGGCTGGATTGCTTATTCAGCCGACAGTTGGCGTGGCGGCATGTGTGCCGGCATGGTCCGGCATAATGACTGCAAAGGCGGAATGATTCATGACACCCGATCGCGAGGCGGTTTTGGCGGTTCTTAAAACCGTTCAGGACCCGGAAATATTTAAGGATATTGTCACACTTAACATGGTCAAGGATATCGCCATCAATGGCGGCCAGGTGACGGTCGGCGTGGAATTAACCACCCCGGCCTGTCCGATGCGGGATAAAATCAGAAATGATGTTACCGCTGCGGTGACGCGTGTGCCGGGTGTAACTCGGGTGGAGGTGACATTCACCGCCAATGTTCGCGGCGCGGGTCAGCCTAAAAATCTGTTGCCGGGTGTGCGGAATGTAATTGCCGTGGGTGCAGGCAAGGGTGGTGTGGGTAAAAGCACCATGGCGGTGAGCATCGCGGCGGGCTTAAGCCTGCAGGGTGCCAAAGTCGGCCTGCTGGACGGCGATGTGTACGGGCCGTCCATTCCGACCATGACCGGCTTGGAGGCGCAATCTCCGGCGCTGCGGGGCGATCAGATTGTGCCATTTTCGGTTGGCCCGAAGGAAAATCCGCTGCGGGTAATGTCAATTGGATTTATTGTTCCCAAGGAAAAGGCACTGATCTGGCGCGGGCCGATGGTTCATGGCGTTATCCGGCAATTCCTGGAACAGGTTCTTTGGGAGGAATTGGACTATTTGGTGGTGGATTTGCCGCCAGGAACAGGCGATGTTTCGCTGACTCTGGCCCAATCTATCGGCTTGACCGGCGCGGTCATTGTGGCCACGCCCCAGGAAGTGGCCCTTATGGATGCCCGCCGCGCAGTGCGAATGTTTCAGCAGTTGGGCGTTTCGATTCTGGGTGTTGTGGAAAACATGAGCAGCTTTGTATGTGAACATGGAACGCAATACGACATTTTCGGCCGGGGCGGGGCGCAGGCCATGGCCAAGGATATGGGCCTGCCATTCCTGGGCGATGTGCCAATTGACATGAGCATCCGGAAACAATCGGATTCCGGCGATCCATTTTTTAACCTGCAGGGCAATTCCGCTACAGCGCGAAGCCTCAATGCCATCGTGCAGAACCTGGCCGGCCAGATCAGTATCCGCAACCTGACCCGTCCGGCCGGCAAAGCCATTAAACTGGATATCACCGCATAAATCTGCCAGGCGACGCCTATTATGGGGCGATACACGCAATCGTCCGTTTTTTCTTGCAGTTTTTTTTTATTTCGGTATGCTTCAACTCAACAGGTGTCCGTTGCGTTGACGGATGAAAAGGGAAGGCGGTGAAATTCCGCCGCGGACGCGCCGCTGTAAAAGGGCAGCTTGGGCGAGTGTCACTGATATATGCCTGACCGGTGCATAGACCGGTTTTTCGCATCACTGCGGAATACAGGGCATTGAATCGGGAAGACCTCGCCAATCCACAGCCCCAAGCCAGAAGACCTGCCTGTTAAATGGTTTGCCATCCCCGCGTATGGGACCGGCGGCCGAATGCCTGAAACATACCCACCAATCCGCCATGGGGTTGGAATGGAATTGACCTGATTTAACAGGTATCAGAATCAGTTGTCTGTTCCGTTAAATGCCGGCTCGCTTGAACTTTGCAAGGCCGGCGTTTAGGCACTTTTCCGGCATCGCACACTTCGACAGGAGCCTTTCATGCACCGTTTCCAATCCTCCAGACTGACCAGTTTTGCCGGCGTATCAGCACTTCTTTTTTCCACCGCGTCCGCTGGTCTGCTGTCCGTTGCCGGCCAAACTCAAGCAGCCGTCTATTCCTACGCAAACAACGTCATCAGCGGCGGAGTAAGCACCGGAAGTTACCCGATTGCTGGCTGGTCAGGGCAATTAAGCAGCAATGCGGGATATGCTTATTCCGCACCGGTCACTGGTACGGGAAGCGGGCATTATTATCTGACACCCTTTGAAGCGGCATACAACAGTGCCGATGGCACGACTGAGGCGCAGGTCACTCCCGGCAATGCGATTATTCTTGGTTTTGGCGGGGCGTTCGCCGCGTCCACAAGCACGGCCGTTAACAATGGTTTTAATCTGGGTATCCACACCGGAATTGGTCTGACTGACACGAGTCCGGGTGCCACTTCATCAAGCGCCAATTATTCGGGCAGCGGCACCACCGGCGGCACGGCGGCAACCTTCAGCAATCCACGCCTTGCCTATGTCGCGGTTGGCAACGGCAGCCAATGGGTCTGGTGTTCCGGCCAAACCATTTCTAACAATAGCGTGACAGGCACCACTTGGACGGCTGCCGCATCCGGAACACCCGCTCTGGCGTCAGCACCGGCCAATGCGTTGGTGCTTAATCTGAATAATCCTTCGGCTTTTTACGCCAGCACTGCGGTCGCACCAGATGGCGGCAACAACACGGTCACACCTCCATTGGGCACACCACTGGCGGATCCGTCAAAGGCGTTCACCGGCACGCTGGCATCGTTTAATAATGAAAATTACAGTCAGGTTATGTCCACACTCAACGGGTCGGCGGGTGGCACGTGGTTGAACCTGGCTTCAACCGGCCTTTCAGGCGTTAACGAAGTCGCTTTTGTCGTACCTGATTCCACAACCTATAGCCTTTATGTTCAGGCGGTGGTGGGCGTCACGACGCCTGAGCCGGCCGGTCTGAGTCTGTTGGCAATTGGTGCTGCCGCAATGCTGCTGCGGCCACGGCGGAAAACACGGACAGCCTGAGGTGTACCATGATGCGGAAACATCCCAACGGATTTACGCTTTCTGAACTGCTGGTGGTTATCTCCATCATCGCGCTGCTTATCGCGCTTCTTCTGCCGGCCCTGGCCACTGCAAAACAGGATGCGGATTCCGCGGCTTGCCTCAGCAATCTGCGTCAGCTTGCATTGGCCGCCCAGGAATATGAGATCGCATACCACGGGTTTTACCCGCCGGGCTACTACGGCATTGGAAATCCATCCTGGGCGCTGGCGGAAAAGATCAGCCGTACCACGCACCAGAAAACCTACAGTCCGGGGATTCTATGGATGGGACGGACCAGTCTGGACGTTCTGGTTTGCCCACAGGTTCCGGTTAGGCCTGCCACCGGCCAGATCGTGCTGGGGTACAACTACAATACCAGCTACATTGGCCACGGCAGCGGGGAATATAACCCGGTTCCCGCCACCAATACGGACATTGCCGATCCGGCAAGTTGTGCGCTGTTTGGGGATGGCGGCTTTTATGGTGGCATTAATTACTGGATGCGGGCACCGGTGCTGCAAAGTCCGGTGCCTGCCAATGCGGACAACATAACCGACCAGGAACGGGCCGCCGGCACCCAGGCTTTCCGGCATATGGGTGCCACCAATGTGGCTTATTGCGATGGCCATGCGGCTTCACAAACCACTTGTTACACACAAACCGTTCCCACACCAGTGCCTGTAGGCGTCGGAACGGGCTTTCTTTCACCGGATAATTCCGCCTATCAGACCCGCTGAATCGCCCTGGGCAGAGTACCGCAGCGCGGGCCGCTATTTTTGGCCGCGTCAGCGGGGCGCTTTTATTTTCAGCCGGGCGAAGCGATGGTATGGGCCGCCGGGTGGGCGGGTTGCGCGCACTCAAATGCCCGAGCGGGTGTTTATTCCTCTGGGGTTTCGTGTGCTTCGATTCCCAGTTCTTTTACTTTTTTATTGAGGGTGTTGCGGTTGATGCCAAGAAAATCGGCCGCTTTTATTTTCACATCGGCACATTTTGCAAGGGCTTGTTCAATCAGGGCTTTTTCCACCTGACGAATCACCAGATCGTAAATTTGCCCGTCCCGCATGGCGTATTCACTCATGGACTGCTCGGCAAGACGGCGCACCAGGCCGCCAAAGTCGTCGCTGGCCAAGGCGGTGCGTCCCTGCTGGGCAAAAGCGCGTATGGCGGTGGGCAGCAGGTCTTCTGTCAGTGAATCGCCACGGCTTAACACCACGGCGCGTTCAATGGCGTTTTCCAGTTCACGCACGTTGCCCGGCCAGGGATAACGCACAAATATATTGACCAGTTCACGGCTGATTTTATTGAGGTTTTTCCCGTTTTCCGCGTTGAATTTGTCGCAGAAATAATCAATCAATCGTGGAATATCCTCACGGCGGTTGCGGAGCGCCGGCAGACTGATTGTGACAACGTTCAGGCGGTAAAACAAATCTTCACGGAACCGGCCCTTGGCCACTTCGTCCTGAAGGTTGAGGTTTGTGGCGGCGATAATCCGTACGTCTACGCGCATGGTTTTATTGTCGCCGACCCGTTCAAATTCCCGCTCCTGAAGCACGCGCAGCAGTTTTACCTGCAGCCCGGTATCAATGGTGCCTATTTCATCGAGAAAAAGCGTGCCAGTATTGGCGGCCTCAAAACGTCCCATCTTATCCCGTATGGCGCCGGTAAAACTTCCCTTGACATGGCCAAACAATTCGGATTCCAGCAGCGTGCCGGTCAGGGCTCCACAGTTCACCCGGATAAACGGCTTGTCGGCCCGGTTGGAATTGAAATGAATTGCCTTGGCGATCAGTTCTTTTCCCGTGCCGGTTTCACCGAGCAGCAGGCACGTGGCGCGGCTGACGGCCACTTGGGCAATCGTGTCAAACACTTCCAGCATGGAAGGAGCAGAACCGATGATGTTGTCAAATTTATACTTGCTTTGCAGGGTGCTGCGAAGCTGCCGCCGCTCTTCGCGCCATTCTTCGCGTTCAGTGGCCACAATCGAATTTATTTTAATGGCCTGGGCCGTGAAGGCGGCGATAATTTCCAGAAGCCGCTGATCGCTGGCCAACGTGCGGCCATCCACAAACTGCTTGTCGACCGAAAGCGCGCCGATCACTTTTCCATCCACACGGATCGGAACGCAGATGAAGCTAAGCACTCGCCCGGCGACATTGGCGCGGGCGCCAGTACGGTTTAAGAACTGAAGTTCTTTGGCAATGTCCTCTACGACGCGCGGTTTGCCTGAGGCCACAACCTGTCCGGTAATGCCTTCGCCCACGTCGTAGCGGCCACGCTCAATTTCTTCAGCGGTCAGACCAAGTGCGGCCTCAATTTGCAACTTCCCGGTGGCTTCATCATAAAGCACCATAGAGCCGCGTTCCATGCCCAGCCTGTCGGCCAGAACGCGCATGGTCTGGTCAAAAATCGAATGGAGGTCGAGTCCGGAAGAAAGGACTCGGCCCAGCTCGGTCAAAATTGTTAATTCAAGTTCTTCGCGATCCATAAATCCTACCCTGGCCAAATGCAGCATTCATGTGACATGGCACTTTTTCGCCCGTGTTACCCTCCGGGCGGGCGATGCTGGCGGATGGCCATTATTGCACAATTCTGCCGGCATACCTTCTCCCATGCACTGCCGGACATTTATGCAAATGCCGTGCGCAGTTATCTGATCTGCCCATAAATCGACATTTTGAGCTTGGTTTAGCCCCGTTTGTCAAATTTGTTAATCGATTGTAAATCATTTATAATAAAAATCTTATAATAATTAAATTCGTCAAATGGCGGAACGATTCCTTTTTAGGCGAAATTTTGTCGCGCCCCCAAAAACTTCTGGCGTTGCGGCTCGCGAGTGACTAAATTATAGGCAAATGTGTCCTAAAGAAGTAGCAGGCATCCTGTTTTTTAGACAAACCACCCTATTGCGTGGATCCAACCTGATGAAGAATGTCGGGCTATCGCGATCAAAGCCGTCCCAATTCGATTTGCATCTGCAGATTGAATCGGGGGCAATGTTGACAACATTAGGTCAAAGGCAAATTATGGGACTTTGGCCGCAAACGCTCGGCTGCAACCGGCCTAAAGTTTGGCCGTCTGGCGGGCGGCTTCGGGATTGGCCGTTCTAGCATTGGTTTG
Organism: Phycisphaerales bacterium; assembly: GCA_027451365.1. GTDB lineage: Bacteria > Planctomycetota > Phycisphaerae > WQYP01 > WQYP01 > JAJYPG01. The sequence goes on along the minus strand of DAIDJN010000034.1, from coordinate 81,662 downwards.
CTGCCGCAAAAACCGATTCGGTTCACCCGGTTGCGGTTTTCGCCGTCGGACGCCGCGGACATCGTGCTGAAAAATTTTGCGAAGTAGGTAGCGAATCCCCAGCACCGTGGCAAATGCCCCGGCCATAGCCCACCAGATTCCATGTCGATTGAACAATCCCAGGCCAACGGCCGACCCGGTGGCGCATTCAGCGATGCTGATCAGGAGAAATTCACGATAGGGGTGACGCATCAGAATAAACTCCCGCTGGGCGCTGACAAACCGCGCAAAAAATACCAGCGTGATCAGAATCATTCCGACCAGCCCCAGCGGCAACGCCAAAGTAAACGAGCTATGCAACATTCCGTGCAAAAATCCAATGATTGCCGCCGCACCCGCGATGCCGCAGGCGGCGGCAATGAGAAACTTTACGCGGCCCGATCCTTTGGGAAAACGGTAGTCGTACAGGCGCGATAAATGTTCCAGATAGCGGAACTGTTCGCGCATGTTCAGTTTGCTTTCACCGGCCACGCGGTTGCGGAAGACAATGGGTATTTCCATCGCTTTATTTACCCTGCACTTCACCATCAATTCAAGGCCTATCTTATAGCCAATCGGGTTGAGTTCATCGCCGGCCAGAAGCGTGGCGCGGCGCAGCGCAAAAAACCCGGCCATGGAGTCTTTCACCGGCCCCACAAACGGGCGGCTAAGCACCGTGGCCACAAAACTGTTCAGCCAGCGCAGCGGCCCCCAGTCCTCCGTGCGGCCGCCCGCCACGTATCGTGACCCGATGACAAAGTCTGCCCGATTTTCCAGGAGAGGTTGAATCAGTGATGGCACAGATTCCGGCGGGTGACTCAGGTCCGCATCCATCACCAGCAGGCAATCAAAGCGGGCCAGTTCAAAACCGGCCAGCACCGCGGAGGATAATCCGCGGTCTTGCGTGCGGATGATATAGCGTACCTGCGGATACTGCCGGGCCATTTCCGCCAGAATTTGCGGCGTTTGATCCGGGGAATTGTCATCCACAAAAATAACTTCCCACTCCCAATTGTGTGCGGCCATGATTTTGACCAGTTGCTCCGTCAGGCGTGGAATGTTGCCTTCCTCGCGGAACGTGGGAATGATAATGCTGACGCCGGGTGTCATAAAGTTTCCAGAAAACAAATCCGCAGCGGCCATGTCGCATGCAGGCCGTTTGGGCACCGGGTGCCGCGGGCAAAACATCCATTCTTTCCATTTTGCCGATCGCCAGTCGGCACTTACATTCAGTGATTATAACGCGGTTGTATCAGAAAGTTCAGCGTGCCGTCAGGCCTTTGCCGAGGGGCGCATGGCTGATTCGTCCATGGATGTGGCGGATGGCGATCCTCGCCAATATCCAAGTGAACGTCAATCCGCAGGCCATTCATCCTGGGCTATCGCGTGCTGTGCGATATGCGCGGCCTCTCTGACACCTGCCGCCGCCCGCGCACGGTCAGCCGCTGGGCGATGTGCAAAGGTCGGCGCATGCCAAGTGTCACGCTGGCTGCCGCAGAGGCGGGTTCCACTTTTCCGTCAATGGTTCCCAGGCGATTCCCATAAAGCGATTCGCGTACCCGTGCAGAATTTCCGCCAGTATGTCGACCGTATCGGTCAGACTGGTACCGGACCGGTTGAAATATAAATTTCCATCCGCCAGAAATACCCGTCCATTGCGCACGGCCTGAAGCGTATGCCATTGCTCATGCTGCGTCAGGGCGGGCAGTTCCGCGCGCGTGCGCTCCAGTGAAAACCCGCATGGCGCGATAATAAGCACTTCGGGGTCTGCCGCGGCCAATGCGCTCCATTCAATCGCACGCGAATGCTGCCCGCGATTTCCCAACAGTGGCTGGCCTTGTGCCAGGTCTATTAGTTCCGGTCCCCAGTTCCCCATTGCGAACAGGGGGTCAATCCATTCCAGCACAACCACCGTCGGCTTATCCCGCCCGGCCAGGTTGGCATGAATTCGGGCCTGCCGACGGCGTTGGAGATCAATCAGGTCCTGACCGGCCGCGTGACGGTTTAATGCATCTGCGATTAACCGAATATCGCGCTCAATTCCCGCCAGACTTCCCGCCTGAAGACTGATTGTCCGTCCCGGCAACTGACAGGCTTCCTGCGTTAAATCGTGATGGCTCACTGCGCATACCGGGCAGTGCGACTGGGTAATAATCAGGTCCGGTTCCAGTGCCCCAATCGCCGTCTGATCGACACAATAAAGCGACTCGCCGGCGCGCAGGCGACGGTTGACTTCGGCATCAATCTGGCGGCTGGTGACGCTGGTGTCAAAGGCCGCCGCGGTAAGGGCTGGCAAGCGCTTTACCCAGGAGGGATTGTCGCATTCGTGCGAACGGCCAACCAGAAATTCGCCCGCACCCAGGGCGCAGACGAATTCGGTACCCGCGGCCAGCAAAGACGCAATTTTCATGTGATCTCCTTTTGTACATCCGCGGTCAGCAGGTCTTGAAAGCAAAAGCGGCCGCGCGTCACGGCTTGCCCCCGTATCACATTCACCGGCCGGGCAAACAGCGGGCCGTCATGAACAAATGTATGAAATTCCCCATTTTCACCGCATGGGTCAATTCCCGGGGGCAGGTTCACAAGAAGCGATTCATCAAAATCGCGGCCGGCAAATTCCGGGGGCAATTTTTCCAGGTCTACGCAAACCAGCACAGCCTTAAAACCCGCGGCGATAAAATCCCGAGCCATGCGTGCGGTATCCAGCCCCCAGATTGGAAAAACCCCGCGCATGCCGATGCTTGCAAGCTGTTCTTCCCGCCAGCGGCGCAAGTCCGCCAGAAACAGATCACCGAACACCACATCCGTTATGCCCCGCGCCTTCCATACGCTGAACGCGGCGCCGGTGCGCTGGACATATTCCTTGTTGTCCGGTGAACTGGAGAGGTCCACAAGCTCAAGTGGCAGGCCAATGGCCGCGGCCTGCCGCTGAATTAATTCACGGCGAACGCCGTGCATGCTGACGCGGTCGAAGTCGCGACTGATTGTCGCAATTAATGACTGGATGGCATACGCCGGACTTTCGCGCAGTTTGTACAGGGCGTAGATACTGTCTTTTCCCCCACTGAACGACATAATGGCGGGTGGTAATGTCATATCTATATTCCTTATTTTGTGTGGTGCGGTGGAAACCGCCTTTGCGACCGTTCCCCCGGCCGGGTGATTCACTGGTCGGCGGGATATTGTAAGGGATGCGGGCGGAAGCAGCGCGGCGTAAAAGTGTTCAGCGATGAATCGCGCCCGGAAACGGTATTGGCGGGGACGCGCGGCGGAGGTGCGCATCGGTCAGGTGATGACCGGCGGATGTTCAGTGAAGCGCTCGCGGACGCTCTGGAAGGTATCTTCCAGCCGCAGAAATGACTGCACAACTTCCGGATCAAATTGTGTGCCCAGACCGGACAGAATCATTGATTTGGCCACATCGTGGCTGAACGCATCTTTATAAAGCCGCCGGGAAGTGAGTGCGTCGTAGACATCGGCCACCGCCACAATACGGCCGCTAAGGGGAATTTCCGGTCCGCGAAGCTGTCGGGGATAGCCTGTACCGTCAATGCGTTCGTGATGGGCGGAGGTAATTTCGCGCGCAATGCGCAGGAATTCAGCGTCGGGGAATTTCTTCAGGGCAATATCGATGGTGTTGGCACCCAGGGTGGTATGGGTTTTCATAAGGGAAAATTCGCGGTCGGTCAGGCGGCCCGGCTTTAAAAGGACATAATCCGGTATGGCGACTTTGCCGATGTCATGCAGGGGACTGGTCAGATAGACCCAGCGGATAAAATTCGCCGTTATTTCGCCCCTATGTTCCGGCGTGGCGGCGAGATCCTGGGCCAGCAGACGTGAATAACTCTGCACGCGTTCAAGGTGCATGCCGGTTTCCGGATCGCGTGATTCCGCCAATTTGGCCATCGCAAAAATTGCGACGTTTCGCGTATCCATGGAAAGCACGCGTTCACCCGAACGCACGCGGGCCACAAGTTCATCAGGGTCGTAGGGCTTGCCGATAAAATCATCGGCACCCGCGGTCAGACCCTCCACCCGATGGAGGGGCAGATTGCGGCTGGTAACCAGAATAATATAGACGTAGCCCCACATTTCTTCGCGGCGAATGGTTTTGCATAAGGAAAGACCGCTCATGGGGCCGTCATTTTCCCAATCCGCCACCAGCAGGTGGCACAACCCCTGGCTCAAAATTTCCATCGCTTCCAGGCCGGAATCCGTGGCGATAACTTCAAAACCGGCGGCGCGCAGCGTTTGGCGGATGAGTGACAATCCCACGCGATCCTCATGAACCACTAGAACCCGCATTGTTCGTTTTTCTCCAGCAATACGCCATGGTCAGTATTCACGCTTGTCGGCTCCGGAGGTCCGTGACAATGCGGCGGGAAAAGAACCTGGCAGGCCCTCAGTCCCCCGTTTATTATCGGCTTTCACGCGATACATTTTCCAGTGCAAATTCACTTGCAATGATTTCGGGCACCCGTGCCGCCCAATGCTGCGGCATTTCAAGTGTCTGGCCGCATTGTAACCGGAACGGCCGACATTGCCGCATCATTCGGCGACCGTATCTAGGTTCGGGTCCATGGCGGCCATTTTTTCCTCATGGGCTAACGCCTCGCCGGCCGGAATTGATGATCGTTTTCGAATGTGGCCTTTCGTAACCGTTACCCACACTTTGCGAATGCGTGCGTGACCAAACCGGCAGTGGCCGATAATTTCCGTGCCGTCAGGCATAGAGCAGATTAACTCAGGCAATTTGCCGACCAATTTCCACAGCCCGATTTGGGGAGCCCTGCGGGCCGCCGCCTTTTCCAGGCTCGGAGGCAGCCATAGCGGGCTTGGAATCGCAAAGCCTTTGAGTTCGTCTGCATGAATGCAATCGAAGAATTGTTTCGCGGTGGTAAATTTTTGCTTTCGTAATGCGGCGCGTGCTAAAAAATTTTCCAGTGTCTGCGTTTGCACCTTCGCGTATAGAATGGCCGTCGGATTACGCGGCAGGCTAAGCCAGTATTTTCGCCAAAGTTTTTCAAATGCCGCGTCATTTTTTCCGAAAACGCGTTCCCAAGCCTGTTCCGCGGGAACGCCATTGTGAAAAAGCTTAAGATAAGTGGTAAATGGTTTTGCAAACCGATGGTGATCGGCCCAGGCTAGAAAATAAATCATCGACCAGGCCTGGTCATAATTCACACCCATCAGCACATCATTCCAATGGCGGTAGCTCATGGTGCGCATGGCGTGAATGGACAGCAGCTTATGCCCACGAATTTCCGCCTTTAACCGCGCCAAACGCCAAGGCGGAATCCAGCCGGTCACAAAACTATTTCCGGTAAACAGGCCTTCGCCAAAATATTCCGCCACGCCTTCGTTGGCCCAAGGCGGCAGAAACCGGTGCAGGAATGCGAATGTGAACTGGTGGAAGCCTTCATGCTGAATAATATGCCACATCTGATGGTCAATGTGCGTGCCGCCGATGGCCATCAGCCGCTGCCCCTGGCCATCGACCATGAAAACACCCGCACTGCCGGGCACGCCGCCGGCCCGGTAATAATCGCTGCCACGGCGGTAGATGTAAAATGGGAGTTTCTGCGTCACGTAGCCGCCGAAAATCGAGTGCAGCCGCCGCTGATAAGCGGCCGCGACAAAGTTCATGCGCAGCCATATTTGCTGCAGTATCGCGCGGCTTTCATCGGTATGGAAAACATAATAACCTGGTGGGCTGAAAGTTTTCAGTTCGACGGCCGCCACCGGCTTGGGGCCACTGGTCAGAATTGCCAGAAACAGCGCGGTAGCCGCCAAAAGTCGCCAGGGTGAAATACCGTGGGAAATCCCGAAGGCGGAACTTATGCGGTGCGATAGCTGAGGCATCTACTGAATTCCATAAACAGGGGAAACACTTTTTGCCTCGTCCGCGCGTCTAACCGCGTTCAGGCATTAAGAATTTGCTCAAGTAATTCGCCGACCATTTTCGGGTCGGCCTTGCCGCCACTGGCCTTCATGACCGCGCCGCGCAAAAAGCCCAGCGACGCCTGCTTTTTCTTGGGATTGGTTTTGTAATCGGAAACCGCCTGCGGATTTGCCTCAATTGCCTGACGAACCCACGTTTGGTTCTGGCCGCTGTCGCGTACCTGAAGCAGTCCAAGTTCGGTGGCTACCGCCATCGGATCTGCCTGCGGATGGGTCACCAGATGTTCAAACACACTGGCCGCAGCGGTGGCACTGACCACGCCGGTTTCAGCCAGGCGGGCCAGTGATGAATATTGTGCTGCGGAAACCGGAAGGTCGGATATGAGTACGGTGCGGGCTTCGGAGGTGGCGCGTTCATTGGCAAGTTTCGCGGCCGATCCGAGCAGCAGATTGGTCAGTCGGCGCGCCGGGGCGTCCAGGCTCAGCGCCTGATCAAATAGTTCCGCAACCGGCTTTTCTTCGGTCAGTGAAAATGCCTCTTTGGCGGACAGGCCAAGCGTCAAATATCGCTGGCGGCGTGCAATAGGAAGTTCCGGCTGGCGGCTGTGCAATTCATTGACCCATTGTTGGCTCACATGCAGGGGCACAAGGTCCGGATCGGGAAAATAGCGGTAATCGTGCGCTTCCTCTTTTTCGCGCTGCAGCAGAGTCTGGCCTTTGTCATCATCCCAGCCGCGGGTTGATTTGCCCCCGGTTGCTTTGGCGGCCGGGTCGGCCATCCAGGCGGCAAGTTGCCGCTGAATTTCATACGCACAGGCCCGCTCCACAGCGCGGAAACTGTTAAGATTTTTGACTTCAGTAATCGGCGTTTTGATGACGCGCCCGCCGCTGGGGCCATCAGGAAATATGTGCAAATTAATGTTGGGTTCAAAACGCATGTGCCCCTGCTGCATGATGCCTTCCGAAACACCCAGATACCGACAAATCCTTCGCAGTTCTTCGCCGAACAGTCGGGCTTCTTCAGGACTGGCCAGATCCGGTTCGGTCACAATTTCCAGAAGCGGTGTGCCGGCGCGGTTTAAGTCCACCAGACTTTCCGTTGCTCCAGCCTCATGCAGAAGTTTGCCCGCATCTTCTTCCAGATGCGCCCGCCGGATACGCACTGTTTTCACCTGACCATCCGGCAGCGGCAATTCAAGTACGCCGGCGCCGCACAGTGGCTGGTCGTATTGGCTTATCTGATAATTCTTTGGCAGGTCCGGATAGTAATAACTTTTGCGGTCCCATTTGGTATGAGCGGCAATGTCGCATTGCAGCGCCAGGCCAACCATGATGGCCATTTCTACCGCGCGCCGGTTGATAACGGGCAATACGCCGGGCAGACCGAGAATCACCGGGTCCACCTGCGAATTCGGCGCACCGCCAAACCCGTTGGCCGCACCGGTAAACATTTTAGAGACAGTCGCCAACTGGACATGAATTTCCATGCCAATAATCACTTTATAGTGCGGCTGATCTGTCAGCGTGCCACCGCCATTAGATTCCTGGGTACCGGGTCGCATTCGTTGTGACTCCAAAGGGGCCAAGTATTTCCTGCGGACATCATAACCGGCTGGCGTTGCGCGGCAATCCCGCGGGTCCTGCGGCCGTGGTTCGTGCGGCGGCGAACTTGTGCCGAAGGAGGCAAAAAATATGATCGTCCGGCGTTGTAGTATTGCCCCTTTGTTGGCGGTACGATGAAGTACCGGAAATGTGAAGGCATTCTCGCTGCGCACATTCCCGTCTGGCCCGGCACAGATCACTTATGATGGTGTCATGATGGTTCATAAACTGAACAATTCCGCCGACAATCCATTGGCGCTGGATCGGCGTCGGTTTCTAACGGCCGCGTCCGCAGCCGCGGCGGCGGTGATCGCGTGTTCCCCATCGGAAACCAGAGCCGACGGCGTTTATTCCGGGGTTGTGCAATTGCGGGAATCGATGGGAGTCGAGCGCATCGCGCGGATTACGCCCTTTGGGTATCTGTCGCGCGTGGCTTCCAACCAGACCAGCAAATGGGTGCAGATAGATCTGGGGCGGACGCACGCCATTGATCAGATCAAGCTTATGCCGCTGCTGGGCTATGGACCGGTGGCCGAGTATTTTCCAAGTCGCTTTCGCCTGGAGGTTTCCGCGGATGACAAATTCACCGCTCCAAAAATGATTTGCGATCAGATGCAGCGCGACTTTCCACAACCGGGCAACAAAGTGGTCAATCTGTCGGGCCGGCAGACCGCGGGCCGATTCGTGCGCCTTACGGCCACCAAGCTTAACAGCGGGCAATTCGGCATGTCGAAAATAGAGATCTGGTCGGGTGGGCGGGACGTGGCGGAAGGCTGCCGTGTGACCGATTCCGATGGCCTGTTCGAATTCAACGCCGCTGGCGGCGGATACATTGCGCCCCAGCCCTTGGCCCAGGGTGGCGCATCGGACCAGGCGAATTATGAAGCCTTGCGGCAGATATATCCCTGCATGCCGCCCTACACTGCGAATTGGAGCCGAATGGGTGTTGTGATGCCGTTGACACGCCGTCCGCGGCCGCAGGGGGAAGGCGTGGTTACGGACAACGTCGGAAATGTCACGCCCGTCGCGGACTGGAGGCCGGTTAAATTCAAAGCTATTGCGCCGCGAAGCGGAGTGACAATCCGAGGCGGTTTGTTTCAGACCGTGATGGAAAATAATATCGCCTATCTGCTGGGACGTTTTGGCGTGGCCGAACTGCTGCGGCCGTTTCGCCAGCGGGCGGGTAAGCCGAATCCGCCGAATCTGCCGCCACCTGTTCCATTTTGGGATACCGATCTGCCCGGCTCCAATGCCGGACGTTTTATGATGGGGGCCGGCAATACCCTGCGTTGGATGGAACACAAGGAATTGCGGCAACGGCTTCATGCGGTGGTAGCGGGAATTGCGGAATGCCAGCGACCGGACGGCTACGCGATGGCCTATCCCGAAGATTCCATTTTTTACAGCGAACGCGCCGCTTATACCCGCTCCTGGGTCACGCACGGTCTGGTGGATGCGGGGTTGGCGGGCCAGAAAGAAGCGTTTGGCGTACTGCGAAGATTTTACGACTGGTTTGACCAGTGTGATTACCTGCCGGAATTGTTGCGCCGCGCCAGCCAGGGGGTGCAGGGCATGATCGCCAATACCCGCACCTATTTTACGCCCGTCGGAAAGCCGAAGGACCTGCAGGTGATTCAGCGCTACTTCCAGGAAAATTATTGGCTGGAAGGACTGGCCCGGCGCGACCCGGAGGCGGTCTGGCTGTATCCATATGACCATCCGCATTGCTACCTGCTGACATCCATCACTCCTTATCTGGATTTATACCGTGCCACCGGCGCGGCCAAATATCTGGACGCGGTTCTGGGTGCGTGGGATCTGTATCTCTGGAACTGGCAGCATATTGGAGGGGCCATCAGCATCTGTGAGGGTTATGCCTATCCGCCACGGTCCGCGTTTTTACACCTGCAAAATGGCGAGAACTGCGGCAGCAGTTTCTGGGTCAGCCTTAATCACGGCCTGCTGCAACTATTCCCCGATCGGGAGCAATACGCCAGCGAAATTGAAAAATCCATTTACAATGTGCTGATGGCCAATCAGGCCGGCAACAGCGGAATCCGGTATCATGCCAGCCTTGATGGGCAAAAGGAAAACGGTGCACAAAACAACACCTGCTGTGAAGGCCAGGGAACGCGGCAGATCGGGTCTCTGCCGGAATATATTTATTCTGTCGCGGAAGATGGTATATATATCAATTTGTTCGCACAATCCTCCATTTCCTGGGAAACCCGCGGCCGCCCTATGCATCTGGCCATGGAAACGCGGTTCCCTGTGCACCCGCTGGTGAAAATGACGGTCCAGGTGACGGCACCCGTGGCGGCGGTCATTCGCGTGCGCGTGCCGCAATGGGCGGATGCGGAGATGAGGGTTTATCTGAACGGCAGGAAAATCGCGACTGGCAGGCCCGGATCGTATCTGCCGCTCAATCGCGTGTGGGCAAATGGTGACGTGATTTCCTTTACACTGCCCATGGATGTCCGATTGTCCCTTTATACCGGCATGGATCAATTTCCGGGCGGTTTGCGCTACGGCTTCGAATTCGGACCGATTTTGCTTGCCGCGGTCTGTCCGGATGGCAAGCAGGACCCCTGGCAACTGCCGGTGTCTGCCGATGATATCCTTGCTCGCTTAACGCCAGTCAACGGCAAACCGCTCCATTTTACCGTATCGGGTGCCCCAGGACATGAATTCCGGCCGTACTGGCCGATTGAATCAGAACGATTCACTTGTTTTCCCGAACTTAAATCCCCGGCGAATTATCCGGTGATTCCCGTGGAGAAGCATAATCTGGCGCTCGCGTCCAGAGGTGCCATCGCCACGTCGGACAGTGAATTGGCTGCCGAGCCGGGTTGCACATCAAAAGTAATTGACGGCATTATCGCCAACCCCGCGGACTTTGCCGCGAACCGCTGGCATTCTTCCATTGCCACGCCGCATCCGCACTGGGTGCAGGTAAATTTGCCGCGGCCGGAAAAGATTGGTCAGGTGATTATTAACTTTGCGGATCCGCTGGGACATCCGGTCAGTTTTCAGGGGATCATGCGGGTGAATGGCCGCGACCATGTGGTATTTGAAGAAACGAATTATAAAGGCTGGCGGGAATACAGGACGCACATTAAACCATTGCGCACGGATAATTTTCGGCTGGTTATTCGCGCATCGGCAAGTCCGCGGTATCCCAATGCGGCGCAGGTAAGTCAGATTCAGCTTTTGCCGCCCGTGTAGTCTGAAAATGTCACCGCATATGGTGCGCGCCGGTTTATCGGCTATAGTATGTTAAACGGCGAAGCCCTGCGGGCGGGCAAACGGCATGGTCGGGTCGGATTCGTCACCGGGCAGTTGCGGGTTCCAGTCTGTCGGCCGTAAAAACCAGGAGTTCACTTTACGCATGCTCCAGGCAATTTTATTTGATTTTGCGGACACGCTGGTAAGTTTTGGAAAAATCCGGCCTAAAGTGCTGTTTCCCGCAGCCGCCAAGGATACCTATCAATATCTGCGGGAACAGGGGTACGTTCTGCCGCCATTTCAGCTTTATGCCACGGCTCATTTTCGCACATTTCGGCGGCGGTTTATCTGGTCGACGATTCGACGCCGTGATTTTGACGCCATGGATATGGTGGCAGGCGTGCTGGCGCGGCTGGATGTTCCCATTGACGAACGAGACCGCGCGGCGCTGGCGTGGCTCTGGTATCGGCCGGTGCTGCGTCAGACGCGGGTGGAACCAGGCACGCTGGACATGCTGCGGGAACTGCGCAGTCGCGGCTTAAAGCTGGCGATTGTGTCCAATACCTGCGCTCCGGGAATTTGTGTGGATCGACATTTGGCGGATGAAAATCTTCTGGAATTTTTTCCAACGCGGGTGTATTCGTGCAACACCATTTACCGCAAACCGCATCCGCATATTTTCCGCACGGCGCTGCATGAACTCGGCGTTACGCCGCGGCAGGCTGTTTTCGTGGGAGACCTTATTCGCGCCGACATCAAGGGTGGCCGCCGGATCGGCATGACCACGGTCTGGAAGCCGGCGGGCACCGCGAAGAAAACCGCGCTCCGGTACAAGCCGGATCACGTGATTCGCAGAATTACCGACTTGCCGCGCGTCGTGGACCATTTGATGGAAAGCCAGAATGCATGGGCGGTGGAAGCCACATAATATGTGATCAATATAGATCGAGATTATTTGTTCGAAACCGGCCTTATTCGCGGTGCAATCTGCCGCTTCTGGCACATCGGGCAGTACACCGTCGTGCGGGCGCTGACTTGAATGGATTTAAGAGCCTGGCGGCAGCGGGTGCACGGCAGGCCGCCTCGGCCATACACCTGCAGACGTTTTGCGAAGCGACCCTCCTGCATGGAAACGTTGCGGTAATCCCGCAAGGTGGTTCCACCCAGCCGCATTGAAGCCGCCAGTACCGTTCCAATGCACTTGACCAACAGATCAATTTGTTCGACGGAAAGGCGGCTTAAAAGCTGCTGCGGGTGAAGCCTGGCCAGCCACAGCGCTTCATCAATATAAATATTGCCCAGCCCCGCCACGTCGCGTTGTGACAGCAGTGTGGCTTTTAACCGCCCGCCGGCCCTTCGCCAGTGTTGCAGATCGCTGGATTCCAGCAGCAGGGCATCTACACCAACGCCCTTGTGTATGTGTTTTGCCCGGGCCTGCTCCATGCTTTCGTGCAGCCAGACTCCGCCGAACCGCCGCGGGTCGCGGATGCGTATCTGTCGTTGTGAATCAAGCGTAAAAATCAGATGCGTGTGCTTTTCCACGCCGCCGCTGGTGGGTTCAGCGGAAATTCGCCCGCTCATGCCCAGGTGCAGCACCAGGGTCTGTTCATGATCCAGTCGGCAGAAAAGCCATTTGCCGTGCCGGTCTATCGCCACAACTTTGTGTCCGCGAATATGTGGCAACAAGTTCAGTCCGGCGCGAATGTAGTCGGGGCGCAAAATCTGAATATCCACGATTCTGGCCCCGACCAGAACCGGAACAAGCGTGCGGCGAACTTCCTCAACTTCAGGCAATTCAGGCATCAACCAACCCCCGAATCGGCTTGAAAACGAGCCATGCGTCCCTTTGGATCGCGCTTCCTTCGCAATGCGACAGGCAAATCAGGCGGTTGGAGCGGCGGCTTCAGCCTTCGGAGGCGGGTTTAACAGGCGTTCCATGGAGGCCAGTAGCCGATCCATACGGAACGGCTTGTTCAGGTAATCATCCACCCCCAGCGATTCGGCGTAGGTTTTATGCCGCGTCCCGAGGTTCCCGGTGATCATAATAACGTGTGGCTTGGTTCCCTTGGGCTTACGGGCCTTAATGCGTTCCAGCACCAGAAAGCCGCTCCGTTTGGGCAGCATCATATCCAGAATTATCAGGTCTGGCTGCTCTTTTTCCGCAATGTCCACTGCGGTGTTGCCGTCAGCGGCGGAAAAAATCTTCGCGCCTGTGGTGGAAAGCGCCGCGGTGATGGTTGTCAGCACGTCGGCGTCGTCATCCACGACTAAAATTGAACGATCTTTGAATTGGTCAGCCATGATTCTAATACTCCAGAGGAAAAGTCCTCAATCTATAAGAAATCCAAAATGAACTCCCCGGCTCGGCTTTGGAGGTCGTGCCGGGGGTGGAATCGCGGTTCCTGATCTTTCAGGCCAGGTTTCCGATTACCGCGTCGGCAAACGCACTGCACCGAACTTCGGTTGCGCCGGTCATCAGGCGGGCGAAATCGTAGGTGACAACTTTTGATGCAATGGTTCGTTCCAGCGAACGGATAATCGAATCCGCCGCCTCCTGCCAGCCCAGATGTTCCAGCATCATAACACCGGAAAGCACCACGCTGCCAGGATTTACTTTATCCAGATTCGCGTATTTGGGTGCGGTGCCGTGCGTGGCCTCAAAAATGGCGTGGCCGGAGTCCGAATTGATATTCCCGCCGGGTGCAATGCCTATGCCGCCAACCTGCGCCGCCAAGGCGTCACTCAAGTAGTCGCCGTTGAGGTTTAAGGTGGCAATGACATCAAATTCTTCCGGCCGCGTAAGCACCTGTTGAAGGGTTATATCGGCAATGGAATCTTTAATGACAATCCCATTGGGCAGCTTGCACCATGGGCCGCCATCTATTTCCACCGCGCCATATTTTTCTTTGGCAATCTGATAACCCCAGTCACGGAAGGCCCCTTCCGTGAATTTCATGATATTGCCCTTGTGCACCAGATTCACACTTTTGCGCTTGTGCAGAATTGCGTAGTCAATTGCTGCGCTGATCAGCCTCTGAGATCCTTCCTTGCTGACCGGCTTAATACCGACGCCGGAGGTTTCCGGAAAACGGATTTTGCCGTAGGATTTGGGAAATTCCTTCTGAATAAATTCCAGAATCTTTTTGGCTTCCGGCGACCCGGCCTGCCATTCTACGCCTGCATAAATATCTTCCGTATTTTCACGGAAAATAACCATGTTGACCGCTTCAGGGCGTTTGACCGGGCTTGGAACGCCGGCGAAATAACGCACCGGCCGCAGGCAAATGTACAGATCCAGCAATTGGCGCAGCGCTACATTTAAGGAACGGATCCCGCCACCAACCGGCGTGGTCAGCGGGCCTTTAATTCCCACCAGAAAATGGCGGAAGGCCTCCACCGTGTCGTCTGGCAGCCAAGCTTTGGCGTCGCCTTCCGGTGTACCGGTTTTGAATTTGTTGAACGCTTTTTCCCCGGCGTAAACTTCCATCCAGGCGATTTTGCGCTTGCCGTGGTAGGCTTTCGCCACGGCGGCATCCAACACCCGCACGCTGGCTCGCCAAATATCAGCACCAGTACCATCCCCTTCAATAAATGGAATAATCGGCTGGTCCGGCACGTGAAGCCGCTTTCCTGAACCCATCGTAATGGTTTGACCCTGCGCGGGAACGGTAATTGTCTTAAAGTGGGGGTGGCTCATGCCCGAAGATCCTTATCTGTTTGCGAAAAACCATTTTTCATACAGTCCAATACAGTATCCAACAGCGGCAAATCACACAAGCGGGTTATGAATTGAACAGTCCGGCCTTCAGAAAACATTATAGGCGGTCTGATGCGCCACTCGGGCTTGTGCAGGGGCTTATCAATGGACAAAGCCGGGGCAATCTGATCCTGGGCTTACCGACGAAGCAATGCGAGCCGTGCACCAGCTCTTCAGACAGGCTGGTCTACAACCCATATTTCTCACTTTAACCGGCATATGGCGGGGCCTGCGGATTCCTCAACTGCGGCCTGCCGAATACAGGCCGCAGCCGACTAAAACGTATATTGTTCAACAAGATTGCTCCCCAAACTGTCCGTTTTGCAGATAAGTCGGCGACTATGTGAAATTTAGTTTTCCGTTTTCAGCGCATCGGAGTTCCAGCCTATCCGAATTCGCGGCGTTATTCCGGCCCGGTTCCTTATCGTAACTATAAGATGGAGTCATCCGTTAAAACTCACATGTTCAAAAGCCCCCTGTATCCATTTGCCACAGGGTGCCGCTTCCATCGGGCGGGCGAAGAAAAATCCCTGAAGTGCATCGCATCCGAT
The DNA here is from genome assembly GCA_027451365.1 of Phycisphaerales bacterium. GTDB lineage: Bacteria > Planctomycetota > Phycisphaerae > WQYP01 > WQYP01 > JAJYPG01. The sequence goes on along the minus strand of DAIDJN010000034.1, from coordinate 66,608 downwards.
CGCTTCAAGGCGGCGCGCCGCATCCGCGGATTCCACTCCTTCCGCGGTAACCGTCAGATTCAGGTCATGTGCCATTTTTGTAATCGCACGCACCAGCCGCTGGTCGGATTCGTCGGCGGTAATGGAACGCACAAAACTTCGGTCAATTTTAAGCCGATGAATCGGGAATCGCCGCAGATATGAAAGCGACGCGAAGCCTGTGCCAAAATCATCCACAGCCAGTCGCGTACCCATGGATGAAAGCCGGCGGAGTACCGGTTCGGCCTGATCTTCCATCAGAATGCTTTCAGTCAATTCAATTTCCAGCATATCCGGTTCAATGCCCGCACTGGATATTTCACGATTGACGACCTCGCACAAATTCAGATTCCCGCACTGAACCGCGGACACATTCACCGCCATGCGAACATCAAAACCGTTCCTTCGCCACTGTGCCAATTGTCCGCACGCCTGTTTCATGACCCATGCGCCAATGGGCACAATCAGGCCGCTTTTCTCAATCAGTGGAATGAATTCCAGCGGCGGCAGAACGCCGAATTCCGGATGCCGCCAGCGGATCAGTGCTTCCATCACCAATGGCTTGTTGCTGCGTGAATGCACCATCGGCTGATAGCACAGGAAAAATTCGCCGCGATCCAGGGCCTGACGTAAATCGCCGCTTAGCCGGCTGGTGCGCGGAATGCCTTCGTTCAGCGACTCTTGGTTGAATACAAACCGGTGCCGCCCCAAACGTTTGGCGGTCTGCATGGCATTAAATGCGGCCGCCAGAATGGTGTCAGGTTCCCGGCCATCTCCGGGATACAGGCCGATGCCGATACTGGCACCCACCTGCACCAGTGCATCACGAACCGGGATGGGCTGGGAAATGCTATCGATGATCTGGCTGGCAACCTGGGAGGAATCAAGCGTGTCGGCAACATCCGGCAATAATACGGCAAAGTCATCAGAATCCAGGCGTGCGACCAACTGGTCTGTCCTTATGCAGCTTTGGATGCGTTCAGCAACCATTTTCAGCACGATGTCCCCGGTTGCCGCGCCCCTTCGCTGATTCAACACCCGAAAATTATCCAGATTCACCACCAGCAGCGCCGCCAGACCTCCTTCGCGCCGCAGCCGGGTCATGTGAAAGCGCAGCCACTCAAAAAACAGCGCTTTGTTGGCCAACCCGGTCAGTAAATCGCGACTGGATTGGTCCCTTAGCTTGGCGGAAAGAATCCGCTTTTGACGCAGGTCGTACAGAAGAATTCGATATCCGGCCAGCACGACCAGCGTTACCAACAGAACAAATACGCCGGCCAGCAATTCCGTAAGTGTGCGCCGACGGCGCGCGAGCCGATCTTCCGCAGCCAGTGAGCCGGTTTCCCCGGCGCGCAATGTCGCAATATCGCCACGCAGGCTGTCCATTTCCGACTTGCCAATATTCGTCAGGACCGCATTCCGGGCGGCCGCAAACCCCATGGTCTTGCGAAGGAAAATCGTGGACTTGAGCTCTGTGAGTTTGTGCGCGCACAGGGATCGCATTCGGTCAAGGATACGCTGGTTATTCGCGGTCTTCGGCAGCAGTTGTTGCAATCGCGCCAGATCATGATGAATGGCCGCCGAGCCTGCGGTGTAAGGTTGCAGGTAGGAATCCCGACCCGTAATAATGTAACCACGCTGACCCGTTTCGGCATTTTGCAGCGATGAAAGCAGTCCGGTTAATGCCCCAAGCGTTTTGTTGTCACGTGATATACGATGCTCCGCCGCGACTGTCGCAATTGCATAGTTGCTGGCCACCGCCGCCAGAGCATACATAATGGCTACCAGGCTAAGCAGCGCAAGCAAAACTTTGGTTTCAATTGGTATTCCAAGGCGAACCCCACTGCGCATGGTTCCGGGCCGGGGGTTTTGGTTTACAACCGCTGCCGGAGGTTCATCACTGGTTCGTGGTCGGTCCATGAATCTTGCCCAAGCAGACAAAAACGACACACAAGTCAAGTCATTATTTTATTTATCGGCAGCGGATGCCGGAGTACGCCAAGGTATTTTTACTTTCGTGAACTTCATGCGTTTATGGCCCTCTGATGGTTGTTTCGCAAGCAGTGGCCCTTCCAGACGCGTGTATTAAGCGGGCGTTTGGGTGCGATTAAAATTCAGATTCGGCACCGAAGCTGTGGCCACAGAAGAATAGTTTGGCGCGTTAAACGTGGCCGCCCAGTGGCCGGGTGTAACTTCCTTAAGTTCCGGCATTTGGGCGCGACATAATTCGCGCGGCCCCGGCGGGCACAAGGTGCAGCGCGGTTCAAATCGGCAGGTGTTCAGCCAGGTCCGCGGATTGGGAACCGTTCCGGGAATGGTGGTAAGCAGTTCCGCCTCATGCCCTAGACGCGGGACGCAGCTTAACAGCCCCTGTGTATAAGGGTGAAGAGGGTGATCGAAAAGATCATACACATTGGCAAATTCTACGATCCGCCCGGCATACATAATGGCCACCGTGTCCGCATTTTCCGCCACCACGCCCAGGTCGTGGGTAATTAAAAGCAGGGCCATGCCCGTACTTTCCCGCAATTCCGCCAACAACTCCAGAATCTGGGCCTGAATAGTCACATCCAATGCAGTGGTCGGTTCATCGGCAATCAGCAGGTCCGGCTTGCAGGCCAGCGCCATGGCTATCATGATGCGCTGTTTCATGCCGCCGGACATTTGATGCGGAAATTCCCGCAGCCGCCGCGCCGGGTCCGCAACTCCCACACGCTTAAGCGAATCCACGGCCAAGTCCAATGCGTCCCGAACCGAAACCTTCTGGTGCAGATCTATGGCTTCCATAATCTGGTCACCAATGGTGAAAACAGGATTCAGCGAGGTCATCGGCTCCTGAAAAATCATGGCAATGCGTCCGCCGCGGATCTGCCGCATTCGCTTTTCCGGCAGTTTCAACAGGTCATGGCCGTCAAATATAATTTCGCCCGCTGTGATTTTCCCAGGCGGCTCAGGAACCAGGCGAAGAATTGACATGGCGGAAACACTTTTGCCGCATCCGGATTCCCCCACCAGAGCCATCGTCTGTCCCGGGTAAATGCAAAAGGAAACGCCATCCACTGCGGGAATCGGCGGCCCATTTGCAGCACGGAATTCAGTGCGAAGATTGCGCACCTCCAGCAGCGGAACGCCTTGGGCTTGAATTTCCGTTGACATCAGTTTTCCTTTGCAAGATTACGCGGGTCTATGGCATCACGGAATGACTCCCCGGCCAGATTGAAAGCCAGTACCGCCAGAAAAAGCGCCATCCCCGGTCCAAGTGCCTGCCACCAGCGGAACACGGTGGCTGGATTTCCGGCGGCATTGAGCATCTGTCCCCACGATGGCGTGGGCGGACGCACACCCACACCAAGATAGCTGAGGCTGGATTCGATGGTCACCGCGCCAGCCAAGCCAAAACTTGCGGATACCAGTACGGGCGTAAGTCCGTTGGGCAGCATATGCCGGAACAGAATCCGCCAGAGTGGCGCGCCGGAAGCATGCGCCGCGGTGACATAATCCAGGCTGCGAATGCGAAAAAATTCTCCGCGCAGCAGGCGCGCGTAACCCGTCCAACCGGTAATTCCAAGAATGATCATGATCAGTGTAATGCTTCGGCCAAAGGTCGCGACAAATGTGAGAATCAGAAAGAATGTCGGAACGGATTCCACAATTTCGACCAGTCGCATACCCAGAATGTCCATCACGCCGGAAAAATAGCCCATGATCGCACCTACCAGAATGCCAATTGCCAGCGCAATAAATTGGCTGATGAATCCAATGCCCATTGCCACACGCGCCGACCAGAGCAGACGGGCAAGTTCATCGCGCCCCAGTCCGTCGGTGCCCAGCAGGTGCCCCGGCATCGGGCGCTTGTTCACAAGGTCCTTTTCCAACGGTTCCATAGTGGCATATCCCCAGGGGATCGGAGCCATGATCGCGGCTTTGGCCTGACCGGTCCGCAGAAGCTGCCGGTAATCCCGACTGTCCAGAAAATTATGGTGGAGATAAGTCACCGCCAGGCAGCCCGTCAGTGTCAGGCCGATGGTCCATAGAATGCCTGTTCGCCGCCAGTTTCGCGTCCCATTAGCCGCCGAAGGTGGAATCAGCAGACGCATGGAAATGCAGACAAGCAGGCCCGCGCCGGCCAGAAGCATGTTTATATCTGTGGTGGTTAGGTCGGCAAACAGCGGATAGGCGTGTGAGTAGCCGCCCGTCGGATTCTTTAGCATTATGCTATAAGGGTGGGCATTGGCGATAAATGGCACGAAAACCGCTAGAAATAGCAGCAGTGCGATATAGGCCAGGCTAGCTCTGACCAGCAGCGGTCGCACGGATCGGTCCAGCACCACCCGCCAATAGCTGCGGACCGCGGATTGCGGCGAATCCTTTGCCTGTTGCGGTACGGCTGTTGTATCAGGCATAGGACACCCGCGGGTCCAGGGCCGCATAACAGATATCCACCAGCAGATAGGCGATCAGCATCAGCACCGCGCCGATAAGTGAAATTGTCTGAATCATTGGAAGATCGCGCGCATACGTGGCGCTGTAGGCCAGCTTGCCCATGCCATCAATCGAAAATATCTGCTCCACTATGACCGACCCGCCCAGCAGGCCAGGAAGCGTCATGCCCACAATGGTTACCAGCGGCAACAAGCTGTTTCGCAAAATATGGCGCAGCAGAACAGCGGATTCCGGCAGCCCCTTGGCCCGCGCTGTGCGGACATAATCCATCCGGTAGTTTTCCAGGATCGACCCCCGCACCTGTTTGGCTAAATAGGCAAAGCTGCCATAGCTCAGGCAGATGACCGGCAGGGTAATGTGCCAGCAGTAATCCCACACGTATTGAAAATAGGTCATGTTGGAGGTGTTGGTGGAATGAATCCCCGCGGACGGAAACCAGTTGAGTTTCTGCGGATTGGCCAGCAGGCCCAGCATCATGGATCCCACCCATATAATGGGCAGCGAATAGAGCGCCAGACTGACAAAGCCGAAGCAGCGATCGGCGAACGACTGCTGCTTAACCGCCGCCAGCATGCCGCCGGGAACCGCCACCAGATAGACAATGATGATCGACAGAAAATTGATGGCCAGCGTCACGGGTAACCGCTGTTCAATGAGGTTGATCACCGGCTGATTGTATTGCGTTGAATAGCCAAGATTGCCATGTATCAGGTCATCGATCCATATAAAATACTGCCTCGCCAGGCCGATCGGCTTGCCGTTGCGGTCCACCATGTGCAGTTCGCGCTTGACAAACAGCGATTCGGCCTTTTGTGCCTGCTGCGAACGGATGGTTCCGGCCGCAAACTGCCCGCCGCCCGTGGACAAACCGGGTGCCATGCGCACGACCACAAACAGCATGAAGGTCATTCCCAGAAGCGTGGGAATCATCAGCAGCAGTCGCTTGAAAATGTAAGATGCCATTGCGTTTGTCCGTTTATGAACAACTGCTTTCAGCAGGTCGCGTCAGTGGTATTTCTGCGCCGCCAGAGGGACATACCAGTCACCTTCATTCAGGCCCAGTTTTCTATACGGGCGCGTGTTTTTAAACCGGTGGTTGATGACACTGAGGCTGTAAAATGTAAACATGAACATGTACGGCTGGTCATGATAAATCACGCCTTGAAGTTGATGCCATATCGCCATGCGTTTGGGCAGGTTCATTTCCCGGCGCCCCAGTGCGATCAGCCGGTCGGCTTCCGGGTCGTCATAATCTCCGGCATTGCTTCCCTCATGAGCAAAGGATGCGGAATCAAATATCTGATAAGGGTCCTGTTCAATGCCGCCGCTCCAGGAAATCATGACCGCATCGAATTTGCGATGGTTGAGATTGGTGATCATGGACGCGAAATCAAGCGGTTGGATGGTCATGTCCACACCGGCGCGGGCGAATGCCGACTTGATATATTCCGCCATGCGCTGACCCAGTGGAAACTGTGACGGAATGGTCAGCGAAAAATGAAATGTCACGCCATCGCGTTCCAGCACGCCGGCAGAACCCCTTTTCCAGCCGGCCTTGGCCAGCAGTTTTTCCGCCGCCGCCGGGGCGTAGGGAAGCGGTCGGATGGAAGGATCGTTTTGCGGCGAAAGTGGATTAAAGGGGCCGGTGGTTTGTTGTGCCAGACCATACAAAAATGTTTTGATCATGGCCGGTTGGTTGACCAGCATCGTCAGAGCGGTGCGGGTTTGGCGGTCTTTGAACCACGGTTTTCGCAGATTCCAGCCAATGTAGCTGTAGCCTGATGTGGGCAGCATGTATTTGTAGCGGATATATTTTTTCGCAAAGTCCGGCTGCTTTTTGTATTTAACCCATTGCGAAGGTTCCAGGCTGTCCACATCAATCTGGCCGGCCAGAAAAGCCTGCAAAGCCGCCTGCGGATTCTGAATAAATCGCATCACGATGCGGTTAAACGTCGGTGGGGGGCCCCAGTAATACGGATTGCGCGCCAGAACGATGCTTTGTCCCGGTGTCCAGCGCTTCAGGATATACGGTCCGCTTCCCACCAGCACGCGTCCGTTGTGATTAAAATCTCCGGGTTGTTTGAATTTATACACATTTTCCGGAATGATCTGCATTTCCCCCACTTCTTCAAGCGATTTAAAATAAGGCTTTTTGAACGTGAAAATGACTGTGCGCCGGCCGACGGCAACGCACGTTTTCACATCATCAAAATAGCCGCGAATCGGGGCGCAATTAATTCCCGGATTCATGATCGTCTGATAAGAGAATACGACATCCTGCGCCGTCACCGGCTGGCCGTTGGAAAATTTCGCCCGCTTGCGAAGGCGAAAGGTGATCTTCAGGCCATTTTTGCTGACGCGGTACCACCGCGCCAGCCACGGATCAAACCTCAAGGTGTCTGGGTTGCGCACCAGCAGGGACTCGAGTACCCAGTTTTGAACGTCCATTGCCGCCAGGCTTTGCGGTACATAGGGCATGATGCGGTTGGGTTCCGCATCCAGATTCAGCACCAGCCAGTCGCCGGGGGCGTAGTCCGGGCGGGAGTAGGGATTGTGCGGCGATATCGGAGGATTCGGGAAAAATACATAGCGATCGCCGTCGGGCAGGGTTTTGCGGACGCTGGCCCGCGCCGGTGTGGCGGTGGCGTGGCCGATGGCAGTGCCACCGGCGGAAATTTTACGCAGCAGTTGAATTTCCATGCCCTGCTGCTGATTCAGAGTTTGTATCGCCTTGCGCAGCGACACAATCTGCCGTCCCTGGTAGCTGTATTGCCCCATCGTTAGACCGATCAGCAACAGCAACGCCAGCATGATCACCAGAAATATAAAGTCCTTGACCGTGAAGCGATTGCCCATGCAGGCTCCCATGCGTTTTGAGCAAACCGGTGCCCGAAGGGCTTGCCGGCCTTTGTGTGCGGGCGGTCAACCGGCCGCCCCGCTTTTCCGTGCCGGAATTCTAACCGCAAATCAGGGTCTTGTGCGCGGGTCCAGCGCATCCCGCAGGGCATCGCCCACAAAATTCAGGCACAACAGGCCCATTCCCAGCCCCGCGCACGGCCAGAATATCAGCCACCAGTGTGTATGAATCGGATTGATATCACCCACACCCGCGGACGCAAGATTTCCCCATGTTGGCAGCGGGGGCTGAACTCCCAATCCCAGAAAACTTAAAAATGATTCGCTCAATATCGCTCCGGGAACCGTCAAGGTGGCGTACACCACCACCGAACTGACCAGATTGGGCAGAATATGCCGAAACATGATGCGCATCGGACCAAGGCCCATCGCTCGGGCCGCCTCCACAAAGGGCTGGTCACGCAGGCTCATGACTCCGCTGCGAACCACCCGCGCCATGGTCAGCCAACTGACCGCCCCAATTCCCACAAGCAAAACCAGAAGTCCCGCAAAAGTCTGCGGCTGCCGCACGCCCGCCGCGCCCAGCCAGCCGCCTACACGACCAAGCAGGGCCACCCTAAGCAGAATCACCAGCAGAATATTCGGCAGGCCATACAGCACATCCACACTACGCATCAGAAACGCATCGGTTCGGCCGCCCGTGTACCCGGCAACCAGCCCCACGACAACGCCGATGCTGACGGCAATTGCGGCCGAAGCCAGGCCGATAAACAGCGAAATGGCCCCGCCCAGCAGAAACCGGCAGAATAAATCCCGCCCCAGCCGATCCGTCCCCATCCAGTGTGCCGCGTCCGGCGATTGAAGCACGTTGTGCAGATTCTGCTGGTTGTAATGCGTTAAGGTCCAGGGAAGCGTGCCGTAACACAGCATCGCCAGAATCGTCAGGCCGACCAGACCCGCTATCCCCAGCCGGTTGTCTCCGAATCGCAGCCAGGCCAGCCGCATGGGCGATGCAGGGGCCGCAGCCGACGGGGGGTCTGTTCTGATAGTCAACAGCGTCATGTGAACCGCGACTCCAGGCTTGCGGCGAATCAATACACTATCGTCGCCGGAAAAGCATGCATCCTGTCGGCCGCCCGCAGGGCGGCTCTCCTGTGCAAAATATGTCGTACGCGCTGGCGGTGCGGATCAGCTGCCAAGTCCAAAGGCGGCATGAACCGCCCGCAGCGCCTTGTCGGCATCCTGCCGCGCCACGGTGCAACTGATTCTGATTTCGCTGGTGGAAATATTCTGAATGTTAATGCCCTCGCTAGCCAGGGCGGAAAACATGGTGCCCGCCACGCCAGTGGCCTGCTTCATTCCGACGCCCACCGCGGAAACTTTGGCCAGGTCCTTTTCATAGGTGGCTGATCCGCCCAGTTCCACCGTCAGTCGATCCACCACAGGCTTCAGGTCCGCCAGATCGCCATGTTCAACCGTGAAACTGATATTGGCCGTCTTGTCATCCATCACGTTTTGAATAATGTCATCCACCACAATATTGTGTTCAGCGACCGCGGTAAAAATGCGGGCCACAATACCCGGCCGGTCTGGGATATTTTTCAGCGTAATGCGCGTCAGGTCTTTTTTCAGGGCGCATCCCGCCACCACAACATGTTCCATCGCCTTGGTCTCCGCGACAATCCAGGTTCCCGGCCGGTCGTGCCCGCTGTTACGGACATGAATCGGCACATTGTATTTCTTGGCAAATTCCACCGCACGGGTCTGCAGTACGCCGGCCCCTACGCTGGATAATTCCATCATTTCATCATAACTGATCTGATCTATCTTGCGGGCGTTTTTCACAATGCGCGGGTCGGCGGTGAATACGCCATCCACATCGGTGAAGTTTTCGCACGCACCGCCTAAAACCGCCCCCAGGGCCACCAGCGTGGCGTTGCTGCCGCCCCGGCCCAAGGTGGTCACATCTCCTTTTTCCGTGACTCCCTGGAAACCGGCCACAATCACAATCTTGCCGGCCTCAAGTTCCGCCTCAATCCGCTTTTTATCTATTTCGCGGATGCGTGCCTTGCTGTGAACATTATCCGTAATCAGCCCTATCTGGCCGCCGGTGAAACTGATCGCCTCATGCCCCTGCTGGTGCAGGGCCATGGCAATCAGGGCAATAGTGACCTGTTCGCCGGTCGCCAGAAGCTGGTCAAGTTCACGTTTAGGTGGATTCGGGCAGACTTGCCGGGCCAGTTCCAGCAGTTCATCTGTCGCGTGCCCCATTGCCGATACGACCACCACCACCTTATTTCCGGCGATTTTAGCAGCTACAACTTTCGCCGCCGCGGCATGGATTTTCTCCGCCGTGGCCACCGATGTTCCGCCGAATTTCTGTAAAATCAAACCCATAACATTCCAAGCACTTCTCCCCGCCAGGGGAAATTCACACAAACCGGGCAATCTAGCGTAAACACCTTAGAAACGCAAAAATACCGGTCGGCGGAATATCTGAAATTCATGCCTACCGTGTGGGTCGTCGCCGCAATTGCTTGTGGCTGCGGAACTTTATTGTTGTCCCTTCACCCATTCCTGAATAGCGGCGGTTGGAAGCCCGGAGTCATGGTGGCCTCCACCGAAAAAGTGGAGGTGTCCGCTAAATGGTGGCGAATCAATACGCCCATTCCAGTTGCAGAGTCTAAACCGGCTGGCCCGCGGCGCGGCGTTTTTCCTCCAGGACGCGCAAGTGAATCATATATTCATAAACTGATTGCATCCGCGCATAATGATACCCGGCCCGCCCATCCAGAAAGCCGCGGCGGAGTAAATACAACACCAGAAATTTAATCATGGGTCGGGCCGGCATGCGGTAAAACAGCCGTTTAAGTTCTCGGCGCCGGTCCTGCCCTCCCGAGAGCAGTTTATTCCACTGAATCGGCTGCAAATCGGATTTAAGCAGTTCCGCCGCCTCTCCTTCGGCATATTTAATATGGCGCGCAAACCACCCGCCGGTTCCCTTGCTGAACGGATAGTGAAAAAAATGACCGTCGAGGCGTCCAATGGGGCCATCGACAATCGTGACCGGGTTGATGACACGTTCCCAGCGGATTTTCGGCGGCTGATAAAGCCGCGCAAACCAGCAGGGATAAAAGCTGCTGTGGCGTATCCATGTTCCCATGAACATATCCTTGCGGCGCATTTCAAAAGCAGCCGAATCCGTGGCCGCGGCTGTGCGGGAGGTCATTTCCGTCCAGAGTTCCGGCGTCATGCGTTCATCGGCGTCAAAATGCAGGACCCAAGGGCGGCCAAAATCGATATGGGTTGCCGCCCAGTTCAGGTGGGTGGCTTCGTCATCCCATCGCCGCTGGACAATTTTCGCCCCCAACCTCCCGGCGATATCCAAGGTCCCATCCGTGTCCAGCTTTAGCTTTTTTACCTGATATACTATCGCTCAATACGTTTTGGAGTGACCGCGAAATGCACATCCTTCATGTCGCCCGCAGTGATCGGTCGGCCGGGTTGACAGCCTACGGCGTCAACGATTTGACCTTCTGGTTGAGAACCTCTGGCTTCGAGAGCTCCATTGTCTGGCTGCTCGCTGGCGGCGAGCAGGCCAATGGGCTTGCTGCGGAGCGAGGCCGCGAGGTCTGTCTAACCAAGGGGCAGGCCCTTCTAGGATCCCGCTGCGAGGACCTGGATGATCTGGTAGCGCTAGCGGATATTGTTCATGTTCATGGTCTGTCTCAAGTTCCATGTGTTCCTGCGATTGCCTCAGCACGGAGGCTTGGAAAGCCAGTCGTCTGTTCGCCTCACGGGTATTTGATTTCCCGTTTCCTGGGACCGCCCCGGTCGGTTTTGAGATATGTTTCACGTAGTTTGGCCCTTCGGGCTGCGCGGCAGGTTTCGGGATTTCATTTTGCCAGTCAGATGGAATTTGAGGTCAGTCGGCAAATTCTTTCAACGAGAGTTCCGGGGTTTGTTCAACCATTTGCGCTTAGCCCTTGCTTCTATGAAAGGCTGCCGGAATTGGAAATTGCTGAGTTGCTTGCTCCGGCAATTCGGAGGGATGGCCCGTGGGTCCTAAGCCTCGCCACCGCCGAGGTAGGCAGCGGGATCTACGCGGTTCTGGTGGGGGCGTTCGAGACCGTGCTGTCGCGTTTTCCCCGGGCTCAAATGATATTCGTTGGCGATGACAGCGTGCGGTTCGCCCAAAAAATTCAGGGCCTGAGGACTTCCTGCGGAGACGCGGGAAGTGTCCATTTCTTGCCGACGATTGCGGGCGCTTCACTGCTTTCGCTTTACCGGCGAGCCGACGTTCTAGTAGCGACTGGTGCCGTTGAGGGGATCGACAGGGTCGCGGTGGAAGTAGTTGCGTGCGAGACGCCGGTCGTTCTTACTCCGGATGTCGCGGTCCATAAAGAGATAATGGCCAGCGGGGCGGGCTGCATTGCTGACCCCACTTCATGGTCGATTGGCGAATCCATTCTACGGGTACTTTCCGACGAGCCGCGGCGTCGACAATTGGGAATTTTTGGCCGTCGCTGGGTTTTGGAGAGGCTGGATCCCGGCTTAACGGTCGGTAAACTTCGAGATTTCTATGCGGAAATGCTGAAATTGAAGGCCGCAGTTGACTGATGGGCATAGTGCTCTGTCACCGTTAAATTTTGGGGAGACTGACTCGCGAAAGACACACCGGAAAAGGTCGGGATTCCTTGCCAATCCTAACATTCTGATGTGACAGAGCATTAGAATGTTCCCGGATTCTTATGAAATGCGGCCGTTTAGACAAACTCGGCAGCGTTGCTGATTGCCGGTGGCGTGGATTGTGGCAAGTGAAAAAATTAAAGAGCCACCTAGCTGGGGGGAGATGCGCTGTATCTCCTTTGTTTTTCAGGATGGTCATTTCGAAAATATTTCAGCAATCTTGCTTCGGAATATTCGGTCCGTTTCCCGGGTTCCGGGACGGCGCTTCACTTTGATTGGGTGGCCGTCTGCAGCCTTAGTGACGTACCGGCTCGCCATGATCAAGCCTCCAAGCCTGGCGTTTGGATGTGGGGCGTCCCTTTTTAACGACCTTTGGGGGCGGTTGGGTTCACGGGTTATTTACCTGTCAATTACCGAAATTACGATTCGTTGATTTTTAATGCAAGAACTGCGGTTCCGGCGGACGCGAATCTTAATAGTCGTTCATATAAATCATAGGTATTTGCCGTTTGGGGTAACTGGATTGATTACCAGACTCTTGGGTATTATCGAAAGCAATTCCTGAGATTACGCGCTGACGGCTGCCAATCGGGAATCAGCAGGACCGGCCATTACTTTGACTTTCCTGGTTTTTGCCCGGCGATTCAAGAATAGCACAAATGTGCCGATTAGGGCCAGGCAAAATGATGAGGGGAGGGGAACGGCAGATTGGGCGGGAATGGGCGGGTTCGGAGTGAGCTGGCGGACCACCAGGGCGTTGATATTGCCGAGGGTTGCGGCGGTCATGTCCTGCATCCAGGCGATCGAATTTGGATTGTAGTATGGTGAATTGAAGAAATTCTCAATGATTTCCTGAGTTTGGCCATTGGCCGTGAATGTGCCAATAACATAATCGTTGGCAGCCATCGGTACGAAATACGAGGCGTCGCTCGCACTGCCGGGGGCTTGGAAATCCGCGATTCTTTGTAAGATTGCGCCCGACCCATTTTCAGTACCCCGGTCGTCCAGTGCGAATAGCTGCACACTGTATTGGACGCCCGTGGTCAATCCGAAAAGCGTTATTGTGTGCGGGCCGCCATCATATACGAACCCGTTTAGGACTTTGTCGAAGGTCAAATTCCCACTTGAGGGATTGAAATTGGCGGGGGACGCGGCGCCATCACCGCTGGTATCCGCCGCCCCTGATGGCGCTGGGTTGCCCGCGCTGTTAATTGTCCCGGGCAGAAAGTTTATTGTCGTCCCGTTTGAGAGCGTCACAATATTGGCGGAGGTGTAGCCCCATCCCGTCGCGCTTTGGATGGTGCCCTTCTGCGTAAGGGTCGAATCCGCGCTTGTGATGGCCTCGGGCGAACTCCATACGATCGAGCTCTGGGCACGCGCTGGTGGTGACATTTCCAAGAAGGGTGAGGCGGATGCAGCGACAAGGCACAGGAATGTTAAGCGTTTCATTGGGGCACTCCTTCCGTTCAGACAAAACCGCCTTCCGCATCCAGTCGGACGCGCGAAAAAAAGCGAAGGATTTCAGTTGACGATCAAGCCGCCTCAATTAAATAACGGTCGAATCGCATACACTATAAATTCTTAAAAGACTGCCTGCGGCCCAACGCATATTTCTTCTAACGCCAAGTCGCGCAGGCCTTGGGCATCCTCCAGATGCGATTTTAATGAGCCTCAGAGATGCGCCGGGCGATGCCCTTTTCGGTCGCGCGAGACATAGTCGGATCTGCGCCAGGCCGAGACGCCATCTGCAATTGTTTCTGGCTGTGATTTGGGAATCCTTCCCTCTCGCCATCGCCCACTTCCTTGAGCGGTCGGCACCTCCATCCGTCAACGGTAGGGCGCCGAATTGATACACCAAACTATAAACATTTCTACCGTCTTGTCAAATATTTGTTTATTTTTTTAGACGGCCTATTGGAAAGTGTTGGAACGTCGTCAACGATCAAATCTTGGCTCTCCCCATTGTGACGTCTAGGGCGGTGTGTTCGCAGAGCCAATCTGGATTCGCTCAACTATTGTCGGCAAAAACTGCGGACTGCTCGGAAAAGGTCACGGGCACCGCTGCCAAGCCGGTCGGGTATTTCCTGGGCGCGTGCTCGCAGGAGCGCTCGCCAAGCGGATTTCACAAACGATCCACTGGATCGGAAGAAGACGCGGCGGAAGAGTTTGCGGGCCGCTGGCTCAGGCCAGAATCGCTCGGCTAGGCGGAACATTTGACTGTGCTCGAAACATTGCCGGTCGGCCCGCTTTGTAATCGCGGTAATGCTTTCAGGTAGTACTCGATAAAAGGCTGCTAGCCCTTCGCAAATCACTATTGGGCCGTGGCGGGCCAATCGGAACCATATTTCTCTGTCTGGGCACCAGCTCAGGGCGGAGGCGAATCCTCCTACGCGCTGATAAATGTCCATGTTAAAGATCATGCTTGATGAGCACGGTACGGGCGTCCAAGCCATACAGACGCGTAGTGCGTCGATTCCCGCGTACGATTTGAACGATTCCGGATTAATTGAATGGGACGGAGGAGGTTCTGCCAGGTAGGCGTCAGGGCCTATTTCCTCTAAGCCGCCCGCTATTACCATAAAATTCGACTGTGTCCTTATGATCGAAAGTGCGGCGGCGAGGTAGGCCGGATTGATAAGGTCGTCGCCGTCAAGTTTTAATGCCCAAGGCGTCCGGACCTGCTCGAAAGCATTTCGCCAATTTGCCGTCATTCCTAGATTTCTGGTGTTTTCAATGAGTCTGACGCGGTCCGGAAATTGGCGGTTTATCTGGCGAGCAACCTGCACCGTTCCGTCGCCGCTGGCGTCCTCCGCAATCAGTATTTCGGTGCCGGCGCATTCAAGGGCGCTGCGGACGGTTGCCGGGAGATAGCGGGCGCATCGATAGGCCGGGATAACGATGGTCAACTCGGCGGAATTCACCATAATGCGGGGCCTCCTGTTGCCCTTTTATGCCATTTGTCTTCATTGGATTACACCTTTTCCGCCCCTATGCGAACCGGGCCAGCCACCGTCGCAACAGTTGCGGAGAATTGCGGTAAATGAATCGTCCAAGTGCACGTGACCTAAGCAACTGCCCCTCCATTTGATCA
This sequence comes from Phycisphaerales bacterium, assembly GCA_027451365.1. Classification (GTDB taxonomy): domain Bacteria; phylum Planctomycetota; class Phycisphaerae; order WQYP01; family WQYP01; genus JAJYPG01. The sequence continues at coordinate 51,511 of DAIDJN010000034.1, read as the reverse complement.
ATGAGGCTGAAGGTCGCATTGCTCGCCCTAGCCGTCGCCGCTATTTCGTTCCATTGGTCGCGAAACTCATCGCTGAATAGCGATGGATTATCTGCGGCCGCTGACGAGAGTAATCGATAGGCGGCCTCTACAATTGTCGGGACTTTCGCATCAGAATAAAGGTCGTCTTTCTTGAAGGATGCGTGCCGGAGGCCTTTTTCCATGAAATCGGCGCAGAAGGTATTGACGGCTAGGGCGTTAGCAGAGGTGATAGGCAGGTCCAGATCGCGGGATATTCTAGCTAATTGCGAACGCGGGTTCGCCACCAGGTTGTCGTAATCCACCAATACCGCCCTGTCGCCGCCAATAGCCGGTTCGAGCGATCCAAGCGTGTAGACCAGCCAGGTCAGATACAGGTGGGTGGGTGCCTCGCCAGTACCAAAATGTGGGCTGCCGCGTGTAACCGAGGCTGCGAAGCTCAATGGGTTGCGGATCGCCACGACATAGGAGGCTCGGCAATCCGCTCGGCGAAAGGCCTCTGCCCAGACGGCAATTGTTCGTGACATTTGTGGGTTCTTGCATCCCCAGATGCCTCCGCGCGCGTGAGAAACGCATTCTGTCACGAGTTCGGTCACCTGGGATAAAAGAGCCGATGTTCCCGGGGCGAGCCAGTCCGATGCGGAGACGAGTCTCAGGCTATTCCAATTGAGTCCTTGGCTAGCTAATAGCCTAGAGCATAGGTCGATTATGCGTTGATCTTCCCAGAACCCCCTCTCGTTTTCTTTGTCCGCTGGACGGTGTAGCCGCGGGTCCCCCATGTCCACGCCGAGGCATTCCAGCGCGTGTGCCATCGCGCTTGTGCCGCTGCGCGGTGCCCCGACCACCGCGACGACCCGCCGTTGTCCAGCCGTCGTACGCTTTTCGCTGCTGGCTTCCATTATAATGTGCCTTTCTTTAATCCGTTTGCAATTCTAACCGGCGGTCGACGTTTCGGTAAACCTCGCTGTCCGCATACCTAAACCAGGGGCGCGCTGTTTTCCCGGCTATAACACCGGAGGACCGCCCTGCGCTCGCGGTGGACCGGACGAGCCAGCCCTAGTCGCTTCGTGCCGGAGCGCCTTGGCGAGGGCCTCCGGTATCCGCCGCTCGGGGCAATAAAGGTCGTACCAGTGGGCGAAAAGCTGCTGGCAGTCTGGACGCATCGCTCGCAAACGATCGCGCGAGGATGTCGCGGTGGCGAGTGCATCGCCGAGGCTTTCAGTTGAGCCGCTTTTGAATATCCAACCGGTTTTTCCGGGCACCACAAGGTCGCCCGCGGCACCGCATACGTCCGAGGCTATCACCGGCGTTCCAACGGCCATTGCCTCCGAGACGACAATGCCGTGCGGCTCGTAGGTGGATGGCAATACAAATAATTCGCTATTGGCGGCGATCGCCTTGACGTCATCAGGCGGCACAAATCCAAGAAATTTAATGGCATCACCGGCTGATTTGCGGGCTTGGCGGGTGAGTTCATCGCGCAAAGGGCCGGTGCCGGCGACGGCCCAAATCCAACCTGTCTCGCCAAGTCGGAGGCTTGCGAACGCCCGAATCATGAGATTTAATGCCTTAACGGGGACGAGCCGGGCGGCGGTAAATATGAGTCGGCCAGTTGGTGAAATTCCATAACGGAGACGCAATTCGTTCCCGTTTGATTTTACCGCCGTGGAGATTTTCTCTATATCGCAAAAATAGGTGCTGCGGCATATCCGGTCCCTGTTTGCGCCGTAATACCTCCAATATGCCGCGCCGTACCGATTGCACGTGATGACCGTGGCGAGCTTCGGTTGAAGGCGCGATAGAAACGCCTTTTTTGCACCGCGTTTGAGTTTCTTTACTATCGATTTACCTCGGTCGGAGCGGATGTTGCTGTCGGCGAAAAGGATAGCCGGTCGACCTTTCTTGTTGCAATATCCGACGAATCGTAGTTTGAAACGTGTATTGTAGCCCCCGATGATCGCGGCGGTGAAAGGAATTTTACCGATTGGCCCCTTTTCAATGGGCCCTCGTTGTAGATTTGCGGGCATAAAGGTGTACGTCGATTCCTTTGGCAGGTTTTCCGCGGTTGGGTTGGCGGGCCGCTCGCATAGGAAAACGGCATGGAATCGTATTTCGGACATTTGGCGGTTGATAAGGTCAATCATCGCGCAGAAATAATGCTCGACTGAATTTTGTATCCAAATAATTTGCGGGGCAAGGTTCTCTGCGTCGACAGATCGGGGTTCGGTTAGGCTCAGGTGCATTCGATTCGCTCCGGTCGTCTCCGACAGCTTAATCTAATTTAAATCCGACAGGTTAGCAAACGGTCGGTTGGCGAATTGGCTTAGACGACCGGTCAGGGCTGGCCACGGATCGGGGCGAGCTGGGCCACTTAGGAGGCCTTTGCCGCTTTAATCGATTGAGAGCTTGGATCCCGGCTTCCAATATCGACTGGCGGAAACTGAAAATGGCGCGGTGGCGCTTGTTAATATTGGGGCGTGGCAATATTCTTCCTGCAAACGTTGGGGGGGGTAGCCAGCGGGCTTGCGAGGTCGACAGTCACGGTTTTCAGGGCGCGTTGAGGAGACAATCATTTGAAGATACTTCACGTAATTTCTGATATGCGGCTTGAGAGCGGAGGTGTGGCGACCGCGGTTTGTGGTATGACGGAGTCGCTGGCCTCTCGCGGCCATGAAATCTCGGTTTGCTGTCTGGACCGAGGCGGGACGCTGTTATCGCCGAGCGGCGTCAACGTGTCGAGATTCCTGCCGGACCGCGAGTCATCGCTTCTGCCCAGTCGCTCGCTGCGTGGCTATTTGGTGCACAACATTCGACAATTTAATGTTGTCCACATCCACGGGGTCTGGCAGCACCCCGGCCATTACGCGGCGGCGGTGGCCAAAAGGCGGCGGGTTCCTTATTGCGTCGCACCCCACGGAATGTTAGACGCCGCGAGTCTGAAGATGGGGAGGCGGTGGGCCAAGGATTTGGCCTGGTTTCTGTGGGATTCCGCAATGTTGCGCGGCGCGGCGGCCGTGCATTGTCTTAATAATGCCGAAGTTCGCTGCTCTCCGTTATTAAAAAAAACCCGAAACGTGATCATCGGAAATGGCGTGCCTAGGGCGATGCTGGAGAGTCTGCCGGATCGCGGTGCCTGGCGTGCGCAGAATGCGGAATTGCTCGGCGATCCGGGGCGACCAATTGTGTTCTTCATGAGTCGACTGCATCCCAAAAAAGGCTTGGAACGCCTCTTGGCCTCTTGGCCAAAGCTGCTTGGCCTGCATCCGACCGCCGCGCTGGTGATCGCCGGGACTGGTGAGCCCGGCTATTTGGAGCAGGTTGGTGGGCTGGTAAGGGAACTCGGGCTGCAGAACTCAGTCTTTCTGGTCGGGCAGGTTTCTGGGATCGCGAAATGGCAGGCCCTGGTGGATTCGGATATTTTCGTTCTGCCCTCGTTTCAGGAGGGATTCTCTATGGCAATAACTGAGGCGATGGGTGCGGGGTTACCCGTCGTAATTACGCGTGAGTGCAATTTTGACGAGGTGGAGCAATGTGATGGCGGAGTGATCATTGAAGACGGGAATATGGATTCGTTTGTTGCGGCTGTGTCGCGGCTTATAGGCGATCGCGCTGAACGCCTGAGGATGGGGGCTAACGGCAGGCAGTTGGTTTCTAGCCAATTTACCTGGGAGGCCGCTGCGGAACGGCTGGAAGCGTTATACCAGTCAGTTACGTTCTCATACTAAAATGGCACACTGTGTTCGCGATTGCGAAACGGATGGTCGGGCAATATTTTGATCCCTTGCGGCCCCGGCCGAGGCCAGCGGCCCTCGTTCCCAACCATTGCGCAACGACCGCCTACAAAGCCTGCCCCGCCAGATGCTCCGGCGGTTTATCTTATAGGTTCGCGGCTGGCCTGCGCTTCTCCCATCGCAGGAAAAACGCAGGCTGTCTCCGGGGGCTGTAGTGGACGGTTCCAGCCGCGACGCGGGCATTGTAGGAAAAGCTGTGCGGCTTCGAAAATTGCGGACGATTGCCTCACCGTTCGAGCATTTTCTGTCCGGTTTTATTTAGGTTCTGTACGGGCCTATAAATTAGTGGCGGATTTTAGTTGACATCATCGACGGTCTCGCTCAAAATGGTGCGGTTCGTCACGACCGAATCGGTCGGTATCCGGGCACTTGCGATTGAAATAATTTAGCATTTTGAGGGAAATATATGAAGGCTTATAACCCGAAAAAGGGGAAATTAATTCGAGCTGCCCTTTCGGGCATAGCGATGGCGCTAACAACAGCGACCGTTCAGGCGACGACCTATTATGTCAATTCAGCTGCGGGCAACGATTCTAATAGCGGCACCGCGCCGAATGCGGCCTGGCAGAGCCTTACGAAGGTAGACTCCTCGGCATTTCAGCCTGGGGATTCCGTTCTGTTGGCCGACGGTAGCAACTGGTATGGGCAGCAATTGGTCATTAATTCCTCGGGAACTGTTTCGGCACCGATCACGTTCAGTAACTACGGTTCCGGGGCGGATCCCACGATCTGGGGCAGCATTCCGCTGGGCAGTTCGAGTTTTCAGGGCGTGGGCGGTGCGAGCGGTACCTATTTTATTTCATCAGCCGCATTACAGGCGACTTGGTCAACCTATTCCAAAGCTGCCGCTGCGGGCGCGCCGGCCACCGCTGTTTTCCTGAATCACGATTTTCTTAAAAGCGCCGCCCTCGACGCCGGTGCGACGGATCCCGTCTCTTATGTCGAATCGAATTCGGGGTCATGGTATTACGATGCCGGTTCAGCCGAACCTGGCCTGTACGTTAACGCTGGCCAAGCCGTCGGTAGCTTGGCGATTGGGGCGTTGACAGCGACGGTCGTGGGGGGAGGCGCAAATCCATACGCTTCGGGCGTCGTTTTTACTAATGGCCAGAGCAATCTTGTGCTTCAGAACCTCTCGGTTCGGGAGTCCGCCGCGTATAACAGTGGCTACGGAATTTCGGTTTTCGGCGGCAGTAATGTTCAATTGCTGAATTCGAGCGTCTCGGGTGCGGGCAAACACGCGTTCGCTGCGATTGATACAACCGGATTTGTCGGGAGAGGGCTTAACGCGAGCTACCTGATGCCGGACCAGGGTTACGGAGGCGCGACGGCTTATGTGGCTTATTCCGATTTTAACTCGTCGAATGATACGTCCCAGTGGGTTAACGACGTTGCTACAAACCTGAATGGCAGCTATCCCGCGTTTTATACACATTCAGTGCCCAGTGCATCGGACCCGACGCCAATATCTAGCGTGCTGGTCAAGAATATGCAGATATCCGCAAATGGAATGGCGGCCGCCATATCGGGAATTGTCGCAGGCGCAGGCAAACTTACAGTTCAGGGCGGCAACATAACGAACGGCGGCGTTGTTACCTACGGTAACACCACAGTGGATGGTGTTACCCTTACCGGGCCCTCCGCTCAAATTCAGGCCAACGGATCGGGCAACATTATCCAGAACAATCTGGTGACCGGGGCTGCACCGAACTGGGAGGCTGGAAATAATGGGGCGATCGTGGATAACGGAACTGGGAATATAATCCGATTTAACACCGTCGTCGTTGACCCCGCAGCGGGTTTGCTTGCCCCGGCGATAGGACTGGGTAGCGCCACGACGGGGACACAAATCTACGGCAATGTTTTGAGCGCACCTGGCACGCTCTTCTTCGTGGAGGGCAATGGCACAGCGACGCCGAACGTTCAGGCCCTTTCCAACCTTTTTTCGTCAAGCGGCGGAACGGGTAAATTAGAGATTGTCTATTGGCAGCCTGGGCTAAGCGGGCCAGTTGCGACTTCGGTCCCGACTTCTATTACCACTGGCAATCTTTCCGGCCAGCCCGACTTTTCAGATACATCCTCCGGGAATTATTCACTTCTGCCCGGTTCTGTGGCGGCTTACGCATTTGACCCATCGACATCGCAATATGTCATGTACGATATATATGGCAATATCCGCCCCATTACGGGTGACAGCATTGGAGCGATTCAGACTGTGCCCGAGCCTGCCGCCGCCGCATTTCTGGCTGGAATTTCCGTGTTTGTGTTCCGCCGCCGCTTTTCTTGATTTTTCGGCCATCTTTTATATTGACATTGCCACCTCGTCCGCGGTGGAGCAATTGGGCATAATGCTTTCTAGGAGGTCAAGGCCGCCAAAAATAAGTTGCGTTATCAATACGGTCTTAACCCAAATGCCGCGCCGTGCGCACTGGCGTTATCAGCGGTATAATGCATTTTGGTTCCTGGCGATGGCCGGGCCGGTGCTTAACGGAGTTGAACTACGATGGCAATGGTTGACGCGAGGCTAGCTGGGGCATTCGGCGATGGGATTCACGACGATACGGCGGTCATTCAGAAGGCCCTTGATGCGGCCGCGAGCGGCATCTTCACCGGCGTTTTTTTGCCAGCTGGTCGATACCGGACGACCGCAGCCCTGACGGTGGCCGGCGTAGGCGTCTCCCTCGTCGGTGAGGGCGTAAGAAGCGTCGTAGCACACGACTTTCATTTTCATGGTCAGGCGGGTGGTGGGGACACCATCTGGGTCATGCCGCAATTCAGGACGCCCTGGCTTTACCCCGTTGAGCCGGTGACGGCAGATACCATTACGCTTTCCGGATCCCATGCGATTGCACCGGGCGAGTCGCTTTTTCTTTGCAACGGACGCGGCGGTGCCGGGCTTGTCGAGGCCAAGATGGGCGGTACGCTCTCGCCTAACATTTTCCGTGAATTAGCCCCTTGTGAATTGGTGGAGGTGGCCCGGGTCGGACTTGAGCGCGGCCGGACGATCGTTACCCTGAAGAGGCCCGTGATTGGGGCAAATGATTACGGAAATGTTGTCCCGACGGGGGCGGTCGCGGGCGAGCGGTATCTGCACATTCGGAGGATGGGCGTTCCGGCACGCAGTGTGACGGTGGCTAATTTTGCCATTGACTTCGTGGATGCGAGAGCCGATTGCAGCGTTATGGTTTACTACGCCCTTCTTGCAAGCATTAACGACATCACTGTTCTTCGTGAGCCGGAGCTGGGCGGGCGTGGCGGAATTACCGTGACCGGGTGCATGTGCTCGCGTGTTGAGAAGGTTTACAGCTCAGGCTTCGCTGGGGTTTCGTTAAACAGTTCTCGATGCTGCCAGGTGGAGCGGTGCAACATCCACAGCGTGGCTATGGAGGAGTGCTGTACGGACAATCATGTTAGCGGTAATTTTCTTCGTGCCAATGGTGGATTCGGTGTCCGCACGAATGACATGCCTTGTCAGCGGAATATCATTGCGGGCAATACGATACTTGGTGCCGCACCGGGGTATTGCGCGGTCAACCTTTGGGAGGGGCTTGATAACATTGTGGAAGGGAATATTGCGGCGCTGGGCGATGCATCAATAGTCGTTGGCGGGGCAAGGGGAACGTTGGTCTCCGGGAACGTGGCTACAGCGATAACGGGTTATGGGACTGGCCGGGTGCATTCTGGTATGAATCTGACGAGGCCTGGCTAGCCGCTTCGATTTAATCTGGGTTGATGCGGGTCTAGGCTCGCGGGCCGCTGCGACAAGCCTGTTTTTCCGTGCTTTTCTGCCTCTGTGCCCGGGGTTTGAATCGTGAGAATTGAGTGTTGTTTCCCGATCGATTTTTCTTGGCGCGGCGGCCAAGTTTACACCTGTCTGGTCGGTCATTAGAATGCTAGTCATGGTTCTATCCCCGGGCCGACGATAAGAGGGATGTTCGTTGCGGCGCGTTCTGTCGGGCGGATCGGAAAGGGTTCATTCGGAAATGGTAGCTATTGGGCTGATAATCTTCGCGTTGTCCCTCTGGTTGCTTGGGTCGGCGGTCGTCGCTGCGACGCGGTCAACTCGAGCTTTACCCACACTCGGGTTTATTCTCGCGGGGACCACGGTGATCTTCGTGCCCGGTATTTTGGAATGGATCGCAAGCGGCTGCCCGTCCATTAGGTTGATGCTCGGTCGCGGCTATTATTCCAGTTCCGTCTCCTCCAGTACGATGGGCGAGGCCCTGCTGTTCCTCGGCTTGGGCACGATCTCAATGGTCGTGGGTTCCCGCGTCGGCCGGGCTTATATGGGGCCTTCCCGAATCATTCGGTTCTTTGACGATCGGGTTAGGGATTGGGCGTCGTTGGACCGCTGGTGCCTTGTTTTCTTTGTCCTCTGGTTCGTGCCGGTGGTTGCTACCGGCATTAATAACCCATTGTTGATCATCCATTATTTTCTAGAATCACGGAATGTCCATGGCGGCTGGTCGGCGGACGCGTTCAGCCAGATCAACGAGTTCGGTGGGACCTTTGCGCTGGCAAGGGTTTTTGCCGACCTTTCGTTGATCGGTATAGCGGCTAGCATGCTTCTAGTGTTTAAGGGACGCATTCGGCCGTTGACGGCGATTTTCTTGGGAATAGTTTCGGTCCTCTCTCTCGCCTCTGGAACCCGAACCAATTTGGCGATGCTGGTCGGGGGGGCGGTGGCGGCGGCGTGGCTTTTTTGGCCCAGTGGTAGGTTCTGGCGCTTTGCCGCTGTTGTGGCGGTTATTTTTCCCCTGCTAGCGGCCGGTATGCTTGTATACCGTAATATTGGCATTACACACGCCACTTTTTTTGGATCGGCTGAATATGCGATAGAGCACACCGCAGACGCGATTGGTGGCAAGGAAATAGACGAGGTCGCCTTTGCGATTTCTCGTTACCCGGAGTATTATCCGGCGATGGGGGGCAGCTCTTATGAGGCGGTTGCGGTTGGGCCGGCTCCAAGGTTCCTATGGCCGACCAAGCCCGTCGGATTCTCCTTCCAGAATGCGCAGAACCAAGGATTCGGGACCGACACCTCAATTTCTGCGGGCTGGGTTGGTGAGGCTTGGGCACAGGCTGGCGCGTGGGTCGTATTGGTCGTAGGGTTTTTAATTGGGGTGCTGGCTGCATGGGTTGACCGGCAGATGATGACGGCAGGTCCCATCGGTGCATCGATTTTATTAGCGTTGCAGTTACGGCTTGCATTTTGGATTCGTGGGGATTCGGTTGTTGCCTTTGATCCCATAATCTTTGCCGCGATACTTTTGTCGTTGATGTTGGCTATTCGCGGCCTGTTCGTCGGTGAACGTCCTGCGGTGGAGATGGGGGACTCGCAAGTCTACGGTGAATCAAGCGGCCGGATGCCTGATGACGGTCCGGCTTAATGTTTGCATGCCTGTTCCCCTAGTCGTCGGAATTTTCCGCTCGGTCATCACTCGCATCTCTAGTCGGCCAAAGGGGGCAGTAGGTGCTCTATTTCAGCTAATCTTGTCGGCGACGACTCAAGGCGACGAAACATTCGATGGGTTTCTTTTGGGAGCGGAGATCGAGGAATTTGGCCCCCGATTATTTCATGCCAGCCGGCTAGCACGCCCTTTGCAAATTGGATCGTGCGGCCGTTGCGCAATCCGTAGATCAGGTTACCCGCGGTCGAGCGGAAGAGACGCCACACGATATCCGGGCTTGGCGTGTTGCACCAGTGAATCAGGATATTGTTTCGCGCCGTGTAGAAATCTTGGCGAGCGGTTTCCCGTTTCGGCGACGCAAAATGGTGAATGGGCTCGGAATATCCGAGCCTCACGACGTAGCCAGCGCTGAGCATTCGTGCGCAATAGTCGCGCTCCTCGTGCTGGTGAACAAAAAGCTCATTATATCCGCCATGGGCCAGAAAGATATCGCGGCGGAGCGCGTGTGCGGTGCCGATGTACCACGCCGTCGCATAGGGTTCATTTGGGTCCGGCGATTGCTGCTGCATTTCTGGGGTGATATTCACGTCAACAAAAGGAATCGCCACGGCACCAACTCTAGGCGAGCGGAAGGCGTCGAGCGTTTTGGCTGCGATGTTGGGTGCCGTAAAGACAGCGTCGTCGTCGATCGAGAATATGATGGGGCGTTTTGCAAGCTGTGCACCGATATTGCGCAATCGAATGTATCCCTGTCTCTGCTCGTTGGTGATCAGGCGGACCGAAGGAAACTCGCGTCTTACGATCTCGGGGGTTCCGTCCGAAGAGGCGTCGTCGAGCAGGATGATATCTAGGGGAACGGTCTGTCGGATTGCGGATTCAAGCGAGCGGACCAGTTCGGCTACCCTGTTGCGTGTGGTTATGACCAATGATGCGGCGCATTCTTCCTGCATAGACCTTCCGTTTGGCTTTTAGTTTCGTTTTCCCCAGATCGCGTGCCGATCCTAGAACGCTAAACCTAGGTTCGCGTACCGGGATGGTCTTCCGTATCGGGGCCGCCAAGGCTCGCCCACAACAGATTTAGATCCTGGCCCTTCGCGATCACCTTATGGCTCTTGATGCGAGCTCCGGCCTTCCGAAGATCGTTAAGCAAAAGGGCCGGCCCATAGGGCGGGTGAGTTTCGACAACCGCGGATATTACCTTACTTATCCAGTTGCCGCAATCGGCAAAAATTTCGGCCTCCGCACCCTCCACGTCGCATTTCAGCAGGCTTATTTGGTCGGCGGTGCCAGCAAGTTTTTCGATTAGCACGCCAACTGGTATTTTCGGGACCAATGGCTCGCCGGCATGCGAATTTTCCGTCATGTGGAAGGTCCACTCGCCGGAGGATCGGTCAATTCCCGCCTGGCCGGCGGCTGCGGCTGCAAAGGCTTGCACGGTTTCCACACGGCTTGGTGATGGACCGGCAAGCACGTTCTTCATGAGTTGAGCAATATTGCCTTCGTCCGGTTCGACGACCAGGATTTTGACGTCCGGGAATTTTTCCTGCCAGAATCGGACGGACATTCCGACGTTGCCGCCTAAATCCAAGACCGTGCTAACCCGTTTTGGGCAAAACTCGGCATAATCTGAGTATTCGCCGGCGGTAAATATTTCGCACAAGCAGGGTAAATCGGTCGTGTTGGGCCGGACGGTTAATGGTTGGGCCACGGCAGCGGGCCTGATCCGAAAAATGTGCTTTCTGCCGGGCAGCGGTAGAGACGATTTCCAGTTAAGGACGCGAACATACATATCGGCGAGCCAACTCGCGCGGTCTGCGAATTGGTCTCGCCTTGCCAATTGGTTCTTCAGGCGTTGGCGGATTGACGGAGAATTAGTTTTCCCTAGACCGTAACTCTGACTCATTTGATCTCCTATGCAGGGAATCGTTTGAACCAAATTTACGGTGGATTGGGTCTTTACGCCAGCGCCGCCGGGAGGCTGGCGGTTTAACTTTTTTGGATTTAGGCCCGGGCACCTCAGCTTTCCCAGCACCGGATGTTACGCCGCAATGGACGGTCGACGGGCGTCCCGGTAATCTTTAAAGTATTAATGCGGCACTCCAGCGTGGGGTTCGCTTGGAATCGGACTTCGACGAACACTGCGGTCCTACGGTGTGCAAATGGCAATAGAATCAGGCAAGTTGAGTCCCCCTCTAACAGAGCGGGCCTCTGCTGGGTTCCTGTGGCTGCTCATACAGGCGATTTCGTCGAAGGCTGCCGGGTTTATCGGGCAGTTAATCCTTGCGAGGTTGCTGGTGCCGCGCGATTTTGGCATGGTTGCGTTGGCCTATTCTGTCGCGACGGTGCCCAAACTCTTGCGGGATAACGGCCTGTTGCAGATTCTTATAGGCAAGCAATCTCATTTGGAGAAATGGGTATCGTCCGTTTTCTGGTTCGATTTGGCGTTGGGTTTCGCGGGCACAGTTGCGCTTGCGGCCGCCGCGCCCTTTTGTGCTGTTTTTTTTCATCAGCCGGAACTTCGCGGTCTTATTTGGCTTGTTGCTTCGGGAATGTTGGTCAATGCGATGACCTCAGTTCCCATGGCCAAACTTTACACGAGACTTGATTTTAAGCGCATCGCGATCGTGGGGTCTGTATACAATCTCGGTGTTCTGGCAACTACGGTGGCGCTGGCTTGGCTGGGCTTCGGTGCCTACAGCTTGTTAATTCCCCTGCCGATTTTTAGCGCTGTTCGCTTGGGTGTGTTCTGGGCCTGGGCACCTTCTCGTATACACCGGACGCTTGGAATTTTACGATGGTGTCTCATCGCAAAAGACGCGTTTCCGCTGGCTGCCAGTTCGCTGGTATACGCGCTTCAGACGGCCCTACCCAGTGTGGCCTTAAGTCGGATAAGAACGGTCGCCGCAGCGGGCGTATTCTATTTCGGCTGGAATTTGTCGACGCAAGCTCTTCAACTGCTGAGCTTCAATCTTGGCCAGGTATTGCTTCCCGTATTGGCTGGCTTAAGGGGCGATCCGCCACGGCAGGCCGCTGCTTTTTTGCGTGTACTGCGACTAACTGTTTTTGTCTCGGCACCAGCCTGTGCGGTGGTCGCGGTTCTAGCCAAGCCGGCAGTGGTCGTTATCTTCGGGCCACGCTGGGCGCAATCGGCCCAGGTTTTGGCCGTTCTCTCGGTCGGAACGCCATTTGCGGTGACCTACGGGCCTCTTTCCGGCTTCCTTCAGGCGAGGCAGCGTTACAATTTTTCTATGCTTCTTTGGGTTGGCATGTTGATCGTGGCCATACCCGCAGTTTTTTTGGGAGCCTGGTGGCAGGGGCCCCTTCTCGTGGCCGTGGCCGTCGCGGGGGAGAATGCGCTAGCGTCGCCAGTTTCCATTTACCTATCAGTTCGGGATTGTGGTATGGGCTGGCGCGAAGTGATGTCGGTGTTCGTGCCCGGTCTTCCATTGGCTGCCTTGGCTGTGCTGCCGATTTATTTGTTGGATTGGCTTTGGCCTGCATTGGGGCGGAACGGTGTTGCGAATGTCTTGGTGGGAACAGCGTTGGCTGGGGTTATTTTCTTCGGCTTGGGGGCCTGGGTTTGCCGGGCGGAATCCGCGGAGTTTTGGACTCGGGTGGGGGCAATTGTTTTGCGGGTGCCTGTTGTGCGGAAGTTTTTTGGCGGTGCTTCATAGAGTAACGGCAGTATATGACCTTACTTTTATTGAGGCTTCGGTCGGGCTTTTATGAATCGCGCCGGGTTGCCACTTGGCTGCTGCGGCGATCGCCGACAACGGGGCTTTTTCCCGCTGTGACGGGGAGCTAGTGAACGCCTTGGCGCGGGGGCTTTTGGGGGATAGTATCAAGCGACATGTGTGTCTGATGGTTCACGTAATCGAAATGGAAGAAAAGATTGACGGCGGACGAGAAATTCGACAGGCTTCGCATCGCGTGGCTGATCGCCGGTGACGAGTTCGCTGGCGTGGGCCAGGCGGTGCGCGGATTGACCGGGGCGGTGCGGCCCGTGGGCATTGAGCCGGTCGTGGTTTCCTTGCGGCAGGGGGCATTTTCAGATTCCCTGCGGGCGGCGGGATTTGAGGTGAGGGAGCTAAACGTAAATTCGTTGCCGGTTCTGCGCGGCAGATTGATAAACAAATTGCGGTTGCAATTGCAGATTCGCCGGGCCGTTATCGCGATCAGGCCCCAATTGGCCGTTGTCCTGCGTGAGATAAACGTCCAGGCCGTGCATGTTCTGTGGCCGAATCTTATGCCGCTGGCAGCGATGGCCGCAAGCGACGCGGGCGTGGCTTGTTTCTGGGAAATGTCTAACGCCTTGGGCAAATATCCGTTCGGTGCGAACCGGTGGTTGGTTCAACGGGCGATCAAACGACTGGGCGTGACTGCGATTGCCAACAGCCGGTATACCGCGTCGACATTGGGAAATTTTCCGGTCGAGCCGATTGTTCTTTATCTTGGGGCGGACGAGGTGCGATTTAACCCGGAAAGGCGGGACCAATTTTCGCGAAGCGAGTTCCGAATACCGGAAGGCGCTGCAGTTTTTGCTATCTTTGCGCGTTTGGTAAGGGCGAAGGGACAGGCCGTGGTTCTGGAGGCCATGGCCCAATTGCCAGCCGCTTATGCCAATACGCATTTGCTGCTGTTGGGCGGGTCGGCAGCAGGTGGGTTCGGCAATGAATTGCGGGCTTTAGCCCAGCGGCTGGGTGTCGCGGAAAGGCTGCATTTAGTTGGCGATGTGCCTGATCCGGAGCGGTATTATGGGGCCATAGATGTTGCCATAAATGCAAGGGTCGATGCGGAGCCATTTGGGCTTTCGGTCGTGGAAGCGATGATGATGGGGAAGCCGGTGCTGGTTCATGCGTTGGGCGGACCGGCGGAAACGGTTGTTGACGGGCAGACCGGCTGGCATGTGAATGAGCCGACGGTGGCGGGGTTTAGAGCCGGGCTGCTGCGGGCCTTAAGTGAGCGGGCGAAATGGCCGGCGATGGGAGAGGTGGGGCGGCAGCGGGCGATGGAGCATTTCGGTTTGTCGCGGCAGGCAAAACAATACGCGGAGATCGTGCGGAGACGCCTGCGGTCTTTGAATGGCGATTGAGCCATAAATCATTTTCCGGCCGCCGTTTTCCGGGCGTGGTCCGCCGGGTTGTGGGCACGGCTGCGGCCATTGGTTTCGCGGGTGCCCCATCGCCCGGAGGATGATTGGGTAGCGTTCATGAGAGATGTGATGATGGGTGGCCGCAGTTTGTCATTGCGGCCTCGGCCTTGCCTTGACGAATCGAGCCGGATTGCCCGCCACGACTGTCCACGGTTCAACTCGCTTTGTTGCCACGGCGCACGCTCCTATAACGGAGCCGTTTCCCACAAAGACCCCAGGGCCAATAAATGCTCTCGCGCAAACCCAGGCGTCGGAACCGATATGTATTGGAGCGGTAATAAGCGGCAGGGACGGGCTGTTATAATCGTGTGTGCCGGCGCACAGGTAGGCCTCTTGACTAATCATTGCGCGGTCTTGAATTGTAATTTTCCCGAGGTTGTAGAGCTCGGCCTTATCTCCGATGATCACCAGGCTTCCGACTTCTAGGAGCCAGGGGTAATAGGTCTTTACGGTGCGTCGTATGACGCAATGGGCACCGATTTTTGCACCGAAGCTCTTTAGTAGAAATGCCCGCCAGCCAGACCACGTGTGGAAGGAATATCGGAACGCGGTTTCTTGGACGATGCTCCAGAGCAGTCGGCGGACCTTCCAAGCGGTGGAGACCGGGGAAATCAGCCGCAACTCCGCATCATCGCTCCAATCATCCGGCTTGCGGCTTAAATTCGGTTCGGGTGCATCCATTCGGTTCTCCTGGCGGTATGGCGGACTCTGCCGCCGTGCCCGGCTGCGGCTGCCTGTTCCGGCTTTTCGGGCGTTACAACGGCGGGGTTTGGGTGTGCCAGTTATGGTGCTTTTCATACTGGCGGGCCAGGCGGAACATCCGGGCCTCACTGAAGGTCGGACCAAAAATCTGCAAACCGATCGGCAGCCGTTCCTTTGAAAAGCCGCAGGGAATATTCATTCCCGGAATGCCCGCAATATTGCACGTGACTGTGAACACATCACATAAATACATCTGCAGCGGATCGCCACTCTTTGAACCAATCTCAAATGCCGTCGTCGGCGAGGTGGGACAGGCGATAAAGTCGCACTGCTTGAACGCCTCGTCAAAGTCGTGCTTGATCAGGGTGCGAATTTTCAGTGCCCGCACATAATAGGCGTCGTAATATCCGCTGGAAAGCGCATAGGTGCCCAGCATGATCCGTCGCTGTACTTCAGGACCAAAGCCTTCGGCCCTGCTGCCGGCATACAGGTCATAAATATCTGAAGCGTTTCTGGTGCGATGGCCGTAATGCACGCCGTCATAGCGGGCCAGGTTGCTGGAAGCTTCCGCCGGAGCGATCACATAATAGGCGGCAATGCCATATTTTGTGTGCGGCAACTTCACGGGAACAACTGTGGCGCCCTGGGACTTGTAAAAATCGATGGCGGTATTCACTGCCCTTAGAACGTCGGGGTCTGTGCCGGCTTCAAAAAATTCGGCAGGCAGACCAATCCGCACGCCAACCAGCGGCTTTTCAATTTCGTCCAGGTAATCGGGCACATCCGCGGGCCAACTGGTGCTGTCCAAAGGGTCGTGGCCGGCCAGGACCTGCAACAGCAGAGCCGCATCGGAAACCGTGCGCGTCATGGGGCCGATTTGGTCGAGTGAACTGGCAAAAGCGACCAGACCATAGCGGGATACCAGGCCGTAGGTCGGTTTAAGGCCCACAATTCCGCAAAGAGAGGCGGGCTGGCGGATGGAACCGCCGGTGTCTGACCCCAGCGATGCGGCACATAATCGGGCGGCGGTCGCCGCGGCCGACCCGCCGGAAGATCCGCCCGGGACACGGCTGGTGTTCCAAGGGTTTCGGGTAGGACCGAAGGCGGAATTTTCCGTGGAACTGCCCATGGCGAATTCATCCAGATTGGTTTTGCCAATAAACACGGCACCGGCCGCGGACAGCTTTTCAATGACAGTGGCGTTGTAGGGGGCATGAAAATCCGCCAGCATTTTTGATGAGCAGGTGGTGGTGCCGAAGTTGGTGCAAAGGTTATCTTTCAGGGCAATGGGC
Source organism: Phycisphaerales bacterium (assembly GCA_027451365.1). Taxonomy (GTDB): domain Bacteria; phylum Planctomycetota; class Phycisphaerae; order WQYP01; family WQYP01; genus JAJYPG01. The sequence goes on along the minus strand of DAIDJN010000034.1, from coordinate 35,145 downwards.
ACCCCGGCCAGCGGCCCCAGCGGCTTTCCAGCGGAGCGAAGCTGGTCAATTTCCGCGGCGCGGGCCATGGCCTGGTCTTCAAACGTGCTGTTGAAGCAGTGGAGTTTTGGTTCCAAAGACCGGATGCGGGCAAAGACCGCCTCGGTCGCCTGACGGGAACTTATTTCACCGGCTGCGATTCGTTGACGTGTTTCCAGTGCACTTAATTCATGAAGCATAGAGTCCTGTCCGCAATTTCATGTTCATGACCCGGCACGCGGCATCTGACCGCACGATGCGGGTGTGGCGGCTATCATAAAACATTTCCCGCGATTCCGCAGCATCGACACGGATAGGCGGTGAATGTCCGAAAGAGATACGGATGTTGGTCGCGGGGTTTCGCGAAAAAGCTGGTAAATGCGGAGGCGGCCTTTTATGGCGGGGCCGCGGCGGCTGGGTTTGCGCCTGTTCCGGCGGCGGACTGGGTTGTTGCGGCAGGAGCCTGTACGGCGGCGGGGGTAGTGGTGGTGGCGGGCTTGCGGCGTTGGATCCGGCACAGAATGTGCCTTGGTCCGTCCACCAGGCTGATGCCATGCGGTAAATGATAATGGACGCGCCGGCTGACGAAATGTGCGCCCGGACGCCAATTGGTCGTCAGATTCAACATGGCTATCACGCGGCCGCGGACCGACGCGGCGTTGCCGCGAATGACCTGGGTTTTAAGCAGGCTAAGCCGGTGAGCGGCACCGCTTACCGTGACGTTGACCGTGGTGGGCTGCGTTTCAATTGAATAGCGGTTAAGCAACCACGGCGGCCCACGAACCCACACCGGCACGATTCCGATGAAAAGCTTTTTTCGCGGCTGCGCGGGAATATTCAGCGTGACGGTCGCGGTGGAGGGAAATACGGATACCTGGGTGCTAAGCGTGCCGGGGTAATGCACGACCAGTTGGGCCTGGATAGTCTGGCGGGTATTGGGTGGCAGCGTGGTGGGATCCACCAGCGGGTGGGCGATTACACGAAGCTGGCTTTTGCCGCCAATGCCGGCCAGCAGGCTGCGCGGCAGCACAACTTTGGCGCTGGGTGGTGTTAAGGTAACCGGGATGCCGCGCAACTGGCGGAAGTCGATCGGTCGCACAACCGTGACCATTTCATCCACATTCAACTGCAGCGTGGACGGTTTGACGCTGATGACATTGATGCGGCGTTGCCGGAAAAACGGCAGCGAATTGAAGACTTTGACCGCGTCCATGTGGTCATGACTGCCCAGGGCGAGCTGATCGGGATGCCGCACAACATATACAAGATTGTTGATGTCTTCAGTAGTGAATACGGCACGGCCTTCGCACTGCTGCCGCACGCGAGCTACCCGGTTGCGCGGCCCCTGAATGGTAATTTGAAAATCTCCCGTCGCCGGCTGGGCCAGTTGCACCGTGCGCGACCCGGCATCCGGGGCGGCTATGACGGAAATGCGGATCGGAAGGTCGCCCTGGGTGGAAGTGAGGTTGGCATCCGCATACAGCCAGAGCAGAACCGAAAGCAGCAGCGTCAGCGGCAGCACCTTCAGGCGGTCCATCAGTTGGGCGGTTTTGCGAGCCATGACGGGCAGATCCTTTCATTTGATGACCGGCGGTCCGGCATTCAGGCCGCGGGGCGGCGCATCAGCGCCGATTCGTTGCGCCGCAGCGCGTCGGCCAGGAAGTTCCGCAATTCTTCGGGGGTGACCCCCCGCACCAGTCGGCCGCGTTCCGCAAGGCTTACGGCACCGGTTTCCTCGCTTATGATTATCACCACAGCATCGGATTCCTGGGAAAGCCCCAGGCCCGCGCGGTGGCGGGAACCCATTTCCTGGCTAAGTTCACCGACTTCCGCCAGCGGGAACTGCACCCCTGCCGCGGCGATTCGGCCGTCACGAATGACCACGCCCATGTCATGTAGAATGGATCCGGGCCAGAAAATGGTATTCAGCAGTTCAGACGTTACATCCGCATTAAGCGCTGTGCCGTTTTCGATCAGCGCTCCCAAACCGACTTCCCGTTCCACCGCGATCAGCGCTCCAATGCGGTTGCGCGAGCAATATTCGGCGGTGGCGCAAAGGCAGTCAATCAACCTTCGCGAGGTGGATCCGCCCAGCCGGAATAGCCTCGCTTCGCCCAGGCGCATCAGGGCGCGGCGCAGTTCCGGCTGAAACACGACGACAATGGCGAAGGTGGTGAACACCAGCAGGCGGCTGAAAAGAAATTCCACACGGACGAGCTTATCTCCACCAAGTTTGATGACGGTGTAGGTGATAATCAGGAACAGCGCGGTCCCCTTGATCAGGCGGGCACCGCGTGTGCCGCGCAGAAATTCCAGCACGCTGTAAACCACCACACCAATCAGAAGAAGTTCAATGGCCACCACCCACCAGGAATAGGTGGTCAGGCGGGACATGAAGTTGTGCATAAACACCGGCATTGCTTTACCAGTATACGGTCAGATGCAACGCCCACAAATAAACCCGCGGGCTGCACGAAAGAAAATATCCGTCTGCCCATCCGGCTTTGGGGCCGTCCCGGGGCATACCGCCGACCTGTCAGGCTTCGGGCTGGGGGAAGTTGCGGCGGCAATCGCTTGGGGTTTTGCCCAGGCGCTGACGGAAGGTCCGCGAAAGATGCGTCGGAGACGTAAAACCCGTGGCGTGGGCGATGCGGCGGATGGGAAGGTGTGTTTCCCGCAGCATTCTTTCGGCCCGGCTGATGCGACAATTCAGAATTTCGATCAGGGTGGTGTGCTGGCGCGCCGCAAGGAAGCGACGTTCCAGGGTGCGGCGCGTAATACCGAGTTTGCGTGCCAGCAGGCCCACCGAGATATTCTGGTGGCTGTGGTTCCAGATCAGATTCACCGCCTCGCCGACCAGTTTATCCGTCAAATGGTCGGTACGCGGCGCGGCAAGTTCCTGCGGGGTGGGTGGCGTGGTCGATAATGTGTCCCCCAGCACTCCGGATAACAGGCTTAAGGCCATTAAAGAGCCTGAAAGCATGTTTTGGGCCGGATCCGACAGAGCGTGGTGGACCAGGCGGTCCATGCGTGCGGCCAGGGACGTGGCATCTGGCACGCGACGAATGGCGGTTTCAGGAGTCAGCAGGCCAGTCTGCTGCCAGCGGTGCGGAATTTCACCATTAAAGGAAATCCACGCGCAGGTCCAGACACAGCCGGCGCGCGCATGGTACCGATGCCACACATCCGGCAGCAGAAAAATCGCCGTTCCCGGTTCAATATTCACCAATCCGGTTTCCCGCGATTCAAATTCACCGCCGCCGGCGGTCAGCAGGACCAACTGATATTCCGGAAGCACGCGCCCTTTTTCCCAGGTGAACCAGTAGATATCCGGATGTTTGGGCGAGCGGGTGGCATCCGGCGGCCGATCAGCCTGTGTGCCTACGCCGGTCAGGTATAAACCCATGTGCAGGCTGCGATTGGTGGCCGGGAAATAGCGGAAAATCTCTGTATCAAGCGGTCGCGGTTTTCGGGGCATATTGATGGCTCACAAAAAAGCTGCTGTGCAACGGCAGAGGTTGCGATACATTTTGGCCATTTATTTTCCAGGCACGCATCCACGGCTGAAGGCGGCCCGCGCTGCCGGGGGCACCCGCGGGAATGCCCGATGGATGGGTTCGCCCGCCGTCCCGCTGGCCGGCACGGGACGGAGGTGTCGCAATTTGAATAATAAATTTCATTTGCTTTGGCGTCAAATCTCCTTCCCGGTCTGAGGAGTTTTAAGGGAATCGCTGGCCTTGCCATGGCCACGTCAAACAGGCGGGAAATTGCGTATTTATGTTGACCAATCTAACATGCCCGCATGAGGAGCTTATCCCCCATGGAATCCCCATCGCCGTCACTGGAAATTATTCCCGCCTCCACGGTGGCGCTGGCCCGTCGCGGTCTTGCCTGCATTTTGGATGGGCCTGAAACCGCCAGCCGGCCGGAGGATTCCGCTGCCAAGGCGCGCTGGCGTAACTTTGAAAACTGGTGCGGGCTTCACGGGATAAGCTTGAGTCGGCAAATGATGGCGATGGAGGGTGAACGGATGGTTTCGGCCTGTCTCTGGACGCAAAGTCCCGGACGAACGGCGCTGCTTTACACAACCAATTTAGGACGTTATCCGACCGCGCGGCTGGCCACGCAGGCCTGCATCGGCGCGGTCTGCCGCCGCGCCGGCGAAGATGGCATGGTCATTGCGCAGACTATTCTTGACGCGGACAATAAGGCCTCGGCTGAAGCATTTCGGGCGGCGGCCTTTTTTGATTTGGCGGATCTGTTCTATATGGAACGCAACGCGCCATTTTTTTCGCCGCGGAACGATGTTCCCCCCGGTGTAAGCCTGTGGCCCTACCGCCCGGAACTCGATCATGTATTCGCCTCCACCATTCATGAAACGTATCGGGAAACACTGGACTGCCCGCGTATGGCCGGGTTGCGATCCATGACGGATGTCATGGCGGGTCACAAGGCGGTGGGGGTGTTTGATCCGTCACTCTGGTCGTTGGTGCGGCGCGGTGAAGACTGGATCGGCGTGCTGCTGCTTTCTCCGCACACCGACCCCGCCGCGCTGGAACTGGTTTACCTTGGACTGGTACCCGCGGCGCGCGGCGTGGGTATTGGGGGATTTCTTATGCGGCACGTTTTACGTGTGTTAAGCGAGCGGCGTATCGGACAATCGATTCTCGCGGTGGACAAAGCCAATTTGCCGGCGGTAGCGCTTTATAAAAAAGCCCGATACCGCATCACCGGCGAACGGCACGTTTTGATTTTGCCGCTTCACCCGCATGGTGCGGGCCAATCATAAAGTCGGACTGTCCCATGACGGTCGCGAAGTCATGGCGAACCTATCTGTTTGTGGCAGAAACGTATTTCGGCAGGTATTTCCGCAAAGGGCAGTCGTCGCAGGCCGGCGTCGGCTTACAGTAGTGCTTGCCTATTTGCACTATCTGGGCGTGAAATTCGTTGAACAACTCCACGCTTTCCGGCAAATGCCGCGCCATGGTCTGTTGTAAGTCGTCATACGTTGCCTCCGCGGGCACCAACCGGTGGCGCTCCAGAATCCGTCGCGTATAGGCGTCAATCACAAATACCGGGCGACCAAGCGCGTAAAGCAGAATGCTGTCGGCAGTTTCGGGTCCTATGCCATTAACGGCGAGAAGCTGTCGGCGCAGGTCCGCAGTGGAAACACGGGAAAGCGACGCGATCTGGCCATCAAAATCCCGCGTCAGCCACGCCATCAGGTTCCACAGCCGCCGGCTTTTAAGATTGAAATAGCCGGCGGGGGTAATAAGCGGGGCAATGCCTGCGGGGCCAAGATCAAACAACGATCGGACATCAAGAACCTCGGCCGCCTTCAACCGCACAATTGCTTTTTTCACACCGTGCCAACTGGTGTTCTGAGTCAGCACCGCGCCGACCATGACTTCCAGCGGGGAATCGGCGGGCCACCAGTGCTGATCGCCGAAGCGGTCGTGCATGGCGGCGAAATAGCGCAGCAAGACATGCGGAAGATTCCGCTGGGAGCGGCCTTTCAATGTTGTTGCCTTCATGCCGCAGGCTCCGGAGAATCAGGCGGCCGGTCCCCGCCGCATTGCGGCTGAAAGCCGATTTGCAATACCCATGATTCAGCGAATGTAGGTGATGGTGGCCGGTCCGGAAAGAATCAGCGCCAGTGTGAATACAATGTTCACCGCCAGCACCAGAACGGTCAGGCCCAAAAGTGGTTTGGACCGCGGTGCCAGGGCAATCGCCCCGCCCGCCAGATAACAGGCCATGCAGTGGAGGAAAAAGCCCAGTATCAGAAAATGCCAGACCATGTCCACCGGCGCGGTGGGAAGCAGGTGGAGCCGGATATCAATATTCCAGACCAGCGCACCCACGGAAGCGGCCAGGAAGACAAGCCATAACAGCGCGGTGATGGCCGGTTTGGCCGACGAAATGGGTTCTGCGGGAATAACGGTTGCCGGGTCAAACATAATAATTGAATCGTTCATGGAATCGCTCATAGAAAACCTCTATAAAACCGGTGTTATGGTAGTGAAAGGGGCAATTTGTAGCAAGTTCGCCCGCGGATCATTGTTCGGGGGCGGCTTGTGGCCGGCCAAGCAACGCCATGGGGCGGTCAATCATCAGCGGGCATGGGCAGGCCGTGGCCCGGCTTGTTATTGAAGAGCATCCAGTACGTAACGGGCACCACAAACAGCGTGAAAAAGGTGGATGCGAAAAGTCCGAAAATAAGCGCCCACGCCAGGCCGCTGAAGACCGGATCCGTCAGAATGGGAATGGATGAAAACATGGCGGCAGCCGCGGTCAGCAGAATGGGCCGGAGCCGCACGACGCAGCTTTCCAGAATTGCGTCATGCAGCGGCAGACCGCGCGCCAGGGACCGATGTATAAAGTCAATCAGAATAATGGAATTCCGTGTCACGATTCCGGACAGGGCGATCATGCCGATCATGGCGGTGGCGGTGAAAAAAACCGGCGAAGCGTAGCCGCCGGCGGTGGTCGGATCAATATGATTCAGCAGAAAAAAGCCGGGCATCACGCCGGGAATTGTAAGCGGAATGGCCAGCATAATGACCAGGGGCAGCAGAAACGTACCGGTCTGGGCGACCAGCAGAACATAAATGCCGATCATGGCCGCGCCAAAGGCGATCCCCAGGTCCCGGAAGACATGTTCGGTAATGCGCAATTCGCCCTCACCGGCGAAATTAACATGAATTCCAGGCTTTAATTGCCAGGCAATTCCTGATCCGTTGTGAAAAAAGGACCGGTGGCTCAGCGGTCGAGCGGGTACCTGGCGGATCCATCCGGCTCCGACTTGCTTCATGCCGGCGGACGCGGGCGCGGCGGCGTCGGGCAGATGATCGGCCTGCACGTCCACCACGGCATTGACCGGGGGGCGCCCAGCAGTATCGGCATATACATATACAAGTCTATGTAAATCTTTATGGTAAATTGCCTGACCGGCGGCGGTGTGCCGCCAGTGGCCGAGTTCCATCAGCGGTATCTGCCGACCGCCGATACCCGCCACATTCAGCCGGTCAAGCATGGCGGTGCTGGAACGCACGGCGATCGGCAGGCGAAGCAGAATATTCAGCGGCGTGCGGCGGCGGGGGGCGTGAATAAGGCCCGCTTTTGAGCCATGCAGCGCGATTTGCAGGGTGCGGGCAATGTCGGCGGCGGTTACGCCGTCAAGCGCCGCCTTTTCGCGATCAATGATAAATGTAAGCCGCCGCTCGCGGGCCTGTACGCTGTCATCCGTATCCACGACATCCGGTTCCAGCATCAGCCTGCGGCGCACGGTGGCCGCGGCGGCCTGCAGTTCACGATAGGGGACGCCCGGTGCCCCGGTGACCTGGGCGACAATGGAATCAAGCACGGGCGGTCCGGGCGGCGATTCGACAATCGCAAGGCGCGCACCGTATCTGTGCGCAATGGCTGTAAGGGTGTTACGCATGCGTAACGCAATATCATGGCTTTGCACGGCGCGACGGTCTTTGCCAGCCAGGTCTATGGCAATTTGTGCATCATTGGGGTTATTGCGCAGAAAATAATGCCGCACAAGACCATTGAAGTCCATAGGGGCCGCAGTGCCCGTATAACTGGTAAAATCAACGACTTCGGGCTGTGTTTTCAGATAGCGGCCAAGGGCCTGGACCGCGGCGCTCGTCTGTTCCAGCGTCGTGCCGCGCGGTTCGTGCACAACCAGCAGCAGTCCGGTGCCATTGTCAAATGGAAGCATTTTTAATGGAACCAGCCGCTCCGCTGGAAGCATCACGGCAAGAATCGTGACGCCGCCCACGGCGGCCAGAAACAGCCATTGCAACGGTCTGTGACGCAGCAGCGGTCCGAGAAGGGGGTTGAAAATGCGGTACCGGAGCGTCTTTTTTGTCACGGCGACCGCGTGCGGGTCGGCGTCCTCCATCAGCGCTTCCTGGCGACTGATTTTCCATTTGTGCTTAAGAACATGGTAGCTAAGCCACGGTGTGATGGTGACCGCCACGAGCAGTGATGCCAGCATGGCCACCGGCACATTCAGGGCCATCGGCCGCATGTAAGGCCCCATCATGCCGGTAATGAAAAACATCGGAACGAAGGAAAGGATAACCGCGAAAGTGGCCACAATCAGCGGCGGAAGAATTTCAGTCACCGCGCCTAACGCAATGCGTCGCGTAGCTTTTCCAGCCATGGCGAAATGGCGGGAGATATTTTCCACATCCACGATCGGGTCATCCACCAGCAGGCCGAGCGAAAGGATAAGCGCGAAAAGCGTCACGCGGTTAATCGTGTAACCCAGCAGCAGATTGACCGCCAAGGTCAAGCCGAAAACGACCGGAATGGCCACCGCCACCACCAGTGATTCGCGCCAGCCCAGACCGATGGTCAGCAATGCTACGACAATGGCGATGGCGACCAGCAGACCGAACACCAGAGTATTGACCTTTTCATTGGAAGCCAGACCATAATTCCGTGTGACCACCAGTTGCATGCCGGCTGGAATAAGAGTGGGTGCCAGACTTTTAGCGCGGGAAATAACCGCATCGGCCATGGAAACCGCATTGGCGCCAGCCTGTTTAGCGATGGCAATACTGACAGCCGGCTGACCCGGTCCGACTCTGCTTTTCGTGCTGCCGCCAATGACATCACCGCGAAAGCCGGCGGCTTCAGGAAAATGGGCCGCCGGTCCCCAGTGATGCATGACATACGAATCCGCTTCCACAGCGCCATCGACCACACGGGCGACCGATCGCAGAAAGACCGGCTGCTGCCGCCAGACGCCCACCACCAGGCGATCCAATTCGCGGCTGTTGGCGAGCGGAGTGCCGGCCAGAACCTGAAATTCCTGATTGTTGCGTTTGAAAGAGCCTGCGGAAATGCTGACATTGGCAGCTGCAATCGCCCGTCGGATGGAAACGGCGGTCACGTGAAATGCCCGCATTTTTCCGGCATTCAGATACACATACACAACGCGCGGGCGACCTCCGACGAGGTATGCCCGCGAAACCTCCGGAATGGCGGCAACGCGCGAAAGCAGTTCCTGTGCCACGTCGGTCAGGGCCGCGGGTGTCGCGGTTTTACTGGTAAGCGTGAGTGTGATGATCGGCACATTATTTATTGTTTCCGGCTTGACCGCCCAGCCCGTCACGCCGGGCGGCACAAGATTCAAATGTTTGTTGAGCTTGCGGTAGACCTTCATGACGCTGCGCTGCACGTCCTTCCCGACAAAGAACCGGGCAGTGACAATGGCCTGACCGCGCTGACTCGTGGAATAGACATATTGCACACCGTGAATCTGATAAAGCAATCGCTCCAGCGGTGTGGTGACAAGCTGTTCAACGCTTTTGGCGCTATGGCCAGGAAAATGGACGTAGACATCAATCATGGGGACCAGAATCTGGGGGTTTTCCTCGCGCGGAGTCAGCGTCAGCGCGGCGGCACCCAGTAAAACCGCCAGCAGAATAAATATCAGCGAGAGTTTTGAATTCAGGAACGCACCGACCAGGCGCGGCAGCAGACCGGATTCGGGTGGTTTCTGCATGGAATCAGCCATGGGCTTTTCCCCTGACGGCCAGCTTTTCTCCGACGGTTACGCCGGAAAGAATTTCCCGCAGGTCGCCGAAATGACGGCCGGGTTGAACGATCTGCCGCTGCGGGGCACCGCCGGAGATAATTCTGACCATATCCAACTGACCGATTCTTTCGATTGCGTCGGTCGGCACAACCAGTACTTTTTCCTGCCGGATGGGAATTTCCAGCCGGCCAAACATGCCGGGAAATATTCCCGCGGGAAAGGTGCCGGCGACTTTCACCAGAAAGCTGCGCGTCTGTATGCTGACGCGCGGAAGAATTCGGCGGACATGCACCGCGATAGGTTTGCGAAATCCGGAAAGCCGCACGACCAGTGCCTGGCCGAGGCTGATATGACGCTGCAATGACTCCGGCACGACCGTGGTGAGTTGTAACCGGCCAGGTGAATAAAGTGTAGCCAGTGTCTGGCCGGGCATGATGGTATCGCCCACATTGACGTTTTTTTCCATGACCACGCCGTTGATCGGGCAATGGATTGCGGCATAGTTCAGTTGGGTACGGGCGTTTTGCGTGACAGCCAGTGTGCTGGCCAGGCGGGCTTTGGCGGCCGCCAGGCGCGTGTCGGCCATATCCATTCCCGCTTGGGTGACATCGGCGGTTTTGAACAGGTCTGCGGCACGGCGATAGTCAATGGTCGCCTGATGCAATTCGACTTCTGCCAATGACCGGGCTGCGATCGCCTGATTCAATTGCGCCGTAAGCTGGGACTGGTCGAGTTGAATCAGAATTTCATTTCGACTGACCGGCTCGCCGGAATGCAGGCGACTGAGGATCACTTTACCTAAAATGCGGGAGGCCAGGGTCACCGGTTCAATAGGCTCGACTGTGCCGACGGCAAAGAATTTTACCGGAACGCTGATCATGCGGACCGGAATGGTCGGCCCCTGATATTTTTGTGACAATGCGGGGGCAGTTGCGGCGGGGGGCGGAATTTTTGGGGTCCAGTAATTGCTGAACCAGAGCATCAGGACCACAACCATGCCCAGCAGCAGGGCGCCAACTGCACGTTTACGAATGATCGTGAAAGCGGGGTTATGCGTGATCGGTCCAGGTTTTTTCATTGTGCATGGTTCCCAAATTGTGCAGTATTGGTCACCTTATACGGGTTCGCTGTCCAGCAAATAGACGAAAAGACCGGCCACCAGCCCGGATAACGGCAGTATAACCTGCCTGAACACCCAAGGCATCTGGCGACAGGTCGCATTGATGCACCTGGTTTAGCCATTAGCGCAACGAAGGCCCATTTTTTTGAACAGCAATTCCGCTGGACAAAAATGAGTCAACGCCGATTGAAGCAGGTTTAGACCGACAAACGCGGTAAGCAAAAGCCACCAATGGTTGACCAGCAATGCCAAAATTACACTGACTAGGACCATGGTGCCGGCAACCGCCCGTACAGCATTTTCAACAGTCATTGCATACCTCCAAAAATAAGGAGCCTGAATGACGGCCTCATAATTTTAGGGCCGCCCGCGCCGTCTCCCCATTCAAGCACTACATTCTTATATGCTATAATAAGAATAAAGTCAAGCCGTTCAAGCGAACTGCGGACGCCCCCAAACGAATGAATGCGGCCTCCAGGTCGCCTGCGGTGGAAATTAGCGCAGGCGAATGCCTGGCTGGAACCGCATTGGGGCCGGTGGGACGCAAGGAAATTGCAAAATCACAGTTTTCAAAACAATGGTCGGCATAAGGCCCTGACGGGCGTGGCCACTGTATCCAAGGAGCCTTTGTGCTTTGCGGCAGAAAAAATCATTACCTTTATGTTTTAAATTATTTTTGAGAATTCGGGAATAATTCCGGCGGACTTAGCCTCTTAATTGGCAGTTGTAACTGATTTGAATTTTGTGTTCGCCATTTGGAGGAATTTCCATGAGCATTATGAATGTACTATCTCGCGCGCAATGCACATCCCTTAAGGCGGTCCTTCTGACTGCGACTGTTGGTGCTGGTTCGTTGATTGCGGCGAATTCCGCCGTGGCCACCGAGTCGGCCACGGCCACTATTACCGCCGCAACGGCAACCAGTTCTACGTGGCAATACAGCCTGACGCTGAACAATACCGGTACTACCAGTATCGGCACATTCTGGTTCGCCTGGATTCCCGGCCAAAGCTACATGACGGTGAATCCGACAAATGTGATTGCTCCAAGCCAGTGGGAAAATGGTCCTGATTCACAACTGGTGGGTGGCGCTATTGGAGAAAAAGGAGCATCGATTGAATATCAGGCAACCAGCTCCGCCGGCTACCTCGCCGCCGGAAAGAGTCTGACCGGCTTTTCGTTTGATTCCACCGAATCGCCAACGGACCTGTTCGGAAGTGAAACATTTTTTAACAATGGCACGGCGACGCCCACAACGACCTCTTTTGTTTATTCGGGAGGGCCATTCAGTGACAGTGGATTTAAGCTGGTGGCCACGCCGGTGCCGGAACCGACCTCCCTGCTTCTTTTGGGGCTTGGAGGAATCGTACTGGCGGCGGGGAAATCCAGGCAGTTCCGCCGTACTTCGGTGACCGGTTAAGCTGTGCGCATTCGCCAGCCACGGATGGCCTGGCCTCCTGTTCATAAGGGGCCCGGATTATACTGAATGCGGCTCGCCGTGATACATTTACACGGGTGGATTTTACCACAAAATCTGCTCTTTATTGGTTTTTTCTGCCATCATCATGTATCGCCAGACGCCGAGCAGAGTCTAAGCGAAATGTGGCTGGAGTTTCGGCGGAAAATGTTCCGGCCGGGCAGTTGCAATAGGAAAAAGACGCCACGGTGTTAAGATATGGTGATGCAAGCCAATCCGGCCAATCAAGCCAGTCAGCTTCGCTACCAGGCGCTGGTGGAACTGCATTGGCAGGAATTGTACCGGTTTGCGTACCGCCTGTGCGGTGATCGACACTTGGCCGAGGATATGGTTCAGGAAACCTACTGTCAGGCGTGGAGGCATCTTTCCAGCCTGCAAAGTGATGAAACAGCACGGGCGTGGCTGTTTCAAATATTGCGCAGGCATTTCCTGCGCTGCGGTCGAAATTCGCGCCATCGCTCCACCCAGGATATTGCCAACTATGACCCGCCCGCAACGGCAAGCCAAAGCGAAGCCGCGGAACAACGTGATTCCATTCAAGTCGCCTTGACCATGCTGGAAGACAAATTCAAAGAACCACTGCTGATGGTGGCGGTGGGTGGGCTTACGTGTGATCAGGCGGCCAAAGAACTTGGCGTGCCATTGGGCACGGTGCTGTCGCGTATTTACCGCGCCCGGCAGATGATGAAAGCCCATTTTGATCAATTCGGCGAAGCAAAACATCAGCACGAGATTGAATCCAAAACGGCACATATAAAGAAAGGAGATGCGAATATCTGATTATGAGTGAAATGGGCGAAACAATTCAACCGCTGGCCCCGCTGCCGCCAGACCATCGGGAGTGCCGCAAAGCCTTGCGCCATCTGCTGGCATCCGATCCGACGGCCGCCGAAGAACTGGCCGCCGCCACCGCGGATTTCAATCAATTGAAATCACAATTGATCGACGCGGCGGCCAACCCGGAAATGGTTCCATCGCCTGAATTGCTGGCCCGACTGGCGCAAATACCACACCAGCATGTGGCGGAAAAACCGCCGGCGGGACGCCTGTTCCGGTTCGTGGCCGTGGCCGCGGCCCTGCTGCTGGCCTGCTGGCTGGGCTGGAACATTCATCAGCGGCACAAGGCGGCGGCACTGCGGCAGTTCGCGCGCAGTGCAATGAATTCAGTTCTGGCGTCGCCGCGGATTTCCGCCATCGCGTCGCGCGAACAGTTGTTGCGACAAATGAGTCAAATAAAACTCGGCTTTAAACCGGTCGTGTACAATTACTCGGGATTTCATCTAACCGGATACGCCGTGTGCCGTGTTGGTGACCGCACCGCCCTGCTTACCCGCTGGCAAAGCGGAAAGCTGGTCTGTTCCATGCTGCAAATGGCGGCTCGACCGGAGTGGCCCGTGCCCGTTGCCATGCGCAACGTGATACTGCACGGAAAGCCCGTGACGCCAGGCGGTTTTGCGATGCCGTATACGATTACTGTCTGGCGCACGCCCGCATCGAATTGCGACTGGGCGATGGTGCGCATCGGGACAGATATTTACACACCAACGCTTTATCCACCGAAAACAGATTGATCAATCGATGATCAGACCTTCGCGCAAATAATTTAAAAAAGCCAAATTGCTTGGTCGCCAATCAGATCATCACGACCAGATCATTCCATTGGACGCCACTGCGGGAACGGCATTTGTACAATTAATCCCAAGAGGATTTTCGAGTCGGAGCATTTCCAGCAGGAATTAAAAATCACTTTCTTGCGCCGCTGACATAGGCACATTCCGATATGTAAATATGATTCCACTGATCGCGCATTATGCAGCGGCGGCATGATTTACCGCAGGCCGTAGCGGGCCATTTTGCGGTACAGCGTGCGCACGCTGATATTCAGCTTCGCCGCGGCTTGTGGCCGATCGCCATTGCACTGCCCAAGCGCCTTTTCAATGGCCCCACGTTCGGCAAGGTCCAGTGTGGCACCGTGGCTGAATTCACTGGCGCTGGGGTTGCGGATATAGTCGGGCAGATCTGCGGTTAAAATAATTGGTTTCTGTTGCAGCACCAGCAGGCTTTCGAGCACATTGCGTAACTCGCGCACATTTCCCGGCCAGGCGTAGTGCTGCATCGCCTGAATAAAAGAAGGCTCAATTTCGGGAACCGGAATGGCATTTTCCGCACACAAGCGTTCCACCAGGGTGGCGACAAGCAGTGGAATATCTTCAATGCGCTGGCGAAGAGGGGGAAGATGAATGCGCACCACATTCAGCCGGTAAAACAGGTCCGCGCGGAAGCGCTTTTCCTCCACAGCTTTATTAAGGTCGCTGTTGGTGGCGGCCAGCACGCGGACATCTGTGCTTTTTTCACGTGTGGAACCTACCGGCATGAACATGCCCGTTTCCAGGGCGCGGAGAAGTTTGGCCTGCACAGGCAATTCCAGTTCGCCAACTTCATCAATAAAAAGTGTGCCGCCACTGGCCGCTTCAAAATAGCCGGCCGTACGGGCGTTGGCTCCGGTAAACGCGCCGCGCTCATGGCCGAAGAGTTCACTTTCCATCAGATTCGAAGGCACGGCCGCGCAGTTAATGGCGATGAACGGCCGGGCCTTTCGCGGGCTTAGCTCATGAATGGCGCGCACGACAAGTTCCTTGCCGGTGCCGCTTTCACCGTCCACCAGCACGGTGCTTTTGAATGCGGCGACCCGGCGAATAGTGCGCGCTATTTCCACCATTGCCTGTGAACGACCGATGAGCTTTTCAATATCCACCTGTTCGTCACCCTGGGTGCCAAGCTGTGACATATCGCGGCGGGTGCGGGCATGTTCCAGCGCCCGTTCGACAACATCCAGCAGATCGGGTGGCGCAAAGGGTTTGGTCAGGTAGTCATATGCTCCAAGTTTCATGGCCTGAACGGCACTCGGGACAGTAGCGTTGCCCGTGATGATGACCACTTCCAATAGCGGAAAGGCCCGGCGGGCGAGTTCCAGCAATGCCAGGCCGTCCATTCCGGGCATCCACAGGTCTGATACAAGCAACTGAACCTGGGGCCCCAGCATTCGCAGTGCGTCGGCACCAGATGCGGCCTTTAAAACGGTATAGCCGGCATGTTCCAGCACCATTGCCAGGGCGGAAAGCACACTGGCATCATCTTCAGCCAGCAGAATGCTGGGGCGTCTGCGGGGAATGGGTGTGGTCATCGGCGGAATTCTTTCTGATTGCACGAGCGACTGCTTTATTTCAGAATGTCGCGGTCCGTTTTTCTTCTATACTGAATCCTACCATATTCAATCGCGAATGTTATGGGTTGGGTGAGATTCTGATGGCAATTTAAAGTATCATGGCTTTGGCCTCGGCATCGGACCGTCAAAATCTTTAAATTAAATCCGCAAATTATGTAACTTGAATGGAAGGACCGCGTTCTGATAACGGCACGTTGAACAGATGGAGATCGATGATATGAATTGTCGCAATCGTGGATTTACGCTTATTGAATTGCTTGTGGTCATTAGCATTATCGCACTGTTGATTGGTCTTCTGTTGCCTGCGCTAAACGGAGCCAAACAATCCGCCGAGCGGACGGCATGTGCGGCACAGCTTCACGGGATTGGCCAGGGCTTTCAGGCCTATCTTCAGGAAGACAGTAACAATGTATTCCCGGTCTGTCCGGAAGTGCCAACGGTGAATTCTTTTGTAACGGTGCGGGACGGCCCGACGATCAATAATCCACCGACGATACAGGAAGTGATTGGCGGCGTGATGCCGCCAGCGACGATTCCGACACCAAATTATATTCCACCCCTGAACGACCGAAAAACCGGCGCAAACTGGGATTGTCCCGCGGATATCACCGGATTTACCGACGTGTATACGGGAAAATCCTACCCATCCTATTTTGCGGCGCAGGGAACAAGCTATCAATATAACATGAGTCTTTCCGGCCAGCGGCTGGAAAACTGGCAGATCGGTCCGGTAAGCAACCCGCTGATGATGTACCCGCTGCTTCAGGCTCAGGGTACATGGGTTCTGGCGGATATGTCCACGTTCCATGGCCCGCGTGGCGGAACGAGTTCGGCGAACATCCTTTTTGCGGACTGGCATGTGGGCACCGTTCTGGACATTTCCCAGAACGCCGGCAAGCCGATCTGGCACTGATTCTGATTTTTGGAGAACCGTCATGACCACCACACCCTCCATGGGAACCAGGCTTCGGGGCATCTGGCGTGAACGCAGATCGTCTGTCGTTCTGGCGGCGCTGCTGCTGGCAATTATTCTTGTGTATGGCTACATGTTTATGCGATCGCGGGGGAACTCCGTCCGGGCCGACGCGATGTCGCCACAGGTTACAAAAATTCTGCTTGCGCAGAAGGGCCAGATACCGCCATTTCCAATGTTTGGCGGACCGGGCCGGCATTTTGACTGGCACAAAATACACGCCATGACGCCGGCCCAGCGCCATGCCTTTTTCATGAAACGCCGCGTGAAGATGGAGGCGTTCTTTCTGGCGTTTGCCCATGCCACACCGGCGCAGCGGCAGGCAATTATTGATGCGACCAAGGCCCGCTTCGCCATGATGCACAAGCACCGTCCCGGCGGCCGCCATGGCCCCGGAGGCCGCGGTGGCTTTGCCTCACGTATGCCGCAAATGATGGCAAACGGTCTTATTCGCGGCAACCCGCAGATGCACGCGGCCATGACGCAGTTTTTTATGGGGCTGCACGGTGCGCCGGCGGCCCGTTGATGTTGCCGCATCTGTCCGCATGACTTGCCGTGATCGCAAAACCCCGCCGCACATTTTCCCTTTGCAGGCAAGAGTTCAGCGAGCAACGCGTTATTCCCGGCATTGAACCGACCGGGCGTGCGCATCAAATCCTTCGGTGTGCGCCAGAACTTTTATGTTTGCCGCGACATGGGCCAGCGCGGCGGCGTCATATTCAACAATGCTTATACGTTTGCGGAAACTTTCAGCTGAAAGCCCGCTGAAAAAGCGTGCCGTGCCGGACGTCGGCAGCACATGCGAAGGACCCGCCAGATAATCTCCTGCGGCGACCGGCGTATGGGCACCAATAAATATACCTCCCGCGTTGACGATTTTTTCCGCATCAGCCCGGCTGTTTCGGGTGGTAATCTGCAAATGCTCCGGCGCAAACGCGTTGACCAGATCAATCGCTTCCGAATGGCGGGGTGTGACGATTATAGCGCTGGCAAATTGCAGCGCCTGAAGTGTTAATTCGCGGCGGCCAAGCTGCGGAATCTGCCGGTCCAACTCGGCCTGCACCTCGCCCGCGAGCCTTTCGCTGGCGGTCATCAGAAGACAGCTTCCCGGAGCATGTTCCGCCTGCGCCAGGAGTTCCGCGGCAATCATTCTGGCCGAGGCCGAATCGTCGGCCAGAACGATCACTTCACTCGGACCGGCGAAACTGTCGATATCCACCACACCAAAAAGTTCCTTTTTTGCCAGTTGCACATAGCTGTTTCCCGGCCCGACAATTTTGTCCACCTTTGGAATGCTTTGGGTTCCAATGGCCATCGCCGCAATCGCCTGCGCTCCGCCGATGCCATAAATTTCATCAATCCCCAGCCGCTGGGCCGCGGTCAGAACCGCAGGTGACACAGCGCCGCCGCGCATGGGGCTGCAGATGGCAATGCTTTTAACGCCCGCCGCCTGGGCCGGTGCCACGGTCATTACCACGCTGGAAGGATACGCGCCAGCGCCACCCGGAACATATACTCCCACGCGGGCCAGCGGTTCGTAGTGTACGGCCAACCGGGCGGTTTCGCCGCCACCGGCGGGCCGCAGATCATGTGGGGGCGCCGGAAGCATCGCCTGCTGGTAATGGCGGACATTGGCGATAGCCGCATCCAGTGCGGATACGAAGTCCGGTCTTGCGGTGGTCGCGGCGCGGGCAATTTCTTCCGGGCTGACGCGCAATGGACGGCCGCCTAAATCCACACCATCAAACTGGCGGGTAAATTCAATCAAGGCGGCGTCGCCGCGCTTATGAACATCGCCGATAATCCGTCGGACCGTGGCCGCCGGTCCATCCGAATTTTGATCGCCAATTCCGGCCATTAAAAGCGCATCCAGCGACAGCTTTTGACGCAGCGCTAAAATTCCGGGCTGATCCGATGGGCGATTGGTATACAATACTGGCAGTGCGGGCATAGTATCGGGTTTCCTTTCATGGCCATGCGTTGGGCGGTTGGCCGTCTGGCAACCCGTTGATTAAACGCGCAGCGGCCACAATTATCAAGAAGCTGGAAAGAAAGTCGGCGGCAGGCAGATGACCCGCGACAGCGAATATTCCGGAGTGGCGCATCGCACGGGCGTCAGGGCGAACGCCAGTTCAGATTTTGCCTATCAGAATACTGGTGTTATGTCCGCCAAAGCCAAAGCTGTTGCTCATGGCGTGTTGAATGGAGGCGCTTCGCGCGGTGTTGGGAATGTAATCCAGATCACAGAGTTCATCGGGTGTATCGTAATTAATTGTCGGGGGCAATTCACCGCGTTGCAGGGCCAGGCAGGTAATCGCCAGTTCAATTCCGCCGGAAGCGCCCAGGCTGTGGCCCAAGGCTCCTTTGGTGGAGCTGATCTGGAGTTTCTTGGCAAACGAACCGAAGACCTGGTGAACAGCCTTGGTTTCAGCCAGGTCACCAAGTTCGGTGCTGGTGCCATGGGCGTTGATGTAGCCGATTTGTTCCGGCTGAATATTGGCTTCGCGCAGGGCTTTGAACATGGCTTTGGCGGCTCCGGCGCCGTTTTCGTCGGGTGCGGTGATATGGCAGCCATCACCCGTGGCACCACAGGCTAACAGTTCGGCGTAAATGCGTGCGCCGCGGGCCTTGGCAAACTCATATTCTTCCAGCACCACCACGCCGGCACCTTCGGACATGACAAAGCCATGCCGGTCTTTTTCAAACGGGCGACTGGCCTTAAGCGGTTCATCATTGCGGGTTGATAAGGCACGCAGCGCACAAAACGCGGCTACCCCAAGTTTGGTAATCGCCGCTTCGGCTCCGCCGGCAAGCATCACGTCAGCATCGCCGTATTGAATCGTGCGAAACGCATCGGCAATTGCATTGCCCGAGGTGGCACATGCCGTGGCGGTGGCGGATACCGGTCCGCGCAATCTCCATTGAATGGAAAGGTTCCCCGCGGCGGCATTCACCATCAGTCGCGGAACCGTAAATGGCGATACACGGTCGACGCCTTTGGCCAGCATCCGGTCATATTGCTGTTCCATTTCCTCTATGCCGCCAATGCCCGAGCCGACAATCACGCCAGCGCGGTCGGTGTCCATTTTGGAAAAGTCCAACCCGGCATCGCTCACCGCGTGAATGCCCGCGGCCAGGCCATAGACGCTGAAGCGGTCCATGCGCTTGATTTCCTTTGGCGCAATTGTTTTTTCGGGCTGAAAATCGGCGTGTTGAATTTCCCCGGCGATTCGCACTGGGTACGTGCTGCAATCAAACCGGGTGATTTTGCGAATCCCACAATTCCCGGCCAACAGGCGCGGCCAGAACAGGTTCAGGTCCTCACCAAGAGGGGTTACAACACCCAAACCCGTGATAACAACTCTTCGCTTTGACATTGTGGGATACGCACTCCATAGCGCTACGACACCGGACAGAGACTGTCGGCGGGAAAGCCAGACGGGATAAAAAGCCGTAAACGGCCCGCGGCCGCTAAGCCCTTACTGTGGCGGCTTGACTTTGGCGGCGATCGTCTTGATGTAATCGATGGCCTGGCCAACGGTCTGAATTTTCTCCGCTTCCTCATCGGGAATGGACATTTCGAATTCGTCTTCGAATTCCATCACCAGTTCGACTGTATCCAGACTGTCCGCGTTCAGGTCATTGACGAAGCTGGTCTCACGGGTGATCTCGGCTTTGTCCACGCCCATTTGCTCGGCTACGATGTCGATAACCTTGGTTTCAATCTGTGTATCCAATTCAGCCATGCCAAAGGCCTCCATAAAAAGGGTTTTATTCAAAAAACTATCATCACCCGTGCATTTATCAGAATGCTAAGATTAGCGTAAGTCGGTCCACTTGGCAACGCTGCCACCTGTTCCTAATCGCTTTTTCCGCGGCCCATCCGGAGTCGCCATAAAATTCGCAAAAAGCCCAATTACATCCAGTTCCTTTTCAAATGCCAACTTGTGCTCGGGCTTCCCGTTAAATTTACATGCTCATGCCGCCATCCACCGCCAGGACCTGGCCGGTCATATACGCCGCGGAATCTCCCGCCAGAAAGCCGACGACTGCGGCAACTTCGGCTGGTGTGCCAAAACGGCGCAGTGGAATTATTTCTTTCACTTTATCCTTAATCGGAGCCGGCAGCACTTCGGTCATATCCGTGGTGGTAAAGCCGGGTGCCACGCAGTTGGCCGTTATCTGTTTGCCGGCCAGCTCGCGCGCGATGGATTTGGTCATGCCGATAAGACCCGCCTTGGAAGCCGAATAATTTACCTGGCCGGCATTGCCGATAATTCCTGATACCGATGCGATATTGATAATGCGACCCCAGCGGGCGCGGACCATAGAACGGCTGACCGCACGGCAGGCGACGAACGCCGCCCGCAGGTTGGTGTTGATGACATCATCAAAATCCTTGTCATCCATTCGCATGAAAAGCCCGTCGCGCGTAATGCCGGCGTTGTTCACCAGCACATCCAGCCGTCCGTGCTTTTCAACGACCGCCTCAATGGATGCGGTAAGTGCGGCGGAATCGCCAATATCCACCGTCGCCGGCTCGATCGATTGGCCAAGTGATGTCAGTTCGGCACACAGTGTGCCGAGCTTGTCGGCGTTGCGCGCCACGGCCACCACATGGTGACCGCTGGCGGCCAAGGAGCGGACAATGGCCTCGCCAATGCCGCGCGACCCTCCCGTGACATATGCGACACGTTTGGTATTCATTTCAGCCATGAGGGGAACTCCATTCGGTTTTACTCATTTGCCGCCGACGGCGTGGAAACCGGCGCGGCCAGCGCGTCCGCGGATGACATATTGGTAATCGGGGCGCGGCGATCAATTTTTTTCATCAGGCCGGTCAGGACACGCCCCGGACCAAGTTCCAGGTACTGCTGCGTGCCCTGTTGCCGCAGGTAGTCCATGCTCTGATTCCACCGGACAGGAGCCACAATCTGTTCCACGAGCAATTCCCGCATTGTTTCCACGGATTCATGCGGCCTGGCCGTGACATTGCTGATCACCGCTATGTGCGGCATGACCAGCGGCACACCGGCGAGAATTTCCCGCATTTTATCAGCGGCGGGGCGCATGAATGGCGAATGGAACGCTCCGGCCACATTCAACGGCACACTGCGCACGCCCATAGCCTGGGCGACTTTTGCCGCCTGGGCGCAGGCTTCAACGCCGCCGGAAAGTACAATCTGCCCCGGGGCATTGAAATTGGCCATCACGACAATACCGTGTCCCGCAGCCTGGTGGCATATTTCCGCCGCCTGCGTTTCATCTGCACCTACCAGGGCCAGCATTGTGCTGGGCTGGGCAACCGCCGCGGCCTGCATTAATTCGCCACGCGCCCGCACCAGACGAATCGCGTCGGGCAAGGCGATTGCACCGGCTATATACAGGGCTGAGTATTCGCCAAGTGAAAGGCCGGCCGCCGCACCGACGGCGTCGGGCAGTTTGCCAGCCGCCTTAAGCGATTGATAAATAGCGACAGTGGTCACAAAAATGCCGACCTGGGCGTGATCGGTCTGCTGCAGCCGGGCGTCGGGTCCCTGAAAACAAAGCGTGGAAAGCGGGAAGCCCAGAATTTCATCCGCCAGGGCGTAGACATCGCGCGCCGCCTGGTGGGATTCAAAAAAATCCTTTCCCATGCCCACGTGCTGGGCACCCTGTCCCGGACATAAAATTGCCTGCTGCATAAAAAATCCTGCTGCGGTCACTGGCTTGTCAGTGTTTTTGTCAAAACAAAATCCGTTCACCGTGGAATCTCGGCGTGGCTCAACCACCTGGCGCGACTCCGGCATTCTTACAGCCGCATGGTGGCCGAGGCCCAGGTAAGGCCCGCGCCGAAAGCCACCATAATAATCCAGTCGCCAGCACCGCAACGTCCGCCGCGCATGGCTTCATCCAGCGCAATGGGCACCGACGCCCCGGAGGTATTGCCGTAGCGGTCAATATTGATGTAAACTTTTTCCGCGGGGAATCCCATCTTGCTTGTGGCGCTGTCAATAATCCGCTGATTCACCTGATGGGGGACGACAAGTCGCACATGTTCGCTGGTTAATGAGCAGGCCTGCATTGCCTGTTGCAGACTGTGGGTCATCTGTGTGACCGCGAATTTATAAACTTCGCGGCCATTCATTTTCAGATATTGATCGCGGCGGGTCAGGACATCGGGCAGAATCGGCAGGCGCGACCCGCCGGCGGGAATATTCAGCAGCGGTCCGCCTTTGCCATCGGCCCCGAGTTCAAAAGACCGCAGGCCGCGTTCCGGGTCGTCACAGGCCGAAAGGACCACCGCGCCGGCGCCATCGCCAAATAAGATGCAGGTTCCGCGATCTGTGTAATCCACAATGCGTGAAAGCGTTTCGGCGCCCACCACCAGAACATGCTTGAAGGCACCGTTTGCAATAAACTGCGACGCGGTGGCCAGCGCATACACAAATCCTGAACAGGCGGCATTTATATCAAACGCGCCAATGTGCCGCTTAATGTCCAAGCGGGTTTGCAATACGCAGGCGGTGCTCGGCGTAAGCATATCCGGGGTCAGCGTGGCGACAATAATCAGGTCAATGTCATCGGCGGCAAGTTTTGCGGCCTCCAGCGCCCGCCGGGCGGCCTCATATGCCAGATCGGACGAAGCCTGATCCGGACTGGCAATCCGCCGCTCGCGAATGCCGGTGCGTTGTACGATCCAATCATTACTGGTTTCAACGAGTTTTTCCAGGTCCTGATTGGTCAGGCGCTTTTCCGGAACGTAACTTCCGGTGCCGGAAATGATGGTGCCAAATCGAGGCATGTCCGCATTTTCTCCTCTTCAGGGTTCCGCCGCCATCGGCCCGATGGGTCAGGTCGATTTTCGCGGACTAAAACCGCCGCCGCGGTTGCAGAACCCTACCACGATTAACTCAATTCCGCCACCGGTCAGGCGATCGCCGGGGCGAGGCGCTGCACAATGCGTGTATTGACATCCAGCCGCGAGGCTTCTTTTGCCGAACGGACGGCATTACGAATGGCCCGCGGGCCGGCCGAACCATGTACCTTGAAAAACAGGCCCGCAACGCCCAGCAGCAGTGCGCCACCATATTCTTCATGGTCATAGCGTTTGGAAACACATGAAAGGACTGGCTTAAGGTCCGCCAAGGCGGTGGCACTTTGTTCACGCGCCGCATCCTGCAGCATTGTCATGAACGAAATGTTCATGCCTTCCATCACCTTAAGCATGATATTGCCGGTAAAACCGTCGGTCACGGCGACATCACACACGCCTTTGAACAGGTCCCGCCCCTCCACAAATCCCACAAAATTAAGGGATTTGTCATTATCTAGCAGCACGCGAGCTTCCTTTACCAGCGGCGTGCCTTTTTCCTCTTCAGTTCCGACATTCAGCAGTCCCACACGCGGATTATCGATATGGTGCAGTGCCTGCATATACACACTGGCCAGAACGGCATATTGATGCAGATGAGCCGGTTTCGGCGTGACGTTGGCACCGGCGTCGCACAGCATGAAAACTCCATGCGGCGTGGGCACCGTGCAGGCAATACCCGGCCTTTCCACGCCCGGCAGCCCTTTTAACATAAGCACGCCCGCGGCGACCAGAGCGCCGGTATTGCCGGCGGAAATAATTGCGTCAGCTCCGCCACCCGCCGCCAGCTTGACCATTTTCACAATGGAACTATCACGTTTTTTTCGCACGGCATCCACTGGGGATTCATCCATGGCGATGACGTCGGAGGCGTGCAAAACCCGCACGGTCGCGCCGCTGCTGGCTGTCGGTGGAAGCCGAGGGTCAATTACCTCTTGCCTGCCAACCAGAATCAATTCGTCGTTTGAGTCCAAGAGATCAAGAGAATCCAACGCTCCTTGGAGGATATTCTCCGGCGCGTGGTCTCCGCCCATGGCATCAATGGCGATGCGCATCGAATCAAATGCCCTGAAAGAGAAACAGAAAATTCAATCCGAACCCCCGCACAGGAGTATTCAGAAACACCCGGACGCAGCGGCAGCTGCACGGTGCGCCCATAAAAATCAGGCCTTTTCCGCGGCAGTGGCCAGTGAAAGGCTGCGATTCAGATATCCGCATTCGCCGCACAGGCGGTGCGGAAGTTTCGGCTGATTGCAGCGCGGGCAACGGACCGTCGATACGCCGGTCAGGGCGTGATGGGCGCGGCGCATTCCTTTGCGGGATTTGCTGGTTCTTGCCACGGGTAACATAAAAGTCGCTCCATTCGCAGAATTAAAACTTTATTCCTCACCGGTATTCCGCCGCTGCGATGGGCATATACCAGGTATCATCCGTATCAATCACGCGGAGGCTGCTTGGTCATATACGAGCCATCCGTTGTTCGCCCCTTCGGACTGAATCTCGAATTGAATCGAGATTCAGTTTGCGAAAAGTCGAATTGGACAGGTTAATTTATCGCACGAGATAAGTCAATAATTCACAGATTTATTTTTGCGAAATATTGAGCTGAATGTCTGTCCTTACTCAACAGCCGCGCCGCAAATTTAACCCCGGATTTTGACACCCGTACGGAGTCGCATAATCGGGGCCAATTAATGGATCGGTCCAAGCCAGGTTTGCACGCGGCCCATTCCGACAAGTCTCGCCAGATTCGTCATTGCGGTGTGACTGGCTCGGACCTTGCGGACGGCTGTGTTTCCCTGTTTTCGGATCGCCATAAGAAGCATGCGGATCGGGTGCCGAAAGCTTCTGTTGCGCGTAACCTTTGGACTGATTTTGCTGATTTTGCCAATCGCCCCATCCACGTCCTGACTGTCCCGAACCAGAGTGGTAGCTGAAGCGATTAATTTTTTCGATTGCCGCGTCAACATTACAAGTGTCGGATGGGTCTTGAGTTCCATCTTTAGCGCATTGCCCAAATTCGACGGATAGCCGACCCACAGAACTTTGCGGTGCGAACTTAGAATAAACGTATCCGGAATTCCTCGGACACCCCATGCTGTTGCCGTGGGATCATGCCAGTCCGCGCCGCTGCAAACCTGTGGCCAGACTATTCCCTTTTGCTTTGCCACCGCAGCCATTTGTGTGACATCGTCATCGAGACTGATGCCAAGAAACCCGACTCCCTGCGGCGAAAAGGTTTTATAGTCCTTCACAACGTTCGGCACTTCCATCATGCACGGATGGCACCAGGTGGCCCAGAAATCCACCACCAGTAAATGACCCTTCAACATGCGGGCTGTAACACGGCCACCACCTACGGTCTGCCAGCCGACCTGTACGCGGTCTCCGACTTTTACAGCCGCCGAAGCGCCGCCAAATGCTAAGCCAACTGCCATTATGCTCAACAGCCCCAAAATGCTGATTTTAGAGTATGCCATGGAACTTTCTCCTGAAACTTCTTTCATTCGGATAGTGTCCTTGCGTTAACCATAGCATTATGTAGCCGGGATTACCACATTTGGCGTCTCCATAATGGGAATGCGGTGCCGCCAAAAGCCGCCTGCCGCGCGTAACAGTTCACGAAAAGTCTGTTTTTATTCGTTAAGACGAATATTTGACTTATCAGCCGCTTTTATTGGACTTACCCTGTCCGTTTGCACGAATAATAAGTTGGTGATGCTTCCGATAGCCCACCGGCCATCTAATTGCCTTAAAAATGGAACGTGACTTGGATTCTTATCGGTCGCGAAAAACGGGTTGGTTTGGTTTTCAGGAATATGGAGTTCAGCACATGGTTATTAACACGACACGCTTCGGTCCGCTGGAACTGATGGACGACCAGATCATCCACATCGCCGGTCTGGCCAATGATGCCGCGCCAACAGGCCGCTTTATTTTACTGGAACTTCATTCCGCCGATGCCGCCATCTGGCTGCAAAGCGTGGACGATGGAGCGTTTGCGCTGCGGCTGGTGGACCCCGCGGCCTGCGTTCCAGGATTCAAACTGCCCACCAGCCGTCAGATTCTTGAGCTTATGCGGACCAGCCGAAATGGAGAACTTCACGCCTACCTGGCCCTGGAACAGTCGGGCGATTACCTGGTGGTGAATATCGACGAGCCGATTGTGATCAACAAACATTCTCGTCGCGGCCTGCAATTGCGACCTGTTCCGGCGGAACCATCGCCCGCGCAGGTATCGGCGCACGCCGCGGCACCGGCCGTTTCGCACTGGCGGAACCGCTGGAGCGAAGGCCTGGATGCAGCCTTGGCACCTCGGGCGGTGCAGGCTGTGGCATAAAATCACTGGCCGGCGGTCAATCGCGGGCAACAGGCCATTCCGACTTCGGCAGGCTATAATGAAGTGGATAGATGTGTCGCGGGAGGTGGAGCTTATGGAAATAATTGTCAAGGAGTCAGACGATGCTGGTACTTTCCCGACAACGCAATGAAAGCATCGTGATTGGTGATAATATTGTCATCACGGTTGTGGATATTCGCGGCGATAAAGTGCGACTGGGCATTAACGCGCCGAATACGGTTCCAGTGCACAGGCAGGAAATTTTTGACGCAATTCAAAAAGAACGCGGCGTGGTCTCTGCCGGAAAGCCGGCGAATGGCAGCCCTCCGGGAGCATCCGCTCCGGCTTCGGCAATTACTCCGCAGCCGTCCCCGCCAAAGCCTGAAGTTCCAAAAACATAATATTTGGCATATTCATTTTCGCCGTTCTTCACTATACGATTATCGGGCGGAATTTAATGGATAACCAAAAGAGACGTCATGGATCGGTTTGTAAAAATCGACGAAGAAGAGTTTATTAAGCAGATGCAGGTGGAGTTTGCCGCCACGATGAAGGCCGTTGCCGAGGCGGTGAATGCCGCTCCTGATGGGCAATTAAGCAACGGGTCAGAGGAAGCATGTCGCAAGACGCTTGGGGAATTCGTGCGGAAAGCCTAAGAGAAAGCCGTGCAGATGCGGGTAGACGCAACCGAAAAAACCGTGGCGTTTCCCCCGGCACCAGGGTGCGATGGAGGTACGCCACTCGCAAGGTCTTATGCATTTTAGGCCCGATTAAGATCCGCGTCAGGCGCTATGAATTGTCGCGCGGCGCAGCGGGTTAAGGTGTGCCCGCCTATATAACGATGCGCCTGGCTTGTGGAAATTTTTGATCGGCGGCCAAATATGTTTGCGGCGGCGTTTGTGGGTAAGCCGCCCATGAATTTCTGTGCAACAGGTGTTGAAAACGGCAAGATTTTTTTTATCAATTCACCGGACTCTGAACGCCGTCAATTGCGGCGGAATCCGTTTCAGAGCTAAGCGATAAACGCCACCGGCGCGCACGGAAACCGATGGCATTTCTTATTTGTCCATGCCCACCTGAATGGCGTAACGCAGCAGTTCGTTGCTGCTGGCAAAATTCAACTTTTCCTTAATATGTTCGCGATGCGCTTCCACTGTTTTGGCGCTTAAATGCAGGATGCTGGCAATTTCCCGGACCGGTTTGCCCTGCCCAAGGAACCCGAATACCTCCAGTTCGCGGTCAGACAGCAATTCCAGTGAAGATTTCAACGGCTGGTTGCCGCCGCCCGCCAACTGCCGGAGCACGCGCCCGGCGATAGCATCGCTGACATAAATTTCGCCAGCCAGAATCCGGCGGATTGCCAGCAGAATTTTATCCGTGGCTTCCTGCTTTTGAATGTAGCCACGGGCACCGGCGCGCAATGCGCGTTCGGCATACATGGTTTCATCGTGCATGGAGAGCACAAGAATGGGCAGCTTTTCGTGCATTGACCGCAGGTCTTTAATCAATTCCAATCCCGGTTTGCCATTTAACGATAAATCCACGACCGCGAGGTCGGGCTTGAAATTGGCCACCGCGTCCAGCGCGCCGTCGGCATCGGCGGCTTCGCCACAAACGCATAAATCGTCGGAACTTTCAATCAGCAGGCGAATACCCTGCCGTGCGATAGGGTGGTCATCCACAATAACAATGCGCGGCTTGGCTTTGCCGGACGGGGTGACCACAGTCGGTCGACCGGGTTTGGCCCGAAAGGTAATCGGTGGCAGATCCCGGCCCGCGGTTTTAGCGGTTGGATTCGGCACCGCGGTGGCGGTTTTTTTTTCAGTTCGGTCTTTTGTCGCCGCGGTCCGGCGTGACCGGTCGGATTCACCTGTTTTTTTCATGGCATCTATCCTTTTTCAACAGGCAGCTTCGGGACGGGAACTTCAGGCTGACTAAGCGAACAAATAACCGTGACCCCTCGCCCCGGAGTCGAACGGATTTCCAGCAACGCGCCGATCGCGCCAGCTCGATAATTCATAATATGCAGCCCCAGCCCGCGGCCGCGGACTTCAGGAAACCCCACACCGTCATCGCGGATGGTCAATCGTAAATTGCGACCCATGGCTTTCAGGCTGATTTGAATATGCCGGGCCTTGCCATGGCGCACGGCATTATGGAGGGATTCCTGAACAATGCGGTACAAATGCGTGGCGTCGGAAAGCGATACGCCCGCAGGCAGCGGTTCACAGCGGGCGGAGCATTCGATGTTAAAAAGCGTTTGCGTGCGTTCCGCCAGGTCCTGAATGCTGGTGGGAAACACCTGACAATCGGCTACGGGCTGAAGACCGCGTGAAAGCTCGCGACTTTGGGCAATCCCATCGTTAATCAATTCAATCACGCGATTCATACGCGCCGAAAACTCCGGTGATGTCCGCCCAAACTGTCCCCCCAGTGCCTTGGCGTGCAGCGCTGCGCCGGTAAGCAATTGGCCAAGACCGTCGTGCAAGTCCTGGCCGATACGCCGCTGTTCACGTTCGGAAATTTGCAGAATTTCATTTTCCATGCGTTTGCGTTCACTTATATCGCGGATAATGGCGGTAAAAAAGTGACGCTGGCCATGCACCTGTTCCCCCACGGCAAGATACATCGGGAATGTCGAACCATCCTTGCGCCGTCCGACAACTTCACGACCTATTCCGATAATTTTGGCCCGTCCGGTGCGCAGATAATTCTGAAGGTACCGGTCATGTTCGCTATGGTATGGTTCGGGCATCAGCATGCTGACGTTCCGACCGATGACTTCCGCCGGTTTAAACTGAAAAATGCGTTCCGCCGCGGGGTTAAATGTATTAATGACGCCTCGCTGATCGGCCGTAATAATTGCATCCACAGCGGTTTCCACAATGGCTCGCACCTGCGATTCGCTGTGCCGGAGTGAATCCTGCAGGTGCCCGGCTGCCGTGACATCAAACCCCGTGAGAATAATGTGCCGGCGGCGGCCGGGCGGAGCGGCCGCGGCCACCACGGCCTCCATGGCCAGCCGCAGGCGGCGTCCGCCAATGGTCAGCGCAAGGTCCATTGGCAGGGACACACCCTTTTGTCGGTTTTTCTGTGCGAATGTAAGGAGCCGCGCGCGGCGGCCGGGCGTTATAACAGGAATGCCCGCAAGCTGTCGTCGGGACGCGTCGGCGGGCAGAGCCAGCAGGTTCAGAAGTGTTTTGTTGGCAAAACAGGCGTTGCCACGGCTGTCGAGCACGAGCACCAGCAGGCCTGGTGAATCAATCACGGCGGCCGCCAGAAAAGCGTCCATCGGCATTCCGCGCCGTGGGCAGCCAGAGTTGTTTTTATGGTCTACCGACATATGTTCAAATTTCCACCTCATGGCCGCAGGCTGCCGAACGGTACACACCGTCAATCATTTCCTGAATCGCCAGGCCGGCTTCTCCGGATGCCATCAGGGGAACATCATAGAGACAGGCATCGACAAAATTGCGGAGTTTTGCGCTGATGAGTCCGGCAAAATCGCCATTGGGCAGAAAGGCGGGCGTAATGTTTACCATGGTACCGGCGGAATCGGTGTAAATGGTGGGCGGGTCCCATCCGCCGCCACCGCGCGTTCCCATGAACGAAAAGTTCCAGATATCCGCGGCAATATGCGCCGCAAAGGAAGCCTCTATCTGCATGACCGACCCGTTTTGGAACCGGACTTGTCCAATGGCCAGGTCCTCTACGTTATAGGTGGTGTGGTCCCAGTTGGGCCACATGCTGGCCACATTGCCCGGCTTATGACCAATATATGTCCATATATTTCCAGAAGCCGACACCGGTTTCGGTGAACCCATGACATAATGAGCCATTTCCATGACGTGAACACCCAGGTCGATCATCGGTCCGCCGCCCTGAAGTTCCTTTTGTCCAAAAACACCCCAGTTGGGAATGCCGCGACGTCGCAGAGCCTGGCATTTGACAAACATGACTTCGCCAAACTGTCCGCTATCCCGCGCGCGGGCCAGCATTTGGGTATTCGGATGGTGTCGGTACTGAAAGCCGACGGCCAGTTTCCGGCCGCTCGCTTTTGCGGCATCCAGCATCTGGCGGCATTCAATCGGGTTCATTGCCATGGGCTTTTCGGTAATGACATCGGCACCGGCCTGAAGTGCCGCAATGGCAATCGGCGCATGCAGGGCGTTGGGTGTGCAAATGGACACCGCAGCCGGTTTAACGCGAGCCAGCATAGTCTGAAAATCTTCATAAAGATCTGTCACGCCGAATTTTTGCTTCATAATCTGCAGACGCCGTGGTTTGATATCCACACCGGCTACCAGTTCCACATCCGGCATGGCTTTTAGAGCTGGAATATGGAGTTCACTTATGCCTCCGCAGCCAATAATGGCGACCCTGAGTGTTTTCCGATTTTGGCGATCCGGTGAGGCTGGAATATCGCGTCCGAGCGACTCGGTTGAAACG
Organism: Phycisphaerales bacterium; assembly: GCA_027451365.1. Lineage (GTDB taxonomy): Bacteria > Planctomycetota > Phycisphaerae > WQYP01 > WQYP01 > JAJYPG01. The sequence goes on along the minus strand of DAIDJN010000034.1, from coordinate 4,130 downwards.
CTTCTGTCGACCATACGGCTCCCTGAACATCAAAAAGGCTTGAACATGAGCGCTGCCTGGACTTAATGGGTCCGCACAATCTGAACATAATACGCATCGCCCCACACGCTGTCGTGTTTGCGCTTAATTCCGGGCACCAGCCGGCCGATCGCAATGACCCGCCGCCGGAACGCCAAGGCGCGCCGGCCACCACGATGTTTAAAGCCGCGCACGCTTACCACCTCGGCCAGATTATTGGTTCCCGTTTCAATGCTGACGCTTACGCCATGATGTGCAATAAAACGCGCGGCCGTGCGGGCGTATTGCGGCTGGGTGGTCAGTATCACCAGATACCAATGGTCCGCCAGGCGGGGGACGTTCGCCGCAGGAACAATCTTTCCGACCCTGGCTTTTGGCCGCGGCGCCGGATTAGCGATGGGATTGGCGATTGGATTGGCGGGTACAATCTGATAATTGGAAGAGGGCAAATTGTTCGCCGGAGATTGTGGTACAGCGGGAATAAGGGTGCTGCTATTGCCGCCGGGTTGAATCGATGCTGGTACATTTGCATTTGAATCGTTGAAGGAATTGCCCGTGGTACGATCGTCTGGTGCGGCGGACCGGCGTGTGGCCAGAATGATAAGCCCGGCAATCAGAAGAAATATGAAAAAGAACAATGCAAACAGCAGCCACGGGCGGAATTTGGCGACCAGTACATCCAGTAGAACCGGATTGTCCATGCCGGTGCGCCCCAGGGGCCGATTGGCGGTTGCCGGTGCCGGAGACTGATCGGGTACCGGGGCAGGAGCATGATACACCTGGCCCAGCGAAGGTTTGTCCGCGCCGCTTGTCGGCATCGGCGATCCGGATTGAGAGCCAGCGACCGGGCCAGTCGCGGTTGCTGGTGGATTGCCCGACTCAGTGGCGGCGTCACCGGTTGAGCCGCCTTGCGGATGGTTGTATTTATCCAGCCATGCCGGCATTTTCATACCGGAACCGGAATGCCGCCCGGATTTTGCACCGGATTTGTCAATCAATTCAAAGAGTGCCGCGGAACCTTTTTTTCGGTTCGTTGCCATGTGCCACCCAACCTGTACCTGCTTCCGCCGGAGAAACACTCTGCGGTCCGTCAGGCTACAATGATACTGTATCCTAGCGTCCGCTGCTAAACAACCGAAGACCAGGCGGCGGCGCCCAAACCATGTGCATGGTGGGTGTAGAATGTGAATCTCAAGGAAATTGCATAATTTGCGGCAACGCTGGCCTGCAGCGTGGGCGATCTATCGGCGCGTCACGCCGCTTTCCGCTGCTTCATTACCTGCTCGGTTTTGCCCCGCAGCCACAATCGGCGATCAACTTTTCAATTGCGATGGCTATCTGTTTCCCCACGATGAAAGCAGTGAGTTGAAAGTAGACCGCCAGAGGTGCCGCAAAGTGTCGGTGAAGGCTGCCCTTCGAACCTGTTCTTATGTGGTCAACTCTCCAGTCGCAACTTCCCGCACCGCGTTACTGCGGCAACGGCGGGGACATTCGCTTCCTCCAGCCAGAAAGGGGAGGGGCGTTATCTAATGGAACGGGCGCCTGCAACGCGGCATTATCTGCTTCATAAGCACCACCCGAACCATCCGTACCGCCAGTGCCAGTAGTACCGTTAGTACCAAAAGTCGTTATTCCTGCGGTTTGGGACACTTTCGGAGCTTTCGGTACCACAATGTCGGGGCTTATAACCGCCCGCATGTTCGCGGGTCGTCCACCGGTGGGGCCGAAACTTTTCCGGCGCAATCGGCGCGTGGATATAGCCGCCGCCGGGGACATTTTCACCGGTGCCTGATTTTCAACGACTGGCCGCGGGACCGCATTTGACCGAACTTTGGCAAATGGGGCCTGTCAGGAAAAAACAATTTCCGGCGCGTTTCCGATTTAATCAACTATAGGGGTTGCAAGCAGGAGGTAACGGGTCTGACGGGCAATTTTTATAGGGGTTGGCAAAATAATTAGCCACCGAGGCTTTATTGCGTGGTCGCAGTTCAACTTCGATAAGCTTGTTGGGGTGGGCGTGCCCAGTGCATGTGAAGGTTGAGTGTGGAAAGCAAATCTCAAGAAAATTGCACAATTTGAATTGCCGGCAGGCCGCCGACAGCGGTCCGCGATGGGGGCGAGCGTGCCGAATGTCGGGTCTTGCCGGTTGGCGGGCAAGATGCCCACGCCCCACAATGATCTGGGGGGCGGGCGTCTTGGCATGCAGTAACCATGCCGGCACGGCTCCAGTCACTCTACGACGGGCCTCCGAATCTTCCCCAACGGCGCAGCCCTCCCAGGAAAACGCCTGACCCGCTGGAAAAGCTGGCAGCCCCAATTGCTTTTTTTAGATGGAAATCAGCTCGCTAATTAGCGCGGGAGGCCGGAGAATGAACTGCGCAATTTCGGAGAAAAAGGTTGTCTGGCATTGGGTGACAAAATGGGGACGGCGGTCTTCCTTCTTTATGATTTCCTGGTGTTATCGTTCTTCAGCGAATGATGGTATGTGCTCCGGCGGCCTGGCCCGATGGAAGCGGTGTGACATCCAATACTTCATGGCAGGTGAGGCCGCCCGGTTGCATCGTCTGCGTGGCTTATGGCGATTGCCTGGCCAATAATCATGCGGAGATAAGAGGGGATAGAATGCGGATACTGTTATCCGCCTGATTTCGCTTCTTTCGGTAGCCGTAAACCTGTGAGAAATGAAAAATCGAACCGACCAAGACTGGCGAGCGTCCCTTTTTTTGCGTCCGCCAGCCTTTTTGACCTCACATTTCATCGTTACCGGAATAAGCAGTTTGTCTTTGCAATTTGGAAATCAGCCATTTAGTGCTATTCAGGGCGGCATATTGTTGTTGGAATCATTGGGGTTTTGCGTATTGACCCTTGTTTCCAGGGGCTTCCGGGTGCGGTATTTTCATTTTCTGCAGGCCTACGGCGTCCGAAAAAAAACTTTAAATATTGAGGCCGCGGAATTATAGGAGACCAGCCCCGGCGCAGCTCTCGCTGCTGCTTATGGCCGAGAATGTAAAACTTGTCAGCGCGGATCAAATCGCGGCGGGCGGGACAGCGGCCTGCCAGCCGGCAGACGGTGAAAAAGGGGTGGCTGCGGCGCGTTTGATTAGAATGGTTCGGTTGGCGAGGGCGGCTTAATTATCTAATCCATACAACATGTGTTCTGGATTCCATTCGTTCCTGGGCGACAGCTTTAATTAATATGGAGGGTATCGTGTGATCTGCAGTATCGAAAATATGGAAATATTTTATTTTTTGGGTTGACATTTACGGGGGGGGGGTAAGATATACTTCAACTTGTCCGGTGGGCTGCGGGGTTGTATGCGGCTTGCGGACAGGCAGGATGATGAGTTGTGTGGTTTTGAACCTTCGCTGGGGAGCGTTTGTGTTTTCTCGTTGGGGAAGATTATTGGTTGGCCGCAGTGCCGCAGGCGTTGGCCGTGGTTGGGGGGCGGGCATCCTGCCCGCTTCGTCGCGTGCCGCAGGCGTTGGCCCTCGTTGGGGGGCGGGTATCTTGCCCGCTTTGTCGCGTGCCCCGGGCGTCGGCCCTCGTTGGGGGGCGGGCATCCTGCCCGCTTCGTCGTCAGCCGCAGGCTTCCCGTCTGCCTTGCTCATTTCCGCCGCCCTTATCCTGTCAGGCTTGTGCTTAACCTCCGCTAGCCCGGCGTTGGGCAATCTTCGTCAGTCGCGCCCCAGCCAATCTGGCAACTTGAACGCCAGAAAGTCCCCATCGCCAACCCTGGCAATAACCTCCAATGGAATTTCCGAATCGCCCACGCATTGCCCCACGCGATTTGTCACGGCAATTGTTTCCGATGGCCATGGCGGGGTTTGGGTTTCCGGTGAAGATTTTGGAATTTATCATGGTGTCGCAGCGGGTTTGAATAGTTCTGATGCCATTGGGGTAAAAGCTGCCGCCGCTGCGGCGGATTTGGCCATACATACGCAAACTCTGCCTCGCTTCCGTTGGCACCATATTGATGTCGGCAATTCACCCGGTTTGGCCAGTAATTTTATCACGGCGTTATGTGTGGATGGCCACGGGAGATTATGGGCAGGCACCAATCGCCACGGCGTATCCGTGTTTAACGGTAAAAAGTGGAAGCATTACAATATCA